>CACHVT010000047.1 GCA_902583345.1 uncultured Pelagibacteraceae bacterium | reverse complement strand
TGTGTAAAAAAAATTCTAAAATTGGACTACTTGGAACTGAAGCGACGCTTAAAACAGGAGTATACGGAAAATATTTTAAAAAAAACTATAAACTTATTATTCCCGAAAAAAATATACAAAAACAAAATGTAAATAAAGCGATTAAATTTGTTAAAATGGGTAAGGTTAAAAAAGCTGAAATGATATTAAGGCCTGCAGTAAATTATCTTATTAGTAGAAAATGTAAAAAAATTATACTTGGATGTACTGAATTACCTGTAGCAATATTTGCTTATCAATCTTTTAAAAAAATTAAAGAGTCAAAAGTTTTTATTGATCCAAACCTATTGTTGGCTCAAGTTTCAATGAAAAAATATAAAAGATAAAATAAACCAGCAATTATATTTTTAAGATTGCTGGTTTATTTTTTATTAAATTATTTATGTGGATCTGGTACTTTTCTTAAATACGGTTTTATAGTCTCCCAACCATCAGGATATATTTTTTTCGCTTCCTCGTTTGTAACTTTTGGAACAATAATTACCTTTTCCCCAGGTTTCCAGTCAGCAGGTGTTGCTATTTTATGTTTTATAGTTCTTTGCATTGAGTCTATTGCTCTTAATATCTCATGAAAGTTTCTACCTGTTGTCATTGGGTATGTAAGAAATAAACCAATTCTTTTATCTGGTCTAATTACATAAACAGTTCTTACAGTTTCATTGTCTACTGCCGTTCTTCCACCAGAAGTTACTCCCGCATCAGCTTCAAGCATGTTGTAAAGCTTTGCAACTGCTAAATCTTCATCAGCAACTATTGGATACTCGGGTTTCATTCCACAAACATCTGTTATATCGTCTAACCATTTAACATGGTCTGCAACTGGGTCTACACTTAGACCAATTACTTTTACATTCCTTGCATCAAATTCAGGTTTCATTTTTGCTAATGCACCTAATTCCGTAGTACATACTGGTGTAAAATCCTTTGGATGTGAAAATAATACACCCCAGCTATCGCCAAGCCATTCATGAAATGAAATATCTCCCATCTGGGTTTTGGCTTTGAAATCTGGAGCTACGCTGTTTATTTTTAATGTCATATTTATCTCCTAAATAAATTTTTATAAATAAATTATATGCAAGATTGATTTGTCATGCAATTTTTTATAATGTTTTTAAATTATGATTTTCAATCAATTATTCGACGATAAATCTTCAACCTATACGTACATAATAGCTAGCGATAGAGGTAGAGAGGCTTTGGTTATTGATCCTGTTTTAGAAAAAACCGAGGAATATTTAAAAGTTTTGACAGAATTAGATCTAAAATTAGTAAAAGTAATTGACACTCATATACATGCAGACCATATAACTGGACTTAATGAATTAAGCAAAAGAACCCATTGTACAAAAATTATGGGAGAACAATCAAAATCTGAGGTAATAGATCTGAAAGTTAAAGAAAACGATAAAATTGAAATAGACGAAATAGAGCTAAAAACAATCTATACACCTGGACATACCGATTGTTCTTATAGTTTTCTAATGAATGATAGAGTTTTTACTGGAGATACTCTTTTGATAAACGGGACCGGTAGGACTGACTTCCAAAACGGAAGTGCGAAAACACAGTACGACTCTTTATTTAATAAATTACTTAAATTGCCTGAAAAAACTATTGTTTATCCAGCACATGATTACAATGGAAAAAAATTTTCAACAATCGGAGATGAAAAAAATAAAAATCCAAGACTTCAAGTAGATAATGTTGATCAATATATTGAGATAATGAATAATCTTAACCTTGCAAATCCAAAAATGATGGATGTTGCTGTGCCTGCAAATGTAAAAGGTGTTACACTAGATCAGTTATAGTCGGCGACAAATTAATTATTGTATTTTAATAGATAATACTTATATTTTAATTATGGCATGTAATAACTCAAAATGCGAATGCACAAACTGTACATATGATACTTGCTTATGTAATGGAGCCAAGGAATGTGTGTGTAAACCTGAAGAAGCTAGTTGTTGTTGTAACAAATAGTTTATAGTTAATCTTACTATCTAAAAAATTATGAAAGAATATTTAGAATCTATTATAAGAAGAGATCCAGCTGCAAAATC
>CACHVT010000046.1 GCA_902583345.1 uncultured Pelagibacteraceae bacterium | reverse complement strand
TGCTTACACCCGGTGTTTACAATTCAGCTTATTTTGAACATGAGTTTTTGGCTGAGCAAATGGGTATAGCATTAGTAGAAGGCAAAGATCTTTTTGTAGAAAATGATAATGTGTACATGAAAACTGTAAAAGGTCCTTTAAAAGTTGATTGTATATATAGACGACTGGATGATAATTTTTTAGATCCCAAAGCATTCTTTAAAGAGTCTGTTATTGGGGTGCCAGGTCTTTTTAAGTGTTGGCTAAAAAAAAATGTTGGAATAGTTAATGCTGTTGGCACTGGTATTGCTGATGATAAAGTTGTTTATTCTTACGTAAATAAAATGATTACCTATTATTTAGGTGAACAACCAATATTAAATCAAGTGGAAACTTTTTTGTGTCATGATGATACGCACAGAAAATATGTAATTGATAATATTTCAAAACTAGTAGTTAAACCAGCAAATGCATCAGGAGGATACGGAATACTAATTGGACCAAAAGCATCTCAAAAAGAGAAGAACGAAACTATAGACAAAATAAAACATAATCCTAGAGAATTTATTGCTCAACCCTTAGAGGTTCTTTCAACTGCTCCAACAATAACAAATAGTGATATTGAACCACGTCATTTAGATTTAAGACCATTTATTTTAAGTGGTAAAAATAGTTATGTTACTACAGGCGGCTTAACAAGAGTTGCTCTGAGAAAAGGAAGTACAATTGTTAATAGCTCTCAAGGTGGTGGTTCTAAAGATACTTTAATAGTAGATTAAAAAGATACTCCCAAATAAAACTTTAAAAATTCAAGATATTTTTAGTCAATCCAGGACTTTATAGGATAACTAGTAGCAAACTAGTAGCCACAGAGATAAAATTAAAAAATTTTACTTATTCCTCTTGTTCAATTATAAATATTGGCATAAACACTCATGAAATTCATTAATGCCCTCGTGGTGAAATTGGTAGACACAAAGGACTTAAAATCCTTGCCCTTTTGGGAGTGCCAGTTCGAGTCTGGCCGAGGGCACCACTAAATGACTAAACTTAGTTTAATTTCTGACAAAAATATAAAATCTTTAAAAATTAAATCTTATTTAAATAAACATAATAAGTTTTTTAGCTTTTCAAAGGCCGATATAATAATAGTTATTGGAGGTGATGGATTTATGCTACAAACTTTAAAGAATAATAAAAAGTCAAAAAAAAAATTCTATGGAATAAATTCTGGTAACTACGGTTTTTTGATGAATAAATTCTCAAAAGAAAAAACAATTAAAAATGTCGTTAAATCAAAACAAATTACTATCTCACCACTAGAAATGATTGTTAAAAATAAATTTGGTGCTTTAAGAAAAGCTTTAGCAATAAATGAAGTATCTATCTTAAGACAAAGCAGACAAGCTGCATCTATCTCTATTTTCTCAAATAAAAAAAAAATTATTAAAGAATTAGTTTCTGATGGGGTGTTAGTTTCTACACCAGCTGGAAGTACTGCATATAATTTATCAGTTCATGGACCAATATTAAGCCTAAATTCAAAAAAACTCTCTATTTCGCCAATCAGCGCTTTTAGGCCAAGAAGATGGAAAGGAAGAATTGTAAGTGATAAGTCTAAAATTGAAATTAGAAACCTAAATATAAAAAAAAGACCAATAAGTGCCGTAGCAGATAACATTGAGATTAGAAATGCTAAGTCAATAAATATCAAAACAGACTATAAAATAAAATTCAATTTACTCTACGATAAAAATAGAGGTCTTCAAAAAAAAATAAAGATTGAACAAATAAGAAGGGAAACTAATTAGTATTGATTTTATTAAGTGTTGGTACCCCCGTACTAATTCTAACCACGATCTTATTGATTACAAATCAATTATAAAAGTTTGAATAATTATTAGTTACCAACAAATTTTGTAAAAGATTCTGACTTGGAACAATATGGTAACAGTGGTAATATTTTTTATGAAGCAAAATGGTTTCACCTTAATAGAACTCTTGGTCGTAGTAGCAATCATCGGTATTCTAGCTGCAGTAGGAATGGTTGCTTATAATGGGTATATAGCCAGAGCAAAAGATTCAGTGATTAAAAAAAATCACAATATGGTTATTAAGTTTTTGAAGACCAAAGCGATGGAATGTGAGATTGGATATCAAAATATAACTTTTAAAGATGCATCAGGAAATAATGTAAATTACAGCTGTAGTTCAAAAGATAAAACAG
>CACHVT010000045.1 GCA_902583345.1 uncultured Pelagibacteraceae bacterium | reverse complement strand
ATCAGGGCTTAATTTAATGTGCCCTTTAATTAAGCCATGAACTTTCCATTTTCCATTTTCTTCTAATTTTTCGTCAATAAATACTTCGTAAGTTTTTTCTTTAAATCTATATTCTTTATTTTTTCCAGCAAAATTTAGATTTAAAGTGTTATTATTAAAGTAATTGTTGAGTTTTTTACCTTTTAAAGCAATTTCTACTTTAGATATTGCTCCTGAAATAATTTTACTTGTACCCTCTATAATTTGTTCTGTACCAGCTTTTTTTTCATCAGTGTTTGCAGATAAAGTTGTAGAAAGAAAATTTATTAATAAACAAGTGTAAAGAATTAAAAATATTCTTTTAAGCATCAAATATTTTTCGATTATTATTTTGTTCTAAAAATTGCATTAGTGAGATAATTAGCTTTATTTTTTGATTTTCCGAAACCAGCTAAAAACTCATCATAAATATCCCAAACTTGTGCATTATTAAATTTATTTGTGTAAACTTGATCTGCTAAAGCCGCTATTAATACATCATGCTGTTTTTCATATTCTTGGTTTTTTTCACTGTAAAAATTATTAAAATTAAAACCTAAACAATCTAATGATTTTGTAAAATAACCATATGTTTCTTTGCAATTTTCAACCTTATTTTTAAATTTAGTTGTTTTTGTTGTGCAACCATTTAAAATTAGGAGAAAAGTAAGTAATACAAATAATTTTTTCATAATCTAATTTATTCCTTTACTATTAATTAATGCAACTAGTTTTTCTGCTGTTTTTTTTGAAACTAAGTTAATTGCATTGCTTTTCGCTATATCATTACTTGACCCTTGGCCTCTCATCTGAACTCCAGAAATTGTTCCTAAACTTACTGGATCGGAGTCACCTAGTCTGGTAATTTCTGCAACAGTAAGGGCAGCATTTACAATTTGATTGCCTGTAGCAGCATCTTGTTCAGGCACACCTACATCAAAGTAAGCAAAAACAACATAGCTAACATTTTTTTCCATTAATATATCTTCAATTTCCCATCTAACTTCCTCAGGTATTCCTCCTCCAGACTCAAGTGAGTTAATTATTTCACCTTTTAATTTTCTCCAATTTTTTCTTACCTGTCTTCCACCTGATACAGGTTCAAATCTTGCTTTTGTAAAAATTTCTTTCATTCCCGCCTCAAGCTTTGCCGTATCGTTATCGTCTACAATATATTCGGTAACATCAGCTTTTTTAAGAGTACTTCCACCTGTTTCACTAACATTAGTTTCAGTTGTCATTGAAGAAACACCAGACTCACTTTCTTCCTCATTTATCTCAACTCCAGTAGTAGTTTTTTCAACATCTGTTACTCTTTCATCAAATTGCCGTTGTGCCGCTACTGTTCTAGAGAAAAATATCATAGCTAGTTTAGATTTTTCGCTAGAATCAGAGGCAAATATTTTTGAACTTTTTTTTATCTCAATATCTAATCGTGTTTTGTCAATATTTGCTCTAACTACAACAGTAACTTTTTTAGTATCTTTAATTTTCTTTTTGTCATCCTTATTGCTTAAATCTGGTTCAGATACAATATGAGCACATGTCATGTACTCACCTAGGTTATTATAGATTTGATCTTGTATACTTTCAAAAATCATTCTCTTGGATTCAGGCATTTTTTCAGGATCTCGAATGTAATTATCAAAAGCGTTTCTGCATGCTTTGACTCTAGCTCGCTCAATAGCTTCTATAGTTTTTTTCTTATTCCATGTTTTGTCGACGGACTCACTGGCTTTTCCTCTAACTTCTACAGCGTAACACCAAGTGGTAAATAAAAAGGTAAAAACAATTAAGTATATAAGTTTTATAAATTTATTTGCAGCTATCATAAATCGATTTTAAATCCTTAAATAGTTTTTTAATTTTTTTATTATCATTTGCACTTTTTAACCATTTTTTATCCATTTCAACTGTTTGTTTACTAAAGTTATCAAAAAGCATCTTAAGACTATCATTAAAAAAAATCCATTCAAAAGATTCCTTATTTTCCATAGATCTTTTCGACATTTCTATATTTAACCCATGTTTGAACTTTTCATCCATTTTAACTTTTTGGTTTTCATCAAGGTCTGGCTGTATAATTTTGATATTTGTATAACTCCCATATATCCACTGCTCATCTATATTACCTTCCTTGAATAATACATTTTTAAAACCTCTAATTGTCAAATGAATATGAAAGTCAGG
>CACHVT010000044.1 GCA_902583345.1 uncultured Pelagibacteraceae bacterium | reverse complement strand
AAAACCAGTAATTGAAAAGTCAAAATCTACAAATTTTAACTTGCATGAAAAAGCTTTTATTCTTTTAACACTTTATTTTCTATTTCAATCTTTGAGAGGAGGTCTTTGGTTAGATGATCCGAGAATGCTTCGTTGGGTAATTTTTTTTATTATAGTAGGATTAAGTTTTTTTGTATTTTCGAATTACAAAGGGTCTATAGATCCTGACTACGTTGCAAAAATTGTTCTTTATTGTGCTATAATATATTTTCTACTTTATTTTTTATCTGGTTATATTTATGAATTAATAACCGGGATGAGTAAAGGTGGAGTACTTCAAAATCTTTATATTTCTGGAAGTTCAGTAGCAACTTTTCAAACCGTTATTTTTGCAATAATATTAATTATTCTTAATAAAAGAAATAAAAATGTAGATAATAATATTAAAGGTATAAATTTATTAATCGTTTTAAGCTTTATTGTAGTGACATTTACTGTCGTATATTATGATTCAAGAGCTGGTATTTTTACTATTTTAGGTGCTTTAGGTTTAAATTTTTTATTTCAATTATTACAGAAAAATAAAAGAGGCATATTTCAATTTTTTTTAATTGTTTCTTTTCTAATTGGTTATCAATTTTGGGCTGTAAATTATTCTGACTCAAATAGAAGCATACAAGATTTTCTTCCTATAGACTCTGAATTGAACTTAGTATTGCCTAAAAATTTAGAACAGCAAAATGTAGGACAAGGACGTGGAAGATTATTGGCACCGAAAGCAGCTGTTAATTTTATAACAGAAGATCCTTTTCATACATTATTTGGTTATGGTTGGTATATGTCACGATATGAATTGATTGAACCGATACAGCAAATGAGAAAGCATGAACAATTGATTAGACTTAACTTATCAAAAACTAAACCTTATCAAGCTGCTGGTGCAATTGCAGTATTGGTTGATACTGGTTTTATAGGTATTTTTCTTTATTTATTAAATCTTTTATTTGGGTTCTCAGCAATTCTGAAAAGTCAAAATAATAGCAAGTATGTTGTTTCAATAGTTTATTTGAGTGTTATTTTATTTGCATTTGTAGGAACTATAACTTCTTTGTTATTATTTTATTTTTGGGTTATGCCCAATAACCCAGTAATATTAATGTTGGAAAAAAATGAAAAAAAAATATGATTATTTACTCATCTTTTTCATTTTTAAATAAATCTCTTTAGCTGTTTTTGCATAAGCACGATGACCAGCTCCAATAGGATGACTGTTATCTGGGTAAAATTGCAGTGTACTTTCTGAAGGAAGATTTCTAATAAACTCTTCTACTAAGTTTTTTTTAACTGATAATGCAGGAATATTAAGTTTTCGAAGAAAATTTAGTACTTGTTCTTCAAGTAATATTTCATTTTGAGTATAAAATTTAATTTTAGATTTGCTATTTTGTTTAATATTTAATTTTTCTAATGCATTTAGATATACAGCTTGTGCTGATGGAATTAAAATTATACCTATAGAACCTTCGTCTGATGATTGTTTCCAATCTTTTACTATTTTCTTAAAATCAGAAAATACTAAAGAAATTTTTGGGTTCTCCAAATCAGTTAATTTCATAAAACCTTCTAAAAGATCAATTTCCATAGGTGCAAAATTTTCATGGACTTTAATATAATTTTTATCTTCATTTTTCGTTTTTCTAATTGGTCTCCAAATAAGTTCATAAGTTATAGAGAGCACAGCTGATTTCATAATAGCTAGCCTAACAAAATCCATTTTTGTATTAACATTTTTTAAACTATCACATCTCAGTGGTGGATTTAGTTTAAGTCGAACAACTTCTTTCTTCCAAAATGAGTTATTAAAATCTATTAAACAAATATAATCTTTGTAGGCAAAATCATTTGGTAAATATAAACCTAAAATTATTTTTTTATTTTTAGCAAGAACATCCTTCGCTAAAAAATGGTAAGAATAAATACCGTTACCACTATTTCCATAATTATATACGGGCAAATCTATAATCTCTTCAAGTTGATAGGGCCAAGCATCTTTTTTAGTCACACCATTACCATAAGTATGCGAATCTCCTATTGTAGCAATTTGGTAATTATTATACTTTCCATCAATATTGCGAAAGCCTAGTTCGTCAATATCCTTTAAATCATTATTCATTTTAAATCCAAAATTAGAATCTTGAATCATAAGTGAGCTATCTGGAAATCTTGGAAAATCAGTATAAATACGTAATGCACTTTCCACAATCATTAAACTGAAAGCAGTGGATATGAGAATTAAAACAAGATTTTTGATTAATTTCATA
>CACHVT010000043.1 GCA_902583345.1 uncultured Pelagibacteraceae bacterium | reverse complement strand
TTACAGTTTATTATTAAATATTTTCTTATAGTTTTCATGATTATCGGCAGAGTTGAACTATTAACTATTTTGATTATTTTGAAAAAATTTCTTTTTAAAAGTTAAATAACTATTATAAATTAAATATATTTAAGCGCTCTTAGCTCAGTTGGATAGAGCATCGGTTTTCTAAACCGCAGGTCGGAGGTTCGAATCCTCCAGAGCGCGCCAATAAAGCATTAAAATCAATTAAATCTAATGTTAATTTAGCTTGCAGGTAAAAATATATCGTGCTTAAATTAAATATATTCAAAAGTTAATTTTGAATTATTTGTTAACAAATAAATAAATAAAAAAGGGGATATATGTTTAAATACTTAAAACAATTGACTTCTTTGGTTGCAGTTATTGCAGTAATGTTTGCTTTTACTACTGAAACAATGGCAGCAAAAAAGTCAAAAACTCTTAAAAACACTCAAAAGAAAGGTTTTGTAAGATGTGGCGTATCTCAAGGTCTACCTGGATTTTCTAATGCTGATGCATCAGGAAATTGGACTGGTATAGACGTTGATGTATGTAGAGCAGTTGCGGCTGCTGTATTAGGTGATGCGAATAAAGTTAAGTTCACTCCACTTAGTGCGAAAGAGAGATTTACAGCTCTAACTTCTGGTGAGATTGATATCTTATCAAGAAACACAACTTGGACACTTTCTAGAGATGCAGATATTGGTCTTACTTTCGTAGGAGTAAACTTCTACGATGGTCAAGGTTTCATGGTTAGAAAAAGTTCTGGAATAACTTCTACGAGCCAATTTAAAAATGGAATCTCAGCGTGTACTAATATTGGAACAACTACTGAGCTAAATATGAGAGACTTCTTTAACTCAAGAGGAATTTCTTATGAACCAGTAGCTTTCGAAAAAGCTGACGAGGTTGTTGCTGCTTATGATGCAGGAAGATGTGATACTTACACAACTGACAAATCTGGTTTAGCTGCTCAAAGAACAAAAATGAAAAATCCAGATGAACACATTGTATTACCAGAAACTATTTCTAAAGAACCTTTAGGGCCAGTTGTAAGACAAGGTGATTCTGTTTGGGAAGACATTGTAAGATGGTCTTTGAACACTATGATTGAAGCTGAGGAGTATGGAATTACTTCTTCAAATGCTGACTCTATGAAAACTAACGATAATCCAGCAATTAAAAGACTTGTTGGTGCAGAAGGTGAAATGGGTGCTGCATTTGGCTTAGACAATGAGTGGAATTTAAGAATTATCAAACAAGTTGGAAACTACGGTGAAAGCTATAAAAGAAATATAGCTGATACTGGTATTTTACCTGACAGAGGTCCAAACCAATTATGGACTAAAGGTGGAATACTATACGTACCACCATCAAGATAATTATTGTCTAATAATGTTTAAAAAGGGCTAGATTTATCTAGCCCTTTTTTTTATATTGCCCCAATGAACAACAAAGTTAAAAGAATTCTTCCTCAAATTCTCACAGTATTATTTGTAATACTCATATTTGGTTTTTTTACCTACAATGCTCAAGTGAATATGGACAATAGAGGTATTGATTTTGGGTTTAGTTTTCTATCTCAAGAGGCCTCTTTTGACATGCAATTCACCTTACTAGATTATGATGGTCAAGACTCATATCTTTGGGCCTATGTAGTAGCTTTGCTAAATACACTTTTAGTTTCTTTTTTAGGTATTATTTTTTGCACAATTCTAGGTGTAATAATCGGGGTAGCTAGATTATCAACAAATTTTTTAATTAAAAATGCAGCTGCTTGGTATGTGGAGTTTTTTAGAAATATTCCCTTATTGCTTCAAATTTTCTTTTGGTATTATGCTGCTTTAAGAGCATTACCTTTGCCAGAAAATGCTGAACCTTGGTTCGGAGTAACCTATATGACCATTAAGGGCTATTACATTCCTGCAATGATTTGGAATAATTTGAATATATTTTTATATTGTCTTTTAGCCTCTTTTATTTCAATTTTTTTTATTAGAAATTATGCAAAAAAACTTCAAGAAAATGAGGGAAAACAACTACCACTTTTATATATTTCTTTATCTATACTATTTGTTCTACCAGGTTTATCTTTTTTAATTGGTGGAGTTTCTTTAGATTTTGAGTTACCCGTTTTAAAGAAATTGGCCAAAACATCTTATATTTATGAGGGCGGTATTAGTTTGCCTCCAGAGCTAATAGCTCTAGTATTAGCTTTATCTCTTTATACTTCAACATTTGTTGCAGAATGTGTACGTGCAGGAATTCAAGGTGTTAGCAAAGGCCAAAAAGAAGCTGCTGCATCAGTTGGTCTAAACCCAAAACAGGTTTTAAAACTTGTTATTATGCCTCAAGCACTAAGAATTATAATTCCACCAACAACAAATCAATATTTAAATTTAACTAAAAATTCATCTTTAGCTGCTGCAATTGCATATCCTGATTTAGTCTTAGTAT
>CACHVT010000042.1 GCA_902583345.1 uncultured Pelagibacteraceae bacterium | reverse complement strand
GAGCCAAATAATAAGGCTGTTTTCATTAATTAACTTAATCTTTCACAGAAATATTTTATTCTTTCTATAGCTTTTTTTAAATTTTCCATTGAAGTTGCATATGAAATTCTAAAATAACCATCTAATCCAAAAGCCGAACCTTGCACTACGGCAACATTTGCTTTTTCAAGCAACCTTTGAACAAAATCTGAATCTGTTTTCAATTTAGTTTTTTTATTCAAAAATCCTTTGCAACTTGGAAAAACGTAAAATGCTCCGTTTGGTCTTAAACACTTAATGCCCTTAATTTTATTTAAACTATTTACCACAAAATCTCTTCTTTTTTTAAAAGCGTCAGATCTTTCTCGAATAAAACTTTGTGTTCCATTTAAAGCTTCTACGGCTGCAGCTTGACTAACTGATGACGGATTTGAAGTTGATTGAGATTGTATTTTTCCAATAGCTTTAATTATATCCTTTGGACCAGCGGCATATCCTATTCTCCAACCAGTCATGGCATAAGACTTACTAACTCCATTCATTGTAAGCGTTCTATCTTTAAGTTTTGAAATTTGAGCAATCGTGAAAAAATTAAAATTATCATATCTAATATGCTCATAGATATCATCACTTAAAATATGTACTTTTTTATTTTTTATTAATACTTTTGCTAAACTTTCTATTTCATCTTTTGAATATCCTGCTCCTGTTGGATTTGATGGGGAATTCAAAATTAACCATTTAGTTTTTTTTGAAATTGCTTTCTTTAATTTTTTTGCAGTAAGTTTAAAACTATCTTCCTCATTACATTTTATTATTTTTGGCTTTCCTCCAGCTAATAAAACCATATCTGGATATGAAACCCAGTATGGCGCAGGTATTATTACTTCATCTCCTTTATTTAAGGTTGCCATAAATGCATTATAAAGAACTTGCTTCCCACCAGTTCCTACAGTTATTTGATCTAATGAGTAATTTAAATTATTTTCTATTTTAAACTTTTTAGCTATTGCTTTTTTTAGAGCGGGAGTCCCATCAACAGCAGTATATTTTGTGTCTCCTTCATTAATTGCCTTAATGGCAGCCTTTTTAATGTTAATCGGTGTATCAAAATCTGGCTCTCCTGCCCCAAGTCCAATAACATCTTTACCAGCTGCTTTCATTTCTCTAGCTTTTTGCGTAACTGCTATTGTTGGTGAGGGTTTAATCCTTTTTAAACTATTAGATATTATGCTCATTGAAATTAATTTTTATTTTAATACCTTGTTTAATATATGCAAAATACATATCAAGATCTAATTACAGACATTCAGGGTAAAAACCCTCAAATAAGTGGAAAACTTGAAGGAGGAAAAAAATTTAAAATCAAATCGGATTTCAAGCCTGCTGGAGATCAACCAGTTGCGATAAAAAAATTAGTTCAAAGTGCAAAAAAAGGACAATTTAATCAAGTTCTTCTTGGAGTTACTGGATCTGGGAAAACATTCACAATGGCTAAAGTTATTGAGGAAACAAATAGACCTGCTCTTATACTAGCACCTAACAAAACTTTGGCAGCTCAGCTTTACGGTGAAATGAAAAGTTTTTTTCCAGAAAATGCTGTTGAATATTTTGTTTCATATTATGACTATTATACTCCTGAGGCATATGTTCCAAGGTCTGATACCTATATAGAAAAAGAAGCATCAATTAATGAGCAAATTGATCGAATGAGACATTCTGCTACAAGATCACTTCTAGAAAGAGATGATGTTTTAATTGTTGCAAGTGTTTCGTGTATTTATGGTCTTGGTTCAGTTGAGGCTTATAGTAAAATGACCTTAACACTCCAGAAAAATTATGATTATAATAGAGAGCAAATAATCAAATCTTTAGTTGCCCTTCAATATAAAAGAAATGATCAAAACTTTTTTAGAGGTACTTTTAGAGCTAGAGGAGAATACTTAGAGATTTTTCCTTCACATTTAGAGGATAGAGCTTGGAGATTAAATCTATTTGGGGAAAAATTAGAAAAAATTGAGGAGTTTGATCCTTTAACTGGAGATCAAGTTAGAGAATTAAATTTAATCAAAGTTTACGCTAATAGCCATTATATTACTCCTAAACCAACGGTAGAGCAAGCAATTATTAATATAAGAAAAGAACTAGAAGTCACTTTAAAAAAACACAAAGCAGAAAACAAATTACTCGAAGCACAAAGATTAGAAGAAAGAACTAAATTTGATCTAGAAATGATAGAGGCAACTGGATCGTGTGCTGGAATTGAAAATTATTCAAGATTTTTATCAGGAAGGAAACCAGGTGAGCCTCCACCTACTCTATTTGAATACTTTCCAGATAACACATTAATCTTTGTTGACGAATCCCATGTTACCGTTCCACAACTTAATGGAATGTTTAAAGGTGATAGATCAAGGAAAAGTACACTTGCTGAATATGGTTTTAGACTTCCATCTTGTATGGATAATAGGCCATTAAAATTTGAGGAATGGGATTTAATGAGAACACAAACAGTTTTCGTTTCTGCAACACCAGGTCCATGGGAATTAGAGCAAACTAAAGGAAAATTTATTGATCAAGTGATAAGGCCAACAGGATTAATAGATCCCGAAGTAGAGATTAGACCAGCAAAAAATCAAGTTGATGACTTGATGCATGAATGTAAAAATGTTGTTGAGAAAAATCATAGAGTATTAGTAACAACTCTTACAAAAAAAATGGCTGAAGATCTAACAGAGTATCTTCATGAAAATGGAGTCAAAGTTAGGTATCTTCACTCTGACATAGATACACTAGAAAGAATTGAAATTATGAGAGATTTAAGAATGGGAGTTTTTGATGTTTTAGTTGGAATTAATTTGTTAAGAGAAGGATTAGATATACCAGAGTGTGCTCTAGTTGGAATATTGGATGCAGATAAGGAAGGCTTTTTAAGATCAGAGACCTCGCTTATCCAAACTATTGGCAGAGCTGCGAGAAATATTGAAGGTAAAGTTGTGCTATATGCAGATAAAAAAACTAAAAGTATTGAAAAAGCGATAGAAGAAACAGACAGAAGAAGAAAAATACAACTTGATTATAACAAAAAATATAAAATTGACGCAAAATCTGTAAAAAAAGAGATA
>CACHVT010000041.1 GCA_902583345.1 uncultured Pelagibacteraceae bacterium | reverse complement strand
AATTGAAATCAATATTTGACACCGTTGTTGCAATTTTAGCATTAATAATACTTATACCAATATTTATTTTAATATCTCTTTTAATCAAAATAAATTCATCAGGGGAAATATTTTATAATGGATTAAGAGTCGGAAAAAATAATACAAATTTTAAGATTTATAAATTTAGAACAATGGTTCAGAATGCTGAAAATATTGGTGGTCCTTCTACGGCTTTAAATGATTTTAGATTAACAAAAATTGGTCGTTTTTTAAGAAAATACAAATTGGATGAGCTTCCTCAATTTATCAATATAATTAAAGGTGACATGTCATTAGTTGGACCACGTCCACAGGTAATATATTATACAGAGCAATATACAGGTGAGTACAAGTTGATATTATCTGTTAAACCCGGATTAACCGACCTAGCCACATTATATTTTATGGATATGGATAAAGTTTTAGGTAGTAAAAATGTTGATGAAAAGTATGCAACTGAAATAGAACCAATTAAAAATTTACTAAGACTTAGATATATCAAAGAAAAAAATTTTTTACTCGATATCAGAATTCTTATAGAGACTGTGTTTAGCATTGTAGGTATAAAAAATATAACAAGGTTAAATATCAAGCCATGAAAAGTTTATCCTCGATATGTTTTGGCTGTGAGCCTCTTGGTGGAACTGATAGTGGGGTTGTTGATTTGGATGAAATAAAAAAAGCTATACATAAAGCACTTGATCTTGGTGTAAATTTTTTTGATACAGCTGGAGTTTATGGATTAGGATTATCTGAGGAGAGACTGTCAAAAATTTTAGGTAGGCACAGACATGAAGTAGTTATTGCAACTAAAGGAGGTCTTTCGTGGAAAAAGTCTAATTCTATAAGAAGCGTTATTATTAAGGACAGTTCACCTGCTGCAATTAGACGTGATGTTGAAAGTAGCCTAAGCCGTCTTAGATTAGAGTGTCTACCTATTTTTTTTATACATTGGCCTGACATCAATACCCCAATTGAAGATACCTTTATTGAGTTATTAAAAATACAAGAAGAAGGAAAGATAAATTCTATTGGTTGTTCAAATTTTTCAGCTGATCAATTGAAGACAGCGTGTAGTTCTTCCCAAGTAGATTATGTACAGTTACCTGTTAATTTGATTAGCGGCGGGATAGATGATGCAGTTTCTAGTATTTGTGCAAATAATAAAATTAAAGTAATTGCTTATAACGTCCTAGAAAATGGCCTGCTTACAGGAAAATTAGATAAAAATTCAAGTTTTCCACAAAGCGATAGACGATCTAGGCTGCCTTTGTTTAAAGGAAATGAGTTTATTAATGCATTAGATATAGTCGAAAAATTAAAGGTTAAAGCAATTGAAAAAAATTATAATTTATTACAATATTCAATAAACTGGGCATTAATGCAAAAAAATATATCTTCTGTTATAATTGGCATTAAAAATACATATCAAATTGAAGAAAACTGGTCTGCGATTTTAAACTGAATTATATCTAATGAATTTAAAAAATATTTTAAATGATTTAAAAGAACTTTCTAATCCAAAAAAATATCACAACCCAATATCAATAAAGAATGTAAATAAAAAAAAATTACAGAAAATGTTAAATACAATGCTTATAATAAGAAAAACTGAAAATAAATTAGCATGGGGCAAAAAGAATAATTTAATTGGTGGTCCAGTACATCTTGGTGCCGGTCAAGAAGCTATTGCTGTTGGAGTATCTCAAAATTTAAAAAAAACAGACCATGTTTTCGGTGCTCATAGATCACATTCTCATTTACTAGCATTAAATCCAAATTTTTATAAACTATTTGCAGAAGTACTGGGAAAAAGAACTGGATTTTCAAAAGGTATGGGCGGTTCAATGCATTTATTTGATAAATCAAATGGATTTTACGGTTCTGTACCTATTGTAGCTGGGACAGTTCCTTTGGCTGTTGGAGCAGCAATGGCGGCTAAAATGAAAAAAAAAAGAGATATTGGAGTTGTATACATCGGTGATGGCTCTGTTGAAGAAGGTGTTGTACATGAGTCGTTTAATCTTGCCAAAATACAAAAAGCACCAATCTTATTTGTTATTGAAAATAATTTATTTGCAAGTCATATGCATATATCTTTAAGACAACCGAGCGATAAGATTTCCAGATTTGCTGTTGCTAATAATTTACCTCATAAATTGGAGGATGGAAACAATGTTGTTTCAGTTTATAAATCATCGAAAAAATTAATTGATAGTATACGTTCAGGAGGAGGTCCAGCTCTAATAGAACTTATAACTTATAGATGGTATGGACATGTTGATTGGCGCGATGATATTGATGTTGGAGTAAAAAGATCTTTAAAGGATGTTAAAAATTGGAAGTTAAGAGACCCTATTCAACGTTTATCGAAATCGATGATAAAATTAAATATTTGGAGTAAGAAAAAAGAGGAAATTTTAAATAATAAAATAGATAAAAAAATTCATACTGCTTGGAAAAAAGCAATAAAAGACCCATACCCTTCATCAGACTCAACCTTAAAATACGTATATTCAAAAAAATAAATATGAAAAATAAAAAATATAATTATGGAACAGCAATATTATCTGCATTTGAATATTTATTAAAAAAATATCCAGAGGTATTTATAATTGGGCAAGGGTTATGGAGTCCTTGGTATGTTGGTAATACGATGACAAATTTAGATAAAAAATTTGGAGTTGAACGGATAATTGATACTCCTGTGTCTGAGTCTGCATCTACGGGAGCAGCTGTAGGAGCATCTTTAGCAGGCATGAAGCCTATCGTAGTTCATCCAAGAATGGACTTTATGTTATATGCAATGGACGCAATGGTTAATCAAGCAGCTAATTGGTCTCAAATGTTTGGTGGTCAAGCAAACCCAAATTTGACAATTAGAGGCATAATAAATCGAGGTGGAGAACAGGGTGCACAACATTCCCAAGCACTTCATGCGTGGTTTGCACATGTACCTGGACTTAGAGTGGTTATGCCATCTACTGTGGCAGATGCTAGAGACTTATTAATCGCATCCGTTCTATGCAAAGATCCAGTAATGTTCATTGATGATAGATGGTTATATGATCAGGAAGATTATTTACCAGCTATAAAAGAAATTGATTTAACAAATCAAAACCCAAAGATAAGTATTAAAGGTAAAGATATTACAATCGTTGGATCGGGACATT
>CACHVT010000040.1 GCA_902583345.1 uncultured Pelagibacteraceae bacterium | reverse complement strand
TTTTCCTTTTTTTGTTAACATTGGGTTTAGTGAAATTCTTCCTGGTTTAGGAATTCTTCCAGCCATAACATAATCTAAAAATTTTCTAGCATCAGGTCCTTTAAACTCGTGCTTTGAGAAGTTTGCAACTTCAGTAACACCTACATTTTCTCTTACATTTATAACTTCTTTTGAAACATAGTTGTGTGATCTAGATCTTTTTATAGTTGGTTCTTCGTGTGCGTCTTCTTTGTTGTTTGCAAACCATAAAACATTTTCTAAACCAAAACTATCGCCCATAACAGCTCCTTGATTTATAAAACGATCATAAAGAGCAGTTGTTTTTTGTTTTCTACCTTTGGGTAGAGTTTCGTTAGGAAATGTCATTATAAATCTTCTTTCATAATTTTCAGATGATTTTATTGTTCCATACTGTGGTGATGCATAATCTCCAAATCTTGCAACGTCCATTGCCCAAACATCTATCGAGGGTTCTCCATCAATAATCCACTCCGCAATACATTTTCCAACACCGCCTCCTTGGCAAAATCCTGCCATAACACCTACAGCTACCCAATAATTTTTCATTCCAGGCACAGGTCCAATAAGAGGACTTCCATCAGGACCAAAAGTGAATGGTCCATTTACAATATTTTTAATACCTGCTTTTTCTAAGGCTGGCATTCTCTCAAAACCAATAGCCAATCTATCTTGAATGTTATCAAGCTTAGGTTCTAAAAGTTCGTGACCAAAATTCATTGGAGTTCCTTCTACTTTCCAAGGAGTAGATTTTTGTTCATAGGTTCCAAGCAACATTCCTTTTCCTTCTTGTCTAAAATAAATATTTCCCTCAAAGTCTGTTCCTATCGGCAATCTTTGATCACCCATTGCTTCTATTTCCGGAATAGCTTCTGTAATTAAATAGTGATGTTCCATAGGTTGAACAGGTAAATCTAATCCTGCTAAATTTCCAACTTCTCTTGCCCATAGCCCTCCAGCATTAATTACAATTTCGGTATTTATGTTACCTTTGTCAGTTACAACATCCCAAGAGCCATCTTTTTTTTGTTTAGTGTCTTTTACCACTGTATGTGTGTAATATTTTCCTCCATGAACTTTTGCCGCTTTTGCAAAAGCGTAAGTTACGCCAGAGGGATCTACTTCTCCATCAATCGGATCCCACAACGCAAGTAAATATCTAGAAGGATCGATAAGTGGGTTTTTCTTTTTAACCTCATCAAGAGATATAAATTCTTGATCTAAGCCCATATATCTAGCTTTTGATCTTTCTCTTTTAAGATACTCAGCCCAAACATCATTTGAAGCCAAATAAAATCCACCGCTGGGTTTAAATCCACAGGAGTGCCCAGATTCTTTCTCTATTTCTTTGTAAAGACCAATTGTATAGGCCATCATTCTAGAAATATTAGGATCGGATGAAATTACATGAACATTACCAGCTGCATGCCAAGATGAACCAGAGGTTAATTCATTTCTTTCTAAAAGAATACAATCCTTCATTCCAAATTTTGATAGATGATAGAGTATAGAACATCCAACTACACCTCCTCCTATAACGACAACTTTGGCGTGCTTTTCCATTTTAATACTTTATTTCTTTATTAACTTTTTTTAGTGAATTATCTGTGCCATGATGAAAATGTTTGCTCATATCTGGCATATATTTCATTGAAATTGGTTTTTTTCCCACTGCAACTGCCATCTCTCTAACGTGATGAGGTTCGGCCCCACAACAAATTCCAATTAAATTAATTTTTTCTTTTACACACTCTTTTGCAAACTCCGCCATTTCATACCTGTTGCAATATAAATTATCTAAAGCCACAGGAAATGCGTTACCACCAGGTATACAATCGCAACCATGATCTGTTTGATTTAAAAATCCAGGCTCTTCTTCGGTTGTTCTATAAGGAACTGGAAGTCCTGCAACATGACAAGAAACTTTTTTTCTTACCTCTTTTAAAAGTTTCATGGTCATTTTAGGTCCCCTGTAACAGTTTAAACCTACTACATCTGCCCCCAAATCTTCTACTATCTTACATGCATCCTCTGCAGTATGGCCATCTCTAGTTAAGTCTCCCCTTGGAATGGCATAATTCGCAACTGCAATTAATCCTTCGTCCTTAATTGCTTTTAATGCAATTTTCATTTCATCAACCCAATTGATTGTTTCTGCAACTACAAAATCAACACCTGCTTCTTTAGCCCACAAAACTTGTTCCTCATACATTTTTTGACACTCTTTAAATGAAGATTTATCATTTGGATCAAAAATATTAGTGTTAGCAACATCACCGCAAACCATTAAATCTAAATTTTTAAATTCTGCAGCGGAATTTTTTGCAATTTTTAATGCATTTTTTTGCATTGGTTCTAAAAGATGTTCTTTACCAATTATTCTTAACTTTTCTCTATGACCATAATAAGTGAATGCTTGAACAATATCTGATCCAGCTCTTATAAATTCTCTATGCAATTGAGAAACTACCTCGGGATGTTCCAAAACAACTTCAGGAACAAAAGCCCCAGCTGATAAATACCCTCTTCTTTCCATTGCAAATAAATATCCTTCTGCAAAAATAACAGGTCCTTCATTGAGTCTCGTGATTAAATCTTTTTTCATAATTCAGTTTCAAATCTTAATTTTAAATTAAAACCTTTGCAAAAACATTTTGCCTACAACTTGGAGTTGAGACAAACTTGCTTTTTTTATTTCATTGTGTTCTGATGTCTTACTTTAATTAATTAAGGGGAAATAATGAAAATAAAAAATATAATTGTTTCTGCTCTAGTCTTATTTGGTTTCACCTCTTTTAGTGGAATTGCTAATGCTGGATGTGGAAAGCTAGTTATCGCTGAACAAAACTGGGCTTCTGCCGAGTTGATGGCGAACGTAGATAAGGTAATCCTTGAAAAAGGATATGGATGTGAAGTTGAGTTAGTGCCAGGCTCTACTATGCCAACTTTTACTTCAATGAATGACAAAGGTCAGCCAGACATGAACCCTGAACAATGGGCAAATGCTGTTTACACACCTTTGAAAAAAGCTGTTTCAGAAAAAAGATTAATTATAGCTAACAAAGCACCGATTACTGGCCTTGGTGAAGGTTGGTGGTTAACTCCTGGATCAATAAAAAAACATCCAGAGTTAAAAGGAATGACTGCTCTTGAAATTATGGAAAGACCAGATTTATTTCCATATAAAGAAGATCCTTCAAAAGGAGCATTTGTAGGATGTCCTGCAGGATGGGGATGTCAGTTAGCTAACGCAAACCTTTTTAAGGCTTTTGAAATGGAAAAAAAAGGTTGGGTATTAGTTGACC
>CACHVT010000039.1 GCA_902583345.1 uncultured Pelagibacteraceae bacterium | reverse complement strand
GTAAAAAATGAGGGAATTTTAAAATGTAAACTCCAAAGCTATTATAACGTATTTACTAATAAATTACCCTTAGCTTGTAATTAAAAATCATCGCTAGGAGTTTCATCTGTTGTTGTAGATAGTTCCCCTTGATTAGATGAAGAACTTGATGAAGACGAGGTTGAATTCATTTCATTTTGTGATTGATTAGCTGCTGCTACGCCTTCTGCTGACCATTCAGTAACTGCTACACAACTTGTAGATTTGTAATGAGGGCTTTTTATTGGATAAGATCCAATTAACGATTGACCTTTTAATGTCATGCTACTTTTACTATTAATCAAATTTTCAACTTCTCTTGCATTTGTACTTTCATATGCTTGCATACCATCCTTCGTGAAAGTTTCGGCTTTATCGACTTCTTTACGCATTTCTTCATACATAACTTGTTCTCTTGCATAAGAAACCATATTTTCATAAGCTCTACTCTCAGCAATGTCACAAGCTGTTGATAAAGCACCTGGGTCATTTTCAATAGAAGGTGAAGCTTGACCATAAGATACAAGAACTAAGTTTCCATTTTCATTTACATACATTTTTGTACCAAACGAAGCTAGCAATGAATTTGGATCATCAAGTTTTAGTTGCTCTTCAATTGGTTTTTGAGCTGTTCCTTTAGGTACATTTGTACTTCCACTTTTAATAGCTTGAGCTAATTGGTTTAATTTAGGACTCCACAAAGCTACAACGCTAATTGAACCTCTTTCACCTTCTTTAGATTTTTCAAAAATTTTATAAGATTGAAATCCACTAATCATAGATTGTGCTGTAGCTGTAAAAAGATTTGTAATCTCTCTAGATCTTAATACTTTTTTTTTAATCGCTTCCTTCTCTGCATCAGCCATTTCTGGATTATATCCTTCTTCTTTGAGAGCACTATCTAATTTAACACTGATTAATTTTTTTAATTTATCAAATGAACTTGTGTCTGTACCTACGGCTGTTTTTATTGCATCCTCAGCCATTGTATCAGGCATTAAATTTTCATAAGTTTTAGACGATAGCTCTCTAGTAATATTTAATCCTAAGGATTTTACATAATTTGCTTTAGCTTCGATGAAAGCTTCGTTAAATGCTGCAGATCTAGAATCGTGTATCATTTTGTTATCTCTGTTTGCAGATATTTCTCCATCCCCAACAAATACAAAGAAAGGTGTTCCATCTTTTTTAACATTTCTTCCTCGCTTCATATTTTTTGATTTTAAAAACTTATCAACATCACTTCTAACATTTGGAGTAAATGTAGCTCCTCCTGCAGATGCTGGGTTTAAATCTGGATTTTCCTCAGCGTATGTGTTTGCTGACAGCAAGCAGCATAGAATTATAGTTAGATAAAATTTAATAAACTTCATTTATCTTTTTCTTTTTTTTCTCAATTTTTTCTTTAGCTTCATTTTGTTTAAGCTTTTTAGCACTTTTAAATGGTTTTACCATATACTTTCTAGGCTTAAAATTACCCTCTAAATCAACATTTGTCTCTAAAATTTTAGCAACTGAAAATTTTGAGTTACTATCAACTATTTCCACTAAACCTACTTTTATTTCAACATTTCCTAAAGTTTCTCCTGTATAACTATCTTTTATTTTTTCATCTGATCTCTCATATAAACTATACTGATCATTTAATTTTATTTGGTTTCCTCCCTGTCCTAAATATAGAAGCTCACCTTCAATTTTTTCTACTAAAATTGGATAAATTGCATACATTACCTCTACCCCCGCATTTTGAGCGGTCATATCTGATAGATATACGAGAGGCTGATTTTGTTTTTTTAAATTTAATTCTAAATTTACGCTTGAAGAATACTTAATTTGAGTAGTAGGAACATCAATTATTCTATAACTAAAATTTAAAATACCCATTGTTTTTTTAATAGTTTTTTCAGATGTCAAAAATTTTTTTTCGACCTCTTTTATTTCCAGATTATCCACTCTCCCTACTATAATATAATCTGCAAACAATGCTTGTCCTATTTTTACCTGATCATCAATGTTTTCAGACTTTGCAAGATTAGCAAGTTCTCCTTTTATTTCTTCTTCAAACTCTCTATCTAGAACGGTAAATTTTCGTGTTTGAACAAGATATGATGAAAATTTTTGATTTAATAATTCTCTAAAGTCATCTGGTGAAAAATTTTCTAATTCAATTCTTCCAGTATTCAATCTAAACGGAACAATACCAATTCTTTTTCTTTTTGCACTTTTTGAAAGTGCAAATTTAGCTATAGTTGCTTTTATTTCAACATTTACTAAACCGTTAGTATCTTTGCTTTCACTCAATATTTCAAAAGTTTTTATTGAGCCTTTAGTTTTTTCATTTATAGTTTGTTGTAAATCTCTTGTTAAAGAAGCTGATGATCCTTCGTTAGTGGTAACACTTTTATCTATAGTTTTTAAAACTGACTTACTTTCAACACTAACACCATTTACTTTTGAGACAGCTCTATTGAATGCTTTTTTAAGGGCTATCTCAAAAGTTTCACCTGTACCTTTAGCTACTGTTTCAATATATTTTATCTCAGCAAAAGCTGCTTTACTTAAACTGAAAATTAAAAGTAATAAAAATACAAAATTATATAATTTTACTTTAGGTGTTAATACTTTTAGCATCAATTAAAAACTAAAGTGCTCCAAGTTTTGCAGTTGCGTCATCTGCACCTTTAACATCTCTGCTTTTAGCTCCGGAAACAATAAGCTTACCAACAGTCGTAGCGCTTTTAACGTATTCTGGAATCTTTGGTAATACTTTCAAAAAATCACCCATTTTAAGAGCGGCCATTTTATCCGCTTTGACTGCATCTAATAAACTTTTTGCTTCTGGTGGTAACTGTACTGTACCCAAAACTCCTTTTACTGCATGAGGTAAAGATTTTGCATATAGAACTTTTGCTTCAGCGCTAGTTGCTGCTTCTTTTGTTAAAGCACCTTCAATGGCAGTAGAATTTTCTGATACTGAATTAAAAGCATTGGTTAGTCTTTTTCCTTCTTTATTTTTGTCATTTTTAACAAAATCAATTGACTTCCTTGTTTTGGCAGCCTCGTCATTCATATCCAAAGCCTCAAATAAATAAGCTTGGGCCTCCATGTATTCAATGGATGATTCAAAAAAGATTTTAGTAAATTTTAGTTTTAATTCACCTATATTTCCACCATCACCACCAACTTTAGGTAATGATAATGAAGCAGCATTAACATTAAGTGATAATATTAATGAAAATAAGGATGTAATAAAAATGGTTAATATTTTATTTCTCATAAGCCTCCGTAAATTGTTAGTATTTTTTGAAATATGATAATATAATTTTTGATATGAATAAAGTCTTTTTAATTTTTGGAATTGTTTTCTTTTCACTAACATCGTCTATTACTAATGCCAAGAATAATGTGATATTTGGAGGTTTCTCGTTTGGATCAATTTTACCAGATGACACAATCTCAAATAATATTTTCAAAGAAAATGGAGGACTCATCTATATTAACAAATTACTTGTAAATAAAACAAAGGAAATATCAAATAATAGTTTTTTAATAAACTTTAATCTTCTTAAGGATGAGGCCAGTGAAGAGGATCAAAACATAATGGTTTTGGCATTAGATAATGAATATATAAATGATGTCTCTATTCCAGGGGATAATCTAACAAGAACCGATATCAATCTAAACTTTCAGATCATTTTTTTTAATGCAAAAAATAACTTTTTAACAGCCTCGATTCCACTAGAAATTTCTAAAAATATTTCAAGCACTAAAAAACTTTCTACAT
>CACHVT010000038.1 GCA_902583345.1 uncultured Pelagibacteraceae bacterium | reverse complement strand
CAAAACATCAACAGATGAAAAACAAACTTTATCTGCAAAAGTTCTTCAAGCTATTGTTGATACTGAACCAGATAAAATGGAAATTATCAGCGATGAAATCGTTGAAGTCATGATCGAACAAACAATCGAGTCAGCAAAAAACCAACAAGAAGGAAGTGGTGTTCAAGAAGAAGAAAACTTCACTGATATTATATCTGATATAATTGTTAACACTGACGCTGAAACAGCAGCTAAAGTAATAGACGAAGTTAATGAAACTGAAACTGATACAAATTTATCTCTAAAAGTTATCTCTGGAATATCTGAAAAAGATTCTGATATATTAAACAAACTATCTGAAAATAATTTACAACAGATAGAAAAATTAGCTGAAGATGCTGTTCAAAAAGCTGAAAATACTTCTGAAGATAGTCAACTTATTGCAAATATAATTTCTACATCTAATGATAAAATTTTAAACAACATTGTCGAAACGGTTAGTCAAGTAGCAGAAAGTGATGAAAATAAAACATCTTTGTCAGCAAAAGTATTAAAAGCGATCGTAGATATAAAACCTGATAAAATTAATAAAATTAATGATGAAATAAAAGATACTTTAATTGAACAAACCATAGAAGCTACTATAAATCAACAAGAGTCAGAAGACGTCACTCTAGATGAAGATTTAGTAGATATTGTTTCTGAAATTATCGTAAAAACAGATACTGAAACAGCAACTAAATTAATTAAGGAAGTAAATAGTTCTGAAACAGAAACAAACTTTTCATTAAAAATTATCGCAGGAATTTCAGAGAAAGATTATACTGCATTGGATTTTATTAGTTTAGAAAATAAAAATGATGTTGATAAACTAACCGAGAATGCAGTTAGAAACGCTGAAAATACTGTTGAAGATAGTGAATTAATAGCAAAAGTAGTATCAAATGTAAGTGAGGGATTGGCAAATCAAGTTGTAGAAGAAGTCAGCAAAATATCAAATAATGATAAACAAACACTTTCAGCCAAAGTATTGAAAGCAATTGTAGACACTCAACCTGATAAAATTGAAATTATTGATGATGAAATCAAAGATACAATGATACAACAAACTATTGAGTCTGCAAAAAACCAACAAGAAGGAACAGGTATTGAAGAAGTTTCAGATTTAACAAGCATTGTGTCTGATATAATTGTCAATACAAATACCGAAACAGCAACCAAAATTATTGAAAAGGTAAATAATATTAAAACAGAAACTAATTTATCTTTAAAAATTATTTCTGGTATTTCTGAAAAAGACTCTGAAAAATTAGAAACTCTTTCTGAAAATAATAAAAAATCAATAGAAGAACTAACAGAGAATGCAGTTCAAAATGCTGAAAATACTAAAGAAGATAGTGAATTAATCGCTAAAGTCGTCTCAGTCGCTAATGACGAAATAGCAAATAAAGTAGTCCAAGAAGTAAATAAAAACGCTACAGAAGAAAAACAAACTTTATCTGTCAAGGTGTTAAAGGCTATTGTTGAAACTACACCTGAAATAATTAATAATCTTGATGAGGAAACAAAAGAAAATATTATAGATAAAGCAGTAGAAACAGCTAAACAACAATCTGAGGGTACTTTAGAAGGGGAAGAAAATATTACAAATGATATAGCAAATATTATCATCAGTGCTGACGAAGATACAGCTAATGATGTTTTACAAAAAATTGATGACGCAGAAACTGTTTCAAATTTATCTTTAGAAGTATTTAGAGATATTTCAAAACAAGAAAACTTTGAAGAAAAATTAGATACATTATCAAATGAAGCAATAAATAATCTTATTTCGAAAGCTGTCGATAAAACTGATGATAAAGATAGTGATACAATTAGTGAAATACTTCTAAATAGCGAAACTTCTATCACATCTAAAATTATAGATGCTGCAGACAATAGTGAAGAAAATAAAAATTTAGTAAATGATGCTCTTGTAGAAGCTGCAAAAAAAGATCCAGATAAAGTAAAAGAAATTTTAGAAGAAAGCGTTAAAGATACACCAGTTGATCCAGATGGATATAATGAGGTAGGCTTTAATGATCAAGGTTATAATGCTGCTGGGGAATATAATGAACTTTACGATAAAGATGCTTCACCATCATAGATTAAATGTTAAATAATAAAAATAAACTTTATCAATATACTTTTTTAATAATCATAACTTTGATGGTTATTTTTAATGGAGGTAATAGTAATTTATTTATTCAATTCAATTTTGTAATAATAACGATTTATTTTTTACTATTTATATGTGAAAAAAATTATTCTGCACATGTGAAAAAAATATTTTCAACAAACAAAATTGCTATTAAATTCTATATTTTGTTTATAATTTTTCTAACACTCCAAACCATACCTTTGCCAATAGAGTGGTTACGTTTTTTATCGCCAGAAAAATATAATTTATTAAATAAATTGGAGTTTAATGGAAATTTAACCTCTGTTAGCTTAAGCCCAATCAATTCTTATTTTGGTATATTAAATTATCTCTCAATATTTTTAAATCTAATTATTTTTAAGAGTCTTTTTTACAAAAAAAAACATATATTTGAATTCTATTACTTTTTAACCTTGCTAGGTGCGTTTGCCGCAAGCGTTGCAATATATTTTTATTTAATAGGTAATCCTGATTTTTTGATAATAAAAAATAGTTATGCAGAGGAGGCTGCAACAGGCTTTTTTATAAATAGAACTGTTTTTTCATGTTTTTTAACTATATGTTTTTTTAGTGGTGTTGAATATCTAAAATTGATTGACCAGTATCAAAAAAAAAATACTGATAATTTTTATAGTAAAATTTATATTAGAATATTTCTTTTATTAATTACCATTGCAATTATTACAACTTTTTCAAAACTTGGAAATTTTTTATTTATCTCATTAATTATTATATACATAGTTAAAGAACTCTATGAAAATGACAAAAAAAAAAGATTTTTTTTAACCACTTTAATATTAATTGTATTATTTGATATCCTGATCTTAGGTTTTTATTTTGGCTCTGAAAAATTACTACATAGATTTTCATTTCTGCAGGATCAACTTAATGAATATTTACCTTTCTCATCCCAAGATACATTATCAAGGGGTGATATTACAAAATTTGCATATACCGAATTTAAAAAATTTTCTCTTTTTGGTTATGGAGGAGGAGGTTTTGAATATTTATTTAAGATAAATTTTCAAAACTCATCTTCAATTTATGCTACACACGCTCATTCTGATTTTTTTGAATTTTTAGGTGAATTCGGTATTGTTGGTTCCACTTTTATTTTTTTATGTATTGCATTAACATGCTTTAATAAAAATTTTCTTTTATTAAAAAATTTTATACTAATTTATTTATTAACTTTTATAATTTTTTTTGATTTTTCTTTTCATATACCAATAATACAGCTTTTATTTATTTTATTAATAAGTATAACTTATAAGCGAATAGATAATTTTGAGCATGATGTTCAAGATAAGTTTTAAATTATTCAGATAAATTGATAGACTCTGCTTTCATACCTTCTTGAATAATTGGATTATAAGATGAAAATAGTTCTGTTTGCGGAAGAAGTAAGCTGATAACTCTATTCCATTTAACTAGTCCGGTTGGTGGCAAAAATACTATATCTTTTGGATGAAGAATAAATCTTTTTCCTAAAACCAAATTAATAGGATTTCTAATATCAAATTTAAAAACGTTTATTTTTAAAAAAATATCATAGTCCTCTCTAATAACATAAACGTTTTTTGCATTAGCAGTTAATTTATTCATACCTGCAGTAGCAATCAATTCTGTTAAAGAATAATTTTCATTTGGAAAATAAATACCAGGTTTTGTTACTTCACCAAAGACATGTAAAGCGTCTGAATTTCTATCAACAAACAGTACATCATCTTTTTTTAAGTAAA
>CACHVT010000037.1 GCA_902583345.1 uncultured Pelagibacteraceae bacterium | reverse complement strand
ATTGAAAAAAGAGGTTTTTTTGAGAAACTTTTTCATTTTTTCAGATAAAGCTCGTATTTTCCTGTAACAATTGTTGTTTTTTAATTTTTTTCTTTAACTTTTATATATTCGGGATGTCAGTTTTAAATCAAAAAACAATTAAAAAAACCATGGCTTTCGATGGAGTTGCTCTTCATTCAGGAAAAATGGTTCATATGAAAGTGAAACCATCACATCCAAATACAGGAATAATTTTTAAAAGAACTGATTTAAAAAATAATAACACTTTAATTCCTGGAATTTTCAATGTAAGTAGTGCTATTTTTTGTACAACGATCTCAAACGATTATGGAGCAAAAATTTCTACCATAGAGCATCTCATGGGAGCACTATACGGTACTGGAATTGATAATGCTTTAGTTGAAGTTGATGGAGATGAGCTTCCAATTTTAGATGGCTCAGCTAAAATTTATGTTGATCAAATAGGTAAAGTCGGAGTTGAAACTAGCAAATCACCAATAAAAGTGATTAAGATTGAAAAAAAAATTAAATTTGAAGATGAGGAAAAATTTATATCCATAGAACCCAGTAAATTAAGTTTAGATATAGATTTTGAAATCAAATATGAAAATTCTTTAATCGGTACTCAAAGAAATCTCATCAAAGTCTATGAAGATGATCTTACAAACGTATTTAACTCCAGAACTTTTTGTTTGTACGAAGATATAGATAAATTAAAAAAAATGAATTTAGCTAAAGGCGGCTCACTGGAAAATGCAATCGTAGTTCAGAACGAAAAAGTTCTGAATAAAGATGGATTGAGAAATAATTTAGAGTTTGTAAATCATAAAATTCTTGATTGTATGGGAGATTTATTTTTGTCAGGCTATAAAATAATTGGGAAATTAAAATGCTCGCAAGGCGGCCACAAACTAACAAATCAGTTATTAAGGAAAGTCTTTAAAAATGATTTGAATTTTTCTATTATAGAAGTTAAAGAAAATAAAATCCCTCACTCATTTATTAATAAAAGATATCTAAAATCAATAGCTTAAAGATTTACATTTTTATAAAAAATCTGTTAAAATTTTTAAATGTCTGATTTAAATAAATTTATTTTTATCTTGTTATTGCTTCTTCAATCATGTGCCGGAGCTCCAGAAAAAGTTGAATCAATAATAGAAGAAAAGGATTTGGATTTACAAATGATTGCTATTTATAGTGAAGGAATGGATGCATTAAATAAAGGCGATGTTTATTTCGCAGCAAAAAAATTTAATGAGGCAGAACTTTTATACCCACAGTCTGAGTGGGCTGCTAAGTCTGTTTTAATGGCATCATATGGATATTATACTCAAGCATATTATAAAAGCGCTGCTAATGAACTAGATAGATTTATAACAAAATATCCAAAAGACCCTAATTTAGATTATGCTTATTACCTCTTAGCAATGTGCCATTATGAAAGCATAATTGATGAAAAAAAAAGATTTAAAACCACTACTATATGCAAAAGATAGTTTTAATTTAGTTATAGAAAAATTTCCACTTACTGATTACGCAATTGATGCAAAATATAAACTTGGTTTGATAAATGATCTGCTTGCCGCAAAAGAAATGTACATTGCTAGACATTATATAAAAAAAGAAAAATGGATAGCCGCAATCAATAGACTCAAAGTAATAGTTGACCAATATGATACTACTATTTATATCGAGGAAGCACTTCATAGATTAGTTGAAATTCACTATAAACTTGGACTAGTTTCAGAGGCAAAAAAGTATGCAAACACACTAGGTTATAATTATTTATCAAGTCAGTGGTATAAAGAATCATATAGAGTATTTAACAAAGATTATAAAATTCAAAGAAAAACTTCGAAAAAGGATAAAAAGAGACTTAGAGATAGAATAAAATCTTTTTTTTAATAAATGAAAAATTTAAAAATTGAGAAAGATTATTTAAAAAAAATTAAACTTTTTCAGGAATACAATAAATATTATTATGATAAGAGCGATCCAAAAGTAAGTGATAGTAAATTTGATAGTTTAAAAAAAGAAATTATCCAGCTAGAAAATAAATATAAATTTTTAAATTCAAAAAATTCCCCATCAAAAATAGTAGGTTTTACACCATCCAAAAACTTCAAAAAAATAAAGCACAAGTCTCAAATGTTATCGTTATCTAATGCATTTAACGAAGAGGATTTAAAAAATTTTGAAAAAAAAATACGAAATTTTTTAAGTTTAAATAACGATTTTGAAATTGAATATAGCACAGAACCAAAAATAGACGGTATCTCAGCTTCATTAACCTACAAAAATGGAAAGTTTTTTCAGGGTTTATCTAGAGGTGATGGAAAAGAGGGAGAGGACATTACTGAGAATTTAAAGACTATTGGTGATATTCCAAAAATTATCAAAAAAAAAAATTTTCCAACAGAAATAGATATAAGAGGAGAGGTATTTATTCAAAATGATGACTTTTTAAAAATAAAGGCAAAATTTGCTAATCCAAGAAATGCAGCTTCAGGCAGTCTAAGGCAAAAAGATCCGACCGTAACAAGAAAAATTCCTCTAAAATTTATTGCTTATACTTATGGTTTTGCAAAAGATATGAATATTAAAACTCAATCTATTTTTTTAAAAAATCTTAAAGATTGGGGCTTTAAAACTAACAAATATAATAAGATTATAAAAGGTATTAATAATTTAATTATTAATCACCAATATTTAGAAAAAAAAAGAGAACAGATAAACTTTGATATCGACGGTATTGTTTATAAAATAAATGACTTTGATTTACAAAAAAGACTTGGATTTGTTACTAACGCGCCAAGGTGGGCTATCGCACATAAATTTTCTGCAAATAGTTCAATTTCAGAAATTATAAATATAGAAATTCAAATTGGAAGAACGGGCGCTTTAACACCCGTAGCTAAAATTAAACCTGTAAATATAGGAGGAGTGACCGTATCCAATGCAACTCTGCATAATGAAGACGAAATTATAAGAAAAGATATTAGAGTTGGTGATATTGTAACCATAGAAAGAGCAGGCGATGTAATACCCCATGTAATATCGGTTGATTTAAAAAAAAGAAAAAAAAATACAAAAAAATTTATTTTTCCAATTATGTGCCCCTCTTGTGGATCTCCAACTATTAAAGATTTTAATGAAACTACAAAAAAAAAAGATGCTGTAAGAAGATGTTCTAGCGAGGGATTTGAATGTAAAAAAATTGCAATAGAAAAAATAAAACATTTTGTTTCTAAAGAGGCTTTTAATATAGATGGTTTTGGAAAAAAAATTGTCGAAAATTTTTGGGATCTAAAATTAGTAAAATTTCCACAAGATATTTTTAAGTTAGACTACGAAAAGATAAAAAAAATGGAAGGCTGGGGAAATTTATCAACGTCTAATCTTAAACATGCCATTGATATTAAAAAAAAGATTCCTTTAGATAGATTTATTTATTCTTTAGGAATAAGACACATAGGTCAAGAAAATGCAAAACTTTTAGCTAGGCACTTAAAATCAGCAAATAATTTTTTTAAACTAAGCCTAAATAAGGATGGAGAGGAATTGAAAAATATAGATGGAATAGGGGATGCCCAAATTAAATCTATCGTAAATTTTTTTTTAAATGCAACCAACCAAAAATTTTTAATAGAATTAAGGGAACTTTTAGAAATAACTGACACTATTCAACTAAATCAATCTGGATCATTAAAAAATAAAACTTTTATGTTTACTGGAAAATTAGAGGGAATGAGTAGAGCTGAAGCAAAGTCAATTATAGAGGAAAATTCTGGAAAAATTGTGAGCAATGTAAATAAAAAACTTGATTATTTAATTATTGGTGAAAAACCTACTACAAAAAAAATTAACTTAGCAAAAGAATTGAATATAAAGGTAATAAATCAAAAAGAATGGTTAAGGATGTTAAATTAAATTTACTAACCATT
>CACHVT010000036.1 GCA_902583345.1 uncultured Pelagibacteraceae bacterium | reverse complement strand
TTTTCACAGAACTTTATATCTTCCTCGCAAATTTCTTTTGCTTCATTTAAAGCTATTTCTAAAATTTTATCACTATTAACTCCTGATAATTTATTTATCATTCTATCAACTGCCCACTTTAAATTTATAGCTGTTGGTCTTGAATTAATTAAATTTTCAGCTGATTTCTTTAAAAATGATTGATCATTATTTTCAATAATAGCTAAGACTAATCCATAAGCTGCGGTAGCTCCAATTAAAGGTGCACCTCTCACTTCCATTGCATTTATGGCGTTTATTGCGTCATTTATTGTTTTTAGATCCTTTATAATAAATCGGTGTGGAAGTTTTGTTTGATCAATAATTTTTACAACATTATTTTCAAACCAAATTGTACGATATTCTTTTCCTTCTATTTTCACTTTAATCTTGAGGCAATAAAATTAAGAATTTCTGGATTATAATACTGAAAGCAAAGGCCCATATTCATTTCATGGCCTCCATTTGATCTTTGTGAAACTTTTTCTTGCCAGTTATCTCCTTTTACTACACAAGTTTTTCCATTTATTTTAAAATCCTCTGAAATGACAATTCTTTTAACGCCTGGAACTTCTTCTAACCAATCAGATAACAGTCCTTCATACTTATCTTTTGGATGTGTAAAAGCAAGAACGGGTACGCTGTTTGATTTTTTAATATTATCAATCTGTCTTTGTCTTAGCTCAGCACCCCCTGGTCTTTTTTTAGCATATTTAGCAATGGCTTCTTCAGGACCAACTTTTTTTACTTTATATTTTGAGGAGAGTTTTCCAAAACAAGCTTGCATGTATGATATGCCTCCTCCCACTTTGTCAGGGTGAGCAGCTAATAACATTAAAGTCAATAGACCTCCACAAGAGTGACCTGATACAATAATTTGTTTTCTAGGCACACCTATCTTTACAAATTTTTCCACTAACTCTAAATTTTTTTCAATTCTTTTATCTAATTTATGTTTACCTTTATAAAGTGTTTTAAAATTCCAACCTTTTTCCAGTGACATATCCCCAGCAAAATCATTGGAGCAAAAGTTATAAACCATAATTTTTTTACCATTTATTTCCTCATCTACTAGTGAAGCTTGATTTATTATTTGATTTATCCAAACGCACTCACTCTTTATCGCTTTGTCATTTCTATTTTGTCCATGATTATAGATGATTATAATTTTATTTTTTGGGTCTTTAATATCCATGCCCTTTTTTACATCGGCTGATTTGGTAATAAAACCGCTTTTTAAAATTTTTCCATTAGAATAAACATTATTAGTTATTATTAAAAATATTAAAATTAATAGTATTTTTTTCATTATTTAATTCTCCTTAAACTTTCTGTTGGCCATGTTTTTTCTCTATCATACATTTTATCATGACAAATTGACTTATCTGAGATTTCAATCCATGGGTCTTTATCTTTTATAAATATATGAGCTTGGGGCTGGATAGGATTTTCTAAAGTTTGAGTTCTTAGAGCAATTCTTCCTTTTGAAACTCCGTATCTACAAAAAACATAGACCCCACAAATAATACAAAAATACGCGTGATACCCTTTTCCACTTCCGGTAGGTAAATTAATTGAGGCTACATCTCCACTAATTTTAAAATCTTCTTCCATAATCATTGTATGGATTACAAATGATGATCCAGTTGATATTTTGCAATTTTTGCAATGACAAGCTTGTGTAAATAATGGTTTTCCCTCAACTTTGTATTTTACATTGCCACAAGCACAATTCCCTTTTATTTTGTTTTTTTTACTCATAATTTTTTTAAATTTTTGACTCAATAAACTCTAATATTTTTTTCATTTATTAAGTACCCTTCCTGCAATTGTTTTCAATTTATCTTTAGTTTTTTGAGTTCTTTTTTCTGGAGCAGTAATTATTGCTACATCCAAACAATTATTAGTTGGATCATTGGGATCAATGTGATTTTGAAAATTTTCTATTAAATTTTTTATCATATTTTTTGCTTTTGCAGCGTTTCCTAAAAGAACTTTAATCACTTGTTGAACATTAACATTTTCATGATCAGGATGCCAACAATCATAATCAGTTACCATGGATACTGATGCATATCTAATTTCAGCTTCTCTCGCTAGTTTTGCCTCAGGCATATTAGTCATACCGATTACATCTGCTTTCCAAGATCTATACAAATTAGATTCTGCTAATGTTGAAAATTGAGGTCCCTCCATTACTATATAGGTCCCTCCTCTTTGATAATCTATTTTTTCTTTTTTTATTGCCTCTTCACAAGAATTCATTAATCCGTTTGATGTGGGATGAGCCATGGATACATGAGCAACAATTTCGTCATCGAAAAAAGTTTTTTTTCTAGCAAATGTCCTATCAATAAACTGGTCAATTATGACAAATTTTCCTGGTGGCAAATCCTCTTTCAAAGAACCAACAGCTGAAACTGAAACAATATCAGTAACACCTAATTGTTTAAGAGCATCAATGTTACCCCTAAAATTAATATTAGAAGGATTTATATAATGACCTCTCCCATGTCTTGGTAGAAAAAAAACTTCTCTACCCTTAAAATTGGTTTTTAAAATTTTGTCAGAAGGCTTACCCCAGGGTGTATTTATCTCAAGTAACTCTCTATCTTTAAATTCTTCAACATCATAAAGTCCACTTCCACCAATTACTGCCAATTTATCGTTTGCCATATACAAAAAATAATTTATTTATTTATATAACTCAAATTAATATGGATTTAAAAGAATATATTAGATCAATACTAGACTACCCTAAAAAAGGTATTTTATTTAGAGATATTACAACTTTAATCAAAAATGAAAAAGCCTTCACTGAAACAATTAATCAAATAGTTGAAAGATCTAAAAATTTTAAATTTGATAAAATAGCCGCAATTGAATCTAGAGGATTTGTATTTGCTTCTGCAGTTTCATATATACTTAAAAAACCATTTATTCTTTTAAGAAAAAAAAATAAACTTCCTGCTGAAAGATATTCTGTAGATTTTAAACTCGAATATGGAACAGCAACGATTGAAATGCATAAGGACTCGATTAATAAAGATGAGTCAATTTTAATAATCGATGATTTGATAGCAACTGGAGGTACAGCTGAAGCTGCAGCAAAGATAATCGAAATGCCAAAGGCAAAAGTAGCAGGTTTTATTTTTGTAATAAATCTTTTTGATTTAGGTGGATATGATAACTTAGTTAAGAAAAAATACAATGTAGAAAGTCTAATGAATTTTCCAGGACATTAAAATCATTCTGAAAGTTTAATTCTATACCAAGACTTTTTTCCCATCATCGCATTTAATAAACCAGAAAATCTAGCATAATAAGTAGCTTGTTTTTTTCTATTATAAAACAAACTAAAAACTAGCATTTTAAAAAAAGCCCTAATGAGTTTTCCATACATTAAACTGAAAGCTTTTAAATAGCCACTATGTTTTTTATGGTAATAAAAAGTAGACCACATCCAATGCCAACCTCTTATCATTTCAGCCTCTACTTCATATTTTGGGTTTGTTGAGATTGAACCTTTAAAACCTAGGTGTGTTATAAATAATTTTGAACTAGTAAATATTTTACCACCGTTAGAATTTATTCTTTTACAGAAATCAGCTTCCTCAAAATATAAGAAAAAATTTTCATCAAAATTTGTATTAATATTATTTGTATCCAGTAACATCGAACAACCAACTACATATCCAACTTCTTTCAAAAAAAAATTATTAAATTTATTTTTGTTTATACTGCCATCTAAATTACCATGAGATAGAAAAGTTGATTGATCATTATACGATGGTCCAATAACACTAAATTCTATATCTCCTTTCAAATATAAATTTAATTGATCAAAAAAATCTTTATTATATTTGACATCAGGGTTTGATATTAGTGCATAACGTGTTTTTATATTTTTAAGTCCTAAATTATTAGCTGAACCATATCCTAAATTTTTGCCTGACAAAATTACTTCAACATTTTTATATTTTTCCTCAATTTTTTTTTTATGAAAAATGTCGTTTGAATTCTCAACATTTACAATCTTAATCTCTTTTTTAATAGAATTTATGCAGTTAAATAAAATTTCATCTTTGGTTTTATAAGTTACGATAATTACAGTCAATTCATTAAGATTACTCATTTGTATTTTTT
>CACHVT010000035.1 GCA_902583345.1 uncultured Pelagibacteraceae bacterium | reverse complement strand
GCAGTGGAGTGTATTCATGCTTATTCTTTGATACATGATGATCTTCCTTGCATGGATAATGATTTAATAAGAAGGGGAAAACCATCAACGCATAAAAAATTTGGAGAATCTACAGCAATTCTTGCTGGAAATTCTCTTTTAACGATAGCATTTGAAATTTTGAGCCAGAAAAATTTTCAAGTTGATAATAAAATTAAGATAAAGCTAATTAAATTAATATCTGAATGTTCAGGGCACACCGGAATAGCAGGAGGTCAGTATTCTGATTTATTTTTTGAAGGAAAAAAAATTCCTTTAAATAAAATTATTGAGATGCAGATAAAAAAAACAGGTAAGCTTTTTAGTTTTTGTTGTATGGCACCTGTCATAATCAAGAAAAAAGATAGTTATCTTAGAATGTTCGAGTCAATTGGTTCAGATATTGGGCTGTTGTTTCAAATTGCTGATGATCTTATAGATTATAGTGGTAATACAAGAAAAGCAGGAAAAAAAACCAAAAAAGATTCTAAAAAAGGTAAAGCTACTTTAATTAGTTTACTAGGATATAAAAATACTATTAAATACGGGAATAAATTAAAATTTAAAATATTTAAAAAACTTACTAATTTTGGAAAGAGTTCAGAGGATTTAAAAAATACAATAAGTTTTATATTTAAAAGAAATAAATGAGCAAGAAATATAAATATTTAGACAGTATAAATTTTCCGTCAGACATTAAAAAACTTTCGCAATCTGAACTAAAAATATTAGCAGACGAAGTCAGAGAAGAGATTATTGATGCAGTTTCAGAAACTGGTGGACATTTAGGTGCGGGACTAGGTGTAGTAGAACTAACAGTGGTATTGCATTATATTTTTAATACACCCAACGATAAATTAATATGGGATGTTGGACATCAAACCTATCCACATAAAATATTGACCGGTAGAAAAGACAGGATAAGAAGTTTAAGAATAGGAAAAGGTTTATCTGGTTTTACTAAGAGAAGTGAAAGTGAGTATGATCCATTTGGGGCCGCACATAGTTCTACGTCAATCTCATCTGCATTAGGAATAGCTGTTGCAAATAAATTATCAAATAAATCTGACAATGTAATTGCAGTAATAGGTGATGGCGCGATGAGTGCAGGGATGGCATATGAAGCCATGAATAATGCAGGAGCAAGTAAAACAAAAATGATTGTTATTTTAAATGACAACGATATGTCTATAGCAAAACCAGTTGGAGCAATGAGATCGTATTTAGCAAAAATGATATCTGGCAAAATGTATTTTAGCTTTAGAGAGACAGTAAAATTAATTTTTTCCGCATTTTCAAAAAGATTTAGTAAAAAAGCGGGAGAAGCTGAAGATTTTTTAAGATCAGCTTTTACTGGTGGTACATTGTTTAATTCTCTAGGCTTTTATTATATTGGCCCAATTGATGGACATGATATAGATTCTTTGGTTTCAGTACTTAAAAATGCTAAAGATATCAATTATGATGGTCCTGTACTAGTACATATTAAAACAAAAAAAGGAAAAGGATATAAATTTGCTGAAGTATCAGAGGATAAATATCATGGAGTCTCAAAATTTAATGTAACAACTGGAGTTCAAGAAAAATCTAAATCAAATATACCTGCATACACAAAAGTTTTTGCTAATACACTAGTCAAACATGCAGAAAAAGACAGCAAAATTGTTGGTATTACAGCTGCAATGCCTTCAGGAACTGGTATGGATATTTTTGGAAAAAAGTTTCCTCAAAGAACTTTTGATGTTGGTATAGCTGAACAGCATGCCGTTACTTTTGCTGCTGGTTTAGCGACAGAGGGTTTTAAACCTTTTGCTGCAATTTACTCAACTTTTTTACAAAGAGCTTACGACCAAGTAGTTCATGATGTTGCCATCCAGAGTTTACCAGTTAGATTTGCAATAGATAGAGCAGGATTAGTAGGTGCAGATGGTCCAACACATGCTGGGTCATTTGATATAACATATTTAGCAACTCTGCCTAATTTTGTAGTTATGGCAGCTAGCGATGAATCTGAACTAGTAAAAATGATCAATACTTCAGTAAATATAAATGATAAACCATCAGCCTTTAGATATCCTAGAGGCAATGGTATTGGTATAAACTTGCCTTCCATCGACGAAAAATTGGAGATTGGAAAAGGAAGAGTTATTAAAGAAGGAGCAAAAATTGCAATAATTAATTTTGGAGCTAGATTAAATGAGTGCTTAATAGCAAACGAAAATTTATCTAAAAAAGGAATAAAACCAACAATAGTTGATGCAAGATTTGCAAAACCTCTTGATGAAAACTTAATTTGGCAATTAGCAATAGATCACGAAGTATTAATTTCAATAGAGGAAGGCTCAATAGGTGGATTTGGTTCTCATGTAGCCCAATTTTTATCTGATAAAAATTTATTAGACAACAATCTAAAATACAGATCTATGATTTTACCAGATAGATTTATTGATCATGATAAGCCAGATTTAATGTATAAAAATGCTGGTTTAGATTCTGGTAGCATTGAAAATAAAGTATTAGACGCTCTTAATTCAAAAGTATTAATAAAGAAAACAAATTAACTTCTACATTGAGCGCTATTCATAAGAAAGTGATCTAACAATACACAATGCATCATGGCTTCTCCAATTGGTACTGCTCTTATTCCTACACATGGATCATGTCTACCCTTAACAGAGATTGACGTATTTTTTCCAAATTTATCTATAGTTTTTCTTGAAGCAAGAATAGATGAAGTTGGTTTTACAGCAAATGAAACAATTATATCTTGTCCAGAAGATATACCGCCTAGAATACCACCGGCGTTATTTGACTTAAAATTTGTTTTTTTTTTATTCTGATATAATTCATCAGAATTTTGTTCGCCAGTAAGCTGGGCAGAGTTCATACCAGAACCTATATTTACTCCTTTTACAGCATTGATGCTCATCATTGCAGAAGCTAAATCCATATCTAATTTAGAATATATAGGTGCACCCAATCCAATCGGTACGCCTCTTGCTCTTACTTCTATTATAGCACCACATGATGAGCCTGCTTTTCTTATACCTAAAAGATATTTTTCCCAAAGTTTTATAATTGTTTTATCTGGACAAAAAAAAGGATTTTTAGATATAAATTTATCATCCCATTTTTTTATATCGCAACCTAAAATTCCCAATTGTGTAACAGCTCCAATGACTCTATATTTTTTTCCAATTTTGTCTTCTAAAACTTTTTTTGCTATAGCTCCAGCTGCTACCCTGGATGCAGTTTCTCTGGCTGACTGTCTACCACCACCTCTATAATCTCTTATTCCGTATTTCTTAAAATATGTAAAATCTGCATGACCAGGTCTGAATTTATTTTTAATTGTCTCGTAATCTCTTGACCTCATATCCTTATTGTAAATAATCATTGAAATAGGTGTTCCTGTAGTTTTTCCTTCAAACACCCCGGACAAAATTTGTACAACATCGTCTTCTTTTCTCTGTGTAGTGAATTTTGATTGTCCTGGTCTTCTTTTATTTAATTCGATCTGTATATCTTGTTCTTTTATATTAATATTGGGAGGACAACCGTCAACTACGCATCCTATTGCTGGTCCATGAGATTCGCCCCAAGTTGTGAAACGAAATATCTTTCCAAATGTATTAAATGACATTAAATATATTATATAAGTTATTTTGTTTAAATTATGAATCAAAAAAACCCACTTGGTCTTGATATATGCTTTAAGGATCTTAATGATCCAATAAAACTGTTTGAAGAATGGTTCTATGAAGCTAAAAAAAGCGAAATTAATGATCCAAACGCTTTAGCGCTGGCCACAGCAGATAAAGCAGGTATTCCAACCGTAAGAATGGTTTTGTTGAAAAATTTCAACAATAAAGGTTTCGTATTTTATACAAATTTTAACAGCAAGAAGAGCATTGATCTTAAAGAAAATCCAAACGCTTCATTATGTTTTCATTGGAAAAGTCTTTTAAGGCAAATAAGAATTACTGGAAAAATTAATAAAGTTTCTGAAGAAGATGCAGATGCATATTATAAAAGCCGGTCGTATGGAAGTAGAATTGGTGCGTGGGCATCAAACCAAAGTTCAATTTTAAAAAATAGAGAAGATCTTTATAAATCTATTAACGAGTTTAAGAAAAAGTATCCTGATGAAAATAATGTTCCAAGGCCAAAAAATTGGTCTGGATGGAATTTAAAACCCAATAGTATTGAATTTTGGCTTGATGGAGAGGATAGAATTCATCAGCGAATGAAATATATAAAAAAAGAAAATGAGATTTGGGAAAAATTTTTACTTAATCCTTAAAAAGTTCTTTCTAAACTAAAAGATGTTAACCCTTGTAGCATATCTTTTTCTTTAGACTCATCAAATATACTCAAAGAA
>CACHVT010000034.1 GCA_902583345.1 uncultured Pelagibacteraceae bacterium | reverse complement strand
ATAGGTCAGGTCAACATAATAGCCTTCCCATATTAACTACACCTGGATGTATTGCCAAAACTCCAAATGATTTATCAATACTTCTAGATGCAATGACAGGTAGCGATTCAAATGATAAATTTTCATTTGATCTAAATGGTTCATTTAAAAACTCAAAATTAGATGATCAAAATTTTTCAAATATAAAAATTGGATGGTTAGAAGATGTGAACTCTAGGTATACATTTGAAAGTGGTATTTTAGAAATTTGTGAAAAAAAATTAAAAGATATTGAAAGCTTTACTAAAGTTGAAAGTGTTAAATCAAAAATTAATACAAGTGATTTATGGGAAAGTTGGATAACTTTAAGATCTAAAAGTATTTACTATGATACAATTAACATGAATATAAAAGATACCAGTGAAATGACAGCCCAAGCAATATGGGAATTTGAAAAAGGCTCTAAAATTAATGAGGAAAATATTAAAAAAGCGATAAATCAAAAATTGTCCTGTCTTAATCAAGTAAATAAAATATTCGAGGAATATGATTTTTTAGCTTTACCATCAGCTCAAGTTTATCCATTTGATAAAAAATTACAGTACCCAGAATACATAAATGGTGAAAAATTAGACACATACCACAGATGGCTTGAGGTATTTATTCTTTCAAGTTTACTAGAATTGCCTACAATAACTGTTCCTGTTGGATTTAATAAAAATGGCTTACCAATGGGTATGCAAATTATTGCAAGAAAGAAGGACGATTTAAAATTAATAGCTTTTGTAAAAAAATACGAAGAAATTTTTAAATTTTCAAAAATTAAAAATAAATTAAACTAATGACTAGACACCCTCATCATTTTAAAATTGCAGTAGCTTTGGCTTTTTCAGCTGGTGCGTGGGGAATTTACTGGTTACCTCAAAGAATCCTTGTCGAAGGTGGTCTTACAGGAGGATGGGGAACCATTGCGCAGATGGTAATAGGATTCTTAATATTATTACCTATTGCATTCTGGAAATTAATCAAAAAAAAGGAAACTGGTTTTGGTTTACCATTGACTGGTTTATTAGTTGGAGGTGGCTTTATTTGTTACGCATTAAGTTTTTTATTAACAGATGTTGTTAGGGCATTAATATTATTTTATATGACGCCAATTTGGACAACGATATTTGAAATTTTATTTTTAAAAAAAAGACCAGGCAAAGAGAGAATTTTAACTTTAGGTATGGCACTTGGAGGTTTATGGTTAGTTTTCAGTAAAGAAACTATTTTGCCACTCCCAGAAAATGCCGGTGACTGGCTAGCTCTAGCAGGAGGCGCAATATTTGCAGGTGGAATGATAAGACTTGAGGTTGTTAAAACTGATGGCGTATTCCCAATTATATTTTCATTTTTTTTCTACGGAGCTTTATTTAATGTAGTTGCTGGATTTGTATTAGTAGATTACCTAGGAGAAATACCTGGTTTTGATGCTTTTGTTTCGATGTCAACTTTTTTAATTGCAATATCTGTTTTTTATTTTATCCCAACCGGAATAGTAATACTTTGGGCTCCAAGTAAATTGGGTGCCGGTCTTTGCTCAATTTTATTCTTAAGTGAGATAGTTGTTGGTGTTGTAAGTTCTAGTATTTTAACAGAAGAGCCTTTTGGTTGGCGTGAAGCCGTCGGAAGTTCATTAATTGTTATTGGTGGTGTACTTGCAGTAGTTTTGGCCCCTAAAAAATAAGGTCTAATTATCTTTTAATACTGATATAGACTCAATTAAATTTGTTCCCACACCACAACATCCACCCACTATTTGAGCACCACTTTTTACCCAGGATTTCACTTCATTTAAATAATCATCGGGTCTGATAGTATCTCCTGATCGCCAATGAGGTTTTTCATAGAACCCGACGTTTGGGTATGCACCAATTATTCCATCAAAATTTTTTTTTGCAATATCTATCGCTTTTCCAGTAACACTAATATCAGAGTGTGCAATTAAAATTGGACCCTTGTGGAGTTTGATAAATTTATTTAAGGACTTTTCAAAATTTTCATAAACTTCAGGAGGAGAATCTAAAGTATCGTTATAACCAAGCATTATTTTTTTAGTTTTATCATCAATTACACAAGATATAGAAAGCCAAACAGGTATATTTGATTTCATTGAACATTCTATCATTGTTTGAACAATATCAGCCTGGGATGACATTGCTTCTAAGATAATTAAGTCTACTCCTTCATCTGTAAGAATTTTTAATTGCTCATTAAAACCTGGGATCATTGCTTTAATTCCTAGCTTATAATAACTTCCTGATGCTGATACACTTCCGGCTAAAGCAATATCTTTTTTTGAATTTTCAATCGCTTTTTTTGCTACTTGAACGCTTTTTTGATTAAACTCTTTAATAGAGTTTTCCATACCATAGTTCCTCATTGAAATTGGTGTAGATGCATAAGTATTAGTAGTGATTACATCTGCTCCAGCTTTGATATAATCTTCATGAACTTTAACTACTAATTCTGGAAATTCAACAGAGCAAGTTCCACACCACAAATTTTTATCCATTTTTGCTCCATTTTTTTCGAGTTCAGAGCCCATGGCACCATCTAAAATTATTAATTTGTTATTATCTAATTTTTCTTTAATTAGTTTATATGACATTAAGTTTTGCTATTTGTAAAAGCACAGATCTTATTACCGTCTAAATCTCGAAGATAAGAGTAATATACTCCTGATCCCTCTGGTCTTTCTCCTCCAGATCCCTCGCTCGGCGCTCCTAACTTTAATCCTTCTTGATGGAATTTATCTACTTCTGCTCTAGTGTTTACAATAAAAGATACTTGTGAGCCATTTCCAAAAGTTGCCTTTTCTTTGTTGAATGGTTTAGTTATATAAAACTCTATTGATCCTGGCCCGTTTATAGACACATACCCAGCGCACACGTCATCTGTATCAGTTCTTTTTAAACCAATTACCTTTAAAAGTTGATCATAAAATTTAATTGATCTATCAAGATTATTCGTTCCTACCATGACATATCCAAGCATATTAATTCCTAAATTAAATTACTTATTCCATTCAGTTATTGTTTTAACCTCGAGGTATTCATGCAATCCCCAAGTTCCACCCTCACGTCCATTACCTGATTGTCTGTACCCACCAAAAGGAGTACCAGAGTCTGCAGGTTTATTATTAACATAAATTATTCCAGCTCTTAATCTTTTAGAGACTCTTTTAGCTTTTTCATTATCCTCAGTTTGTAAATAATTTCCAAGACCATACTCAGTATCATTAGTTATTTTAATTGCCTCCTCTTCATTTTCGAACGGAATAATAGATAGAACAGGACCAAATATCTCCTCTTTAGCAATCCTCATGTCATTATTTACATCTGTGAAAACAGTCGGTTTAATAAAATATCCTTTTTTAAAATCCTCTGGTTTATCAGGTCCACCAGCAACTAAAGTTGCCCCTTCCTCAATTCCACTTTTAATTAAGCTTTGAATCTTATCAAATTGAGTTTTTGAAATTACTGGACCAATATGATCCCCAGCCTTAGAGGCTAAATCGACCTTAATTTTATTAGCTTCATCAGCTGCTTCTTCTACAGCTCTTTTGTATATTGATTTTTCAACTAACATTCGCGTTGGGGCATCACATGATTGACCAGAATTACTCATTACATTTCTTATCCCATCCCTTACAGCATCAGGATATGAGTCAGCAAAAACTATATTTCCTCCTTTTCCACCTAACTCTAAACAAACCCTCTTAATTGTATCTGCTGCATTTTTTGTTATTAACTTTCCAGCCCTTGTTGAGCCCGTAAATGAAATCATATCAACGTCAGGGTGTCCAGATAGATCTGTACCGACACCTAAACCATCACCGTTTACTAAATTAAATACGCCAGCAGGAAATCCTGCCTCATCTATCATCTCAGCAAAAAGCATTCCTGATAGTGGAGCTATTTCAGATGGTTTTAATATCATTGTACAACCAGTTGCAAAAGCTGGAATTACTTTTAATGCAATTTGGTTTATTGGCCAATTCCATGGTGTAATAAGACCGCAAACACCAATTGGTTCATAAACTATATGATTAACTGAACCATTATCAAATCCAGGTTCAAAATTAAAATTTTTAATTCTTTTAATGAAATCTTCAATATGACCTGCACCAGAAGAAGTTTGATTTGCAGAACACCAATCTTTTGGGCAACCAAGTTCTGTAGAAATTGCATTCGTCATATCATCCCATTTTGACTTGTAAATCTCTAAGAGTTTTTCTAATAGTTTAACTCTCTCATCTTTAGATGTATCCTTCCATGTATCAAAAGCTTTCCTTGCAGCACTAACTGCTGAATTTGTATCCTCTGAGCTTCCTAAATTTATTATTGCACAAGTTTCTTCTGTAGATGGGTTTATAACTTCAAAGTTATT
>CACHVT010000033.1 GCA_902583345.1 uncultured Pelagibacteraceae bacterium | reverse complement strand
TCTTTTATAAGATATTTTTCATTAACTTTTGGCCAACTTACTCCACTTTTTTGGCCTAAATCCTCAAGACATTCGTTTGCAAAATGTGGAACAATAGGGGACATTATTTTTAAAATCTCAATATAATTTTTAATAAGATTGTTTTTATCAACAGGCTTCTTAACAAATTTAATTAAAAAGTTATAGGTTTCATATAAGTTGGCTACAATTACATTATAGTGAAATTTTTCTAAATTATGAGTAAATTTTTGTATTATTTCATTTGTAAAACGATTTAATTCTAACGAACTTGTATCTTTATTGGTATTTTTTTTTTCAGAAATATCTTTAATATTTTGATGAAGCATCCAAAATTTTTGTAAAAATTTATAAGATGCTACCATACCTTGTTCTGACCATTGGACATCTTTTTCAGGAGGACTGTCAGAAAGAATAAAAAGTCTTACAGCATCTGCTCCGTAATTATTGATTATATTTTCTGGATCTATAGTATTTTTTTTTGATTTCGACATAGATTCACTTGGACCAACTTTTATTTTTTGGGTTTTATCTTTCTTTTTAAAATAGTTCTTACCATCATCTGTAAAAACATCATCTGGACTTAACCAATTATTTTTTTCATCTTTATAGGTTTCATGACATACCATTCCTTGAGTAAAAAGACCTTTAAAAGGTTCTTTATATTTAAAACTTTCATTTTGATAATTTATTGCGTGCATAAAAAACCTTGAATATAGAAGGTGTAATATGGCGTGTTCTACTCCACCTATATACTGATCAACTGGCATCCAATAATTTATTTCATCTTTGTTAAATCCATAATCTTTATTAGAAGGAGAACAAAATCTTAAAAAATACCAAGAAGAATCCACAAATGTATCTAATGTATCTGTTTCCCTAGTGCATTTTTTTCCATTAATTGTGATATTTTTCCACTCTTTTTGATGTTCTAAAGGGTTTCCTTTTGTATTTAGTTCAATTTTTTCGGGCAAATTGATGGGTAAATTTTCTTTTGGAACTTTAACAATTTTGTTATCTTCATCATATGCAATAGGAATAGGGCATCCCCAGTATCTTTGTCTAGAAACTCCCCAATCTTTTAATCTAAAATTAATTTTTTTTTTTCCTAATTTCCTTTCTTCAAGTATTTCAATAGTTTTAATAATCGACTCATCTGGTACTTTTAAACCATTTAAAAAATCAGAATTAATAATTATTCCGGCCTCCGTAAAAGCTTTATTGGTAATTTTAAAATTACCGTTAGAGTTAAATGGTTTTACAACTGGAGTTATTTTAAGATTGTACTTATTCGCAAAATCTAAGTCACGTTGATCATGCGCAGGACAACCAAAAACAGCACCAAAACCATAGTCCATAAGAACAAAATTGGCAAAATAAACAGGAACTTTTATTTTTTCATTTAAAGGATTAACCGCAACTAATTGAGTTTTAAAGCCAATTTTTTCTGCATGCGCAATAGATTCTTCTGTTGTTCCTGTTTTAGAGCACTCTTCTTTAAATTCTATAAAATCTTTATCTTTTTCGTAAAACTTAGAAATTGGATGATCAATTGAGACCGCTAAAAAGGAGAAACCAAACAATGTATCAGGACGTGTTGTAAAACACTTGATTTTATCTATTGATTTGTTCCCTTCAATTTTGAAATTAATTTCACAGCCAAAAGACTTTCCAATCCAATTTTTTTGCATCGTTTTTACTTTTTTGGGCCACTCTTTCAGTTCATTAAGACCATTCAATAATTCCTCAGAAAATTTTGAGATATTAAAAAACCACTGATATAGTTTTTTTCTCTCAACTACTGCACCAGAACGCCAACCTTTTCCATCAATAACTTGTTCGTTCGCTAAAACTGTTTCTTCGACTGGATCCCAATTAACATAGTTCTCTTTTCTATACACTAAACCTTTATCAAGAAGTTCTAAAAAAAATAGCTGTTGATGTTTATAATAATCCGACGAACATGTTGAAATTTCTCTATCCCAATCTATAGATAAACCAAGTTTTTTAAGTTGTTTTTTCATTATTAAAATATTTTCGTTAGTCCAATCTTTTGGGTCTAAGTTATTTTGTTTTGCTGCATTTTCTGCTGGCATTCCAAAAGAATCCCAACCCATAGGGTGCAAAACATTAAAATTCTGCATAATTTTATATCTAGCTAATACATCGCCAATTGTATAATTTCTTACGTGACCCATATGAATTTTTCCTGAAGGATATGGAAACATTTCCAGACAATAAAATTTCTTTTTGTTTTTATTTAATTTTGATTTAAAAATTTTATTTTTTTCCCAGTAACTTTGCCACTTTTTTTCAATGATTTTAAAATTATATCTTTCCACCTTAAAATTTATTTAAATGATTATATTTTGATTTTAACAAATAGTTCTGCCGTCTCCGCACCAGTCAATCTCACCAGTCTTTTCGTTTTTATAATTTTTACTAGGATCTTTATCGTCCTTTTCCTTCTTCATTAATGTTGCTTTTCTTAAAATTTTTATTTTTATTTCCTCATTTAATGTACTTCTTACTTCTTTTATTGCGCATGAATTATTAGACCCACAAATTCTTTGATGCAGAGTTACTTTAAGTCCATCGGCTCTTATTTCATTGCTTAAAAATCTTACTGTAATTTTAATTGATTGACTGTTTTCAGTTTCAGAATACCAGTCTGTAATTATTAACCCACCAGAATAGTCAACATTTGAAAATGACATAAAATCTAAAGTATCTAAACTTGCTCTCCAAAGTTCATTTGATGAAGCAAATTCAAAGTTACCTCCTTTGCTTTTATTGCCACTTCCAAAAAGACCTCCAGGCTGAGTAACTCCTTTTCCTTCTTTAACATTTTTTCTGGCTCTTTTTTTTCCATCAGGCTCAAAATCACCACTCCAATCAATTTTCTTACACCCGCTGAAGCTTGTTAAAAAAAAACGATATAATAAGTAAATATTTTAGAAATTTTAAAAAATTCTTCACAATTGATGGTTTAGCTTAATAAATGGCTAATTCAAAAGACTAATTTACTGTGACATTTTTGCAACAAATATTGGAAAAAACTCATTTTCTTAGCAAAATTTGGATTTTTTGAGACCAGTCATGTAAAAAGCCTACATTCATATGAATAAAATAATAAAAGGAGAAATTATGAATAAATTAACAAAAGTCGGTTTATCAGCACTAGCTGGTTCTCTTGCTGCTGTTTCTGTAAACGCTACTGAGTACTCTGTAACTGGAGATTCTCAAGTTGTGTATTCATCTGCTCAAGGTAATGAGGCAGGTGCTAATGGAAGTAACGGTAAAGGATATGGTGTTGACACTGATTTATACTTCACAGCAAGTGGTGAATTAGATAACGGATTTACTGTTTCTGTATTTACTGCTATGGACATGGAGCAAGCTAACACTGCAACATCTGGTGGATTAAACTCTTCTGCTCAAGTAACGATCGGAATGGGATCACTAGGTACTGTTCAGTTTAACGATGTTTCTGGTTCAGCTGCAAACGCTATAGACGACGTTCTTCCAAAAGCTTACGAAGAAACATGGGATGGTACTACTCACTCATCTAACTTCCATTCTTTTGGTTCGTCAACTCAATCAGGTTCAGTAGACTATAGAACTCCTGCATTCTCAATCGCAGGTTTTGATATATCAGCTACTTATACTTATGACCCTAACTCTGGAGCAGGTCCTGCTTCAGCTGGTGGTGTAGGTGGAAACTCACAAGAAGGTGATGCTTACACAGCTAAAATCTCAGGAATGGGATTAACACTTGGTGCTGGTTATGAGGAAATGGAACAAGCTAGCAAAACAACTGGTGCAAAAAACGGCGAAAGAAACACTGGTTACATATTGTATAGCAATGGACCATTATCACTTGGTTATCAAGAAACGTACAATAACGCAGCTAATACAGGAAACAGTGCAGGTCAATTTAACGACACTGAATCCGATGGATTTGGTATTGCGTTTTCACAAGACAACTACTCAATTTCATATGCAGAAGTTAATGAACAGGTAAAAGCTGTATCAGCATCAACTGCAGAAGTAGAAACTGAGATGGAAGCTCTACAAGCTACCTATACAATGGGTGCTATGACTTTAGGCGTGTCTATGTACGAAACAAGTAACCCAGAGGGTGCAACTGGTAAATACGAAGAGACAGAAATTTCTCTATCTTTCGCATTTTAATAGTTAGTACTTTAAAAGTATTTAAACCGGCCTAAACTTTTAGGCCGGTTTTTTTTTATCCAAGATATAGATGCAAGACCACTACAATTAGTTAGTTTTATTTTTTTATAATTTAAACTATTCACTCCACCAAGAGCTATAATTTTTTTTTTTGTATTTTTAGACAATAAATTGAATTTTGATATATCCAAGTAATAATTTGATTTTGATGTCTTAAATATTGGAGCTATAAAAATGCTAGAACATCCTTGAGTTTCTTTGTTTTTTATCTCTGGCAAATTATGGGCAGATCCAATAATTTTAAAATTCTTCCTAGTGT
>CACHVT010000032.1 GCA_902583345.1 uncultured Pelagibacteraceae bacterium | reverse complement strand
TTTCGAATAAATTAGACGAATCAGATAAAAAATATATCAAACAAATGATAAAAAATTTAACAATTAAGGATATTATTAAATCACTAAGCTTAAAAAATAATGTATCAAAAAAAGAAATTTATAATTATTGCTTAAAACTTAAAAATGAGAAATAATCTAATATTAATATTACTAATATTTTTTATTTTTAGTTCTTGTGTTGGGACAGGTTCAAGAGGTGTTTTTGGTACAGGTGTTAGTATAGCACTAGATCCACGATCACTGGGTACCCAAATAGATGACTCTATAATGCAAAAAAACGTTGCCGCTAGATTGATTATGGTGAATAAAAGCTATATTTTATCAGTAAACATAAAAGTTTTAGACGGAAGAATTTTCTTAACTGGAAAGGTTGATAATCCTGAAGAAAAACTTTTAATTACTAAAGTCGCATGGGAAACTGAGGGAGCGCGATCGGTCAGGAATGATATTAAAATTAAAGCTCATTTTAATTTTAAACAATCAGCTAAAGATTTATTAATTACTTCACAATTAAGAACTGCTATGATTTTAAGTAAAAATATAAAAGCAACTAATTACAATATAGATACATATAAAAAGAAAATTTTTATTTATGGTATTGCTTTAACTGATGAAGAAAGGCAAGAGGTTATAGATGAGGCAAAGAGTATATTGGATGTAAAAAAAGTTGTATCCAGTATTTTTTTAGTTGAAGATTTAAGAATTCAACAGAACTAATTTTTTTTCCCATAATTAATAACACCAGCGGAGTATGCAGCTACTGAAGCTAAATTTAATATATCTGATGTTGAAGACCGCAATGGTGCAATTTCTATAGGCTGACCTAATCCTATTAAAAGAGGCCCTATCACTTTCGCTCCACCTAGCTCTTTCATCATTTTATATGATATAGCAGCGCTATGTTGCCCCGGCATAATTAATATATTTGCGTTTCCTACAATTCCTGAAAAAGAATAAAGTTCTTTGTATTCATCATTAAGAGCTACATCAGGCTGCATATCCCCATCAAATTGAAAATCAACTTTCTTTTCTTGTAAAATTTCGACAGCATCTCTTATGTGTTTTGTTCTACCGGTCGCGGGCTGTCCAAATGTTGAATGAGAGACAAAAGCAACCTTTGGATCAAATCCGAATAATCTCACTACCCTTGCAGAGGAAATAGCTATTTCAGCAAGTTGCATAGCAGAAGGATATTCATGAACGCTAGTATCTCCTATAAACACAGTTTTTCCTCTATTTACTATCATATTCAAACCAAACATAATTTCCCCTGGTCTCGCATCGATAACTTTATTTATTTTTTCTAAAGATGTAGCATATTTTCTAGTATTTCCTGTGACTGCTCCATCTGCATCACCACATGAAACCATGCAAGACGTCCATATAACTCTATCATTTCTTATCATTCTATCGCAGTCTCGTTCTAATAAACCTTCTTTCCTTTGTAACTTCTTAAATAAATAATTTGCATACCTTTCTCTTTTTTGTTTATCCGTTGAATTAACTATCTCAATATCTAAATTTTCGCTATACCCTATATTTTTAAGCTGTTCTTTTATTTTTTCTTTTTTGCCTACTAGTATAGGTTTACCAAACTTACTATTTTTAAAAGCAATTGCAGCTTTTAATGTATTCTCATCCTCACCGTCAGCAAAAACTATTCTTTTTTGAGTTTTTTTAATTTGATTATTTATACCTTGCATAATGGTTACTGATGGATCAAGCCTTTGTTTAAGCTGTTCTTTATATATTTCGAAATCATTTATTTTTTTTCTTGCTACACCACTTTTAATAGCAGCCTTCGCAACAGCTACAGGTATTTCGCAAATTAATCTTGGATCAAAAGTAGATGGAATAATATATTCTCTACCATACTTTGGCCGCTCTCCTCCCATTGCAGCCACTACCTCATCTGGTACATCTTCTCTTGCTAGTGCTGCAATAGCGTTAGCCGCAGCTATTTTCATATCCTCATTTATTGTCTTAGCCCTTACATCCAATGCTCCTCTAAAAATATATGGAAATCCAATCAAATTATTTACTTGGTTAGGATAATCAGATCTTCCAGTTGCTATAATAGCATCATTTCTAACTTCCTCGACTTCTTCAGGAGTTATTTCTGGATCAGGGTTTGCACAAGCAAATATAATTGGATTCTTTGACATTTTTTTCACCATTTTCTTTGATAGAATACTTTTCGAAGATAATCCTAAAAAAACATCAGCGTTTTTTATTGCTTCATCCAATGTTCTGTCTTTTGTTTCAATGGCATGTACAGTTTTCCACTGATTTAAGTTGCTTCTGCCTTTATATAATACACCTTTGCTATCAAGCATTATTATATTTTTCGGCGGTATACCCGTTTTTTTTAAAAGATTAGTACAGGCTATTGCAGATGCTCCCGCTCCATTAACAACTACTTTTATCTTTTTTATCGATTTTTTTGATATATCAAGAGCATTAATCAATGCGGCAGTAGTTATTATTGCTGTTCCATGTTGATCATCGTGAAAAACAGGTATATCTAAAATTTCTTTAAGTTTTTGTTCTATAATAAAACAGTCTGGAGCAGCTATATCCTCCAAGTTAATTCCACCAAAACTATTTGCAATACTTTTAATACTTTTAATAATCTCTTCGGTATTAGTTGAATCAATTTCTATATCGATAGAATTAATATCAGCAAATCTTTTGAACAAAATAGCCTTCCCTTCCATTACTGGTTTTGAGGCTAAAGCACCTAAATTTCCCATTCCTAAAACTGCTGAGCCATTGCTTATTACAGCTACCAAGTTTCCTTTGGTTGTATAATCATAGGCAGCATCAGGATTTTTTGAAATCTCTCTTACAGGTGCCGCAACACCAGGAGAGTAAGCCAAAGCTAAATCTCTTTTAGTTGTCATTGGTTTTGAAGAAACAATCTCAATCTTGCCTGATTTATTGCTATTATGAAAGTCTAAGGCTTCTTTATCTGTGTAATGATCAATTTTTGTTTTTTTCATTTATGATAAATAGATATACAAATGGAATAATATAAGACTAATATGATTTATGAACCTTATCAAGTCAACAGGCACATTTAGTTTTTTTACTATAATTAGTAGAATACTTGGTTATTTAAGAGATATTTTAATAGCAATATTTCTAGGAGCAGGACCTTTGGCGGATGCGTTTTTTGTTGCTTTCAGAATTCCTAATACATTTAGAAGATTATTTTCGGAAGGAACCTTTAATGCAGCTTTTGTACCATGCTATACATCTGAGCTGTCAAATGGAACAGATAAAGCAGAAAAATTTGCAACAAATATTTTTAATTTACTAATTTTGATTTTACTTCTTATAGTTTTAGTAATTGAAATTTTTGCCCCATATTTTGTTTATCTTATTGCACCTGGATTTAGTGGAAGCCAAGAAAAAATGGATTTAGTGATCAATTTAACAAGAATTACTTTCCCGTTTTTATTTTTTATAAGTCTGTCGTCTTTCTTTTCAGCAATAATGAATTCTCATAATAGATTTGCTGTCGCTGCGGCGGCTCCAATAATTCTAAATTTCTTTTTAATATCTGTTTTATTTTATGGAGGGATATTAGGAGATAAACTTGTTTACTATTTATCCTATGCTGTAACTTTTGCAGGTATTGCTCAATTTATTTATCTATATTTTTATGTAAAAAAATTTTATTCACCAAAATTCACTTTTAAATTTTCATTTGATGAAAAAATTAGAAGTTTTTTTTCAAAATTATTACCAAGTATTTTTTCATCAGGTGTAACACAGATAAATATTTTGGTAGGAACAATTATTGCTTCTTTTCAAGCTAGTGCTGTTTCTTATTTGTACTATGCAGACAGAATATACCAAATAAATTTGGCTATCGCTGGTATTGCAATAGGAACAGTAATTCTTCCTCAACTATCAAAATATGTTAACAGTAATGAAAATGAAAAAATAGAATTTATACAAAACAAAGCTTTAGAATTTAGTTTATTTTTAAGTTTGCCAGCATCTATAGCCTTAGTTATTGCATCTGAAGAAATTATTTCAGCCTTGTTCGGTTACGGAACATTCAATCAGTCTTCAGTCCAAAATTCTTCTAAAGCACTTTTTTACTTTGCATTTGGTCTTCCTGCTTTCTCTTTAATAAAGGTTTTTTCAAGTTTTTATTTTGCTAGGCATAATACTAAATTGCCTTTTTATATTTCATTAATTTCAGTTTTTGTAAATATTTTGATAAGTGTCATTTTTTTTAAAAAAATTGGATTTATAATTATACCTATTGCAACGAGTATTTCTTCTTGGCTTAACTCAATTTTATTATTTATTTTTTTAAAAAAAGATAATTTTTTTAACTTCAATTTGACTTTTATAAAAAAATTTCTAAAAATATTAATTTCTTCACTAATTATGGGTATTATAGTTTATTATTTGTTGTTTTATTTTAAAACGGATCTTACTTATGATGAAAGTTATAAATCACTATTCTTACTAGGAATCGTAATAGTCGGAGTTATTTCATATTTATTGGTCGCATTTTTTATCAAGGCTTTCAAAATTAGTGATATTAATTTAAAGTACTAGATTAATGTCTAAAAAAATTTTTTCTGGTGTTCAGCCTTCTGGTAATTTACATTTAGGTAATTATTTAGGTGCAATAAAAAATTTTGTAGAGCTTCAAAATCAGCCAAATACAGAATGTGTTTACTGTATTGTTGACTTACATGCAATAACCACTAAACAAGATCCTATTGAATTAAAAAAAAGTATAAGGGAAACTTTAGCTGCATTTATCGCATGTGGCATAGACTCAAAAAAAAGTATAATTTTCAATCAATCATCAGTCTCTGCTCATTCCGAGGGTGCCTGGATTTTTAGTTGTGTAGCAAGAATGGGGTGGTTAAATAGAATGACTCAATTTAAGGAAAAAGCTGGTGAGGATAAAGAAAAAGCGAGTATTGGTCTTTACGCTTATCCAATCTTAATGGCAGCTGACATCTTGCTTTATGATACTACGCATGTGCCGGTAGGAGATGATCAAAAACAGCATCTTGAGTTATGTCGAGATATTGCTCAGAGATTTAATAATGACTTTAAAGTTCCAAATTTTTTAAAAATTCCTGAACCATTAATCCAAAAAAATTTTTCTAGGATTATGAGTCTCAAAGATGGCACAAAAAAAATGAGCAAGTCTGATCCTTCAGACCTAAATAGAATAA
>CACHVT010000031.1 GCA_902583345.1 uncultured Pelagibacteraceae bacterium | reverse complement strand
GATGACCACGATGATCATGCTAAAAAAGAAGATGATCACGATGATCACGGACATGATGAGGAAAGTCATAAAGAAGATGATCATGATGATCACGGACATGATGAGGAAAGTCATAAAGAAGATGGTCATGATGATCATGGTCATGAAGGGCACGCACACGGTGAATACGACCCACATATTTGGCTAGATCCAATGAATGCAAAAGTAATTTTAAGTGAAATGGCAGAACACTTAATCGAAAATGATCCAAAAAATGAGGCCAAATATAAAGCAAATTTAAAAAAGGCACATAAAGACTTAGATAAACTTACTAAAAAAGTTAAATCCGAATTAAACAAAGATTTTAAATCAATAGTTTTTCATGATGCGTATCAATACTTTGAGGAAAGATTTGGTATTAATATTCTTGGTGCATTTACTGTAAATACAGACGTAATGCCTGGTGCTGAACAATTAGCTGAAATAAGAGAAGTAATTGAGCATGATAAAGTAAGCTGCATATTCTCTGAGCCACAATTTAATCCTGATATTATTAAGGCTGTAGCAAAAGATACTAATGTTGCAACAGGGGTCATAGATCCATTAGGAGCTACTCTTAATCCTGGTAAAGATTTATATTTTGATTTAATTAAAAATATGTCTAAGTCCTTTAAAGGATGTTAATTTAATTAATGACAGAAACTAACAAACAAGTTCCTGTTACTGTTTTAACAGGATTCTTAGGTGCTGGAAAAACTACACTTCTTAATAGAATTCTTACAGAACAGCACGGTCAAAAGTACGCCGTTATTGTAAATGAATTTGGTGAACAAGGTATTGATAATGATCTTGTAGTGGATGCTGACGAAGAAGTTTTTGAAATGAACAATGGCTGTATATGCTGCACAGTCAGAGGTGACCTAATAAGAATACTTAGTGGGTTAATGAAACGAGCTGATAAACTTGATGCGATTATAGTTGAAACAACAGGTTTAGCAGATCCAGCTCCTGTAGCTCAAACCTTCTTTGTAGATCAAGATGTAGCAAACAAAACAAAGTTAGATGCAATTGTTACAGTTGCAGATGCAGTTCATTTAAGCTCACAAATTGAAGATCATCACGAAGCTGAGGAACAAATTGCTTTTGGTGATGTAATATTACTAAACAAAATAGATCTTGTGAAAGATGAGAATATAGAGGTAGTAACAAAGAGAATTCGTAAAATTAATCCTTTTGCTAAAATTATCAAAACTACAAAATGCGGAGCACCACTTAAGGAAATTCTTAATCTTGATGCTTTTAATTTAAAACGTATTTTAGAGGTAGAACCAGATTTTCTTGTGTCAGATCATGACCATGAACATGATGATGATGTTACAAGTTTATCATTCGTATCAGATACACCTCTTGACATGGAAAAATTTCAAAACTGGTTTGAAAAACTCTTACAGACAAAAGGTCAAGATATTATGAGAACTAAGGGAATACTTGACTTTAAAGGTGAAAATGATCGATATGTATTTCAAGGCGTTCATATGTTGATGGATGCTTCTCCTATGGGAAAATGGCCCGAAAATAAAGAACGTAGTTCTAGACTAGTGTTTATTGGACGTAACCTAGATACAATGAATTTAAAAGAAGGATTTGAAGCCTGTAAATCAGAATGACAACTGATTTAAATCAATTTCCACAGTTAGATAAAACAAAATTTGAACAAAGAGGAATTCAGTTAGAAATTGGAGTTCCAGTAACATGCACAGTTTCAATTGGCAATAATATAGCCGCTGGTTTTGGTGATGGTACTATAAGAATTTTCAGTTCTGGAGAAAAACACAAAACTTTAAAGGTTCATAAAGGTGTTATTCTTTGCATGGCAAAGGACGGTGATAATATTTTAACTGGTGGTGATGATGGTTATTTTTTAAAAATTTCACTTAATGGTGAAATAAATGAAATTACAAACTTTGGTTCACGATGGGTGGATCATGTTGCAGCACATAATGGAAACCTAGTCTGTTCTTCAGGTAAGGTGGTTTATTATTGGGATAAAAATAAAAAAGAACCAAAATCTTTAAATCATGATAGTACGATTGGAGGTTTAGTGTTTGATGCAAAAGGAAGACGGTTGGCTGTATCTAGATACGGGGGTGTTACAATTTGGAAAAAAGATTACAGTAATAAATGGAAATCAACAAAATTAGATTGGAAAGGTTCTCATAATAAAGTGAGTTTTAGCCCAGATGGTAAATACTTAGTAACGTCTATGCAAGAAAATGTACTTCGTTGCTGGCGTTTAAAAGATAAGCTTGATTTTGCTATGTCAGGATATGGTTCAAAAGTTAAAAGTTTTGCATTCATTGGTGATACAAGTTACTTAGCAACATCAGGATCGACAGATGCAATATGTTGGCCCTTTGACGGTGAAGGACCAATGGGACGTAAACCTATTTGCCTTCCTTATATAGGAAATAAACAAGTTACATTTATAGAACCATTTCCTGATGAAAAAGCAATTTTTGCTGGTTTGAGTGATGGTTCTGTTTTTTTATCTCAAATTGAAAATGAAAATAACACTATAATAATTAGAAGTTTCACAGGTTCTGAAGTTAGTGCAATCGCAATGACTGATGATAAATCAAGTATATTTATTGGTGACATGAATGGAAATACTTTATGGACTTCAATTTGGGATCAATAAAAAATGTTTAATAAAAAAAAACCAAATTTAGAAGCAATTCAGAATTTAAAAAATTATTTTATAAAAAAATATGAAATACCAGAAAGTACAATTTTAAGCATTGCAGAATTAAATTGTCATGAACCTGATTGTCCTCCGACAGAAACAGTAGTAACTGCTAGATCTATAGATGGATCTACTCAAAACTGGAAAATCCATAAATCTATAGATGAAATAAGTGAAAATGACGTTAATGATTTAGAATAAAAATTGATCTTTAGTTATAAATAATATCTAATAATGGGATGAGTACAGTTTCCCTTACATTAGATGAAATATTTGATTTAGCTAAAAAGACCTTATTAGCTAATGGGTGCGATGAAGAAACAGCTTCAATTCTGTCAGATTTAATTAGAAATGCTGAAAGGGATGGATCTTTATCTCATGGTCTTTTTAGATTACCAGCATATGTGAGTGGTTTAAAAAGTGGAAAAATTAATGGTAAAGGAAAACCAGAAGTAAAAAAGATTTCTTCATCAGTAATAAAAGTAAAAGGTAATAATTGTTTAGCACCTGTTGTTTTAAATAAAGGTTTGCCTGAATTAGCTAAAGCTGCAAAAGAAAATGGTGTTGCAGTACTTGCAATAAATAATTCTCATCATATGGCTGCTATGTGGCCTGAAACAGAAAAATTAGCTGAAGAAGGTTTAGTTGCTTTTGCGTGTACATCATACAAACCAGCAGTGGCACCTGCTGGAGCAATCAAACCATTATTTGGAACAAATCCAATTTCATTTGCTTGGCCTAGACCTGGAAAAACTCCAGTCGTTTATGATATGGCAACTGCATCAATGGCAATGGGTGAGGTACAAGTTGCTAAAAGAGAAGGGCATAAAGTTCCACCTGGAACTGGTTTAACTAAGGATGGTAAGGAAACAACTGACCCAGGTGCAATAGCTGATGGAGGTGTACTTCTTCCTTTTGGAGGCTATAAAGGTTCAGCAATAGCAATGATGGTAGAATTGATGGCAGGAGCTTTAGTTGGTGATAACTTTAGTTTTGAAACAGCTGTAAAAGATAAAAATGATGGAGGTCCACCAAGTGGAGGAGAGTTTATTTTAGCAATCTCTCCTGAAAAAACTTCAGGTAGTGATTGGGCTAAACATGCAGAAGATTTTTTTAATAAAATGAAATCAATGGATGGAGTTCGACTACCTGGTGAAAGACGCCATAAAAATAGATTAGATAAAGGTCCAAGAAATATAAATGAAGAGTTAGTCAATAAAATTAAGTCTTTAAGCTAGTTCAATTTCAATGGGAGTATGATCGGATGGTTTTTGCCTACCACGTGGGAATTTATTTATTTTAACATCCTTAACAATACCAATTAACGAACTAGATACTAAAAAGTGATCAATTCTCATACCATTATTTTTTTGCCAAGCTCCACTAGTATAATCCCAAAATGTATATCCTTCTTTCTCTGGATGTATAAATCTATAAGCATCATGAAAACCTAAGTTAATTAACTCCCTTAATTTTTTTCTAATTTCCAATCTAAACAGAGCATCATTTTCATAACTCTTAGGATTATGAACATCCTCAGCTGAAGGAATTATATTAAAATCTCCTCCTATAATTATATTCTCATTTTTTTTAGATAAGGATTTTAATTTTTTAATTAAGCTGTCTAGCCAGTAAAGTTTATAAGTATATTTTTCAGTATCTACCGGATTTCCATTGGGTGTATAAATATTTATTAAAATTATATCTTTATTTTTAAATTTTATTTCAGCTGAAATTACTCTTGATTGCTTGTTTTTATCTTTAAAAATATCATTCTGAATATTATTTAATTTCTTTTTTGAGACAATAGCTACACCGTTGTAACTCTTTTGACCAAATACATAATTTTCATATTTTAATTTTTTTATATCCTCGTAAGGGTAAGTTTCGTCAGGTGTTTTGATTTCCTGCATCATCATTATGTCTGGTGAAAATTTTTTTAAATATTCTTTGATATTTTCAATTCGAGCTCTTACTGAATTAACATTCCAGGAGCTTATTAGCATTAAAGTGAGAATGATACACCACAACCACAAGAAGATTTACTTTGTGGGTTGTTAATTTTAAATGAATTACCGATTAATTCCTCTGAATAATCAACCTCAGATCCTTTTAATAGGTCTGCTGAATTTTTATCTATCAATATATTGTCATGCTTTAAATCGTCATCATTTTGTTTTTGGTCGAAAGAAAAATCATATTGAAAACCCGAACATCCACCACCTTTAATAGCGATTCTAAAAAAAGACCCTTTATCTCTAGTTGAAAGCAAATGGTTGATTTGTTTTATTGCTTTATCTGTAAATTTAATTTCTTTAATCATATAAGAACACTGTTATTACTAATATAATATTTATTTACCAAGTTTAAAGGATGAAAAATTACTCAAAAATAGGACTATTTAAAAGTAAAGGAAGGCTTTTTAAGGAACCAGTTAATCAATATAGAAGTCCATTTCAAAGGGATAGAGATAGAATAATTCATAGTGCATCATTTAGAAGGTTAAAACATAAAACTCAGGTCTTTGTTAACACTGGAGGCGACCATTACAGAACTAGGATTACTCATTCCCTTGAAGTAGCTCAAATAGCAAGATCTATAACAAGATATTTAAATTTAAATGATGATCTAGCAGAAACTTTAAGTTTAGCTCATGATTTAGGTCATACACCTTTTGGTCACGCAGGGGAAGATGCGCTAAATGAATGTATGATTGATCATGGGGGGTTTGATCATAATTTACAGACATTACGAATAATTATGTTCCTTGAGCATAAGTATCTTAAATTTAAAGGTTTAAATCTTACATTAGAGACCATCGACGGGCTGCTTAAGCATAATGGACCATTTGAAGATATTTTAAAACTAAATAAAATTATAGGAACAAAAAATTTAAAGGGAAAAATAAATTTCAAAAAATTTCCCTCGTTAGAAGCGCAGATTGCTGCAATGTCTGATGATATAGCCTACAATAATCACGATATACAAGATGGTATTCACGCAGGTTTATTTAAACTAAAGGATTTAACTGAAATAGATTTTTTTAA
>CACHVT010000030.1 GCA_902583345.1 uncultured Pelagibacteraceae bacterium | reverse complement strand
ATAATTCATATGCTAAAAAGATAATTAATAATTTAGAAAATCAATTTAAAAAGCAAAATGTATTTGTTTATTGTTTTAAAAATTCAGTAAATAGTGGAGCTATAGCTAGAAATTTAGGAGCCTCTAAAGCAAAGGGAGACTTAATAGCATTTCTTGATGACGATGTTTTGCTTGATTCAAATTATTATGAAGAAATTGAAAAAATTTTTCTCGAGCACCCTCATGCTTTAGGTGTTCATGGATATAATAAGTTAGCAAATAAAGCTTATAAAGAAATGAAAAATAGTTTTATATATAGTTTTCTGGATAAATTTGTAAAATTTTTTATGATATCTAGCTATTATGAAGAGGGTAAATCAAGAGTTCTCCCCTCACTTTGTGTTACAAATCCTATACCCACTAGTTTTAATTCAATAGTCCAAAGTGAATGGATTTCAACATGTGCAGGAGTTTTTTCCAAAAAAGTTTTTCAAAAGTTTAACTTTGATAATCAATTTATGAAATATTCATGGAATGAATATATTGATTTTTCATATTCAATCTTTAAAGAGAATAAAAAATCACTTTTTGTCATACCTCAAGCAAAATATATTGATGTAGCAACACGTGATGGAAGAATGCCATTAAAAGAACTAATTTATATGTCTGAAGTATATGATATGTATATTTTTTTAAAAAGATTTGAAATGACATATAAAAATATATTAATTTACACGTGGAGCATGTTTGGCAGGGTAATATACAATGTACTTAGAATATTAATACGTTATCCAAAAAAAATTAAATTGATCTTAGATTGCTTGTATGTACCAGTATACGTTATGTTAAATTTTTCAAAAATTAAAAAAGGAAACTTAGATTTTTTTAACAATACATTAACACTAACAAAACATAATGCTCAGTAAATATAAAAATGTATATGTATTGTCGCCTCATACAGATGATGGAGAACTTGGTGCTGGAGGCACTATTGCTAAACTTGTAGATCTTGGCGCAAATATTTATTATTTTGCTTTTTCTACTGCACAAGAATCTCTTCCTGAAGAATTACCAAAAGATACTTTAAAAAAAGAGGTTGTGAGCGCTACAACTAAACTGGGTATACCAAGTAAAAATGTTTTTGTTTATAACTACCAAGTTAGAAAATTAAATTATTCCAGACAAGAAATACTTGAAGATTTAATGACTCATCGAAAAAAATTAAAACCAGATTTAGTTTTAATGCCTTCTTTAAATGATATCCATCAAGATCATGCAACAATAGCCCAAGAAGGATTAAGAGCATTCAAGAGTAGTACTATTCTTGGATATGAATTGATATGGAATAACCTTACCTTTAATACAACATCATTTGTAAATCTGGATGAAAAACATATTCAGCAAAAATGTGACGCTCTAAAGGAATATAAGTCACAAGGACAAAAAAACTATATGAATGAGGACTTTATATTTTCTCTTGCCAAAACAAGAGGTGTTCAAATAGGTTCACAGTTTGCTGAAAGTTTTGAGGTTATACGTTGGGTAATAAAATAAATGTGTTAATGACTGGAGCAGGATCTCCAGGTGGTCCAGGAATTATTCAAGCCTTAAAAAAGAATACTAAAATTAATTTACATATTGCAGATGCTAACCCTAATGCTTCTGGACGATATATGTCTACTGACTGTCCATTTCATCAGTTACCGATGGCAAATAGTAAAAATTTTATAGCAACATTGTTAGATTTATGTATTAAAAAAAAAATTTATGTCCTTTTACCTTTGGTGACAAAGGAACTATTTAAGCTAAGTACCCACAAAAAAAAATTTTTAGAAAAAGGCATCAAAGTAATTGTATCAGATGAAGATGCTCTTTTTTTAATGAATAATAAATGTTTGCTTTATCAGCATTTAAAAAATAACAAAGTTGATGTTCCAAAATTTTTTATCGCAAATAATAAAGATCAGCTTAAAGAAGCAGTTATAAAATTAAATTACAGAAAAGTACCTGTTGTTATAAAACCTTGTATTGGAAACGGTAGTCGAGGTGTTAGAATACTTGATGGAAATGCTGATAGATTTAATCTATTGTTTAATAAAAAACCAACTTCAATTTTTTCAACTTTGAATGAAGTGATTACTTCGATAGGAAAAAAAAAGATACCGCAGATTCTGGTTAGTGAGTATTTACCCGGCACCGAGCTAACAATTGACACAATAGTTGAAGATGGTGCTCTTTTGGATTGTTTGATCAGAACTAGAACTACTATAAATAGCGGAATATCAACCTCTGGAAATTTTATAAATGATAAAAAAGTTATTAATTATATAAATAAAATTGTTTCAATTATACCTGGTTTGAAAGGACCAATCGGTTTTCAAATTAAAAAATCAGCTGTAGGAAAGTATCTTTTGCTTGAGTCTAATCCTAGAATACAGGGAACAAGTGCTGCAGCATTAGGCTTAGGTATAAATTTACCAGTTAGAGTTGTAGATCAAGCTTTAGGTCTCAATTTAAAAAAAGTGAAAAAAATTTCAGGAATTTCTTTTGTAAGATATTATCAAGAAGCATTCTATGACAGTTGAGTATTTAGCTGAACAAACAAAACAAAGTAGACAATTAATATTTGATTTGGATAATACTATTTATTTAGAAACTGAATTTTTATTTAGAGTTTATAATGAAATTTCAAAAACAGCAGTAAATATAAATCCAAAAATAGTTTATGAATTTTTAAAAAAAACTTTTTTAAAGGAGGGTCGTAATAATTTATTTAATAAATTAGAAAATTCTTTTCCTGCAGAATCTTTTTCGGTAGAGAAATCATTGTATATAATGAGAAATTACCAATGTGATTCCTGTATAAATATTTTGCCTTGGTTTAAGGAATTTCTTTCTAAAATGAGTAAAAAGTTTATTATTAAAATAATTACAAATGGAGTGCCCCAGCAACAAATTAATAAGATTAATTCAATTAATTTCTTTTGGCCAAAGGATTTGATAGAAATTGTTACTGCATCCTCTTACAAACCAAAACCAAACACTCAATCTTTTTATCATTTAAAGGATGCAAAAAAATTTATTTCACCTATTTATGTGGGCGACTCTCTAACGGATGCAGAATTTTGTAAAAATTTAAATATTGAATTTTATGATATAAGAAAAAATAACAAGATTTGAATTACAATGAATAAAAAAAAAATATGGATTATTAATCAGTACGGCTCTTTGCTTAGTACTGGTATTGGTAGGCATAGATATTTGTCTAGAGAGCTTGCTCATTTAGGTTATAAAGTTTCCCTTGTTTCTTCTAGATGGTCCCATGTTTCAAAAGATAGGGAAATTGTTATGTCTGCCCCTGAACTTGAAGAGTTTGAAAATTTTAAATTTTTAAGGCTTTCAACGATTAACTACAAAAATGCTCATGATAAAAAAAGAATTTTAAACTGGTTTTATTTTGCTTTTAAATTATTAGGTATTGGCCATAAATTAAATGAGAAGCCAGACGTTATTATATATTCATCACCATCTTTAATTGGTTATCTTTCTGCATATCAATTAGCTAAAAAGTATAACGCAAAACTTTTTTTTGAAGTTCGTGATATTTGGCCACTAGCAATTATACAGGCAGGTGGTTATTCTCCCAAAAATCCGTTTATAAGATTTTTACAATGGATCGAAGATTTTGCTTATAGAAAATCAGATAAAGTTATTTCTGTTTTACCTCACGCAGTTGAGCATATGGTTGAGCGCGGAATGATACGAGAAAAATTTATGTGGATACCAAATGGCATTCATCCTTCCGAACTTGAAAATGCAGAACCATTAAATAAAAGTGTAGTATCTGCTTTACCAAAAGATAAATTTATTGTTGGTTATACAGGAACCTTTGGTTTAGCGAATAATCTAAGTTCATTTATTGATGCTGCGAAGATATTAAAGGAAGAAACTGAAATTGCTTTTGTTTTAGTCGGTGACGGTAAAGAAAAATCAAACTTGGTTAAAATGGCAAAAAATTTGAACAATGTGATCTTTGTTGATCCTATTCAAAATATCCAAGTACAAACTATGTTAAAAGAATTTGATGCGTGTTATATTAGCGCTAAGGACCTTCCTCTTTACAAGTTTGGCCTTTCAGCCAACAAGCTCGCACAATATATGTATGCTGCAAAACCAATTATACATTTGATACACCCAAAAAATTGTGAATGTGGCATATCGGTAAAAGCTGACAATCCAAAATTAATTGCAGAAGCTATTATGCAACTTAAGGCACTAGATCCAGACGAACGTCTGAAAATGGGTAAAACTGGATATGAATATGTAGTGAAAAATCTCAATTACATAACCTTAACCAAAAGACTGGCAAAGTTACTTTAGTAAATAGAATTTTTAGATAGCCGTTATTATTAATAAATAAGAATAAGATATTGCTAATGAGGGGTTTTTGATGAAAATCGTTTTAATTTATTCCATCCCTTTGATTAAATTGTAAGATAATTTTTTTTTTGCCAAAAATAATTTTTTAATAAAAAGTAAAATAACCCTAAAATTAAACAAAATTTTGTAATTTACATAAATATCCATATTATTTAAATTTCCAATTGCAAAAGATTTTGCAAGTTTTAAAAAACTATTTTGTTTTAATTCCTCAAAACAACCATTAACTACCAAAGTATCGAAACCAAAATCTTGCAAGAAAATTAATTTAATAGATTTACTATGCATTGAAATTTCAGCTTTTTCTGTAGTCCTTTCAAACCTACAATTAACAAGGTCAATATAAACATTATCTTTTGTATCAACTAAATTTATTACAATAGGCTTTAAAATATTTAAAAAAGGAAATTTTTTAAGTATTTTGAGTGCAAGACTCGAATTTTTTTTCATTATTCTTTGGTAATAAATATCAAAATACTTTTTTAGAACCTCATAAGAATTTTTTTCCTCTTCGGAGATAATATTCATATTATTTATTCCATCAAACTTATCCTGCCAAAAAACTAGATTATTTTCAATATTATCTAAATTATCTAAATCAATTTCTTGATAAGGTTTTAAAAATATTAACTTTTTTTCTTTATAATCAAACTCTTCTAAAATTTTTTTGGGAAAATTAACTGAGTCATTTAAATAAAAGTTAAAAATATTTGAAAAGTAGATAAAACTAGCAAAAGGTATAGTAATTTTTGAATTAAAAATTTTGGATTGTAGTTTTAATGCTTCAATTTTTTCTTTTGCTGCCAATTTTCTCCATGCTAGATTATTTTTTCCTCCTTTCCAACCTGCATAACTAAATTGAGTTAATAATATATCACATTCTCCATATTTTTTTTTAAAATTTACTAATTCATTTTCATCTTTTAGAGGACAGTCATTAATATTAAAAATCGTTTTACCTTTTAAATTTATTATTAATGCTGAGTCATAAAAATCACTTTTTTGAATTTGAATCGTATAACCCTGATCGATTTTAAATTTTTCCCCATCTTTTAATTCAATTACTTTTAGTTTTTTTGATCTTAGAAAATTAACAACGCGTTTATCTCGAGTTTCTTGAAATAAAAAAAATTTATTTTTTATAAATTCGTAATATTCATTAATAAATTTAATTGAAAAATGATCTGGATGTTCATGTGAGATCCATATATGTGATGTTTTATTTAATACCTTTAGTATTTCATCTTTTTTATTTTCATAAAGTAATGACCAACCATCATTAAATGCTGTTCCAGAATACCATGGATCAGAAAGTATCGAATTCTTTTCATTTCCAATCAGAACAGATGCATGATTAACAAATTGAATAAATAAATCGTTCAAAATAATTGCTTAAGTATTTTAATTTTAACTTTTTGTTGAAAATAATCAACAATTTACAATAGTTAAAGTGTCCCATCATTCCTTTGTTCATACAATTATAATTTTTATATATTTAGATAATTATCTTTATCTAGAGTCTTGTATTTTCAAATCTACTGGCAGATGCATTGAAGGAATA
>CACHVT010000029.1 GCA_902583345.1 uncultured Pelagibacteraceae bacterium | reverse complement strand
GATACTAATTTTTACTTTTAACAGAGAAAATATATGGCCTATTCAAGATATAGGTTTATTGAGAGCAATATCTAATAATTATAATAAAAAATATTTGCCTCCAAAAAATTTCGTTAATAAATTAAAAAAAATTTTTTCTCCTTATTGTTCAGTTGCAACTTGGTATTTATGGAGATCTATAGATGACGAACCAGTACAATATTAACGATTTTTACTAAACCTCGATCCATTTTTTTAACTTATCTTTATTATCAGATATATATTTTGGTAAATTATTTATTTCAATTATTCTGAGTTTATTTTCATTATTAAATTTATTTAAACGCTGATCGGTTTTTAAATTATAAACTGTTTTCTTTTGATCCATTAAAAGTTTTATCTTATCTTTACCAATTGGATTTAATTCATATTCTCTATGATGCAGATAAGATTTTAATTTTTTTTCAATTTCCTCAGCCGTTTTTAAATAAGAAAAGTGCCATCCTCCATTATCTATAAATTTAATATTTCTATATTTATTTTTAGAAAACAATATATCAACACGCCACCATGGATAAGATCTATCTTTAATATTTCTGAGCCATTGAGGTGATTCTAAATTTTTCATTCTACACGCTTTAGTGCCTACCCAAGTACAATTCTCAAGCTTAAGATTAAATTTGTAATACATCATATCTTGTTTAAAAAAAATAAACTTATTATTAATATTATTAAAGTTAATATTTTCTAAATTAGGTATTTCATCAAGATCAGAAATTATAATCCAGTCATTATCATTGGCCTCTGTGAGGCAATTTTTAATATAATTTCTTTGAAAGTTTTCTCTTTTTGCGGCATTTAATATATATTTATCATTTGTCTTAATTTCTGAATCATTAACATTTATTCCCATAATATCTCTTGGCTGATCTTTAAGAAGTACATATTCAATTTTATTTTTAAATTTTTTATATTTTTCTATTTTGAAATTTGGTTTTTTTGAAACCCCTTTATGATTATAATCACACTCAATTATAACGAATTTATCTACAAATTTGTCTAGATGATTCAACCTAAGTTCTAATAATAAATCCTCATCAAAATACATGAAGCAATCGAATATTTTCATAAAATTATATTATTTTTTAATAGTTTTAAATATGATACCAAAATTAATATGAGCAATAAATTAATAATTAACTTCGATGAATATTTAAATACAGTCGAAAAATTAGCAGTAATGGTTCATCAAAACTACAAACCAACAGTTTTAGTCGGTATAATGAGAGGGGCCGCTCCAATAATTGACATACTTTCAAGAATTTTAAAACTTCCAACTGCCTATATAGTTATACAGAGTTATTCAGGAAAAGGTATTGAAGATAAACAAGGTAAGTTAATGTTTGCAAGAGAAATTAGCTCTTTAGCTGTATCAAAAGATTTCAATAAAGTTCTTTTGGTTGACGATCTATCTGATACAGGACTTACATTAAATAAAAGCATTGAATGGTTAAAAAATTATAACTCTATTAAAGATAATATAAGTGAAATTAAAACTGCATGCTTATGGAAAAAAAAATCTTCTTCATTTTTACCCGATTTTTGTCCTGTATTATTAGATACCGATCCTTGGATTGTGCAACCAACCGAGCACTATGAAGAAATTGATATTAGTAAAATTATTTCAAAACATAAAAAGGGCTAGAATAAATCTAACCCTTTTTAAAATATTAAAAATTATGCTACTGCAAAACTTATAATGCTCAAAACTGCAATTAACCATATTGCCGGTGATGTTTCAGACGATTTACCAGTAAATATTTTTATTAAAGCATAGGAAACAAATGCGAGTGCTATACCATTGCTAATACTATATGTTAATGGCATCGTAATCATTGCTACAATAGCAGGCGCAGATTCTGCAATATCATCCCATTCAATGTCAGTTATATTTCTAACAAAGAGAACCGCTACATATAAAAGTGCAGCACCATCTATTTCTTTTGGCAAGCTTGTTGCAAGTGGTGAGAAAAACAAACACGATAAAAATAAAACTCCAATCACAAGAGATGTCATTCCTGTTCGGCCTCCTGCTTTTACACCTGCTCCCGATTCAACATAACTCGTTACTGTTGTAGTACCCATCAGTGCTCCAGCAACAGTTCCAACGCTATCTGATAACATTGCTTTATTTATATCTTTAACTCTTCCTTTGTTATCTACTTTGCCGGCCACATTAGCAACAGAAGTCAATGTTCCAGCGGTATCAAAAAAATCTATAAACAGTAGCGTAAAAATAACTGTGGACATACCTGCGGTCATTGCTGCAGTTAAATCGAAATCAAAGAGATAAGTCATTGGAGGCGGAGAACTAACGACTCCATTGAATTTAGCAAGACCGGTTACCCAGGCAATAATACTAAATGCAATAATACCAATTATAATATTTCCTTTAACTTTTAGTTTTTCTAAAACTACCATTGCAACGAAAGCTAAACATCCAAGAAGCACTAGAGGATTTTTAATATCCCCTAAAGTCACAAGTGTAACAGGATGGTCACCAACTACACCCATAATTTCTAGTCCTATGATAGCTAAAAAAAGTCCTATACCTGCTCCAATTCCTAGTTTTAAACTTCGTGGTATTGAATTAATTAGCCATGCTCTAATTGGTGTTAAAGATATAATTAAAAATAATACACCCGCAACTAACACAGCTCCTAAAGCTGCTTGTGGAGTATATCCCATACCCGCGACAACTCCAAAAGCTACAAATGCATTTATACCCATACCAGGAGCTAGTCCAATTGGCCAAGTTTTACCATAAAAGGCCATTATGAAACACGCTAGAGCAGTAGCAACTATAGTTGCGGTAAATACTGCACCAAAGTCAAAGAAACCTTTTTCAGGTCCAGCAAACTCACCAGATAATATAAAAGGATTTAGAAACATTATATAAGCCATGGTTAAAAAAGTAGTTACCCCAGCCAATACCTCAGTTCTAAAATCAGTTTTATGTTTTTTATACTCAAAATAATTTTCTAACATTTTTCCTCCATAAATTTTTAAATTTAAAATTTATTTGATTCTTTTTTAAATTACTCATTAAATTCAAACTTTATTAACATTTTACAACTTATAAGTTTATATTTTAGGTAATTTAAACCTGTTATTATTTAAATATGAAAAAAGTAGTTATACTTCTTTTAGGAATCGTATTTTTAATCTCTCTTTCTAATTGTCAGTCTATCAAGGACAAGACTGATGAAATTGTAAGAAAAGAGAATAAAAAACTTAGTCAATTTATTGGTCAACCTGTTTCTAAGTTAAAGATTGTAATGGGAAATCCAAATAGCACATCTAGCAGTGAAATTGGTTCTAAATTATTAATTTATGAAACAAAAAAATATGGAATTCCTTGTGAAAGAAAATTTGAAGTAAATAAAGATGATATGGTGATCGGATTTCAATCCAAGGGTTGTTTTTAATACTTGTGGGGATATTTCCCCACAAGCAAGGTTTACTTATTTTATTTCAATAAGTTTTTTCTTTTTATATTCTGGCACAATTCTTTCACAGGCTATCGTTAAAAGACCATCTTTTAATTCTGCACCACCCACTTTTATATCATCTGCGATAGTGAATGATCTAGCAAATTGTCTTTGTGAAATACCCTTATGAATAATTTCACCATCTTCTCTATTTTCAGATTTATCAACTTGTTTTGTTCTAACAGTTAATAAATTGTCTTCAAACTCTACTTCGACATCTTTTTTAGAAAATCCTGCTAGGGCAACTTCAATCGAATACTTATCCTTTCCAGTTTTTCTTATATTGTAAGGTGGGTAGTTTGATTGCATTGTCAAACTTCCATTTCCTAACATGTTTTCAAATTGATCAAACATATCGTCGAAACCAATCGAAAAAGGTCTTAGTGAGTTAAATATAGATAGATCCTTACTTGTCATATTATCCTCCTTTGTTAGCAAGGTTATTCACAAGCCCCATTAGGCGACTTGTTTATTTTAAGTAGGTATTATTTTTATTTTTTCAATATCAAATTATCAAATTTTATTTGTAATTTTCAATGCGAAAGCATAATCAAATGCTATCTCTTCTATTGCTCCATCTCTTCCAGACTTACCACCATGGCCAGCATTCATCTCAGTCTTTAAAAGCAAAAGATTATTATCAGTTTTATAATCTCTAAGTTTAGCAGTAAATTTTGCTGGCTCATCAAACAATACTCTGTTGTCACTTAAACTTGTTGTAATCAAGATATTTGGGTAATCCATTTTTTTAATATTATTATATGGAGCATAAGAAAAAATATAGTCAAAGTGTTCTTTTATATCTTTAGCATTTCCAAATTCATCAAACTCTCCGACAGTCAAAGGAAGAGAGTGATCAAGGTTAGTTGTTAAAGAGTCTACAAAAGGGACCGCCATAATTATTCCTAAAAATAAACTAGGCTCCTTATTAACCACAGCTCCCATCAAAAGTCCTCCAGCTGAACCACCCATTCCAATAATTTTATTCTCTGAAGTATATTTTTTATCTATTAAATATTTTGCTACTGCCAAGTAGTCTGCAAATGTATTTTTTTTGTTTAAAAGTTTTCCCTCTTTCCACCATTTCATTCCTCTTTCCATTCCACCTCTTATGTGGGCAGTAACCCATATTATATCTCTATTAACCAAAGATAGCCTAGTAGAAGAAAATCCGGGGGACATAGAGTTTCCATATGATCCGTAACCATAGAGTAGTAAGTTTGCTGATCCATCAATTTTAGTTTTTTTATGTCTTATTACAGTAATTGGAACAAGTCTACCATCATGCGAAGCACACTCGAGTCTTTCAACAATATAATCATCTGGGTTATGACCAGAGGGAATTTCTTGCTCTTTAATAAGTTTTTTTTCCTCTGTTCTTAAATTAAACGAATAAACTCTATATTGAGTTTTCGGAGAGGAATAATTTAATCGGATTGAATCAGTATTTCTATCTCTCTGTTGAAGAGAAATTCCTGGATCAATTACTCTTTCATCAGTAAATTCTATTTCTTTTTCTATTTTCGATTCTAAATTTTTTACAAATATTTTACCTAAAGCATTTGATATTTCACTTCTTATTATCCAATTTTTTAAAAAAGTTAATCCACCAATTAAAACTTCATCTTTAGCAGGTATATATGGTTTCCAATTTTGAATTTCTAAACTTTCACAAATATCAATTTTAAAATCTTCCGCATTTTTGTTTGTATGATTATAAAAATTACCATTCCAAGAATTTACCGAATAGATTATGCCTTTTTCTCTTTTTTTTATAATTTTTGGTTTTGGATTTTCCTCATTTTTATGGAAGTAGTATTGTTCGCTAGTATTGTGATCAGAAGTATTTATAAAATAATATTCCTCATCCGAGCTTAACCCTATGCCAACAGTAAAGGCTTCACTGTTTTCTTCAAATATTAGTTGATCCTCTTTTGGTGATGTTCCTAACTTATGTCTAAATATTTTTCTTGGCCTATGATGTTTATCAAGCTTTGAATAAAAAATAAATTTATCGTCTAAGCTAAAAAGAATACTTCCACTAGTTTCCTCAATTTTCTCAGAAATAAGTTCACCAGATTTTGTATCGCGAACGTAAATTGTATAATACTCTGATCCTTTTAAATCCAAAGAGTAACCAAGATATTTATCATTATAGCTTACCTCTAAATCACCAACTCCGAAGTATTCAGTTTTTAATTTTTCTTTTTCTTTGTCTCCATTCCATATTTCTTCAACTTCATTAGAGCCAATTTTTTTTCTCAATTTGATTGAATAATTTCCTTTATTGGTTGTTTTTGTCCAATATTCATAGGCATGATCTTTATAAGGTAAGCTCTCATCATCTAACTTTATTCTGCCTTTTATCTCATTAAATAAATCCTTCTGAATTTTTTTGGTATCTGACATATGATGTTCAGTAAATGCATTCTCTTCTTCCAGATATTTTCTGACCTCGGGATTGAGTTTTTGGCTATTTTTTAAAACTTCAAGGATATTTGTTTGGTGGATCCAGCTATAGTTATCTACCCATTGAACGTTGTGACAAGATTTATTTTCAGGTTTTTTAGTTAATTGTGGTATTTTCATTTAAAAACAAATTAATACATGAATATTTTTTTCTTAACACTTATTATTTTTGTCCTAGTTTATTTTATACTTAATTGGTTTGCTAAAACTTCTAGTAAAAAAATTTCAAGAGGTATTAGATCATTTACTATTATTTTGTCTATAATTCTTGCAGTTCTTATGGCATTTGCTGGAAGATATATATTCTCCTTACCTTTTGTATTGATGATATTACCTTTAATTAAAACCAAAGCAGGCCTTACTTTGTTACAATTTGTTAGAATATGGGGCCTATTGAGATTTTTAAAAAATTCTGGAAGGTTCAGTTTTAAAAATACTGGGACAAATTTAAATACCCAGAGTATTTCTTTAGATGAGGCTTATAGAATTCTTAACCTTGATCCTAAAAGAAAATACAATAGAGAGGAAGTTATGAAATCTTACAAAAAAATAATGAAAAAAATACACCCAGATGTAAGTCCTGAATTGACAAGGCTAGCATCAATTGTAAATGAAGCTAAAGAAGTGGTTTTAAAAGAGACCTTATAAATTTAAAATAGAATTTACTTTTTCTATAACTTTTTCCACTTTAATAGTATCTGAAGTAAAATTTGAGTCATGGGTAATTTCTTCATCTTTTATACCCTCAGGTAAAATTCTAAATTGTTTAACACTATAATCAGTATAAGCTTTAGGGGTATCTAGCATTATTACAATACTTGGAATATTGCATTGACTAGTAATGTGATGTCCAAAAGAGTCATTTCCAATATAAATATTAGTCAGTGAAATTAATGGAACAATTTCAGAAATTTTCTTACTATGAAGTGATAAACAATTTTCTGAGTTTGTTTGTTTAAATATTTCATCAGCAATATCTTTTTCATTTGGCCCACACAATAGAAAAAAGAAAAAATTATTTTTTTTGTTTAATTGGTTAATCAATGTAGCAAAATTTTTAGAACTCCATCGTGTAGTTGGTCCTGAGGAGCCAATCCCAAGAGTTACATTTATTTTATTTTTTTTTATATGCGTTCTTTCACGTTGTAAAATATTTTCATCAATAAAAATCTCTGTTTCTGTAGGGCAATTATTTATGTTAAGAATCTTTTCAGTAAATTTTTTTGCAGTTTTTACTAGATGTAAATTTTTCTTACTAAAAAAAGGATAACAATTAATATTTTTAATTTTAGCCAATTTACTCGCTAAGTAAAATCTTATACTTGGATAAAAAATAAATATATTATCAATTTTTTGCCTCGATAGAAATTTACTTAAGTTTAAAATATCACTAAATTTTTTATAATATTTATCCAGAAATATAACCTCGGAAATTTTAGGATCATTATACAAAACTTCTTCAAGATTTTTGCATAAAGTAATAATGGTTACTGGTCCATATTTATTAGAAATTTGATGACAATAAGATAGATGAAGCAAATTTGCTCCTAGACCTTTGTATCCTAATAAAATAACATTTTTCATAATTATTATTTGATAAATAATATTTATACCTTAAGATTAATAATAACATCATGACACAAATAAGGGGAATTTATGCTGCTGGAATGTCGATTTTTAAAGATAATTTAAGTCTCGATGTTAACAAAACTATAGAACATTCGGAAAAATTATTAAAGATGGGTTGCCATGGTGTTGCGATTTTTGGTAGCACTGGTCAAGCTCAATTAATTTCGATTAGTGAAAAAATTGATTTATTAAACAAACTTTCCAAAAATGAGCATAAAAATAAATTTTTAATAGGCACTGGTTTAAACTCATTAAGTGAAACTATAAACTTAATGGAAATTTCGTGTTCTTTAGGTTTAAATCAATTTTTGGTTATGCCACCTGCTTATTATAGTTACCAAGATGAGGGAGCAATAAATTTTTATACAAAAATTATTAAGAAAATTCCAGATTGTAAAATAATTCTTTATAACTTCGAAAAGTTGTGTGGATAT
>CACHVT010000028.1 GCA_902583345.1 uncultured Pelagibacteraceae bacterium | reverse complement strand
TAGCTTGAATTTTAACAAAAAAAATGAATTTATAATTTATCAAGGAAGCCACGGAGATAAAGGAGCAGAAATTGCTGATATAATCTTACCAGGCGCTGCCTACACAGAACAAAATGGTTTTTTCACAAATTTAGAAGGAAAATTACAAAAAGCTTTTAAGGCATCTTATCCACCAGGTGAAGCAAAAGAAGATTGGATAATAATAAACGATTTAGCGGAATCAATGACGGGTAAAAAGTTGTTTAAAAGTAAAGAGGAATTAGACAGTAGTTTACTAAATTATTTGAATTTAGAAAATGAAAAAAAATCATCAAGGAAGGATTTAGATGTAGAAAATCTAGTTTTTAATAACGAGCAAATTAACGTAAATAATATTGACTATTATTATTCTAACGTTATCGCGAGATCATCCAAAACAATGTTTAACTGCAGAAATGAAAAATTTAAATTAAAATCTACTGGAACAGAAGGTTAGAATGATTGAATATTTAAATATTATTTTTTTAGAAACTTATAAAATATTATTCTTACTTGTTCCCGTTTTAACAGCTGTAGCAATGATAGTGTGGCTAGATAGAAGAGTATGGGCTTTTGTTCAAAAAAGACGTGGACCAAATGTTGTAGGTCCATTCGGTTTGTTTCAATCTTTAGCAGATGCATTAAAATACTTGTTTAAGGAAATTATAATTCCCGCTAGTTCAAATAAGATTATTTTTATATTAGCTCCAGTTGTTACGATGACGCTTGCTTTGATTGCATGGGCAGTTATACCTTTTAATGAAAATTTTGTAATTGCCGATATAAATGTTGGCATTCTTTATATATTTGCCGTTTCTTCACTTGGAGTTTACGGAATAATAATGGGTGGATGGGCATCTAATTCAAAATATCCTTTTCTAGGCGCAATTAGATCTGCTGCACAAATGGTTTCTTATGAGGTGTCAATTGGGGTAATTATTATAAATGTTTTATTATGTGTTGGTTCACTTAATTTAACAGACATTGTTTTAGCTCAAGAGAACCTATGGTTTGTTATCCCGTTGTTTCCAATGTTTGTTATTTTTTTCATCTCTGCTTTAGCTGAAACAAATAGACCACCTTTTGATTTGCCAGAGGCGGAAGCAGAATTAGTTGCAGGATACCAAACTGAATATTCTGGCATGATGTACGCAATGTTCTGGTTAGGAGAATACGCAAATATTTTACTAATGTGTGCACTCGGTTCAATTTTATTTTTAGGCGGTTGGCTTTCACCTATAGATGCATTCCCTTTTAATTTTATTCCCGATTCTCTTTGGTTGATATTTAAAATGTTATTTTTGTTTATTTTATTTGCATTGGTAAAAGCAATAGTTCCAAGATATAGATACGATCAATTAATGAAATTAGGATGGAAGATTTTTCTACCATTGTCTCTTATATGGGTTGTGATAACGGCGTCATATTTATTTTATTTTGATCTATTACCCGAAAATAAACTATGAAAATTACTAGATTTTTGAAAACAATATTTATGTTAGATTTTTTAAGCGGTTTGTTAATCGCTATAAAAGAAATCTTTAAAGAAAAAAAAACTATCAATTACCCTTTTGAAAAAGGAAAAATTAGCCCAAGGTTTAGAGGTGAACATGCTTTAAGAAGATATCCAAATGGCGAGGAAAGATGTATAGCATGTAAATTATGCGAAGCGGTCTGTCCAGCACAAGCAATAACAATTGAGTCAACAGAGAGAAGCGATGGAAGTCGTAAAACTACTAGATATGATATAGATATGATGAAATGTATATATTGTGGTCTTTGTGAAGAATCATGTCCTGTAGACGCTATAGTTCAAGGGCCTAATTTCGAGTTTAGCACCGAAACTAGAGAGGAGCTTTATTATAATAAAGAAAAACTCCTCGATAATGGAGATCGTTGGGAAAGTATATTGTCTGCAAATATTAGAGCAGATAAAGCTTATAGATAATATATATGTTAGCACATTCATTATTTTTTTATGTATTTTCATTTATAGCTATTTTTTCAGCAATAATGGTAACTGCATCAAAAAATACAGTTCACTCAGTTTTTTTTTTAATTTTAGATTTTATAAGTATTTCCTGCTTATTCATAATGATTGGCGCAGAGTTTTTGGGAATGATTATGCTTATAGTATATGTGGGTGCAGTAGCTGTTTTATTCCTTTTTGTTGTTATGATGTTAAATGTAGCTCAACAAAAAAAACAATGGTTTAGTTCATTTGGAAGTTCAAAACATATTCCATTAGGTGTTTTGATTAGTGTAATTATTTTTTTTGAACTAATAATAGTTATTGGTGGATGGAAATACAAACCAGAAGTATTTTCTTCAATAACAGAATCGCAAAATATAGGGGAGTCAAATACTCATTCTATAGGAAATGTTTTATATACTGACTATATTCATCTCTTTCAGTTAAGTGGAATGATTTTATTGGTTGCAATGATTGGTGCAATTGTACTTACATTTAGAAAAAGAGCAGGATTAAAAAGACAAAGTTATTTTTCTCAAATCTCACGTGAAAGGTCAGATAGCATTGATTTGGTAGATGTCCCACATAACAAAGGAGTTGATATTGATGGCTGATATTAGTTTGGGTCACTATTTAACTCTAGGGGCAATTATTTTTTCTATAGGCGTTGCTGGTATTTTTTTAAATAGAAAAAATATTATTGTAATTTTAATGAGTGTTGAATTAATTTTACTTGCTGTAAATATAAATTTGGTGTCATTCTCAATTTTTTTAAATGACCTTACAGGGCAAATTTTTACCCTGTTTATCCTGACTGTAGCTGCTGCTGAAGCAGCAATCGGTCTAGCTATAATAGTTGTTTATTATCGAAATACATCGAATATTGATGTTGAAGATATTCACAGCTTGAAGGGTTAAATGGAGTTTTTAATTTTATTTCTTCCACTAGCTGCAGCTTTTATTTCTGGTTTTTTTTCAAAATTGATAGGTGATAGAGCTTGTGAATTGATAACAAGTCTTTTTGTCTCAATTTCAGCAATATTATCGATATTAATTTTTTACAATGTAATTTTTAATAATTATGAATCTAATACAATAATTGCCTCTTGGATTAACTCAGGAACTTTGAACGTTAATTGGGCTATTAAAGTAGATGCACTTTCTGCAGTCATGCTGGTTGTTGTTACTTTGATTTCCGCATTAGTTCATATTTATTCAATTGGTTACATGTCTGACGACCCTCATAAACCCAGATTTATGGCATATTTATCTTTATTTACTTTTGCCATGTTGACTTTGGTAACTGCGGATAACTTCCTCCAACTATTTTTTGGCTGGGAAGGCGTTGGACTTTGCTCTTATTTTTTGATTGGTTTTTGGTTTAAAAAAGAAAATGCAAATGCTGCTGCTATTAAAGCTTTTTTAGTTAATAGAGTCGGCGACTTTGGATTTGCTTTAGGGATTTTCTTAATATTTTATTTTTTTGGTACAGTTAATTACGCAGAGGTATTTAATCAAATACCACAGTTAATAGATAAGAAAATAGTATTTTTAGGTGTTGGTTTTAACTCAATAGATTTAATTTGCCTACTTTTATTTGTGGGAGCAATGGGAAAATCAGCCCAAATATTTTTACATACATGGTTGCCAGATGCAATGGAAGGACCAACCCCAGTTTCTGCTTTAATTCACGCAGCCACAATGGTAACAGCCGGCGTTTTTTTGGTGGTTAGATGTTCACCAATTTTTGAGTATTCAATTTTAGCTTTAAATGTAATTACGGTAATTGGCATGTCCACAGCCTTATTTGCTGCAACTATAGCCCTAGTTCAAAATGATATAAAAAAAATTATTGCTTATTCAACATGTAGCCAGTTAGGTTATATGTTTTTTGCAACTGGTGTTGGCGCATATAATGTTGCAATGTTTCATTTATTTACTCATGCTTTTTTTAAAGCGTTACTTTTTCTAGGATCTGGTTCCGTAATTCATGCTTTTAATAATGAGCAAAATATTAATAAGATGGGATCGGTTTGGAAAAAACTTCCCATTACCTGGATAATGATGATCGTTGGCACTTTAGCGCTAACAGGTTTCCCATTTTTGTCAGGTTTTTATTCAAAAGATGCAATAATTGAATTTGCATATTTAAAAGGTAATGCTACAGGAATTATAGCTGCTTATATTGGTATTTTTACTGCTTTTTTAACATCAGTGTATTCATGGAGGTTAATTTTTAAAACTTTCCATGGACAATACAAAAATGAAGAGATTAATATTGAAAAGCTTCATGAGTCTCCATTGTTTATGTTAATACCATTGGTTTTACTTTCAGTTGGTTCAGTATTTGCTGGTTTTCTATTTAAAGATCTTTTTATTGGACATTCGAATACTTTTGATTTTTGGAAGGAATCAATAAAATTCTTAAATCCTTTGAGCTCTGATCACCCACCATTTATTATAATTCTAATTACACCAATTTTAGTAATTTTATCAATTCCTCTATCCTATTATCTTTTTGTAAAAAACGAGAAAATATTGAATTTAATTGTTGATTCAAATAAGTTTTTATACAATTTTTTTCTTAATAAATGGTATTTTGATGAACTATATAAAATTATTTTTATAAATCCTTCAAAAAAAATCGGAAAATTTTTCTGGAAATCAATTGATCAAAATATAATTGATCGTTTTGGCCCAGATAGTATTTCAAATATTATTAAAATATTATCACTTAAAGCAACCAAATTCCAAAGTGGATTTATTTATCAATATGCATTTATAATGTTATTGGGATTTTCAGCAATTTTAACTTTCTTAATTATTAATTAATGGATTTTCCTATTTTATCTTCAATTATTCTATTGCCAACAATTGGCGCCTTTTTTTTATTTTTTGCAAAAGAATCAAAAAATAAAAGTACCCAAACGGTAAAATACGTTTCTTTATTTGTAACTATAACAAATTTTTTTATATCAATTTATATTTGGTATCTATTTGATAAAACTTCTGCTGATTTTCAGTTTCTAGAGGAAAAGGAATGGTTAGAAGGTTTTATAAATTATAAAGTGGGGATAGACGGCATATCTATACTATTTATAATTCTTACTACTTTTATAACACCAATTTGTATTTTATCTGTAATTAATAGTATTAATTCTAGATTAAAAGATTTCATAATAGCTATCCTAATAATGGAAAGCTTGATGATAGGTGTTTTTTGTTCTTTAGATTTAATAATTTTTTATTTATTTTTTGAAGGTTGTTTAATACCCATGTTTCTTATTATCGGAATTTGGGGTGGCGAAAGAAGAGTTTATTCAGCATTTAAATTTTTCTTATATACCTTGCTAGGATCTGTATTAATGTTGATCGCAATAATTGTAATTTATCTAACAGCAGAAACAACAGATTTAATAAAACTATATGAACTAGGTATAGATGTTAGATTTCAAAATTTATTATGGTTAGCATTCTTTAGTTCATTTGCTGTTAAGACTCCAATGTGGCCTGTGCACACATGGTTACCTGATGCACATGTTGAGGCACCAACAGCAGGATCAGTTCTTTTGGCAGCTATTTTATTAAAAATGGCTGGATATGGATTTATAAGATTTTCACTTGGTTTATTTCCAATAGCATCAGAGTTTTTTACTCCTTTAGTTTATTTTCTAAGTTTGATAGCAATTATTTACACTTCTTTAGTTGCATTGATGCAAGATGATATTAAAAAATTAATTGCATATTCATCAGTTGCACATATGGGATATGTAACGCTTGGGATTTTTACAATTAATCAGCAAGGTTTAGAGGGAAGCATAATTCAAATGATAAGTCATGGCCTTGTTTCAGCTGCATTATTTTTATCAGTAGGCGTACTATATGACAGATTTCATTCCAGACTAATAAAAACTTATGGTGGTCTCGTTTTGGTGATGCCAAAATATTCTGTTTTATTAATGATATTTGCCCTATCAGCAATTGGTTTGCCAGGAACAACAGGGTTTGTTGGGGAATTTCTTATTTTAATTGGAGCTTTTCGTGATAGCTTTTTAGTAGCAACAATAGCCACATTGGGAGTTATACTGTGTGCTGCTTATATGTTGTGGTTATATAAAAGAGTGATATTTGGAGCATTAATAAACAACAATTTATTTAAAGCAAATGACTTAAATAAATCTGAAATGATATTTTTAACAATTATTGCTATCCCAACTTTATTTTTTGGTTTTTATCCAGAACCTTTATTAAGCACTATTGAGGTATCGGTAAAAGGTTTGATTGAAACTTATAATTATAATCTAATAAACGTTGTAGAAAATAATGGATAAATTAAACATTATTTACCCTGAAATATTTATCTCACTTTCCATAATGTTCTTGTTGCTTTTAGGCGTTTTTAAAAACAATAGTTCTAACTTGGTTATCAGTTTATCAGTAGTGGCACTTATAGGAACATTAATTTTAATTTTTGGGTATCCTATAAATACAAATTTAGAAATTTTTAATGGAAGTTATAAAATTGATTATATGTCTTCATATATGAAAATCTTGACAATTTTGTCGGGTATTTTTGTTTTATTGACATCTTTAAAGTTTTTAAAAATTTTTAAGATATTGAATATTGAGTATCCAATTTTGATTTTATGCTCAATTTTAGGAATGATGGTGATGATAAGTTCAAACGATTTAATAGTTTTTTATATTGGTCTTGAACTGCAATCATTGGCACTATATGTTTTAGCTGCTTTCAATAGAGATGAAATTAAATCTTCTGAAGCAGGTCTTAAATATTTTGTTCTAAGCGCTTTGTCATCAGGTTTGTTGCTTTATGGTTGTTCTTTAATATATGGTTTTTCAGGTACAACTAATTTTGATGAAATTTCCTATTTAATGAATAACGACCAATATGGTCTAACGTTTGGTATTGTTTTTATAATAGTTGGATTAGCTTTCAAAATTTCTGCAGTACCTTTTCATATGTGGGCTCCTGATGTTTATGAAGGCTCGCCTACATCTGTTACATTATTTTTTGCTGTAGCACCGAAAGTAGCTGCTTTAACTGTTATAATTAGATTTTTGTATGTTCCTTTTATTAATGTAATTGATCAATGGCAATTAATAATAATTTTTTTATCAATTGCGTCAATGATTTTTGGTTCTATTGCTGCTATTGGACAAAAAAATCTTAAAAGACTTATTGCATATAGTTCAATTGGCCACATGGGTTACGCTTTAGCAGGATTATGTGTTGGCACAAACCTAGGTATTCAGAGTTCTATCATTTATATTTCAATATATCTTGTTATGAATTTTGGATTTTTTAGCTGTCTATTTATGCTTAAAAGAAATGATAAATATTTTGAAAATATTGAGGATTTATCTGGATTAGCAAAAAATCACCCACTAATATCTCTATCATTAATGATAATTTTATTTTCATTAGCTGGCATTCCACCGTTAGCAGGTTTCTTTGCAAAATTATATATTTTCAAGGCAGTACTTCATCAATCAATGTACTACTTGGCAATAATTGGATTACTAACAACTGTAATAGCAGCCTATTATTACTTAAGAATTATAAAAATAATGTACTTTGATTTAGAAAAGGAAAAGTATGATAAAGATTATAATTTAGGCCTTAAATTTACATTAACGGTTTCAACAATATTGATTTTATTTTATTTTGTATATCCAAGTAAACTTATAAATATTATTTCACAAATAAATATAATTTAATGAAATTAAAAACATTTGTTTATTCCAAAGTAAATAGCACCAATGATTTAGCATTGAGAATTATAAAAAACTCAAACAATCAATCAGGAATGGTAATAGCAGAAAGGCAAAAAAAAGGAAAAGGACAATACGGGAAAAAATGGATTTCGTATAAAGGAAATTTATTTGTTACAATTTTTTTTAAATTAAATAAAAATAATATATCATTAAGGAAGATTACATTTATGAATTGTATTTTAGTTAAAAAGCTATTATCTCTGTATTGTAAAAAAAAAATAAAAATAAAACGTCCAAATGATTTATTTATAAATAAAAAAAAAATATCTGGTATACTT
>CACHVT010000027.1 GCA_902583345.1 uncultured Pelagibacteraceae bacterium | reverse complement strand
AAAGGTATTCCAGTCCATGTTTGGGCTGATGAAACAAGACCAAGAAACCAAGGAGCTAATTTAACCTCTTATGAATTAAATGAAGAAGAAGTTCCAAATACTGTTATTGCTGATAATACTGGAGGAATTTTGATGCAGAGAGGCGAGATAGATATGTGTATTGTAGGTACTGACAGAACACTTTCAACTGGAGATGTAGCAAATAAAATTGGAACTTATTTAAAAGCATTAGCAGCGCATGATAATAAAGTACCTTTTTATGTTGCTTTACCAAGCTCGACTATTGATTGGGATATAAAAGATTTTAAAGATATTCCAATTGAGGAAAGAAACCCAGAAGAATTATCTTATGTTGAAGGTTTGGACGATAATAACAATATTAAAAAAGTTTTAATTTATCCAAAAAAGAGTAAAGCAATGAATTTAGCTTTTGATATAACTCCAGCAAAATATATTACTGGACTAATTACAGAAAGAGGTATTTGTGATGCGTCAAAAGAGGGATTAGCTAAATTATTTAAATGAACCCATTAATTTTTTCATTAGTTTGTTTAGTTATGGTAGCGATATCAGCAAATTTTTTAAGTTTGATAAAGGAGAGCAAAACTTTATTATATATATCAACTATCCCTTGTATTTATTTAGTTATATATGGTGTTTATTTAATCTTTGGGTCAATCGATTTACATGAGGATGCTTCGACCAACTTTTTTAATAAAAACCCAGATGAAAAAGAACTACCAATTGTTTTCATTATCCTTAAGTTTTACGAATATATTTTAATTTTGGTTGGTTTAATATTTGGTTATGTATTTTCAAAAAAGTTAAAAAATGACAGAAGTTGAACAAGTAATTTAATGAAAAAGAATATTTTTTTAGTAGTTTTAATAATAGTAGGGATGTTCATAATTTTTACATTTAGAGAACATAACAGAGAAAGATCAATATCAGCATGCATTATGGCTCAAAAAAATAAATCTGAGACTTTTGATATTGATAAAGCTAAAAAATATTGTCAAAAGGAAATTAAGGATAGTAATTGACTATCTTAAGGAAGCAGCAATATTACCTCCATCAACAGTTAAAACTGCACCAGTTGTTTTTTTTGAAACCGCTAAATGAAAAAATGCTTTTGCAACATCTTCTGCTTTTACCTCGTTTAAAAGCAAGTTCCCTCTCATATATTCGTCTGCAGAAACTTCCCTCGCTTTAGCTCTTGATTTAATCATGACATCATTTAACAATCCACTTCTAATTCTATCGGCATTTACTCCATTAGATCTTATTCCGAGAGATCCATAATCAACCGCGTATTGTTTGCATAAACTTAACAAAGCAGTTTTTGGAAGACCATAAGGACCAAAGTTTTTTCCAGGATTTACTGATTGTTTTGAAATATTAAATAATAAACATCCTTGAGTATTTTGTTTTTTCATAATTTTAATAGCCTCAGATGCACAATTTTGATGTGAAAAGAAATTATCCTCAAAACTTTTTCTTAAAATTCTATCATCTACTTCAGCTATGGGGCTACTAATTGCAGTTCCAGCATTTGAAATAAGAATATCAATTCCACCATATTGTTCGCTAATTATTTTAAAAGCATTTCTAACGCTATTCTTATTTCTTACATCACAATGTAAACAAAGATCTTTAATTTTTAACTTCATTTCCTTTACTTTTTTTGCGTTATAATCAAGTAAAACTATCTCAGCTCCATAGCTTTTAAAAAGTTTGTAGCATGCAGACCCAATTGCTCCAAAGCCACCTGTTATTACAATAACGTTTCCTTGAAGAATTTTTTTAGTTTTTTTAATTTTAGCTTGCTCTAATGACCAATACTCAACATCAAACAAATCTTTTTCAGGTATAAATTTATATTTTGTAGTTTCTTCCACAGAAGAAATAACCCTAGCATTAGTCTCGGTTAAATCTCCTGAAATTTTTGAAGCATTAAAACTATCACCTACACTAAATAAACCTACATTTTGAACCAAAATTACTCTTGGAGAGGTATCAAGCATTGTCTTTTTACCTTTTACTTTTCTCTTATTAATATCAAAATATTTTATATACTTTTTTCTATAATCTTGAAAACTTTTCTCAGCTAATTTTTTAAAGTCTTCAATATTTGAATTTTCTTTTGGAGTAATAACTAATGGAAAAGGCTTAACTCTAATAACATGATCTGGTGTAGAAGTACCAATAGCTGAATATCTTTTAACCTCTCTACCATTGATAAAATAATTTAAAGTTTTATTTGATCTATAGTTCAGAATAAATTTCTGATCTTTAGTTTCTGACAATAAACCTCTTAAAATTGGAGCAATTTCGTACGGTTTAAATTTAGTATTATATTTTTTTATTTGTTTTATTTTTTTTCTTTTAATTTTTTTTACAGTCTTTTCAGCAATTGATACATATTTAATCATTAAATCATATGACTTCTTAGCATCATTATCAAAAGTGAAAATTCCATGGTTTAAAAGTATTAAACAATTAATTTTTGGATTTTTTGAATAAACTTCATCAATTTTTTGAGCCAAACCAAATCCAGGCATAACATAAGGTACGATACTTACTTTTGATCCAAAAATTTTTTTGCATAATTCTTTTCCATCTGATCTATTAGTAACATTCATAATTGCATCTGAATGTGTGTGATCTACAAACTTAAAAGGTAAAAAAGCGTGAAGGAAAGTTTCAACTGAAGGGTTAGGAGATTTTATGTCGATTAAATTTCTTTTTTGATATGCAACCATATCTTCATCACTTAGATATTTTTTATTTTTAATTGATAGTAGGGGTTGTAATTTAACAGCAGGCAAACCCTCTGGCTCAATATCTGACATATCCCACCCACTTCCCTTTACACAAAGAACTTTATAAGTCTTTCCATCAATATCTTTTACAAATGTTTTTACAGAGGTATTTCCACCACCATGTAAAACTAGTTCTTTATTTCTTCCTAAAAGCCTAGTTGTATATACTCGAAGCGCCATATCTTTAGAGTGTCCAAGAGCTATATACTTTTTTATATATTTATGTGCTTCTTTGTTTGACCAATTATTTTTCAAAATAGCCTTCCTTTTGGATAAGTTTTACAGTAGTTTTTTATTTGAAAGAAGTAAAAAAATTTGCTTAGCTATTAAATAAAAGAATCAAGGAACTTAAAATGGTAAAAAAAGTAGGGGAGCATGTTACCTTAGATATAATTGGTACAAAAAAAGAATATGAACCTTCTTTTTTTGAAGGTTTGGTTCATAAAATTGCAGGTAAAGCAAAAGTAACAGTTTTAAATATAGCAAAATACAAATTTGAACCACAGGGTTTTACTTTAGTTGCTCTATTAGCCGAAAGCCATATTAGTTTTCATACATACCCTGAAAAAGGAATAATAAGCTTTGATTTTTACACTTGTGGATCAATTGCACCATCAATCGCCTTAGATGTTATAAAAAATGAAATTGAGCATAAAAGAATTATCAAAAAGGAATTAAATAGAGATACAATTTCTTTTTATTATGACAATACGAGCACTAAAGGGTTACAAAAAAATTATCTAGTAAAAGATGTTCTGGAAGATTTTAGATCTAAAGTAGGACAACATATTGAAATTCTTGATCTTGTTGAATATGGAAAATCATTGTTTATTGATGGTGATTTGCAAGTTGCTGAGAGTGACGAACATCTATACAGTGGAGCATTTGTAAATTCAGCTTTAAAATTAAACAAAAGCAAAGATAGAGCTGCAATTATTGGCGGAGGCGATGGAGGAGTTGCTAGAGAATGTATAGCAAAGGATTTTGGATTTATTGATTGGTACGAATTAGATCCAGAAGTGGTAGAAGTTTGTAAAAAACATATTGGATCCATAGGTAAAAATGCGCCTGAGAAAAATTCTGTAAAATGTGTCTGGGGTGATGCTTTTGAAAGTATTAAAAAAGTTGAGGATGATAGTTATGATAAAATATTTATTGATTTAAACGATGATAAGTTTTGTATAGATCTTGCAGCTAAAAATATGGATTCCTTGGTTAGGATTTTAAAACCAAATGGAATTATAACTGCACAAGTCGGAAGCCAAGATAAAAAACCAAAACAAGTTGATAAGTGGCTAAAAGTTTTTAACAAAAATTTTGGAAATGCTACTGTAGATAGAGTTTATATACCTAGTTTTGACTGTTCTTGGAATTTTTCATCTTCTATAAATCATTAGAATTTTCTTTTTAATTCATCTAAACTGTGAAATAATTATTCTTTTATGGAGGAAATAATGAATAAATTAAAAAAAATAATTTTTACAGTTTTAGTATCTTTTTTATTAATAGGAAGTTCTAATGCTGATAAAATAAAGATAGGAACTGAAGGTGCCTATCCTCCTTGGAATTCAAAAGATGCTTCAGGTAAACTTATTGGATTTGAGGTCGAATTAGCTTGGACACTTTGTAGGTATATTGGACAACAATGTGAAATTGTGGAACAAGATTGGGATGGAATGATTCCCGCTTTAATAATGAGAAAGTTTGATGCAATTATGGCTGGAATGTCTATTACCGCTGAAAGACAAAAAGCGATTAGTTTTTCTCAAGGTTACGCAGATGAAGTTGCTTCGTTAGCAGTAATGAAGGGTTCTAGTTTAGAAGGTATGGATACACCTGCAGGTATTAATTTAACTAAACCAAACGCAGCTGCAAAAAAAGCTTTAAAAACTCTTACAGGTGCTTTAGCTGGAAAAACTGTTTGTGTTCAAACAGCTACAATTCACCAAAATTTTTTAGACTCAGGTGATGTTGGAAAAGTGAACGTGAGAACATATAAAACACAAGACGAGGTTAACTTAGATTTAGCTTCAGGCAGATGTGATGCTGCACTAGCTGCTGCCGTAGCTTTTAGTGATTACGCAGAAAAATCGGGTAAACCAGTTGTTTTAGTTGGACCAACTTTTTCAGGTGGTGCATTTGGTAATGGTGTAGGGGTTGGTATCAGAAAAGATGATACAGAACTTTTAAATGCTTTTAACAAAGCAATCGATAAGGCGAGAAAAAACGGGGACATTAGTAGAATTGCTACTAAATGGTTCGGTTTCGACGCTTCTATGTAATTAATTTTAGATTTGGCGACTATAATATATAGTCGCCAGTCTGTATGGAACTTCTAGCATTTGGAAAAACGGGTTGGGGCGATGAGTTACTTATTGCAACACTAATGACCATTGCTGTTTCAATAACAGCTATGCTTATAGGTTTTCTTTTTGCATTAATTTTTACTCCATTAAAGCTATCAAAAAATAAATTTCTTAATCTTATTGGAAACTCATACACAACAGTTATTAGAGGAGTCCCTGAGTTATTGGTAATTTATTTATTATTTTTTGGAGGAAGTGGCGCTGTTATGTTTGTAGCATCAATGTTTGGTTATAATGAATATATTGAAATTAATGCATTTATAACAGGTTCTGTTGCTATAGGTATTATATCTGGTGCATACTCAACAGAGGTTTTTAGAGGAGCAATACAATCTATAGATAAAGGACAATTTGAAGCTTCACAAGTTTTGGGACTTAAAAAATTCGTTTACTTTTTTAGAGTAATTCTGCCTCAGATGCTAAGATTAGCAATTCCTAATTTGAGTAACATTTGGCAAATAACTTTAAAAGATACATCTTTAATATCAGTTACAGGTTTAGTTGAAATTATGAGACAATCATATATTGCTGCTGGATCAACTAGAGATCCACTTTTTTTTTATTCATTTGCGGCACTTTTATATTTATTGCTTACATATTTAAGTATGAAATTAATTAATAGATTGGAAATTAAATACAGCAGGGGTTTTTGATGGATATAGATTTAATGATAACCAGCCTACCTAAATTATTAATTGCTACTATTGTTACCTTAAAATTACTTTCATTATCTTTGATATTTGGTTTAATTATTGGATTATTTTTTGCAATTTTAAGACTAAATAAAAATATTTTTATAAATAAATTTGCTTATGGATATTCTTATGTATTTAGAGGCACACCATTACTTGTCCAAATATTTATTATTTATTTTGGTCTAGGACAGATAGAATACTTCAGGTCAACATTTTTATGGGTCGTTTTTAAAGAACCATACTGGTGTGCAATTATAGCTTTTGCTTTAAATACAGGGGCGTATACTTCAGAAATATTAAGATCCGCTTTTCAGACAATTAAACCAGGAATGCTTGAAGCTGGAAGAAGTTTAGGTATATCCAGTAAAATTATTTTTTTAAAAATTCAAATACCTATAGCTATTAGACAATCTCTTCCAGCATATGGTAATGAAATTATATTAATGATGAAAGGAACTTCTTTAGCCAGTACGGTAACTTTGATGGATTTAACTGGTGTCGCAAAATATATAATTTCGACAACTTTTAAGCCAATCGAAGTATTTATTGTAGCAGGCAGTATATATTTATTTATGACTTTTATTATTCATAATTTAATTAAATTTTTGGAAAAGAAATATCAATATTAAAAAATCAATTTTCAGTTATAAATTTATTTATACATTTAGAATATAGTTTATTAGCTAGATGGTTAGGGTGAAAGTCAAGTTGATCATTTGTAAATAAATGGAAATTTTTTATTTGACAATTTACATAATTAACATTTTTTTTTAATAAAAATTTTTTATAATTATTATTTATTTCACTTTTTGATGTTAAGTTTACAAAAATAAAATCACTGTTATTTTTTTTGGATAGATTATCCATTCTCAATATTAACTTTTTTGTAATAATATTACGATTTTCGTATTTTGATTTAATTTTAATACGCATAATTTTCTTTTGTATTTTTGTTATTAAAACTGAGTAATTTGAAAAAGGTAAAATTAAATATTTTATTGGGATATTTTCTTGTAAATTTTTATTTTTATCAAGAGACACATAAGGAAAATAGATCATTTCTTTTGACATTCTAGACAAACCTTCAAGATAAGTAACATCTGCAATATTTCTCATTTCGTGATGATCAATAAAGGAATAAATGACATATTTTATATTTTTTTTTTTTTTAAATATCTCTCTTAATTTTAAATATGATTGATATGTTCCATATCCTCCAACTCCATAATTTTTTACATTAAAATTGGTAAAATTTTCTTGCAGAAAAAAACTTATAGTTTCATTATTGTTAATTTTATGACCCATTGTAAAAGAACCACCGACCATGATAATTTTTTGTCTACCTTTTGGGAGATCTATTATACTATTTGATAATCTACTTCCGTCTTTCAAGAAGTGAAAATTTGAAACTTTGTTTGAATTTTCATAGATGAACTCTCCTTTTTTTGTTGTCCAACCTAAAATTTTATCAAAAGTATAAATTTTGGGGCCTAGGTAAGGCGTGTAATTGTGAGGTTTTGATCCTGTTATTCGTAATCCCAATTCAAATAATAATGAAATAAATAAAATTGAAGAAAAAATTAACAAAAAATTTTTAAAAATATTGTTCATTTAACTAAAAAAAATTAAATCTACTTTTTCTTAGTATTATAACCTAATAGCTTTAACAATAAGTATTTCTAAATTTTTTTTTATCATTATAACGTTTTTATACATTTACTCAGTTGTATATAGAATAACATCTTTTAGAGTATGTATATTTTTATAAAATCTAAAATTATATTAAAATTATAACTAAAAAGAAAATTTGAATAAAATTAATTATTACAGATATGAAATGTGAAACTTTAAATTTTTTATCTTCTTTATTATCTCTAAATTTATTTATTAAAGGCATAAGTGCAAAATTAGAGATTAAAAAAAGAAAGCATATTCCGCCCATTAAAAAAAAATTAACGGAGTAATCTTTAATAAAAGTAAAAAGAAACAAAACAACTAATGAAAATGAAAAATTTAAAATATAGTAATATGGGAAAATACCCCTTATAAATCTTCTTGAATTTTGCTCGTCTAAAATTTTAAAGGTTAGAGGAGCAACTATGAATGAAAAAAAAATCATTATACCTAGAATTAACGAGGTTAAGTTGTAAATCATTTGTTGGATCATTAAAGAACAACCTCAAATCCCTCAAATTGAGGCGGTCCAATATATAAATCTTTATGCTGCCCAGCATTTTTATGAGCTAATTTAAATGCTTCTGATTTTGTCCAATTTATAAAATCTTTCTTTGATTCCCACAAACTATGTGAGGCGTATAACGTGTGATCATCTTTTGCATCTCCCTTAACTAAACTAAAATTTTTAAATCCTGCAACGTTATCTAAGTGGGTATCTCTATTTTTCCATACATTTTCAAATTCTATTTCTTTTCCCTTAACAATTTTAAATCTATTCATAGCCAGAAACATAATCCCTTTAAAAACTTTTTATACCAAGATAGGTACAAATTATTATAACTAACCAGATTAATCCTTTAATTAAAAAAAAAGAAAATCCGCCGACTAATAAATATTTTTTTAATTTTTTAAACATTTAATAAAATTACCATATGCACTAAAATATATCGATGCGATAACTTATACTTCTTTAAGTATTTCAATAGTTATTTAATATTAAAGGATAACTAGATCGGTTTTTTTGTTACTCAATCTTTCACTACCGTTCTCTGAAACTAAATATGTTTCGCCCAGATTCATTGCCAATTGGTTTTCTGAGTCCATTAAAATCATATGCATAAAAAATACATTACCTTTCTCTATTACATAGGGATTTTGAGTATAAAGCATAGGCCAGTCCATCCAATTTGGAGAAAAAGTTGCACCTAAAGAATAACCACACGCATTCATTCTAGATGTATTATAACCGAGTTCATCGAAAGTTTTTGCATGAGCATCAAAAACTTCTCCAATTTTATTTCCTGGTTTTAATTTATTTTCACAATTTTTTAATGCCTCACAACAAGCTTCATGCATTTGATGATGTTTTGTTTGAGCTTTTCCGATTGGAATAGTTCTAAACATTGCTGAGTGGTAATGTTTATATGTTCCTGCCCACTCAATAGTTAATTGATCTTGTTTATTTAAAATTTGTTTTTCAGCTTGATAGCGGCA
>CACHVT010000026.1 GCA_902583345.1 uncultured Pelagibacteraceae bacterium | reverse complement strand
AATAAATAAAAAACTTTTTAAAGAAATTAAGTATTTGCTCTCAAAATTAAAATTAAAAAATGATACTTTTGTGCATAGAGATTTTCACGTCTCTAACTTAATGAAATTAAAAAAAAAGATTGGAATCTTGGATAGTCAGGATGCAATAATTGGAAACAAAGCGTATGATTTAGCTTCCGTTATAGATGATGCAAGAATTAAAACGTCAAAAAAACTAAAGGACACCGTTTATAATATTTATATTGGTTTAAATAAAAATAAAGTGAACAAAGATTATTTTCAAAATGACTTTGAAATATTATCAGTTTTAAGAAATTTAAAAATAATTGGAATTTTTACAAGGCTAGCAATTAGAGATAATAAGAAAAAATATTTAAAGATGATTCCTTACACTTGGAAATTGATAGAAAATAGAATTAATAACAATATAATTTTTCATAATTTAAAAAATTGTTTAGACTATAATTTCTCAACTAAGTGCAGAATGAAAAAATGAATATAGATACTGCTTTTATTTTATGTGCAGGATATGGTAAAAGACTTAATCCTTTAACCCTTAAAACTCCAAAGCCTCTTTTAGAGTTGAGAAACATTACTTTATTAGAAAATACAATTAATCTTATAAAAAATTTAGAAATCAAAAAAATTAAAATTAATACCTTTTACCTACAGAGTAAAATAAAAAAATTTATTGAGAAAAATAATTTTGAAGTTGAGATAGAAATTATAAGTGATGGTAATCAAATTTTAGATACAGGTGGAGGTATTTTAAATATGATAAAATCATCAAATGAAGAAAATTTTATAGTTTTTAATCCAGATACGGTTTGGGACTTAGATTATCTGAACCCAATTAACGAAATGAAAAATTTTTATTTTTCTAAAAATATAACTAATATTTTGTTAGTTGCTGAAAAAAGTTTAAGCTTCGATAAAAATTTAAAAGGTGATTATACTTTTTCAAAAAATATTTTAAAAAAAGAAAAGTTAAATAATTATATTTATACAGGATGTCAAATAATTAATAAAAAAGTTTTTAGGTCTTATAAGAATAAAAATTTTTCAATTTTACTAACATGGGATGAATTAATTAAAGAAAATAAATTATATGGTTATAAAAGTGAAAATAAATTTTTACACGTTACAAACTTAGAAATATATAAAAGTTTATTAAAAGGCAATTAAATCTTTTCTTCTAGATTTATCTAAATAATGACACTTAATAATTTTTTTATCCGAGTCAAAATTAATAATCAATGGATTTCCTGTTGGGATTTCAAGTAAAGATATTTTATTTTCGTCTAATTTAAATAAATATTTACATATTGCTCTTATTGAGTTTCCATGTGCCACTACAAGTACATTTTTTTCATCAACCAATTTAGTTTGAATATTATTTTTATAATAAGGCAAAACTCTATTATAAGTATCTTTCAAAGATTCAGTATCAGGTAAACTGCTTTTTGGAACATTTTTATATACTTCTATATTGATTGGATGGTATGAGTTATTTTTACTTAAAGGTTCTGGTTTAATATTCCACGATCTTCTATATTCATGAATTTTTTTTTCTCCAAAATTTTTTTTCATTTCTTCTTTATTAAGCCCCGTTAAAGCTCCATAGTGCCTTTCATTTAATTCCCATGCTTTTGTGAAAATTTCTTTTATTCTCATTGTATTGTGAATTAATTTTAACGTATTAATCGCTCTAATTTGTAAGGATGAAAAAGAATAGTCTATTTTAATATTTATATCTTTAAGGAGTTCACCAGACTTACAGGCTTCTAATTTCCCATTTGCTGTCAGGTCTATATCTACCCAACCAGTAAACCTTTTTTGCAGATTCCATTCACTTTGACCATGTCTAACTAAAATTAAATGACTCATTTAAAAATTTTATTTATAAATATATTTATATATGACAAAATTGATATTCCACATTTTAAATTTAGTTTTTTTAATTCTATATCTTTATCCAGGCAGTATATTAGGATTTGTTTTTTTTGGAAGTTTTGATAAAGAGCCTAAAATTACAGAAGATTTTATACTATCCTCAAACCATTTATATTCTTTTGCAACATTATCTTTTTTTGGATTTATAAAATATTATAAAAGTAATAAAAATTTAATAATTGGCTATTTTTTTTCAATTTCTATTATTTTAGAGTTATTTCATCTAATAATTCCTAATAGAAGTTTTCAATTTTCTGATTTATTTGGTAATGTATTTGGAGTTATATTTTCGCTATTATTATTTTATATTTGGAAAAAAAAAAATGAATTCTTTTGAAGATAGAAAAAAAAGTTTTGAAAAAAAATTTGCTCATGATGAAGAAAAACAATTTAAGATAAGTGCAAGAAGAAATAAATATCTTGGGGAGTGGGCCTCAAAAATTTTAGGTTATAACACTGATCAAGAAAAAGAATATATACAATCTGTAATAAAAGCTGATTTCAAAGAAGAAGGCGAGGAAGATGTTTTTCAAAAGATAAAGCAAGATCTTCAAACATATAATATTTCTGATAATGAAATAAGAGAAAAAATGAAAGAACTTAATGAAAAGGCGACGTCTGAATTTAAATAATTTTTTCTTTTTATTCTTTCTTTTTATTTTAACTTCCTGCTCTTCAATTCCAAAAAATACTGCTGATAGTTGTTCAATCTTTTCAGAAAGATACCTCTGGTACAAACATTCCAAAAATACTGAAAAAAAATGGGGAACACCTATTAATATACAGTTAGCGATTATTAAAATGGAGTCCGATTTTAATTGGTTAGCAAAACCTAAAAGACAAAAAATATTTAAAGTTATTCCTTATAAAAGACCATCAAGTTCATTTGGTTATTCACAAGCTGTAAAAGGAACATGGAAACAATATAAAAATGAAACAGGAAATAAGCTTGCTACAAGAACTAGATTTAAAGATAGTGTTGATTTTATAGGTTGGTACACAAATAAAACTGAAAAAATATTAAAAATTTCTAAATCAGATGCTTTTAAACAATATATTGCTTATCACGAAGGTTGGGGAAATTATAAATATTATAAAAAAAATTCAAAGGTTATCGAACTTGCTAAAAAGGTTCAAAAGCAATCTGATAAATACAAAAATCAATTACAAAAATGTAAAAAAAATTTAAATAGGAAAAAATATATTATTTTTTAACGAAGTTGTTTTTTTAATTCAATATCGATAGAATCTATTCTTTTAGTATATTTCGCTAATGTTAGGTACATTGTAGGTGTAACATATAATGTAAAAAAGGTTGATATAATCATGCCACCCAAGATTGTTGCACCTACCGCTAGTCTAGAACCTTCCCCCGCTCCCGGACCTATATTGCCTACTGTTAAAGGTATCATTGCAATCATGGTACTTATAGATGTCATCATTATTGGTCTAAATCTCAATGAACAAGCATCTCTTATTGAATTTTCAATACTCTTTCCATTTGCCCTTAATTGGTTAGCATAATCTACAATTAAAATACTATTCTTTGTTGATATTCCGATAAGTATAACTAGTGCAATTTGTGAAAAAATATTAATTGAACTATTTAAAAATAATATAAAAACTAACCCGCCAAATAATGCAAGAGGTACAGTGAGTATTATAATAAAAGGATGAATAAAAGAATTAAATGTTGCTGCCATTACCAAGTATGCAGTAAGCAATGCTAATCCAAAAATAATATAAAGTTCATTACTTGTTTCTTTAAATTCCTCTGATTTTCCTTTCCATCCAATTTGTCTATCAGGCTGCATTTCATTCATTGTAATTTCTAGATATTTAATAGCCTCACTAAGTGTATAATTTTCTGAAATATCCGTAGAAATTGTAACTGCTCTTTGCCTATTGTATCTTTTTAATTTTTTTGGAGACCCTTCCTCTTTAAATTCTACCAAATTTGCTAAAGAAATAAGTTTCCCAGTTGTATTAGATCTAACAAATATTTTTGCTAATCCTTCTTTACTTCTCCTATCTGTTAAATACTGTTGAAGAATAATAGGATATTCCTTACCTAGTTTATTGAATTTAGTAATAGTTTTTCCACCGTAAAGAGTTTCTAAGGTTTTACCTATCGAGTCAGAGGATATGCCTAAATCTTTAGCTCTATTCTTGTTTATTGATAATTTTATTTCAGGTTTATCTCTTGAGTAATCTGATTCTATTCTAGTTAAATTTTCGTTATTTCTTAATTTTTCTATTACTTCATTTTGAATTTTTTCTAATTCTTCATAACTGTTTCCTAGTATAACCATTTGTACCGGTTTTCTATAATTTGAAACTCTAATAGATTGAGGCGATATTGGAAAAGCTAAAGTTTCTGGAACTGTAACGATTTTACCAATGGCCTGTCTCATTACTGTAATAGAATCTTGTTCTCTATATTTCCAATGATCTAAAAGTGCTATAATTATAAAACTATTAAAAGAATTTTTATTATCTCCAAAACCTGGAACTCTCATGATTAACCTTTTATATGGTGTGTCAGAGGACTGAAGAAGCGGTATCAATCTTTTTTCAACTTCCTCTGCTCTTTTTTCTGTATATTCAAAAGAGCTTCCCTCATCTGTGTTACCAATGATAATATATACTCCTCTATCTTCCATGGGTAGCAGTTCTTTTTTGGCAAATGAATACAGACCTGTTGAGCAAACAATTATTACAATAATAAATGAAATTATTGTTTTTCTTTTATTTAACCAAAATAATAAAGTTTCTTGATAGATTTTTAAAAAGGAAGTAAAAAAACTTTCAAATTTAGAAACAAAATAATTTTTTTTTGGTGTCTTTTTCAAAAATTTACTTCCCAACATTGGCGACAAAGTCAAAGCTACGAAAGAGGATATTACAATTGAAAAAGATAGAGCTATTGCAGTTTCCCTAAATAATGTACCAGCTATACCATCTATAAAAATTAATGGTAAAAAAACAGCAATTAAAATCAAAGTTGTTGCAATAATAGCAAATGTTATTTGTTTTGATCCTTTATAAGCTGCAACTAACGGAGTTTCCCCATTTTCTATTCTTCTATAAATCGCATCGGTCATTATTACTGAATCATCGGTAATTATTCCAATTGCCAGAATAAAACTCAACAATACAAATATATTTATTGAAAGATCAAATAAATATAGACCAAGAAAAGATGCTATAAGGCTAACTGGAAGAGCAACAGCAGGAACAATTACAGCTTTAAGATTTCCTAAAAATAGATAAATTATTAGCACGACTAACGCAAAAGCTATAATAAGAGTTTTATAAACCTCTTTGATCGCAGCACTTACATAGTTCGCTCTGTTAAAAGCTATTTCTAACTTTAAATCATCAGGCAAATTCTTTCTTACTTGTAATAATTTTTTTTTTATTGATTTAGAAAGTTCAACTGTCGATGATCCACTTTTAGCATAAATTCCAATGCCGACAGTTTTTAAATTTAAAGAATCTTTTTTTTGTGCTTTAAAAAGAGTTTTTTCTGATACAGGACCAAATTCTATATTTGCAATATCGTCAAGTCTTACAACGCTTTTTTTGATATTTTTTAGAGGTAAGCCTTTTAATTTATCAATTCGGTTGTAAGATTTATCCAAATTAAGTGTTAAATCAATATTGTTAGCCTCTAGAGTACCTGCAGGTAGGCTTATATTTTCAGTTTTTAAAGCCTTTTCAACTTCCTGAATTGTTAAATCGTTTGCAGCTAATTTAATTGGATCAATCCAAACTCTTACGCTTAAATCTCTTAGTCCACCGGTTCTAATTCTGCCTACGTTTTTTACACTCGAAAATTGATCTACTAAATATCTTTCAGCATAATCTCCTAGTTCCAAATCGCTCCATGTAGGTGAACTTAAAGCCAACCACATAGTTGTTGAAAAGCCAGCTGCTTGTTTTAATATTTGTGGCGCATCAGCTTCATCAGGCAGATTATCCACTACTCTTGCTACTCTTTCTCTTATATCATTTGCTGCACTATCTAGGTCTATATCAGTATTAAATTCAATATTGATTGTGCTGTTACCATTTTCAGAATTTGAGTCTATATTTTTAATTCCCTCAGAGCCACCTATCACATCCTCTAGAACTTGTGTTACTTCTTGATCAATTATTTCAGCTGAAGCAGATTTATAGTCAACTTTCACTTGAACCACAGGAGGTTGTAATCCGCTTGGTAATTCTCTTACTGGCAATTCTGTAAAAACAAATATCCCAAATACTATTAAAACTAAAGACATTACCCAGGCTACAACTGGTCTTCTTATACTTATTTCAGTAATAAACATTTATTTACTAATTGGTTTTATTTGACCTTTTGGATTAACCTTTTTAAGTCCTGCTGCTACAATAGTTTCACCATGATAAAGACCGGATAACACTTCTACTATACCATCATTTCTAATACCAATAATTACTTCTTTTTTTTCAACATTATTATTTTCTATAACTTTATAAACGTAAGCCTTGTTCCCCTCTAACATAACACTGGTATCAGGTATGCCAAGAGAATTTCTTTCATTAAATTTGATCGAAACCTCTAAAAGCGAACCTGGAATTAATTCGAAATTTTCGTTATTAATTTTTATTCTTATTAAAAGACTTCTTGTTTCAGCATTGATACGACTTGATACTCCATCAATTTTTCCATAATAAACTTTATTTTTATTTCCTGAAAATTTTGCTTCTATAGGAAGATTTTTTTTAATTTCGTTAGCAAAAGTTTCCGGAATTTTGAGGTCAGAATAAATTGTTGAATTATCATCTAATGTAATTATAATTGAATTTTCTGAGTCTAATGTGTCTTCTGTTAAACCTCTATAACCAAGTATACCACTAAATGGTGCAGTTATAATTCTTTCTTTTAATTTAACAATAGTTTGTCCCTCTTTTACGTACTCTTGAAGTTTTAACTCTGAAAGCAATTCATTTTTCTTTACTCTAAAAGACGTAGTTTTTTTTGAAATTGCTGTTCCAAAACTATCTATTCTTTCGAAAAAATTTTCATTTCTTACGTCAGTTACGATTATTCCAGGTGGAGGCCTCTTACTAAATTTTTTTTGAAAGTGAGCTCCAACCATAGTCCTTGTAATTATTACTAGAGCAATAATAAGAAAAAAAATTGATATAACAGTTATAAGTTTAGTTGATCTTTTCATATTTATTTAATCATACCATATTCTGCCCAAGAGCCATCATAAACAGTAGGGGAATATTTATCATTAACCATAGAATATGCCAGGGCTAAAACTGCAGCTGTAATTCCAGATCCACATGAAAACACTATATTATTTTCATTAATGATTCCTAGATCCTCAAATTTTTTTTTTATGAAATTTTTATCTTTGAAAGTTTTGTCCTCTTTATTAATTAGATCACCAAAAGGAAGACAAAATGAGTTTTTAATTGAGCCACTTCTCAGTCCAGGTCTTGGCTCCTTTTCTAATCCTAAAAATCTCTTTTTATTTCTTGCATCTACAACCTTAAATTTTTTATCAATAATATTTTTATCAATTTCTTTTAAGTTTTTTACTAAATTAATATTTCTTCTAGAAATATAATTTGTATTTATTGTTATTGTTTTTTTAAAAGTTACTTCTTTATCCTCTTTTTTCCATTTGTAAAAGCCTCCATCAAGAACAGACACCAAATTTGGATTATGTCCAAAAAAAATAAATGTATACCAGCATCTGCACGAGCTTAATACATCTGAGTTATCGTATATTATTATTTTGTCGGAATTAGAAATTCCGAAATTAGAGACTATTTTATCCCACTCTTGTTGTTCAGGAAGCATGTGAGGTAATTTACTATTTTTATTTGAGTTATTATCGATATCAAAAAAAATAGCATTTTCAATATGTTCGTCATTATATTCTTTTAATCCATTTCTGTTCGTGTTTGGCATATGCCATGAGGAATCGACAATTTTTACATTCGAATGATTTTTACTTAACCAATCTGTCGAAACTATACTCATGATTAGCTTCTCTTTTGTATAAATTTTTGATGATAATCCTCTGCCTTACAGTAGTTTTTTTCTTCAGAAATATTTGTTATAATTTTTCCGTTATATTTCTTATTTAATCTCAATCTTACTTCTTCAGCAATTTTTTTTTGATTATCATTTGTAAAAAATATTTCACTTCTATATTGCGTTCCTATATCAGGACCTTGTCTATTTAAAGAAGTTGGGTCATGCATTTCAAAAAATTTTTCTAATAAATTCGCGTATGAAATAATTTTTTCATCAAACTCTATTTTTACCACCTCGGCATGATTTGTAGATCCAGTACAAACTTCTTCATAAGTAGTTGGATTGGTGTTTCCACCACAATAGCCAACTTCTGTATTTGTTATACCTTTTACTTTAGAAAATTTTTCTTCCGGTTCCCAAAAACATCCCAAAGCTAATGTTGCAATTTCCATTGATTATTTTTTTAAATTATCTAAAAGTTATTCCTATGTTGTCTAAAAATCAATTGGGCTTTTTGTACATGTTTCTATCTGTTTGTGCTTTTTCAATTATGGATTTGATTGTTAAATGGTCAGAAAATTATCCATTAGGACAAGTATTGTTTTTTAGAGGTTTTTTTGGATTATTATTTTATTTTTTTATAATTCCTAAGGAAAGATTTAGAAATTTTTATTACACAAAAAGGCTTGGCTTACATTTCTTACGATGCATTTTTGGTTTGATAGCACTATTATCAATATTTATTGCATTAAGGAATTTACCTTTAGCTACTGTAGTAAGTATTTCTTTTGCTGCGCCAATTTTCACTACGTTTTTTTCAATTTTTTTTTTAAGTGAGAAAGTTGGAATTTTTAGATGGTTGGCTGTTTTAATTGGATTTTTTGGAATAATAATTATAACTGAGCCAGGATTTAGTTCTTTAAATATTTATTATATTTATCCCATCATTTTTTGTTTAGGTCTATCATATGTAGCTATTGCAATTAGGCAATTATCAACAACGGAACCCGTTTGGTTAATTTCTTTAAATTTCTCAGCCGCTATAATGTTTGCAAGTTTTTTTTCAATACCTTTTGGTTGGATAATGCCAGATATAATAGATTTAATTTTATTATCTTTAATTGGAGTTTTTGGAGGAGTTGCAAACTTGTGGTTAAGTCAGTCATATAAATTTTCAGAGGTATCTTTAGTGACACCTTTAAAGTATTTAGCATTAATTTTTGCTATAATTTTTGGATTTTTGATATGGGATGAAGTGCCAACTTATAAAACTTTATTTGGTGCACTTCTAGTTATCTTTTCTTCTGTAATTATATTCAGACGAGAGATTATTTTAAAAAAACAAGTTTCAGTTCAACGTCATGAATAAACAACCTAAGTACTGGAATAAAGCAAAGAAATATCTATCAAAAAAAGATAGGGTGATGAAAGTACTTATAAATAAATTTAAAGATAAAACTTTAACTACTAGAAAAGATGTTTTTTTTTCTCTTTGCAAAAGTATAATTGGTCAACAAATTAGTGTTGCAGCAGCTAACTCAGTTTTCAAAAAATTTAAAAAAATATGTGAAGGAAAAATAAAT
>CACHVT010000025.1 GCA_902583345.1 uncultured Pelagibacteraceae bacterium | reverse complement strand
TAAAAGGATTAATATCCAAACAAAAAAACTTGATTTGAGTCAGCTTAAAAAATATTTGAAAAAAAATAGTTTAAATAAAATAAAAATACAAAAATGTCTTTTCTCTAGTGTTGTTCCTAAATCGTTTAAGATTATAAAAATTTTCTTTAAAAAGTTTTATAATTTAAAATGTTATGAATTAAAAAATTTGCCATTAAAAAATTTACTAAAAATTAAAGTTAATAAAAAGCAGGTAGGTTCAGACCGCTTAGCTAACGCTATAAGTGTCTTAAATAATAAAACCAATTTTATTATTTTAGATTTTGGTACCGCAACTACATTTGATGTTCTTATTAAAAATATATACCATGGCGGAATAATTGCACCAGGCGTAAGTTTATCACTACAGACATTAATTGATAAAGCTAGTTTGATTCCTAAACTAAATTTAAAGAAAACTAGTAATGTAATTGGTATAAATACAATTTCTGCTGTCAGGTCAGGCTTTTTTTGGGGTTATACGGGTTTGATAGACAATATTTTAAGTTTAATTAAAAAAGAAACAAAAAAATCTTTTAAAGTAATAGTTACTGGAGGTTATTCACATATGTTTAAAAGTTCATTAAACACTAAGGTAAAAGTTAATAAAGACATAACTATCAATGGACTAATTAAAGCTACTAAATTAATTAATTACAGATGAAAGAAGAATTTTTATTTTGTCCTTTAGGAGGATCTGGAGAGATAGGCATGAATATGAATCTTTTTGCTTTTGGCAAACCTTCTGAACATAAATGGATAATGGTTGATATTGGCGTAACTTTTGCTGATGATAGTTTGCCCGGTATTGATCTTATTTATGCAGATCCTGGTTTTATAGTTGATAGAAAAGATAGTCTTTTAGGAATTGTACTTACGCACGCACATGAGGATCATATCGGTGCAATTGCACATTTATGGCCAAAATTTAAATGCAAAATTTTTGCAACACCATTTACTGCGTTATTAATTAAAGAAAAATTTAAAGAAAAAAATATAGATATAACAAAAGAATTAAACATAGTTGACCTTAACGGAAAAGTTAATTTAGATCCATTTGAAATAGAGTATATAACTTTAACTCACTCAATTTTAGAACCTAACGGATTAAGAATAAAAACTCCCGGTGGTGTAGTGTTGCATACTGGTGACTGGAAAGTAGATCCAAATCCTCTGATAGGAGGTAAAATTAATTCAGAAAGATTAAAACAAATTGGAAAAGAAGGAATTTTGGCAATGATATGTGACTCAACAAATGTTTTTAGCTTAGGAAGATCGGGCTCAGAATTAGATGTGCGAAAAAGTTTGTATAATATTATGAATAGGTTGAAAAAAAGAATTATTGTAACTTCATTTGCATCAAATGTTGCACGTATGGAAACTATTTTTTATTGTGCAGAAAAAACTGGCAGACAAATTTCTTTAGTTGGCAGATCAATGCATAGGATTTATAAAGCTGCTCGAAAATGTGGATATTTAAAAAATATAATTGAACCAATAGACCCTAGAGAAGCAAAAAATTTTTCAAGGGAAAAAATTGTTTATCTATGTACGGGCAGTCAAGGTGAACCAATGGGTGCAATGACTAGAATTTCAACATCAATTCATCCTGATATTTCTCTTGATAAAGGAGATGCAGTAATATTTTCTTCAAAAATAATTCCTGGCAATGAAAAAAAATTATACAAACTTCACAATCAATTAGTTAAAGATGGAATAGAAGTTATTTCAGAAGATAGTGAATTCGTTCATGTTTCTGGTCATCCTAATAGAGATGATTTAAAAGATATGTATAATTGGGTTAAACCAAAATGTGTAATTCCTGTTCATGGAGAACATAGACACATGATAGAACACATAAATTTTGCAAAAGAAATGCAGGTTCCATATCCGATACAAGTTGAAAACGGTGATATAGTTAAATTATCACCAGGTAATTCTCCTTCAATTTATGATAAAGCACCAAGTGGAAGACTTTATTTAGACGGGAATGTAAGTGTAGAGGAAAGCTCACAATCTATAAAAGATAGAAAAAATTTAAGTAATAATGGATATATCGAACTAACAATAATGGTAACTCCAAAAGGCAATATTCATCAAAGACCGATTTTAACGTTTAAAGGTTTACCTGTTAATCATGCAGATGAGTTTATAAATGGTTTAGAAAATGAAATTGAAAATACAACAAAAACCTTCTCTTTAAATAGCAAGAAACAAGAAACGAATCTAATTGATGCACTTAAAATAATATGTAGAAAATATTCTAAAGAAAAAACAGGTAAAAAACCTTTTACCAATATAAACTTGGTAAGAATTTAATTGAATATTTTGATTTAAGAAACATAATAACTTTAATGTATTTATCAAAAGCTTTTATACCAATTTTAAAAAACAATCCTACTGAAGCAAAAATAAAGTCTCACAAATTAATGCTTAGAGTTGGAATGATCAAACAATCTTCTGCAGGTATATATTCGTGGCTTCCACTTGGATTTAAAATTATGAAAAAAATTGAGAAAATTGTAAGAGATGAACAAAACGAAATTGGCGCTCAAGAAATTCTAATGCCTACAATTCAATCTTGTGAAATTTGGAAAGAAAGTGGTCGATATGATGATTATGGTGATGAAATGCTAAGAATTAAAGATCGTCAAGATAGAGAAATGCTCTACGGCCCAACCAATGAAGAATTAATAACTGATATATTTAGATCTAATATTAAATCTTATAAATCATTACCACAACTCTTGTATCATATTCAATGGAAGTTTAGAGACGAGCTTAGACCAAGATTTGGAATTATGCGTTGTAGAGAATTTTATATGAAAGATGCTTATTCATTTGATGTTAATGATGAAGAAGCATTATACTCATATAATAAATTTTTTTTATCATACTTAAGAACATTTAAAAAATTAAATTTAACAGCAATACCAATGGCTGCCGATACTGGTCCTATAGGTGGAAATCTTTCTCATGAATTTGTGATATTAGCCGAGACAGGAGAAAGTAAAATTTTTACAGACAAAAGAATTTTTGAAGTAAATTATGATAATGCAAATTTAGAAAAAAAATCACTAGAAGAACTGAGAAAAAAATATGAAATTTTTTATGCAGTTACGGATGAAAAATTTAATAAACAAGAATTTGAAAAAAAAGTAACATCAAATAATAGATTAATAACAAAAGGAATTGAAGTGGGTCATATATTTTATTTTGGTGATAAATATTCTAAACCATTAAATGCTACAGTAGATCTTCCTGGGGGTAAAAAAGATTTTGTCAAAATGGGATCTTATGGAGTTGGTGTTTCAAGATTAGTTGGAGCGATAATTGAGGCTAAATATGATGATAAAGAAGAAATAATGAAATGGCCATTATCTATTGCTCCTTACGAACTTGCAATTATACCGATGATCACAAAAAACGATATTTCTAATCTTGAAAAAGCTGAAAAATTATACAAAATTTTCGATAGTAAAAAAATTGACACAATTATAGATGATACTAATGAAAATATTTCATCAAAAATGAAAAAATTTAACTTAATTGGTATTCCTTATCAAATTATACTAGGAAAAAAATCTGAAGGTGATCTTTTTGAATTTAAAGAAATAGGCAAAGGTACTCAGAAATTATCAATTAAGCAAATATCTAAGTTAATAACTAAACAAAAAGAAAAAATTTGATTTCTACATTAGAAAAAGAAATTACTTTTAGATATTTGAAAACCAGAAAAAAAGATGGTTTTCTAAATGTAATATCTATCTTTTCATTTATTGGAATAAGTCTAGGTGTTGCAGTGTTAATTATTGTTATGTCAGTAATGAACGGTTTTAGAAGTGAACTGATAAATAAAATAGTTGGTTTTAATGCACATGTCGTTGTTAATCCTTATAATAAAACAATAGATAACACAAAAATAAAAGATAATAATTTAAGGCAGATTTCAAATAATTTAATTTTTAGCAATGATGGCGAAGCTATTTTGATAAAAAAAGATTTTACTAAAGGAATAATTTTAAGAGGATATAGCAAAGAGGATTTTTCAAAACTTGAAATAATAAAAAACGAAAACTTCGTGGGAAAAAGAAATAATTTAATAAAAAATAATATCTCCATTGGAAAAGAATTAAGTTTTGCTTTAGATTTAAAAGTTGGGGACAAAGTTTCAATAATGTCCTCTGTCGGAATAGAAACAATAATAGGCAACCTTCCTAAACAACAAACTTTCATCATAACATCTTTATTTGAAAGTGGTCTTGCCGAATTTGATCATAGTGTAGCATTTATTAATTTAAATACTTTAGAAGATTTCTTAGAACTAGATATAAGCAATAGAAAATTAGAAATTTATCTAAAAAATCCCTCAGACATTGAAAAAAGTAAAGCAATAGTTCAATCTATTTTTCAAGATAAATTTATTTATACATGGTCTGATATGAATAATTCATTGTTTTCTGCATTAAAAGTAGAAAGAAACGTAATGTTTATAATATTATCTTTAATAATCATAGTTGCTGCTTTTAATATTATATCTGGATTAACTATTCTAGTTAAAAACAAGACACGTGAAATAGCAATATTAAAATCGATTGGTGTTCTAAATAAGTCAATAACAAAAATATTTTTTTTAGTAGGTGTAATTATCGGTTCATCTGCTACTTTATTTGGAATTTTATTAGGGATAACATTTTCAATGTACATAGAAAAAGTTAGAATCTTTTTAAGTGAAGTTTTTAATATTAGTCTATTTCCTGAAGAAATTTATTTCTTAAGTAAAATGCCTTCTGAAATTAACTTTTTTTCTATTTTTATTATATCTATTTGTTCAATAATGATAACTATAATTGTATCTATATTTCCTGCAATAAAAGCATCAAAACTTGATCCAGTAAAATCTTTAAAATATGAATAGTTTAATTACTCTTAATAAAGTTTCAAAATCTTTTTTGACAAGCAAAAAAATTTCGATATTAAAAAAAATTAATTTTAAATTTGATCTTGGAAAAATATATTCAATAGTAGGTCCATCTGGATCAGGAAAATCAACATTGTTAAATATTTTGTCTTTAATTGACAAACCTACTTCTGGTTCTATTAATATATCCGGAAATAGTATAAATTTTCTGAACTCATCAAAAAACGACAAGATCAGAGCTGAAAAAATTGGAATTGTTTATCAACAAAATAGCTTACTTCCTGATTTTACTGCTTTGGAAAATATCTATCTCGCAAAATTATCTCTAACTAACAATAAAAAAAAGGCAGTAGAAACTGCAAAAAATATTATTAAAAAAATGGGTTTAATCGATAGAATAAACCATTTTCCCTCTGAATTATCTGGGGGTGAAATTCAAAGAGTTGCAATAGCAAGAGCTTTGATAAATGCTCCACAAATAATACTTGCGGATGAACCAACTGGTAGTTTGGATAGTTCTACGGCAAAAGAGGTTTTCAATGTTTTGTATGGTCTAAAAAATTCAAACAGGATTATTATTTATGCAACTCACAATAGATATTTTGCGAATAAGGCAGATTGCAAATTAGAAATGGTTAATGGTAATATTAAAATTATCAATGCAAGAATCAAATAATCAAAAATTTAATCATTTAAAAATTCATACACAATATTCTATATGCGAAGGTACAATCAAAATAGATGATTTAAAAGAATTTTGCAAAGATAACAAAATTAACTCTGTAGGTTTATCTGATACTTCTAATTTATGCGGATCTTTAGAGTTTTCAGAAAATATTTCAAAAGCTGGTACGCAACCAATAATTGGAACACAAATTAATTTTACTTATGAAGGCACTACTGGGCTTTTGCCTCTTATAGCTTCAAATAAAAAAGGTTATAAAAAAATTTTAGAACTATCATCTCGTTCGTATTTGCAAAACTCTGAAATATCTGATCCACATTTAAACATCTCTGAATTATTAAAAAATAATGAAGGAATAATAGTTTTTTCTGGTTCAATTAACAATTTATTTGGAAAACTATTTAATAAAGGAAAATTTGATGACGTTAAAAAACTTTATGAAAAATTATCTCAAGTCCTCGGGGATAGATTTTATTTAGAGATCCAAAGGCATGGAGATATTAATGAAAGCGAATTTGAAAAGTATAATCTCAATCTTTCTCTAGAATTAAAAATTCCGATAATCGCTACCAATGAAGTTTTTTATATAGATAAAAATATGTATGATGCTCATGATGCTTTAATTTGTATTGGAAATAAAACCTATATTAATGATAAAAATCGATTTAAATATACTGATCAACACTATTTTAAATCAAATGAAGAAATGAAGAAATTATTTTCTGATTTACCTGAAGCTTTACAAAATAATTATAATTTACCTTATAGGTGTAGTTTTAGAACCGAGTCATCCGTCCCTGTATTGCCAAATATAAGTAGTGAAAAAGACGGTGATGCAGATGAGATTTTATTAAAAATAGCAGATGAAGGATTAAAAGAAAAATTTTTTAATCATTTTAATATAGAAAATATAAATTTAATTAAAAACGAAAAGTTTAAAGAATATAAAAAAAGACTTAATCATGAATTAAAAATTATAACAAAAATGAAATATGCAAGTTATTTCTTAATAGTATCAGATTATATCAAATGGGCCAAAAATAATGATATTCCTGTTGGACCAGGCAGGGGATCTGGGGCTGGATCATTGGTTGCGTGGTGTCTTTCTATTACAGATTTAGATCCAATAAAATTTAATTTGATTTTTGAAAGATTTTTAAATCCAGATAGAATATCTATGCCAGATTTTGATATAGATTTTTGTGAAGAGAAAAGAGATTTAGTATTTAAATACTTAAGGTCCAAGTATAAAAATGGAGTGGCGCATATAATTACTTTCGGTAAATTAAAAGCTAGGATGGTTATTAGAGACGTAGGGAGGGTTATAGGACTACCTTATGGTTTTGTGGATGGTATTTCCAAAATGATACCTTTTGATCCCTCAAGACCACAAAATTTAACCCAATGTATTAATAATGAACCTAGATTACAAAAATTAATTAAAGAAGATTCAAGAGTAAAAAAATTAACCGATCTTTCTTTAAAATTAGAGGGACTTAATAGAAATGTTGCGACACATGCTGCTGGTGTTGTAATTGCAGATAAAAATTTAACTGAAGAAGTTCCTTTATATAAAGACTCTTCTGCAAATTTATTATTACCTTCTACACAGTTTGATATGTATTCCGCAGAAAAAGCAGGTTTAATTAAATTTGATTTCTTGGGATTAAAAACATTAACAGTAATTAATAAAACTCAAAAATTAATAAATAAAAATGATAAAAATTTTAAAATTGAAAATATTAGTTTTGATGATCAAAAAGTCTTTGATTTATTAACTCAAGGTAACACAGTAGGAATATTTCAGCTTGAAAGCGCTGGCATGAGAGAAGCTTTAATTAAAATGAGACCAAATCATCTAGAGGATATTATTGCATTGGTTGCTTTATATCGACCTGGCCCGATGAACAATATTCCAATTTACAATGATTGTAAGCATGGAAAACAAGAACCAGATTACTTGCATCCTTACTTAGAAGATATTTTAAAACCTACATATGGTGTAATAATTTACCAAGAACAAGTTATGCAGATAGCTCAAAAGTTGTCAGGATTTTCTCCTGGCCAGGCTGACATTTTAAGAAAAGCTATGGGGAAAAAAAAGAGAGCAGAATTAGAAAAACAAAAAGAAAAATTTATAGATGGAGCTGTCAAAAATGGAATAAAAAAAGATATTGCAGCAAGTATTTTTTTAAAAATAGAACCATTCGCAGAATATGGTTTTAATAAAAGTCATGCGGCTGCTTATGGAATTATTTCCTATCAAACTGCATATTTAAAAACCCATTTTCCAAATGAATTTTTTTCAGCATCAATGACTATGGATATATCAAATCAAAATAAATTAAGCGAATTTTATGAAGAATTAAAAAGATTAAATATTCAAATTATAAGACCAAATATAAACAGGTGTTATTCAGAATTTAGATCAATAAATAAAAATTTTTATTATGCCTTAGGAGGAATTAAAAATGTAGGATTTGAAGCAATATCAAATATTATTAATGAAAGAGAAAAAAATGGAGAATTTTCTTCAATCAATGATTTTATAAGTAGAGTTAATCCAAAAGACATAAATAAACTACAATTAGAAGGATTAGTTAAATCTGGAGCCTTTGACTCAATTATTAGTAATAGAAAATCTATTTTTGATTCAATTCCAAAACTTATACAAAAATCGAAAATTATTTTTGATAACAAAGTAGCTAACCAAATAAACCTCTTTCCCTCTGATGATGTGAAAGAGCCAAATTTGATTAAAGACAAGGACGATTGGAAATTTGACGAGCGTTTGTTAAAAGAATTTGAGGCGATGGGTTTCTACATTTCAGATCATCCTTTAAATCAATTTAAGGATATTTTTATAGATTACAAAATCAGTGATTACTTAAAATTTAAATCTAATAATGATATCAAAGAAGGTAGTATTGCCGCTACAGTTTTGAAAATACAAGAAAAGAAGACTAGTAAAGGAAACTCATATGCTATTTTAAAATTAACAGACTTATCAGGAGTATTTGAATTATTTATTTTTTCTGACTTATTAGAATTAAATAGAGATATTTTGATGGAGGGCAATTCCATTATAATGACTCTAAATAAAAATGCAGCGGAAGATGATAATAGATTTAAAAGAATAAATGTTAAAAAAATCATATCATTGAAAAATTTATACAATAAGCCAATTTCTGAAATTGAATTCAAAATTACAAGACAGGAACAAATGCAAAAAATTTCGCAATTAATTCAAAATAAAGGTAGCACAGATGTAAAAATTAATTTTAATAATGGAAAAGAAGAATTTATATTTAAGTTAAAAAATAAAAGATTTGTTGATAGAAAATTGTTAAATATTATAAAAAATCAAGATATTTTGACCAATATACAGTAAAAAATACTTGTTTATTCTTTAAATAATTTGTAAATAATCACCTAAATTAATACGCACACAGTTTGTGGTTTAAAACCTCCGGTCCTTAAGTGGAAGTAACTGTGGTGGTACAACCGGGAAAATATATGAAAATACCAAATATAACAATACAACAATTGCTAGAAGCAGGAGTCCACTTAGGTCATAAAACTTTAAGATGGAATCCAAAAATGAAAAAATATATTTTTGGAAAAAGAGATTCAATACATATTATAGATTTAACACAGACACTTGAGTTAACAAATGTTGCTCTTGAAAAAGTTTATGACACAGTTGCTAGCAATGGTAAAATTTTATTTATATCAACAAAGAAACAAGCATCAGAAGCAATAGCAGATCTTGCAAAAAAAACTGGACAATATTTCGTTAACTATAGGTGGCTAGGTGGGATGTTAACTAACTGGGGAACTATATCAAATTCAATAAAAAAACTAGATAAAATAAATGTAGACTTGGCATCTGAAAATAGAGGATTCACAAAAAAGGAATTACTAAAAATGAGTGTTTTAAGAGATAAACTTCAAAGGTCACTTGGTGGGATTTCAGAAATGAAAAAAATTCCTGATTTAGTTTTTGTAATAGATACAAACTACGAGTCACTTGCGGTAAAAGAAGCAATTAAATTAGGTATCCCTATAATAGCAATATTAGATACTAATTCAGATCCTGTAGGAATAGATTATCCAATCCCAGGAAATGATGACGCTAGAAGGTCAATTGATTTATATTGTTCATTAATAAAAGAGACAATAGATAATGCAAAAAAAGCAACACCCCAATCCACAGAGGAAAAAAATCAAATAAATTCAAAAAAAGAAGAATTTAAAAAAGAAAAAAAAAATATTGAAAAGATTTTAGAAGAAAAAAACTCAAAAAAAAATCTTAATTAAGCATGAGTGATATAGAAAAAATAAAGAAATTGCGTAAATCTACAGGTGCAGGTTTTAAAGATTGTAATGCTGCCCTAGATGAATCAGGTGGGAATTTAGATAAAGCAGTAGAAATACTTAGAGTTAAAGGTATTTCTAAGGCTTCCAAGAAAATGTCAAGAGTTGCAAATGAAGGAGTGGTTGCGATAAGTGGCGATGAAAATAAAATATCTGTAATTGAAGTAAATTGTGAAACCGATTTTGTTGCAAAAAACGAGGATTTTATAAATTTTGTTAAAGAATTAAGTGAACTAAACAACTCTATCAGTTCAAATTTAGAAAAATTAAAAAAGATTCAAATGAAAAATAATAAAACGGTAGATGAAAACCTTGTTGCATTAATTGCAAAAATTGGAGAAAAAATTACTCTTGGAAGAGTTAAAACATTTAATCATGATGGTTCAAAAAATTTTAAATATTTGCATACTGTTGTTAAAGACAATTTATCTAAGTTGGCAGTAATTGTTTCTTTAGAAACATCAGATAAATCAGAGAGTTTAAATGTGTTTGGTAAACAATTATCTATGCATATCGCTGCAACTAACCCTTTAGCTTTGGACTCAAGTAGTATTGATCAAAATATATTAGAAAAAGAAATGTCATTAATAAATCAGGAGTTAAAAAGTACAGGTAAACCAGATGACATTGTTAAGAAAATTACGCAGGGTAAAATAAATAAATTTAAGGAGGAAAATTCATTATTAACTCAACAATGGGTTATGGAACCTAAAAAAAAGGTAAAAGATATATTAAAAGATTTAAGTATAAATGATTTAAAGATAAAAGATTTTTATCGTTTAAAAATTGGTGACTAAATGTTCAACGACAAAAGCTATAATCAAAAAATGGATAAAACTTTTGAAGTATTTATCAAAGAAATAGGTTCATTAAGAACAGGAAGAGCAAACTCAAGCATGCTTGATATTGTTAAAGTAGATGTTTACGGACAAAAAATGCCTATAAACCAATTGGGCACTATAACAACACCAGAAGCAAGGACAATTAATATCCAGGTTTGGGATCAAAACAATGTAGTTTTAATCGACTCGGCAATTAAAAAGTCTGATCTTGGTCTTAATCCACAAATTGATGGGCAGTTAATTCGATTACCAATTCCAGATTTAAGTGAAGAAAGAAGAAGTGAAATGAAGAAGATGATTAAATCAATTGGAGAAAAATGTAAAATTTCAATACGAAATATAAGAAGAGAAGCAAATGATAATTTAAAAGAGCTATTAAAAGAAAAAAATATAAGTGAAGACGAAGAAAAAAAATTTCAAAAAGTAGTGCAAACTTTTACTGATGATCATATAAAACAGATTGACAGCAAAGTTTTAACTAAAGAAAAAGAAATTATGACAATATGAACCTTATCCAACATGTGGCCATCATAATGGATGGTAATGGTCGATGGGGATTAAAGAATAAAAAATCTAGAAACTTAGGTCATAAGGCTGGTTTAAATACTGTAGAAAAAATTATTAAAGAAACTATAAAAAATAAAATAAAATTTCTTACATTGTTTGCCTTTTCGACAG
>CACHVT010000024.1 GCA_902583345.1 uncultured Pelagibacteraceae bacterium | reverse complement strand
GAAAAAATACTCAAAATCTATATTTTAATCATTATGCCAACTTATACAGTAATAAATTCAAACTTTAATTTAACCTCAAAACAACAAAAAAATTTAGCAGAGGGAATTACCAAAGTTCATAATGTTGTAACGGGAGCAAATACCTATTTCGCTCAAGTAATATTTAATAAAACAAAAAAAAATAATCATTTTATGGGAGGTAAGAAAGTAAAAGAACCATCAATATTTTTACTTGGTCAAATTAGAGCCGGAAGACCTAAAAATGTAAAAGATAAATTAATATTAGAACTAAAAAATATTTTAGTAAGAAAATCAAAATTGGATGAAACTCAAGTATGGGTTTATATTAATGATTTACCACCCTCACAAATGATAGAATATGGAGCTGTTTTACCTGAGTCTGGTAAAGAGGAGAAATGGTTTAAAAATTTATCCTCAAAATTGAGAATGAAACTATCAAATTTAGAAAAAAATTAAGGAACTAACCAAGCATTTTTATTAGTTTCCAAATCAAATTTTGCTCTTCGGTGTCCTTTTGCTGCAAGATATAGCCATTCAATAGATTTAATTTTACATTTAATTACAGTAAAATTTTTATAACCTTCTTCACTTTGCTTCATTGTGTAATCAAAATCTTCTAATTTGGATATCATTCCAGAAGTTGGGTTTTCTGATATAGTTCCAGGAGGACTATCAGTTAAATAGCACCGTCTACTTATATGTTGAGTTTTTTTCCAAGATTCCTTTGTTATTAGATTTTGATTATTGATTTCGCAATTAACCTTAACTCTAAGTTGAATCTTTTCTTCTTTATCATAGAAAAGTAAAGAACCCTTGTTATTCTTCTTTAAAATATTTACTTTCGGCGATCTAAGATCAGTATGAAATTGTAATAAGTTATTTGCTCTATCTGACTTTCTTAAAACAACTATTCTTCCATCAATCTCATCCTGATTTGCACACATGAAAACTGGAATTCTAAATGGCGAAGCTCTGTTAATAACAGCATCATCTAACATTAACCAATACTTATTTTGAATTTCTACTAAATTTTCATAGTATGCTGGCTGCATACAGTGTTACTTTCTAAATCTTCTAATTAAACTGGATGTATCCCATCTATTTCCACCCATAGCCTGAACTTCAGCATAATATTTATCAACAACTTCTGTTATTGGAAGCAATGATCCATTATCTTTTGCTTCATCCATTGCAATTTTTAGATCTTTCCTCATCCAATCCACAGCAAAACCAAATTCAAATTTATCATCAATCATAGTTTTATATCTATTTTCCATTTGCCACGATTGGGCTGCTCCTTTTGAAATTACCTCGATTACATCTTCCATGTTTAATCCAGCTTTCATTCCAAAATTAATTGCTTCAGATAAAGCTTGAACTAATCCACCAATGCATATTTGGTTAACCATTTTTGCAAGTTGACCACTACCGGCCTTACCAAGTAATTTCATTTTTTTACTATAACAATCAATTTTATCTTTAGCCTTATCAAAGTCTGCTTGATCTCCACCAATCATTACGGTTAGTGCTCCATTTTCTGCACCTGCTTGTCCTCCTGATACTGGTGCATCCAAAGCACCAAAACCATTTTTTTTTGCGTAATTGTAAATCTCTCTTGCGATAGTAGCTGAAGCTGTAGTGTTATCAATATAAATGGAATTTTTTTTAATTGTTTTAAAAATTCCATTATCTCCAAAAGTTACTTCTTTTAGATCATTATCATTTCCAACACATGTAAATATAAAATCAGCACCTGTAGCAGCTTTTGCAGGTGTATCAGCCTTTGTACCTTTATATTCTGAAATCCATTTATCAGCTTTTGAAGCTGTTCTATTAAAAACAGTTACATTGTGCCCACCTTTTGATATATAACCAGCCATTGGGTAACCCATTACACCAAGACCAATGAAAGCAACATTACAAGTCATAATAAAATATGTTTAAAAGTTTAAGTTTAAAAGTAATTATTTTTGGTTTTATATTTACATTTTTTTCAAGTTTTGGACAGAGTTTTTTTTTAGGTATCTTTAATCCGAGTATCAGAAACGAGTTATCAATCACACATGGACAATTTGGCTCAATTTATGCCTCTGCAACATTATTAAGTAGTTTCATTCTAATTTGGTTAGGGAAAAAAATAGATGATATAAATATTTTCAAATTTGCTTTTATAGTCACCTTACTTCTATCATTTTCTAGTTTTTTTTTTTCAAAAATTTCTTCGGTTACATTTCTTTTTATCGCAATTCTGTTGATGAGATTTTCTGGTCAAGGAATGATGTCTCATACAGCAACAACAACAATTTCACGTTACTTTACTAAATCTAGAGGCAAGGCATTAAGTACAGCATGGTTCGGTTTATCTACTGCTGAGTTTATTTTACCAGTGCTGATGATTTATTTATTGAGTATAATTGAGTGGAAAATTATATGGATTTATATATCTATTTTAGTTCTACTTTTTTTACCAATCGTTTCTTTTAATTTAATTAAAAACCTTAACTTTGATTCGAGAGAAGAAGTAACAGAAACCAAAAATAAATTAAAAAAAATTAAAAATTGGGCAAGACTTGAAGTTATAAAAGATTATAGGTTTTATATTATTTGCATGAATATGCTAGCTATGCCCTGGATAGCTACAGGTGTTTTCGTCTACCAATCATTTATATTGTCCTCTAAAGGGTGGGGGCCATACGTTATCGCACAATCATTTATGGTATATTCTATCTCTTCAGTACTAACTCTATTTTTAGCTGGTTTTTTGATTGATAAGTACACAAGCAGAAAATTGATAATTTATATGAATATACCTCTTTTATTTGCTGCAGGAGTTTTGTTTTATTTTAAAAGTCCAATTTCCTCTTTTTTCTTTTTAGGATTAATTGGTATTTCAAACGGATTGGCCAATGTTTTAGGATCTTCTACTTGGGCTGAAATTTATGGAGTTAGACACATTGGATCAATAAAAGCCCTTACTACTGCATTAATGGTTTTTGCCACTGCTTTTGGAACTGCATTATTTGGTTTTTTAATTGATAAAGGTTTCTCCATTGAAAATATATCAATTATATCTGGAACCTATATTTTCATATCCATTATATTGTTGTTTTTAATAAAGCAAAAATTAAATCCAACATATCTATAAAAATAACTTGATTTTGAAGTTCTTCAGGTATAAATACCGCTCATGGCAAGAGTAACAGTTGAAGACTGCATGGATAAAGTAAAAAGCCCTTACGAATTAGTTTTAGTAGCTAAAGAGAGAGCAACACAACTAAATTCAGGTGTTGAACCAACTGTAGAAAAAGATAATGACAAAAATACTGTAATTTCATTAAGAGAAATTGCAGCAGAGAATGTAAAAGTTTCTGAATTAACAGACAGTGCTGTTTATAAACTAAGAAAACATATCGAACAAGTTGATGATAGCGCAGAGGAAGATGAGGAAGTGGGTGATGATTTCCAAAATTTATATAAAGGAGAAATATCCAAAAGTGGTACTCCAATTCTTCCATCAAAAAGAGCTAGAAAGATACCTGAAAAAATAAAAGTTTCTAAAGAGGATATAGATGAATTAAAAGGCTCAGCTGATACAAGTATTGACGCAACTGATGATGAAACTAAAGAAGAAGATGTTTCATTAGATGAGCTATCTGAAGCTGAGAGTCAAACTCAGGATGGCGATTCAGGAAATCCAGAAAATAATAATTCTTAAACAAAAATCTCCATATAAAAAAAAGGCCTCGTTAAAAACAAGGCCTTTAATTTTTATTATTAAAAAAATGTTATTTTATTTTAGCCAAGGTTTCCACTTATCTGGATTGCTGTCTAACCACTCTTTAACAACTTCTTTTACTGGTCTTTTTTTAATATCAACTTCAACTAACATCTTAGCTTGATCAATATTTTGTAAAGACATATTTTCAAAGAATTTCTTAGCATCGGCATTCTCAGCTTTTGCAAATACAGCTGGGTTACCATAATTCATTGTGTAATCTTTAGCCCAACCAGTTCCTGGCCAACCTTTTTTACCACAATCTTTCCAGTTACCTGCTTCCGTGAATGTATCAGGGTCACAAACTTTGTGCTCTGGAAGTTGAACTCCCACCATGTCAAATTCACCGAAAAACCAATGAGGTGACCATAGATATAATAAGAATGGTTCTTTTCTCATATAAGCTGCTTTTGCTTCTGCAATAGCTGCAGCTTCTGTACCAAGTTCATCTGCTTGAAAGTCAATTCCTAAAATATCAAGTCTTTTTTGGTCATGACAGTTCCAACCAGCTACTGGACATCCAATAAGTCTGCCTCTGTTTCCAGTTTCGATAGTAGCAAATTCTTTTTTGTGTTTATTTAAATCTTTCCAAGTTTTGATACCAAATTTTTCAGCAGCATATCTTGGGATCCAGTAGTCAGATAATCCAATAATTCCAGATGTACCTAAAAGATCTACACTTCCGTCTCCACTGTAAGATCCAACTACTTTACCTTCGTAAATAAGATCTTCGTTTAACATTACTGAATCTGCTTCAGCATAACTCGGCCAGCTTTCGCAAGCAAAATCTATTTCTCCTGCTGCAATTGCTTCCCATAAACCAGTTCCTGATGGGAATACAGTTTGTTTAATCTTGTAACCATATTCTCTTTCAAGAATTGCTACAGCAACTTCACAAGTGATTATACCGCCTGTCCAGTCAGCTATAGCTGCATGTAGTCTTTTAGCAGCATTTGCCTGCCCTAAACTACCTACAAGTAGCACTAAAGTTAAAAATAGTGCTGAAATTGTTTTTGTTAGTTTCATTAAGTCTCCTCTCTTAATTTTTAAAAATTTTATTTTAATGCAAAAGTTATATAAATGTAAACCAGTTAAACTGCCATATATCTCTAACTTTTTAGACCAAGTTTCTCTTTATGTTTATATTGAGGATATTATTTTGGCTTATTGGGTATTGTTCGATCTACCCCTCTAGCTATATTTTTTTCCCGATCAAAAAAAGGAAGATTTACTATCTTTCCCCTGTGAGAGCTTCCATCTAACAATTTAAAAGTTAATTCTCTACCTGACCAATTATCAGGCCTATAAAATCTTACATATCCTATTCCAAGTTGCAATGTTGGAGATTGTACTCCAGCAGTTATATGACCAACGATATTATCTCCATCAAGAACTTTGCTTCCAGATAGAGGAGTCTCTGTTTTACAGGTTAATCCAAATAGACAAGGTCTTCTATCTTTTTTTAATAAGGAATCTCGTCCAATAAAATTTCCCTTTTCCATATGAACGCAAAACTCTAAACCTGCTTCAAATGGATTAATCGTTGTATCGATATCAGTTAAGTTTCCCAAAATTCCTCCTTCAATTCTTCTAATAGTCATAGCCCGAGCTGCTGAAAATTCCATACCATAAGGTTTTCCACAACTCATTAAATGATCCCAAAGCGCCAAATGGTCAGTCTTAGATCCTTCAGTATAAATTTCAAAACCAAGTTCATTAGTAAAGCCAGTTCTTGAAACAAAAAGATTTTGTCCTCCAAGATTAAAAAAACCACATCTATAATATTTTAAATTTTCATCAATTTTACCGCTTGATGCTTTCTTCATTATATCTATTGAAGCCGGGCCTTGAATTTGTAAAACACGAGATTTTGGGTCGCTGATTTTTACATCAAAATTTGAGCTATGAGCTAAAAGCCATTCTTCAAATGGTCCATCTGCTTGAACATACCAATATTTATTTTCATTAAATTTAAATATTACTCCATCCATGAATATTCCTCCTTGAGGAGTACATGCCAATGAATAATAACCACGCCCTTCTTTAACAGTTGAAAGATCTCTAGTTAAAACTTTATTTAAAAATTTTAAACTGTCTGGACCTGTTATTTCAATTGGTTTTTCAGGAACATCAAAGATAAGAGCTTTTTGTCTAAGCAACCAATATTTTTCTATTGGATCTTCACCTATTGACATTGGAAAATATCGACCAGCGTAGACACCACGAACCATATTTGGACTATTTGTACGTTCAATAAATGGTGATTCTTCAAATCTTCTTTCACTTATTTTAACAGTCTTTTTTAGGTCTGATAGTTCTTGAAGATTTCCCATTAATTTCCTTCCTTTAACTTAATGATTTGGCAGAATTTAAAATAACTGGCGGTTCATGGGCTGTAACTTTAGGAACTTTACCATTAAATCTTTCTATCTCAATAAGACACGAATGTGCAATCGGTCCTTGTCCTAATTTTGATGTTCCTTTATCTGGTGTTAAGACATTAGGGTTGCCATGTTTGCATAAACTTCGATTTTGTCTTGGATTTTCTGGGTCATACCATGCACCTGTGCTCATTTGTACAACATTGGGTCTTATATTGTCAGTGATTTTAACACCTGCTAAACATGATCCTCTATCATTAAAAAGTTTAACTACATCTCCATCATTTATTCCGCGCTTCTCTGCATCAACTCGATTCATTTCAAGAGGTTCTCTGTCTTTAAGTTTTAAAGATTTGCTATATTTACCATGATCCATTTGACTATGTAATTTATCTTTAGGTTGGTTAGAAATTAGATGAAGTGGATAAATTTTATTTTTTAAGCCTAGCCACTCATAAGGTTCTAGCCATACTGGATGACCTGGGCAATCATCATATTTAAAATTAGAAATAGTTTCAGAAAATATTTCAATTTTACCGCTAGGTGTATTTAAAGGGTATTCTTTAGGGTTTTTAATAAAATCTTTCAGCATCAGCGTAGGTTCAGAGGGTCCATTTATTTTAAACCAACCATCATCCCTAAACTTTTCATAACTTGGAATATTAATATTTGCAGCCTCAGCTCTTTCTAATGTTTGCTTATAAATCCATTGCTGCCATTCTTCCTGATTGCGACCTTCTGTAAACTTTTCCTCTACACCCATTTCTCTAGATATACCTTTAAATATTTCAAAATCATTTTTTGCATCTTCGTATGGCTCTACTAATTTAGACATTGAAACCACGTAAGGATCTCTAGGGGTCATCATAATATCTTTTCTTTCTAAAGGCGTAGTACAAGGCAACACAATATCAGAACGTTTTGCAAGTGTATTCCAACACCATTCATTACAAATAATTGTATCTGGTTTTTCCCATGCTTTAATTAGTTTATTTAAATCCTGATGATGATGAAATGGGTTTCCTCCGGCCCAATAAATCAATTTAGTATCAGGATATTCATAAACTTTTCCATCAAAATCAAACTTTTCACCTGGGTGTAGTAGTAAATCTGTTATTCTTGCTACTGGAATAAAATTTTCTATTTCATTTTCAGCCTGTGGAAAAGCTGCACCTGGTAAAACAGTAAACTGTCCACCTATGTAGTTAGTGGCGCTATATCCAAAACCAAAACCACCACCCGGTAATCCTATTTGACCTATCATAGAAGCTAACATAATTGCCATCCAAAATGGTTGTTCTCCATGATCTTGACGTGTTAAGGACCAACTTACAGAAATCATTGTTCGTTTTGAAGCCATCCTTTTCGCTAAATTTATGATAACGTCTGATGGTATCTCACAGATTTTAGCAGCCCAATCTGCATTTTTTTCCTCACCATCAGTTTCACCTAAAAGGTAAGGTAAAAATTTTTCAAAGCCTTCTGTGTATTTGACTAAAAATTCTTTATTACTTAAACCTTTGACGTGAAGTGTATGGGCAATTCCAAGCATTAAGGCTGTGTCAGTATTTGGACGTGCAGCTATCCATTTACCTTTTACCTCATCCATAAGATCAGATTTTAAAGGACTAACATTAATAAACTCTATTCCAGACTGCGCTGCAGCTAATAAGTTTTTTCTTTGATAGTGGTTACCTGTTCCACCTTGAGAGATTTGACCATTTTTAATTGGAACACCTCCAAAGCAAACAAAAAGTTCTGTATTCTTTTTAATTAACTCCCAACTTGTACTAGTATCGAGATAGGCACGAAAACTTCCTAAAATATGTGGTACCAAGGCTTCTGCAGCTGCAAAACTATAAGTAAATTTTGACCTTGTGTAACCACCAATACAATTTAAAAATCTATGCAATTGGCTTTGAGCGTGATGAAAGCGACCAGCACTAGCCCATCCATAAGAGCCTCCATATATAGATGAGTTTCCAAATTTTTTTCGAACTCTATTAAGTTCGTTTCCAACTAATTTTTGAGCTTTTTCCCAACTTACTTTAATAAATGGATCAATTCCTCGTAAATTATTTTTACTTCCAGGCCCTTCTTCCAACCAACTTTTACGAAACATTGGTGAACCAATTCTTGTTGGACCATCTAAAACATCTAAAATACCTGGTCCAATAGGTGATGGATCTTTGTCATGCTCCCAACCTATAAGATCTTTGACTTTACCATTTTTTACTTTTGCTCTGTAGGTGCCCCAATGATTACTGGTAAGTGGTAAATCCTTTTCCTTAGACATTTTATTTTTTTTCTAGACCTAATGCTATTCTCTGTTTTTTAGTCCAAGCAAGAGTTATTCTATCTATAATAATTGCTAATAGTACAATTCCTATACCTGCTGCAAGACCTCTACCTGTGTCTGATCTTGCTAAACCATTAAAGACTTCAAGTCCTAAACCTTTTCCACCAATAAGTGGAGTTACAATTTGCATTGCAAAAGCCATTATAACTGTTTGATTAAAACCGATTACTAAACTTGGGATAGCAAGTGGGAATTTTACTTTATTTAATGTCTGAATTAATGTTCCTCCAAAAGATCTTGATACCTCTGAATATGTTCCTGAAACTTGAGTTAAACCTAGAGCTGTTAACCTTATTATTGGTGGTATAGAGTAAATAACGGTAGCTAAAACTGCAGATACAATACCACCTCCAAAGAACATAAGAACAGGAATTAAGTAGCAGAAGTATGGAAGTGTTTGCATTGCATCTAAGACAACGTTCTGAATATTTCTAAATCTCTCACTGTAAGATGCTATTATTCCAAGAGGCACACCCACTATAAAACACAAAGCAACTGAAACCAAAACCGAAGATAAAGTTATCATTGAGTGAGACCAAATTCCACATGCTCCAATAAAAAGTAATAATAGTGCAGTTATAATCGCAAATCTTATTCCAACTGTTATGTAACCTAATGCAACGAATACGGCCATAGTGTACCACCAAGGTATATGCGTTAGGAAAACATCTAAAGGGCGTAACAGATTAAGGTAAACGAATGCTCTTAAACTTTTTGTGAATGCAATAAAACCTGGATTAACAGTTAAACTTTCTACAGCATTCGTTATTGGTTGTCTGATCGACAATTTCCATTCTTCTGGAAATGAACCAATTTTTATAAAGTTATTATCAATAAAGATTATTATGAAAAAAACTATAAATGACGGAATTATATAATATCTTTTACTTATAAACTCTCCAATATCATGAGCAGATATTTTATTAAATATTGATATTAAAAATTTAAAAAGATAGGCAATAAAGTTAGTAATAAACTTACAAATATATTTAATAATATCATGTATTATAGCTAAAGGCTTTTCTATAATTCTTGCTAATTGATATTTAGCCCATCCTTGAGGAAGTAAATAAAATTTTTGTACATCAGAAGGTAAACTTTCCTCTGTTTTACTAAATGACATGCTAAATCTATCAAACATGATTGCCATAAATAAAATACAAAGCCCACCTTCCATAGCCCAACCTACGTCTAGTCTTCTAATCGCTTGCCATACTTGTCCTCCAATTCCTTCTGCACCAATGAAACATGCTAAAACAACAAGTGCGAGAGCCATCATTATAACCTGATTTATTCCCATCATTATACTGGGTAAAGATAATGGAATTTTTATTTTAAATAAAAGTTGCAATTTATTTGAACCAAAAGAAGTTGCGCTTTCTATAGTTTGTGCGGGCACTTGTCTAATTCCAGTATTAGTTAACCTAATTATTGGAGGCATTCCATAAATCATAGTTGCAAGAATTGCTGGTGCACCACCGATACCAAAAAAGAATAATGCTGGAAAGAGATAAACAAAAGCAGGCATTACTTGCATTGTATCTAAAACTGGTTTCATAAAATTCTCAAATCTATCACTTTGAGAACATAAAACTCCCAATATAAATCCAAAAAATACGCAAAGCAAAACTGATAAACCCATCAGAGCAACTGTTTGTAGTGAGGGTTCCCACATTCCAGTCGCGCCCCAAAAATAAACTACAAATAAAGAGTAAAGTCCCAGCCTTAAGCCACCAGCAATTAGACATGGTAAAAAAATAATTGCTGCAATTAAAATCCAGGGAGATTCAAGTAAAAAGTCCTCCACAAAATAGTAGCAGGCTTTAATATAGCTAGCCACAATTTTAGTCATCCACCTATAGTTTTTTTTTAAAAAATCTTCTCCTTCATTTACCCACGCAGTAAAAGTAAACTCATCGGTTACAAATTTTGGAAATTTCGATGGACCTTCACTTTGAGAAGATAACCATAGAGCTATCAGAAAAACTACACCAATAATTGAATAAGTTATTATATTTTTAGATTGGTTTGATTTTTCCATAGTTTCGGTAATACTAGACATATTTATAAAATTAGAATAATTAAATTTACTTTTAAAGCAAAATATTGTGTATTTTAACTATAAATTATAAGTTTAAGAATGAATAAAGACCAAAAAATTACCTGTAGCAACATATGGAAGCTATTTGGCCCAGATGAAAAAAGAATTATAAAAAATTTAGATACAAATTTATCAATTAAAGAAGTACATGAAAAAACAGGACATGTTGTTGCTGTTAAGGACGTTAGTTTTTCAATTCAAAAAGGTGAGACTTTCGTAGTAATGGGACTGTCAGGTAGTGGAAAATCTACTTTAGTCAGATGCATTTCAAGATTAATAGAACCTACATCTGGAACAGTTAAAATGGATGATGTTGATGTTACTAAAATGAGTTCTAAAGATTTATTAGAACTTAGAAGAAATAAAATGAGTATGGTATTTCAACATTTTGGACTTTTTCCACATAGAACAGTTATAGAAAATATTGGATATGGTTTAGAAGTTAGAGGTACAAAAAAACATATAAGGCTAGAAAAATCTATGGAAGTTTTAAAAATGGTTGGATTAGATGGATGGCAAAATAATTATCCGAGAGAGCTTTCAGGTGGTATGCAACAAAGGGTAGGCTTAGCAAGAGCTCTAGCAGTAGATCCTGAAATTTTAATTTTTGATGAACCATTCTCAGCACTAGATCCACTCATAAGAAGAGAGATGCAAGATGAACTTTTAAAAATTCAAGAAAAACTTCAACGAACTATGGTTTTTATTACACATGATTTCTTAGAAGCTATTAAGATGGGTGATCATATAGCTATAATGAAGGATGGTGAGATCTCACAAATTGGAACCCCAGAAGAAATAGTTTCTAATCCAAAAGATCAATATGTTAAAGACTTCTGTGAAGATGTTCCAAAATATAAGGTTCTTAGCGCAGGAAAAGTCATGAGAAAAGAATGTTGTGCTGAAACAAAGAAACAATTTGAAAAAAAAGAAAACTGTATTGAGGATAATTCAAAGATTGAAACTTTAATTGATCAATTAAGTGAAGGTGATCAAGCATACCCAGTAGTTTGTTCTTCATCAGGAAAGTTGCTTGGTGAGATCGATAGATCCATTGTTATGCAATCAATGAAATCAAAAGTTTAATAAACCTTTTTGCTTACCGTCAATGTTTTTTTCTTTTTTTTATCTCTCCAGATAATAATCATTCCTGCCAAAATAATTCCTAATACTCCTGGAAAAAGTTGATCAATTGGTGTCTCATCAAAAAAAATCCAACCTAAAAAAAATGATGATGGTATTGCTAAATACTCAAAGACTGCAAGCTTACTAGCTTCAATTAATCTATAGGCATAAATAAACAGAATTCCCGCTGATCCACCTAAAACTCCAATAGATACCAACATCAATAAATCTCGATAACTTTGAATAAATTTAGTATCAAGTGTGATAGCCAAAAGTACAACGGCACCAATTATAGATGATATTAAAGAGTAAAATTGGATCTTTGCTGTTGAATTATATTCTGGAATAAATTTGAGAATTATAATTGCGATTGAATATAATAGACCGACCATAACTGGATAAATAGAGTAATAAGAAAACACATCACTGGTTGGTTTCATTATCATAGCAACCCCAATAAATCCTATAAATACTGCAGACCACCGATAGATGCCAACTTTATCATTTAAGAAGAGTATAGACAAAATTACAATGAAGAAAGTTGCTGAAAATGTCAAAGTTG
>CACHVT010000023.1 GCA_902583345.1 uncultured Pelagibacteraceae bacterium | reverse complement strand
CGTTATTACTATATTTAATTTTTTTATAATTACCATCAGCATTGAGCTCCCAGCTCTGATTAGTATCAAGATAATTTGCTAACATTATTTGATCTAAAATTTGCTCATGAACAGTTTCATTTTCAATTGGCACTAGAAGTTCTACTCTTCTATTTAAATTTCTCGGCATTAAATCGGCTGAAGAAATATATACTTTTGCATTTCTATTAGGCATTTTTTTTGTACCATTACTAAAGCAGTAAATTCTAGAATGCTCTAAAAATCTTCCTATGATACTTTTCACAACTATGTTTTCTGATCTATCTTTAACTCCTGGTCTTAAACAACAAACACCCCTTACAAATAAATGAATTTTTACACCAGCATTCGAAGCTTCATAAAATTTATCAATAATTTCTGGATCTACTAAAGAGTTCATTTTTGCCCAAATAGCTGCAAATTTTCCATTTTTAGAATTTTTAATTTCAGCATCAATATTTTCATTTAAGGTTTGCCTCATATTTACTGGCGAAATAGACATTTTATTTAAATTTTTTGGTTTTGCGTATCCTGTTACATAATTGAAAAACTTTTCAACATCTGATGCCATTTTCTTATCACAACTAAATAAAGACAAATCAGTGTAAATTTTAGCATTTACTGGATGATAATTGCCAGTTCCTAAATGAAAATAAGTTTGTATTTTACCCTGTTCTCTTCTTAAAACTAATGATGATTTTGCATGAGTTTTATATTTAGCAAAACCATAAACAATTTGAACACCTACTTTTTCTAAACTTCTTGATAGTTGAATATTAGCTTCCTCATCAAATCTAGCTTTAATTTCAATTAAAGCGGTAACTGTTTTTCCGTTCTCTGCAGCGGTTATTAAAGCTTTAACAATTGGTGAGTCTAGAGTTGTTCTATATAAAGTTTGTTTAATAGCTATAACTTTTTTATCATTTGCTGCTTGGTTTAAAAATTCAATTACTGAGTCAAATGTTTCAAAAGGATGATGAACAACTAAATCTTTCTTTTTAATAGTTTCAAAAAAATTATCATTATATTCTTTTAATCTTTCAACTTCTCTAGGCGTAAAATGCTTAAATCTTAATTTTGGATTTTTTACTTTACATATTTGATCTATATCTTGAATTCCAACAAGGCCAGATACATCATAAATATAGTCAGGATTTATATCTAATTTATTAGTTATAAATCTTACCAATTCGTTATCGCTATTTTCAAGAACCTCTAAACGAACAATATCACCCGTTCTACGTCTTTTTAAAGCCAATTCAAAAGATCTAACTAAATCTTCTGCTTCCTCTTGAATCTCTACATCGCTGTCTCTTATTACTCTAAAAATCATTTTATTTTCTAAATCATGATCTGGAAAAATTTCATTAGCAAAAAAACTTATTACGTCATCTAGAATAACAAACTTCTTATGATTTTTAGAAGACTCTATTTCAATAAATCTAGATAATGCTTTTGGTATTACAATTATTGAGTTTAAAATCCTTTTTTTATTTTTTTTTCTTAACTTCATTGCAATTGCTCTTCCTTGATTGATTATAAAAGGAAATGGGTGTGCAGGATCAATTGCTGATGGCGTTAATAAAGGGTAAATCTCTTCTTTAAATATTTCTAGAAGTTTTTTTTTATCCTTAGTATTTAAATTAACTGGTTTAACTAAACTGATATTATTTTTTTTTAATTCCTTAATCAGTTGAATAAAAATTTGGTTCTGTTTTTTTAATAGATTCTTAGTTTCAAGCACTACCTCATCCATTTGCTCTTCAGGTGTCAAACCATCAGAACTTAATGAGTCAACTTCTTGTTTTATTTGACTATATAATCCAGCAACTCGGACCATAAAAAATTCATCTAGATTAGACCCAGCAATTGATAAAAACTTTACTCTTTCATAAAGAGGATTTTCGATATTTTGTGCCTCTAAAAGTACTCTGTCGTTGAATTTTAACCAAGAAAGCTCTCTATTTATATATTTAGATTTCAGCTCTTCTTTATGTTGTTTTTTTAAAGCAGTCATATATTTAGATTTTATGTATCAATTATACGTCATGAGACACGCAAAATCTAGTTGGGATGATTTAAGTATTAATGATTTTGATAGACCACTTAGTAAAAGAGGCAAGAAAAATGCAAAAATGATTTGTGAATTTTTTGTTAAAAAAAAATTTAAATTTGATTATGCATTAATTTCATCATCAAAAAGAACAAAAAAAACTTTTCAAATTTTGTCCAAGAAAATTGATAGGCCAAAAAAAGTTAATTTTTCAAAAGATTTATATTTAGTTGATGAGAATGCAATTACAAAAAAAATTAAAGAAATATCCAGTGAATATAAATCAATTTTGATTATAAACCATGAACCATCAGTGAAAAATTTAGTACGAAATCTTACAAAAAATCATAATACGAATAATTTTAAACTAATGAATTATAAATTCCCAACAGCAGCATTTGCAAAAATTGATTTTGATATTAAATCCTGGAATGAAATTGAGAAAAAAGGAGTTTTAAAAGAATTTATAAGACCCAAAGATCTTCAAGATTCTAAAGAATAACCAGCTGATCTCACTGTTCTAATTAAAGGTTTTGTATTTTGTATGTTAATTGCTTGTCTTAATCTTCTAATATGAACATCTACTGTTCTAGACTCAACATATATATTTTCCCCCCAAACATTGTTTAAAAGTTGTTCTCTTGAATAAACTCTTTTTGGATTTTTGATAAAAAAATCTAATAGTTTAAATTCAGTTGGACCTAAAGTAATTTCCTTATCTTTTCTATAAACTCTTTTTGTAATCCGATCTATTTTTAAATCAGTAAATTCTACAACGTCTGATGATGATTGAGGCTTAGATCTTCTCAATAAAGATTTAATTCTAGCATTTAATTCTTTTTGACTAAAAGGTTTAGTTACATAATCATCTGCACCTGTATCAAATGCTTTTAATTTGTCTTCTTCCTCCCCTTTTGCAGTTAACATAATGACAGGAATATCATTAAACTTATCATCTTTTTTTAAGTTTTTACAAATTTCAACACCAGATAATTCAGGTAACATCCAATCCATTAATATCAAATCTGGCTGTTTTGATTTTATTTGTTTAAGAGCATCTTCTCCATTTTCTGAATGACTGACTTTATAACCTTCTTTTTCAAGATTGTACTTTAACAAACTAACAATTGATGCTTCATCTTCAGCTATGAAAACATGAGCTGACATAAATCATTTTTCTCCAGTTACAATTGGCTCGGTGCCCTTAGGTCTATCACCTTCTAAATATTCACCTTTAGCTAAATAATAAATTTGTTCTGCAACATTTGTAGTATGATCACCAATACGCTCAACGTTTTTGGTCACAAACAACAAGTGAGTTCCATCCTCTAAATTTTTTTCATTTTCTTTGAGATATTTTATAACTTCTTGCATACATAGATTTGTTAGATCATCTATTTGCTCATCACCTTCCCAAACATTTACTGCCATTGACGCAGATCTTTCTAGATAAGCGTCTAATGTTGATTTTAATTGTTTTTGAACACCGTTAGATACTCTATTTAATGAATCTACCAAATTCTTTGGAAGATGTTCATTAAGCAAAAGTGTTCTCTTGGATATATTTTTTGCTAAATCACCTATTCTTTCTAAATCTGAAGACATTTTCAAAGCTGTTACTGTCTCTCTTAAATCAATTGCCATAGGTTGTCTCAATGCAATTAAACTTACGACTTGTTGTTCAATCAAAGTTTCATATTTATCTATTTTTTCATCGTCTTGAATTACTGCTTCCGCAAAGTCGCTATTTCTTGTGGTAATGGCTTGAATTGCTTTACCCAAAGCTTCCTCACATGCACTTCCCATTTTAATGATATTAGCATTTAGATTTTTGAGTTCTTCTTCGTAAGATTTAACTGTATGTGGTGCCTCAGACATTATCCAAACCTCCCGGTTATATAGTCCTGGGTTTTTTTATTATCAGGATTTTTAAATATTTTATCAGTAGATCCATGTTCTATCAATTGTCCTAAGTGAAAAAAACCTGTATTTTGAGATACACGTGCCGCTTGAGCCATAGAATGAGTTACAATTATTATTGTGTGCTCTTTTTTTAATTCATCAATCAATTCTTCAATTTGTGCTGTTGCTATAGGATCTAATGCTGAACAAGGCTCATCCATTAATATAACTTCAGGTCTTACAGAAATTGCTCTAGCAATACAAAGTCTTTGCTGTTGCCCTCCAGATAATCCAGTTCCAGGTTCATGCAACCTATCTTTTACCTCTTCCCATAGTGCAGCTTTTTTTAAGCTAGTTTCAACAATTTCATCCATTTCTTGTTTTGATTGAGCTATACCATGAATTGTTGGACCGTAAGATACATTTTCATATAAAGTTTTTGGGAAAGGATTAGGTTTTTGAAAAACCATACCAATTTTTTCTCTTAGTCTTACTACATCACAACCTTTATCATTGATATTAAAGTCATTAATTAAAATTTCTCCTTTAACACTGCAGATATCAATTACATCATTCATTCTATTAAGACATCTTAGGAAAGTTGATTTACCACAACCAGATGGACCAATTAATGCCGTGACTTGATTTTCCTCAATATCTAAACTTATATTAAAGAGTGCTTGTTTTTTTCCGTAAAAAACATCAACATCTTTTGCTTTAATCTTTATCATTTTAACTCCATTTTTTCTCAAACTTATGTCTTATTATTTGGGCAAATAAATTCATTATTATTAAAAAGCTAAGTAAGACCATTATACATGCTGAAACTTTTTCTACAAATCCCCTTTCAGCACTTTCAGCCCAAATATAAATTTGAACTGGTAAACTTGCAGCAGGATCCATAGGTGATCCAGGTATCGTGTTAACAAAAGCAACCATTCCAATTAAAATTAGGGGTGCAGTTTCTCCTAAAGCTTGAGCTAAACCAATTATTGTTCCTGATAACGTACCAGGCATAGAAAGAGGAACTGTATGATGCATTGTGGTTTGCATTCGACTTGCTCCCATAGCAAGTGCTGCCTCTCTTATACTTGGTGGAACCGCTTTTAAAGATGCTCTAGCAGCTATAATTATTGTTGGTAAAGTCATTAAGGACAAAGTGATACCTCCAACCAATGGGGTAGACCTTGGTAGTTGAAATATAGCTAATAAAACGCCTAACCCTAATAGACCAAAAACTATAGATGGAACTGCTGCTAAGTTATTTATATTTACTTCAATAAAATCAGTGAATCTATTTTTAGGGGCAAATTCTTCAAGATAGATTGCTGCTAGAACCGCTACAGGAAAAGCTATCATTAAACAAACAAGTATAGAAAAAATTGAGCCCATAAATGAACTTGCTATTCCAGCTAGTTCTGCTTCTCTTGAGTCAGCATTTGTAAAAAAGCTAATATTAAATTTACTTTCAACATTACCATTTGCAACAAGTTGATCAAAAATTTTTAGTTGATAATCGCTTACTCTTCTTTGGTCTTCAGGTAAATCTCTTGGATAATTACCTTTAAAAACTTGATCTAAGTCATCAGATGCAGTTAGGTAAACTTCTTTGGTTTTTCCTAATAAATTTGGATCTTTTAATAATTCTTGTTTTATCTCTCTTTCAAAGAAATAAGAAACCATTCTTTTTAATTGATTTTGTTGATCCTCATTAGCGTTAGGGTCTAAATTCCACATTGATTGAAGTGCTATTTCGTAATAGTCCGCATCTTCGATATCTTGTTTTGTTGGATTTTCATCTAACATCATTAATTCAGCATCAAAATTTACTGGAACAATGAGCCAAGTTTTTTGAAAAGCAGAATAGCCAGTTGAAAAAATTTTAAAAATAAAGATTGTTAAAAATAAAAGTGCCATAAAAATTGCACTTTGACCGTATAAGCGAAATCTCTGCTCAGCCTTGTATCTTTTATTTAATAATTGTTCTTTATTTTTATTCATATTTCTCTCTATATTTTTTAACTACTCTTAAGGCCACAATATTTAAACAAAGCGTTACTAAAAATAATGACATACCTAAAGCAAAAGCAGCTTGTGTTTTTGGGTCGCCAAAAGCTTGATCACCAATTAGAATAACTACAATTTGAGCTGTAATTGTTGAAGTAGACTCTAATGGATTTAAAGTTAAATTAGCAGCTAAACCAGAGGCCATAACAACTATCATTGTTTCACCAATAGCTCTTGAAACACCAAGTAAAATAGATCCAACTATCCCCGGCAATGCTGCAGGAAAAATAACTCTCTTGATTGTTTCTGATTTAGTTGCTCCCATAGCGTAACTTCCATCTCTTAAACTTTGAGGCACACTTGTAATTACATCGTCACTTAAACTTGAAATAAATGGTATAATCATAATACCCATTACCCCTCCTGCCGCTAAAGCACTCTCAGCTGAAACTTCAAGACCCATTGAGGTTCCTAATTCTTTTAAAAATGGGCCAACAGTTAGGGCTGCAAAAAAACCATAAACAACTGTTGGTATACCGGCTAAAATTTCAATTAAAGGTTTTGCATATTGTCTAACTTTACTTGATGCATATTCAGCTAAATAAATTCCACTCATTAATCCAATTGGGATAGCAACGCACATAGCAATAAATGCAATAAAAAATGTGCCTGCAAAAATAGGGACCGCTCCAAAAGTATCAGAATACATTGACGGATCTAAAGCCTCAGAAGAATCTCTAACAAAAGCTTTTGCTGGATACCAGTGAGTTCCAAAGACAAAATCAAATAATGGAATTACTTTAAAAAAATCTATAGTTTGAAATATAAGTGAGAAAACTATTCCAACAGTAGTTAATATTGCAGCTAAAGAAGCTGTAAATAAAACTGCGTTCAAAAATTTTTCAACTGGTTCTCTTGTTCTAGAATTAGATGAAATTCTTTTATACGCATAAGCAACTGAAGCAATAATTATAGATAATACTATAACAACTTTTGAACTTTGAGCTATTGATCGAAGACTTAAATATTTTTCAGCTGAAGCTTCAATAAAAGGTGTAATTTCTCCAGTGAATTGCCCTCGAGACAATGCTTTTGTTTTTTCGTATATTAAATTTAATTCATCATCAAGATAACCTTGATTTGAATAATCATTTAAGACTAATAATTTTACAATTGTGGGCTCAAAAATTGCCCATAATGAAAAAATTATAAAGGCTGGTATTGCACACCAGATTGCAAGATAATAACCATAAAATTGTGGTAATGCAGTTAATCTTTTTTTTGTAGATTGAATTGTATATGCTTTTTTGCGTCCAAAATAATAGCTTGTGAAACCTAAAAGAACAATAAATGTAAATAATATTAAGTTCACAGAATCTCCTTAAATGAGGACTTTACTCTTAATTTAAAAAAAAGGGGTCTAAAAAGACCCCCTTTTTAATCATTTGTTAACAGAGGAATAATTAATTACCCATAGCAACTAGTTTGGTAGCATTAGTTCTAGTTGTTTTATACAACTTAGAGTCTAATGGCACTAAACCAATGTCTGCTAGGTAACCACCTTTTCCAATAGCTTTCTTAGTTGTGAATTCTTTCACAAACTCATGTAAGCCTGGAATTACTCCAACGTGAGCTTTTTTCACGTAGAAGAATAAAGGTCTAGCAACAGCATAACTGTAGTCTTGAATAGACTTCAATGATGGTTGTCCACCATCAATACTTGCTGCTTGTAATTTATCTTTTGCAGCTAAGAAATAACTGAAACCAAAGAAACCAAACATATCTTTATCTTGAGTTAACTTTTGGATGATTAAACTATCATTTTCTCCAACTTCAATAGCAGCACCATCTTCTCTGTAAAGTTTTTGAGGTTTTTTGTATTTTTTATTTCCAGCTTCAAAACCAGCTTTATAAAGAGCTTTAGCTTCTTTAGTCATACCTTTTTTCATTACTAAAGAATTCCAAGCATCTCTAGTTCCTGATGTTCCTGGTGGGATCATCACTGAAATTTTTTGTTTTGGTAAACTAGAGTCAATTTGGTCCCAAGTTTTATAAATATTTGGAACTAATTTACCATCAACAACTGTATGAGCAGCTAGTGCTAAATACAAATGTTCTTTAGTAAAGTTTACTGGTTTTGCATCTTTGCTGTAAGCTAATGTAATACCATCGTTACCAATTACGATCTCAACGATTTCATTTACACCATTTTTCTTACATAGAGCTTTTTCTTTATCTTTCATAGCTCTTGATGCGTTTGTAATATCTGGATGTTGTTCACCTACACCAGCACAGAATAGTTTAGCTCCACCACCAGTACCAGTAGACTCGATTACAGGAGTTTTAAAACCTGTACCACCAAATCTTTCAGCAACAACTGTTGCATAAGGGAATACCGTAGAAGAACCAACTATCTTAATTTGATCTCTTGCTTGAGCAACAGTTGCAATTGAAAGTGCAACTAAAGAAGCAATTATCATAGTTAGTTTTTTCATTATCTTTAATCCTTTCGTTATTTATTAATTAAAAGATGACAGACTCGTATAAATTTATTGAATCTTTAATATTACAGAATTGTTACACTTTTGTTAAAAAGGTAACTTTTTAGTTGTATTTTTTTGATATAATTATCTGATCAATATCAGTTTCTAGGCCACCAATACATGAAACAGGGTTTACTTGTTCATTAAGAGCTAGTTCAATGCTTGGACGTAAAGTTATTTCTAGTTTTACTAAGTTTACTAATTCTTCTCTAATTTCTTCATCATATCTCCAGCTTGGCCATGAACTTGGGGTTGAAAATATAGAGGTTAAATAACTTGTAGCCATAGTATATCTGTAATTACTCAAATTTTCATTCCTCAATAAAAAATCTCTTACAGAATTAAAAATATTCTTACATCTAAAAGAATCTGAAAAATAATTTTCCTTCTTGAGATTTTCATTCATAGGAACAGAAACAATTAAATCAATTGAATTTTTAGAATACGAGGTAACTACGTCTGTATAAAATTCAGCTTCAGTAACTTCTAAATGATCTTTTATAGAAGGATATGAGGTTTTTAAATCTGCTTCTAATCTAAAAATTCCAATATCAAAAACTGTAAGTTGCTGATTTCTTAATAATGTTGTGATATCTTTAGAAAAAACACTTGTTGTTATAGAACTTAACAAAAAAGCAAAAATCAAAATATTTTTGAATATTTTAACCATATAAAAAATTAATTAAAAGATTAACATTAATCAAGTAGAGAATTGTTAAAAAAACCTTCTAAAATTATTACAATATAATACTTTTTAAGTTTAAGTTTTCGCTGGTAAATAAATTTGAATTTCAGTTCCTTGGTTTTCCTCACTTAGAATCTCATAGTGTCCACGATGTTGAGTAACTATATGTTTAACAATAGCTAATCCTAAACCAGTTCCACCAACCTTATTACTTTGTTCAAGATCTACTCTAAAAAATCTTTCTGTAATTCTAGAAATATATCTTTGAGGAATGCCAACACCTTCGTCTTTAACACTGATCATAAAATTTTTTTCTAACAATTTACCATCACTAATTTCACTTGATATAAAAATAGACTTATTTTCCTTTGAATACTTAATTGAATTATCTAAAAGATTAGAAAAAACAGTTTGTAATTTTTTTTCATCTCCAATAACAACTGTTGGATTTGTGAGAGATAAATTAATATTTAATTTCTTTTTTTTTAAAACAATCTCAAAATTACTGATGATTGTTTTGAAAAGATCATTTATATTAACTAAAGAGTTTGGCCTTATGTGTTCTTCTAATTCAATTCTTGTGAGTATTAAAAGATCATTAATTAAATTTTCCATTCTATTTGATTGATCAGTCATTATTTTCATAAATTTTTTTTTTGCTTTATCGTCTTCTGCCGCTGGACCTTCAATAGTTTCTAAAGATCCTTTGATAGCCATCAAGGGTGTTCTTAATTCATGGCTTACATTGGCGACAAAATCAGTTTTAAATTTTTGTGCTTTTGTAATTTCAGTAAAGTCTTTTAAAAATAACACAACAGAATCTGGTTCGGTAAACAAATGAGTTGGACCAGGAATAATATAAATTTTATAAAATTGATATGATGGCAAGTCTATTTCAATATCAATATTTTTTGTTTTATTTTCAACTATAGCTTTTTCAATATTTTCTATTAATTCTGGCTTTCGAATTACAGAGGATATGTTTTTATCAATTAAACTACTTCCAAATCTTTTCAATGCACTTGGATTAGCATATTTAATTATGTTAAATTTATTTAATGCAAAAAACTGATCTTCAAGCTCATCAATAATTACTCTTTTGGTTTTTTCTTCTCTTTTATTAATTATTGTGGCGGTATTTATTGATTTATTTTTTTTTTGATTAAGTAAATAGAGAAGATAAATTATAACAACTATAAGTAGAATGACGAAATATTCCATAAATTTAGATAAGTTAATTTTGCATCATTACTCTTTTTAATGCAAATAAATTAATAAAAGTTTACTAATGATTTGGTGAAATATTATTAAAAAATATTTTTGCTGTTTCTTCCCAAGTAAATTTTTTTGCAAATTCAAGACAATCATTTCGATCAACTTTCAAAGCTTTATGGGCTGAAACTTTAAGATCATTATCTAAACAATTTATTTTGGATCCTTCAAATATATCTTTAGGACCTGGAACAGGATACGCAGCAACAGGAGTACCACAATTTAAAGCCTCAGTAACTACAATTCCAAATGTATCTGTTTTACTAGGGAATACAAAAACATCAGAAGATGCAAAATATGATGCAAGTGCACCATTTGTTTTTTCTCCTAAAAAAATATCTTTAGGGAATTCTTCTTTTAATTTTTTTAAATCGGGTCCTTTTCCTATTATTATTTTTGTACCTTCTAAATCACATTCTAAGAAAGCTCTTATGTTTTTTTCAACTGCTACTCTTCCAACATAAATCCAAATTGGTCTTTTGTGATGTAATTCAATTTTTTTAGGTTTCTTAAAGGCTCCGTGATTTCCCCCTCTGGTCCAAGTAATCATTTTATTATTATCTATACCTATATCGATTAATTCTTTTCTCATGGATTCTGTTGTTACTAAAATTCTCTCGGCCTTGTTATGAAAATTTGCTAAGAATTTTTCAGCCCATTTTGCTGGTATAATAGGAAAGTAAAGTTTTAGATATTTATCAAATCTTGTATGGAAACTCGTAGTAAACTTTAGATTATTTTTTAAACAATATCTTCTTGCCATCGTCCCTATAGGACCTTCGGTAGCAATATGTATTGCATCAGGTTTTATTTTCTTTATTAAACTACCAACTCTTGGCCATACATTTATAGACAACCTAATTTCGTTATATTTCGGCATCGGAAAAGTTAAAAATAAATGTGGTGTAATATATTCTATAATATGACCTTGTTCTTTTAATACATTGCCTGTTTCATGTAAGGTTCTTACGACACCATTTACTTGTGGAAAATATGCATCTGTCGCTATTAAAATTTTCATTAACTATGAAGCTTTTTTTAAGTCTTCAGTTGTGATTGGTTTAATTATTTCTTTATTATCTAAATATTGTTCTCTTATTTTGTCCCAATATAATATTTCAAAACTACCATCATAATTTTCGGCTAATGCAGTGCAAGATTCAACCCAGTCTCCACAATTTAAATAATTGACTCCATTAAAATCTCTATCCTCGGCATGATGGATGTGGCCACAAATAATTCCATCAAATTTTTTTCTTTTTGCATAATCTGAGACTGTTTTTTCATATTCACCAATATATTTGACTGCGTTTTTGACTTTATACTTTAAAAATTTTGCAAGAGACCAATATTCTTTTCCTCTCAACCTTCTAAAAAAGTTAATTATTACATTAAATTGTAACAATAAATTATATGCTATTGATCCAAGTTTAGATAACCATTTAGCATGTTTCATTACTCCGTCCCAAGCATCACCATGGACAACAACATATTTTTTTCCAGCATTTGTTTCATGAATTACTCTATTAACCATATGAATGTCACCAAAATGCATTGGAATAAATTTCCTTAGCATCTCGTCATGATTACCCATTATGTAGAACACTTTAGTCCCATGTCTTGCTTTTCTTAAAATTTTTTGGATTACGTCATTATGTTCTTGAGGCCAAAAAAAACTTTTTTGCATTTCCCAGATATCTATAATGTCCCCTACAAGATAAAGATTTTCGGATCTTGAGTTTTTAAAAAACTCTAAAATTTTATTCGCCTGACAACCTTTGGTACCTAAATGCAAATCAGAAATAAATATACTCTTATATTTTAATATATTAGGCATTTAAAAATCTTTTTTTTAACACAACTGTAACACGAATCATGTAATTCTTATTTCATTCAAATGTTACAAATTTGTTAAAAATTTTTTAAGGAATAATTATGTTATATTGTTTAATTTATAATCTAAACTCTTCTTCAGGAAGAAAATCACAATTCATAAATAGAGTTTTATCTAAGTTAAAAGAAAATAATTCTGTAGACTACTTTGAGACAAAAACAACAAATCAAGCTAAAGAAATTTTTAGAAATTTTAATCAAAAAAAATACGATCGACTAATAATAGCTGGTGGTGATGGATCGGTATCTTTTGCAATTAATGAACTAATTAAAAATGATTTTAACTTTAAAGACGACTTTGCCATAGGTTATATACCCGCTGGTACAGCAAATTTACTTCAAGCTGAATTATCAATGAATAGAAAAGTTGATGATATAGTTAATGTATTAGTTTCTAATAATTATAAATCCTCTAATCTTGTAAAAATTAACGAAAGATATTTTTTTTTAATGGCTGGTATAGGATGGGATGCAAAAATTGTT
>CACHVT010000022.1 GCA_902583345.1 uncultured Pelagibacteraceae bacterium | reverse complement strand
CCACATCCAATATCACCAACTATTCCAATTCTTATCATTAATCTAATAAATTAATACTATCAGTGTTTATTTCTGGCATAATTTTATGCCATAACGTAAATGCTTGATGTGCTTGATATAAAAACATCATTTTACCGTTTTCAAACTTATTGCCACTTTCTTTAGCTTTTCGTAAAAAATTCGTCTCTTTAGGATTATAAATTAAGTCATAAAATAGTTTGTTAGTGCCTATTTTTTCATAATTTAAATTTAAATCATCATTTTTTTTAAGGCCAACGCTTGTTGCATTGATAATCATATTAAGATCTGAGGGAATGTGACCCCATTCTACTACACCTAAATCATCAAAAAAAAATTTCAGATCATCTGCTTTTTTTTTAGTTCTATTACTCAATATAATTTTAGCAGCTTGCATTTTTTTTAAAGCAAAAATAATTGAAGGCACAACACCACCTGAACCTAAAATTAAAATTTTCTTATTAGTAATATCATAATTTAAGTGTCTTAAAGCAAGTTCAAATCCAGCTATATCTGTATTATGTCCAACAATCTTTTTATTTTCCATTAGTATGGTGTTAACAGATTGAGTTTTTTTTGACTCTAAGCTTAATTCATCGAGAAAAGGTATAACTGATTTTTTAAATGGCACTGTGATATTAACCCCATGTATTCTCTCTCTTTTTAATTCGTTTATAATACCTTCAATATTTTCCTCATTTACTAACCTCTTATCATAAAATGCATTAATATTATTTTTCTTAATCCAATAATTATGTAGCTTGGGTGACATAGAGTGGTTTATAGGGTTGCCTATAACTAAATATTTTTTCATTTTAAATTCTCTAAATATTCTATAATTTTTACAACAGGCAAACCCATTATTGTATTTTTATCTCCAATAATTTTAGAGAATAAATTCTTTCCTTGTCCTTCTATTTGATAAACATTATAAGCATATAAAGTTTCGTCATCAATTTTTGATAAGTATTGTTTTAGTTCATTTTCGGTCATTTCTTTCATTGTTAACTCGGCTTTATCTGTGTAATTCCATATCATTTGTCCTTTTTTAGATATACAAACAGAACTGATTAGTTTGTGTGTTTTGCCATTTAATCTTTTAAGTATTTTAAATGCTTCTTTTCGACTTGATGGTTTAGATATTATATTACCATCTAAATCAATTACACTATCGGCCCCTATAACAACACTACTATTTAAAACTTTACTAATTTTATTTGCTTTTAGTTCTGCAAGATTTTTTGAGATTAATGTTGGATTCGCTCCTTCTTTAATCAGACTTTCTTTTACCATATCCTCATCAATATTAGCTGGTTTTGCTAAACAACTAAAACCATTTTCCTCTAAGATTTTTTTTCTTACCGCACTTTTTGAAGCCAATACTATTTTAATATTCATTATTTCTGTATATCTCATGAATTTTGATAATCGAAGCGGCTGTTTCTTCGACAGATTTTCTTGTAACATCAATAACAGGCCAATTATATTTCTTAAATGTCTGTTTAGCCTTCTCTACTTCCTCAGTGATGATATCTAAATTAGTATAATCAATTGGTTCTTTTTCTTTTAAAGAGTTCATCCTATTTTTTCTAAGATCTAACAATCTAGTTGGTTCAGTTGTTAGTCCTACTACACAAGATATTTTTGGATTTTTTCTTAGAATTTCAGGAACTGATTTTTCATTTACCAATGGTACATTTGAAGTTCTTAGGCCGCGGTTTGCTAAATAAATTGATGTTGGTGTTTTGCTAGTTCTACTAACTCCAAGTAAAATTATATCTGATTTGTCTATATCGTTGATTAAATTTCCATCATCATGATTCATTGTGAACTGAATTGCTTCTATTCGATTATAATATTCTTCGTTAAGCGTATGCTGACCGCTTGGTAAATGTGTTGCTTTTTGATTAAGTATTTTGGAAAAGTTTATTATCAAATCTCCCAGAACACTAAAACAAGGTATCTTAAATTTTTCACTTTGCCTTAGTAAGAAGTTAGCAAGACTTACATCAACTATTGTATAAAGTATTATAGAGTTTGTCTGATTGTTTGAAATATCAATTATTTTTGATATTTGGTTTTGAGTTCTTGTAAACGAGTATGAGTGTATCTTGTAATTGAAGTTTTTAAATTGTGCTTTCAGTGCTAAGAATATTCTATCAAGAGTTTCCCCTGTAGAATCTGATATTAGATAAATTTGATAAGTATTATTCATGTATAAAATGTTAATAAATTATATATTTACTTTATTTATTACTTATAAAAAAATATTTTACTTTTTCAGTTGTAAAACAATAGTTTTATAAACATAATTACCAACGTTGATAAACAATATACATTTAATATAATAAAATTAAATAGCGCTACAAATTAGCTAATATACAGTATTTTTAATAATATATATTTTGTGGATAAAAGATGTATAATTTGTTGATTATTATTAATTAACACTATTCACATACAATACTACTAATACTAAAATACTATTAATATTTAATATGAGTCCAATTAAAGAATGTATAAAGAGAAAAAAAGTAAATACTAATCCTATTTGGATAATGAGACAGGCAGGAAGATATTTACCTGAATTTCGAAAAATAAGGAAAAAAAATCCAGATTTTATAAAACTATGTCTGAATAAAAACATTGTTCCAGAAATAACATTACAACCCTTAAGAAGATTTGATTTTGATGCCGCAATAATTTTTTCTGACATATTAATGTTGCCGTATGGTTTAGGTCAAAATGTAAAATTTACCAAAGGTTTTGGTCCCTCTTTAGATAAAACCAGCATTAAATTAATGAAATCAGTTAATAAAGGAGAATTTTTTAAAAAACTAAATCCAGTTTATAAATCATTAAATATAGTCTCAAAAAATAAATTATTGAAAAATAAAGACCTGATAGGATTTGTTGGTGCGCCCTGGACAATATTAGTATATATGCAAAATAGACAGTCACCAAAAAAAACTAAAGCATTAAACAATTTTTCTTTTAAAAAAACCTTTACACAAACAGAGGAAATAAAAGTCATTAAAATTATAACTAATTTTTTAAAATTACACATTAAAAAGCAAGTAGAAAACGGAGCAACCTTGATTCAAATCTTTGATAGTTGGGCAGAATTATTAAGAACTGAAAAGGCTAGGGAGAAATTTATATACAGGCCAAATAAAGAGCTTGTTGATTATACCAAAAAGCTTGGGGTTCCAGTAATATGTTTTCCAAGAGGAGTAGAAAATTATAAAAGATTTTGTAATGTTGCAAAACCTGATGCAGTAAGTATTGATTATAACGTTAACCCAAAAAAAATAATTAAACAAATTGATATACCTGTACAGGGCGGCCTAAACCCCAAAGTCTTATTGGGAGATAAAGATAAAATAAAAAAAGAGGCACTTAAGTACCTAGAGATTTTTAACGATCATCCATATATATTTAATTTAGGTCATGGAATTCTTCCTGAAACAGATCCAGAAAAAGTCAAATACTTAGTTAATCTAGTTAAAGATTTTAAATGAACGAAGATCATCCAAAAATACAGTATGGAAAAACCGGAGTCCTTCTGGTAAACCTTGGCACACCAGACTCGACTAGCTGGTGGGATATAAGAAAATATTTAAAAGAATTTCTTTCAGATAGAAGAGTTATTGAAGTAAACCCTTTTGTTTGGCAAATAATTTTAAATCTTTTCATTTTGACTTTAAGACCATCAAAAACTGCAAAAGCCTATAAGGAAATTTGGATGCAAAAGGAAAATATGTCTCCATTAAGATATTATACTTTGATGCAAACAAAAAAATTAAGAGAAAAATTTAATAATAACAAAATAATTTTTGATTATGCAATGAGATATGGCAACCCAAGTATAAAAAGCATAATGACAAATCTTCACAAAAAAGGATGTGAAAATATAATAGTGTTACCGCTATATCCTCAATACGCTGCACCAACCACAGCAACTGTTTGCGATGAAGTCTATAGGACCTTGCTCAAAATGAGATGGCAGCCTAGCTTACAAATTATACCTCATTACGAATCTGAACCCTTATACATAGATGCATTAGTAAACAGTATTAATAAGAAAATTTCAGAACTAAATTGGAAACCAGATTTGATAATAGCTTCTTACCATGGAATACCTAAAAAATATTTTGAAAAAGGTGATCCTTATCATTGTTATTGCCAAAAAACTTCAAGACTAATTTCAGAAAAATATAAAGAAATTCCCATCAAAACCACCTTTCAATCTCGTTTTGGGCCACAAGAGTGGTTACAGCCTTATACTGATAAAACTTTAGAGAATTTACCAAAAGAGGGTAAAAAAAACATTTTAGTTATTTGTCCAGGATTTTCCTCAGATTGTGTTGAGACATTGGAAGAAATTGCAATACAGGGAAAGGAAAGTTTTATGAAATCTGGCGGAAAAAATTTTGATGTTATTCCTTGTCTAAATGATAATGACGATCACATAAATTTAATAAAAAAACTCATTAGTAATTTTATTCTATAAAATGAATATTTATTTAACTCTGAAAGCATTGCATCTTATAGCTGTAATCTCTTGGATGGCTGGACTTCTGTATTTGCCAAGAATTTTCGTTTATCATGTAGAAAACAAAGATAGCTTAGAAACATGCAGGATATTTAAGGTGATGGAGAGAAAACTATATAATTATATAATGATGCCAGCGATGATTATTTCCTGGATATTTGGGTTGTTACTAATTGGCAGTATAGGATTTGATCAAATCGCTAATAAATGGCTTCAAATTAAGCTATTTATGGTTATAGTTTTAACTGCCTATCATTTCTTCCTTGGTTTTTGTCTTAAAAAGTTTAGTTTAGATCTAAATACACATTCATCAAGATTTTATAGAATTTTTAATGAAGTACCCACTATTTTGCTGATTTTAATAGTTTTTATTGTAGTTTTTAAGCCAATCTAGCATTGAAATTTTTTAAAGAGTATATATATTAATGATATCTTACTAATCACAGTCTAACCCCCAATCATGAATATACAAGAACTTAAAACAAAAACGTCTGAACATCTAATAAATCAAGCTGAAGAGCTTGGCATTGAGAATGCAAGCACACTGAGAAAACAGGAAATAGTTTTTGCAATTTTAAAAAAACTTGCAGAAAAAGAGGAAATCACTGGAGGAGGAGTTCTACAGCTACTTCAAGATGGATTTGGATTTCTTAGAGCAATGGAATCAAACTATCTACCAGGAGCAGATGATATTTATGTGAGCCCAAGTCAAATCAGAAGGTTTGGCCTAAGAACCGGTGATACAGTCGAAGGACCTGTAAGAGCACCAAAAGATGGAGAACGGTATTTTGCATTACTTCAGGTCAGTAAGATTAATTTTGAAGAACCCGAAAAATCTAGACATAAAATTGCATTTGATAACCTGACTCCTCTCTATCCTAATAAACAATTGGTTATGGAAGTTGAAAGTAATAAAACTGAAAAAAAACCAGATTTAACTCCTAGATTAATAGACTTAGTCAGTCCAATAGGTAAAGGACAAAGATCATTGATTATATCTCCTCCTAAGGCTGGTAAGACTATGATTTTACAAAGTATAGCTAATTCTATAGCCGCTAATTATCCAGAATGCTACCTAATGGTTTTGCTTATTGATGAACGACCAGAGGAAGTAACTGATATGCAAAGAACTGTAAAAGGAGAAGTAATTAGCTCCACATTTGATGAACCAGCGCAGAGACATGTAGCTGTTGCTGAAATGGTAATTGAAAAAGCGAAAAGATTAACCGAACATAAAAAAGATGTTGTAATTCTTCTTGACTCAATAACAAGGCTTGGAAGAGCTTATAACGCGGTAATACCAAGTTCTGGAAAAGTTTTAACAGGAGGTGTGGATGCAAACGCCTTACAAAGACCAAAAAGATTTTTTGGAGCAGCAAGAAACATTGAAGAAGGTGGATCTTTAACTATAATTTCAACTGCCTTAATCGATACCGGCAGTAGAATGGACGAAGTAATTTTTGAAGAATTTAAAGGAACTGGTAATAGTGAAACCATTTTAGATAGAAAAATTTCAGAAAAAAGAATATTTCCAGCAATAGATATAACCAAATCAGGGACAAGAAGAGAAGAATTGCTTTTTGATAAAAACGACTTGCAAAAAATGAATGTATTAAGAAGAATTATAGCTCCGATGGGCACAATGGATGCCATAGAATTTATTAATTCAAAATTAAAAAACACTAAAAATAATGCAGAGTTTTTTAATTCTATGAATAAACCAGCTTAAATAACAAAATTAAAATCTCAATCTCATCCTAACTTTGTTTTTATATTCATTGTAGGTATAATATATTATGACTATTTATGCCCTATCATCGGGACCTGGATTATCTGGTGTAGCTGTAATAAGAATATCAGGAAAAGAAACATCATCAATATTAAAACTTCTCACAAAAAAAGAGTTACCAAATCCCAGAGTAGCAACTCTAAGCAAGATAATTAATTCAAATAACTTAGAGCTAATTGATGAAGCTCTAGTTTTATGGTTCCCAGGACCCAACAGTTACACAGGAGAAGACATGGCTGAATTTCATGTTCATGGAAGTATGGCGGTTATAAAAGCAATTCATAAAGCGCTAGAAGATACAAAAAAATGTAGGATTGCAGAACCTGGAGAGTTTACCAAAAAGGCATTTCAAAATGGAAAAATAAATTTGTTAAAGGCTGAAAGCATAGCTGATTTGATTTCATCTGAAACTGAAATTCAAAGAAAACAAGCCATAGCAACAATGAGCGGTAAATCGTCTAGAATTTTTAATGAAATGAGAGATTTGTTGCTTAAATCATTATCAAATATAGAGGCAAAAATTGATTTTCCTGAGGAAGAGTTATCTGAAGAAGTACTCAGTAATACTAAAGAAAATATTGATCGAGTAACTAAAAAAATACAAAAAATTTTAAATGATCAAAAAGTTGGGGAGAGAATAAGAGAGGGATTTAAAATTGCAATTGTAGGACCAACAAATGCCGGCAAATCAAGCCTCTTAAATCATCTATCAAATCGAGATGTAGCGATTGTTTCTGAAATTGCAGGGACAACAAGAGATGTATTGGAAACACATCTAAATATTGATGGATATCCAGTTATAATTTCAGATACTGCAGGAATAAGGGAAGCTAAAAGTGAAATAGAACAGAAAGGAATTAAATTAGCCTTAAAAAAAGCTGAAGAGGCCGATTTAAATTTGATTGTTATAGAGCCAAAAAGCCTTGATTTTACAGGTTTTTTGAAGGATTTAATTAATCCAAACTCAATATTGGTAATTAATAAGTGTGATATCGAAAAAGTCTACCTTACAGAGCAAATGAAAAAAATAGATCATGTAATTATCTCTGTAAAGAATAATACAAACATAGATAATTTAATTTCAACAATAAAATCAAAGCTAAAAGGAAAGTTCATTAGAGCGGAAGAAATTTTAATAACTCGAGAAAGGCACAGAGTCAATTTAGAGCAATGCTTAGAAAATTTAATAAATTTTCAAAATCAAAAAAGTGATTTCGATAAAGCGGCGGAAGATTTAAGATTAGCTACAAGACATCTTGGAATAATAGTTGGAAAAGTTGAAGTAGAAGAAATATTAGGTTCAATTTTTAATGATTTTTGCATAGGAAAATAAAAATTTTCATATACTTTTTTATCTTTTGCTATAAATTTCTTCTAAAAAGAAATTTAATGAACACAGATAATAATATAAAAAATTTATCTTTTGATGTAGTGATAATTGGAGGTGGTCATGCAGGGTGTGAAGCTGCCGCCGCCTCAGCACGGCTTGGTGTTAATACTGCATTATTTACCCACAAAGTAGAAACAATAGGAGAAATGTCTTGTAACCCAGCTATTGGAGGATTAGGAAAAGGACATTTAGTAAGAGAGATAGATGCTTTAGACGGGGTTATGGCTGATGTAACTGATAAGTCAGGCATACAATTTAGGCTTTTAAATAGAAGTAGAGGACCCGCGGTTAGAGGGCCTCGGACACAGAGTGATAGATCATTATACAAAAAATATATGCAAAAAAAACTTCTAAACTACTGTAATTTAAGCATTTTTTCTGATCCTGTAATTGAGTTCATCTTCGAAAAAAATAGTGTAAATGGATTTATAACACAGTCTGGAAGAAAAATTAAAACATCCAAGCTAGTACTGACTACTGGCACTTTTTTGAATGGTTTGATACATGTTGGTGAAAAACAAACTCCAGCAGGCAGGTATAATGAGCAACCAACAACAGGTCTCAGTGACCAATTAAAAAAATATAATTTTAGAATTGGCAGACTTAAAACTGGCACACCTCCAAGGCTAGATGCAAGGACAATAAACTTTGAAAATTTAGAGGAACAATTTGCCGATGACGACCCATATTTTTTTTCTTTTATGTCGTCTAAAAATCATAACAAACAAGTTTCTTGTAGGATGACTTATACTAATGAAGAAGTTCATAAAATAATTTCAAAAAATATAAAGCGAAGCGCTATGTACTCGGGAAGCATCAAAGGGGTTGGTCCTAGATATTGTCCATCTATTGAAGATAAGGTAGTAAAATTTTCAGAAAAAAGCAGACATCAAATATTTTTAGAGCCAGAGGGTTTAAATGATCACACTATTTACCCTAACGGCATATCAACATCGCTCCCGTATGACGTGCAATTAGAAATATGCAACAAAATCAGTGGTTTAGAGAATGTAAAAATTATTCGTCCTGGTTACGCTATAGAATATGACTATATTGACCCTACAGAGCTATTTTTGACCTTAGAAACTAAGAAAATTCATAATTTATACTTGGCTGGTCAGATCAACGGCACTACAGGTTACGAGGAGGCAGCTGCACAAGGTTTGATTGCTGGCATTAATGCTGCTCTATCTTTTAAAAAGCAGGAACCTTTTATATTGGATAGATCAGAGGCTTATATTGGTGTTATGATTGACGATCTTGTTACAAAAGGTGTTGCCGAGCCATATAGGATGTTTACCTCTAGGGCTGAGTATAGACTCACCTTACGATCAGATAATGCAGACTTAAGACTAACTGAAAAAGGAATAAGTATTGGCCTTGTTAACCACGAAAGATTGAGATTTTTTAGAGATAAATCATCCAAAATCAAAAAGCTATCCTCAAAAATGGAAAATCTTATGATAACTCCTTCAAAAGCATCAAAATTTGGCATTAATATTGCAAAAGACGGTATTTCCCGAACAGCAAGTCAAATATTATCTCAAAAAGGTGTTAATATGAACAAAATCAGAGATATTTGGCCTGAAATTGAAAATTATTCTAAAGAAATCGACTCCCAGATTGAGATAAACTCTCATTATAAGGGATACCTTAAGAAGCAAAATGCTGATATAATGGCATTTAAAAAGGATGAAAACCTAAAAATTCCAGAAAATATAAACTATGATATTTTTAGTGGTTTATCAAATGAAGTTAAGTCTAAATTCAAGCAAATTCGACCAAAAACACTAGGACAAGCTTTAAGAATTGATGGAATAACCCCTGCCGCAGTATATATTTTGTTGTCACACGTTAAAAGAAAGTCTATTAAGCAAATAGCTTAATGGAAGATGATTCGTTAAAAAATTATTCAAAATTAGATAGATTAAATGTTTCACGTGAAACGTGTCTAGACTTCGAAAAGTTCATATCAATGATAGAGTCAAAAAATAAACTAATTAATATAATCAGCAAAAAAAGCTCAAAAAATGGCGATATTCGTCAAAGACACATAATAGATTCAGCGCAAGCCATTGATTTTGTTGACTTAAATGAATTTACAACCTGTGATTTAGGATCTGGAGGAGGAATGCCAGGGATTGTTATAGCAATTATGGCAAAAAATCTAAAAAAAAAAATTAAAATAAATTTATTTGAAAAAAGTTATCATAAAAGTTCTTTTCTAAAAGAAGTATCAAAGGAATTAAATTTACAAACAGAAATAATTCAAGAAGACGTATTTAAAATAAGAGAGATAAACTCTGGTACAATAATGGCAAGAGCCTTTAAGCCAATGCCGATAGTTTTAGATTTAGTTTATAAAAATTTTACCAAATATAAAAATTTAATTTTGTTTATGGGTAAAAGTGGAAAAAAAATATTATCTCAAACTTTAAAGGATTGGGATTTTGAGTATAAAGAAAAAAGGAGTCTTACTAGCGATGATTCTTTTTTATTAAGTATTAAAAATATTAAGAAAAAAAATTAAATTTATGCAGATTATTTCTATAATAAATCAAAAAGGTGGAGTAGGGAAAACTACAACAGTAATCAATCTAGCGGCAGGTCTATCAAAGAAAGGAAAGAAAATTTTAGTTATCGATTTGGATCCTCAAGGAAATGCAACAACAGGCTTAGGATTATCAAATATTGAAAATTCAAGTGATACAATTTACGGGGTCTTAAACGGCACAAAGACAATTAATCAAGTTATTAAAAAAACTGACTTTGAAAATCTTGATCTAATTACATCTAATGTGGATCTTTCTGGTTTAGAGTTAGAAACAGCTGGGGACAGCAAGAGGGCGTTTATTTTAAAAGATCAATTAATGGCTTATTTAAATAATTCTAAAGGCACTTATGACTATGTTTTTATTGATTGTCCTCCATCACTAAGTTTATTGACCGTAATGGCTCTTGTTGCCTCTTTTTCTCTAGTTGTACCTCTCCAAACTGAGTTTTTTGCCCTAGAAGGTCTTACACAATTAATGAAAACTATAGAAAGAATTAAAACAAATTTAAATAAAGAACTAAAAATTAGAGGCATTCTTCTTACGATGTACGATAAAAGAAATAAACTTTCTTCACAAGTTGAAAAGGAGGCAAGAGATTATTTTAAAAATCAAGTTTACAATACCGTTATTCCACGAAACGTAAGATTATCCGAAGCCCCATCTCATGGAGTGCCAGTTTTATTGTATGATAAAAGTTGCCCCGGTAGCATATCTTATTTTAGTTTTACAGATGAATTTATCAATCAAGATAAGGAATTTGAGAGTGCAGCCTAATGGATACATCTAAAATTAAAAAGGGTTTGGGTAGAGGTTTATCTTCTTTAATTGGCGACACAAAAACAGAAAAAAACACAAGTAAAGTTTTTATAAGCGACTTAATAAGAAATAAATATCAACCACGAAAAATCTTTGATGAAGAAAGTTTAGAGGAATTGACATTATCAATAAAAGAAAGAGGCATTATTCAACCAATTATAGTCAGAAGATCAGAACAACAAAAAAATAAATACGAAATTATTGCAGGAGAAAGAAGATGGTTAGCTGCACAAAACGCAGGCTTGCATGAAGTACCGGTTGTTGTCACCGAAGCCGATGATTTAAAATCACTTGAGTTTGCAATAGTGGAGAACGTTCAACGTCATGATTTGAACGCCATTGAAGAGGCCCAAGGTTATCAAAAATTAATTAGTGAATTTGCATACGACCAAGAAAAAGTATCAAAGTTCATTGGTAAAAGCAGAAGTCATGTAGCAAATTGTTTACGTTTATTAAGTTTACCAGATGAAGTAATTAAACTTATTGAAGATAGTAAACTAACCCAAGGTCATGCTAAAGTTTTAGTAGGTCTAGAAAATTCATTATTTATTGCAAAAAAAATAATAGAAAAAAAATTATCAGTTAGGCAGGCGGAGAGCTTGGTTAAAATCTTTAAAAGTAAAATAAATAGAAAAAATTCGCTAAAAGATCCAAATTTATCTCAATTGGAGTTATCAATATCAGATAAAGTAGGATTAAATGTAGTAATCAAAAATAAAAAAAATAATTCAGGCACTATAATATTTAATTATAAGGATTTAGATCAATTAAATAAAATTATACAAGTAATTAAATCCAATTATTAAATTATCTTGATGTATTGATAATAAAATCAGACATAATATTCACCGCATTGTTTGAATTTTTCTTTATTAAAAGCTCTATATCATTCGTCTTAAAAATCATATTTTCAATGCCCTCTAATTGACTATTAGTTATTTGTCTTTTTATATTGTCTTTATCTTTCCAAAATATTGGTGGTTTAAAAGAAGAAATTATTGACTCTAAGTTTTTATTTTTTTGAAATTCTTTATGTATCTTTTGCAACCTTTTAAGTTTAATTGAGAAAGATCTAATGATTAAAATACAATCTTCTAATGTAAAATTATTTTCATTTAATATATTTATTGTTTTTTTTGAATTTTTATTAAGGCAACTATCTAGAAGCTCTGATACGTTATAGTTTTCAGCAAGATCAGTTAATTTAAGTATTTCATCTATACTAATACTTTTACGGGTTTTCATGTAAGACTCTATTTTATCTAATTCATTAATTAAATTACCCCTATCTCCTCGACTTCGCTCTATTAGCAAATTTATCGTTTCCTGTGAAATTGAAATTTTCTTCTCTTTAAAAAAATTTTTAGCTATAAAGTTTAAAGTTTGAGATATATCCTCATATGTAGGAATACAAATCATATTTTTTTCTTTTTCAAATAATTTTCTAAGTTTTGATCTTTTATCTAAAATTATTGAGTTTAAAACAATAATAATATCTTTTATTTCTTTTTCTATAATTTGCTCAATAATATCATTAAATTTATCAGTTACTCTTGAAATAATAAAAATTTTTTTTTCTTCAAAAAAAGATTTAGAGAAAATGCCATCAAAGAAATTTGATTTATTATCTAGTATTTCTTTTTCGTCATATCTAAAAATATCACTTTTAAATTTCTCTATAAAATGTGTTTTTATTATTTCGTTTTTAAGACCTTCATTTTGTCCATACAATAAAAACAACTTGTATTCAAAATTAGCAATTTTTTTTAATTCAAATGATTTAATTATCATTTTTAATTATATAATATTAAAATAATATCCTCTTTTATAGAGTTAATAAGATTATCTTCAATTGTTTTTTCATATTGTTTTAAATCAAATTTTTTTGCGGTATTTTTGTAGCTAAAATTTTTTGAAATATTTTTTTGTTTTAACATTTTGCCATCAGAATAAATTTGAATATTGGTATTAATTATCATTTGAAAAACAGAAGGATTTCCTTTTGCGTCTTTACTCGAGATATTTATCGTTTTTTCTGAATTCAGTTGAACTTTAAAAATCTTTGAATAATTTTCGCTTTGTCTTAAATAGTTTAGTCCGTTACTAATTTTCAAACTGATTTTATCACTTTGATCAAAATCTATGTCGCTAATTATAAAGTTTGCGTCTTTGCTAGAAAATATAGGTTGATATCCACACCCAAAAACCAACAAA
>CACHVT010000021.1 GCA_902583345.1 uncultured Pelagibacteraceae bacterium | reverse complement strand
TTGTAAAGAAAGAAGAGCCTAAAATAGAGGAACCTAAAGAAGAGCCTAAAATAGAGGAACCTAAAGAAGAGCCTAAAAAAGAAATTGCAAAGAAAGAAGAGCCTAAAAAAGAAGAACCTAAAATAGAGGAAACTAAAGAAGAAGAACCTAAAAAAGTTGTAAAAAAAGAAGAACCTAAAGTAGAAGAGACTAAAAAAATTGTTAAAGATGAAAAAGTTCCTGAGGGTAAAAAAAGAATTTTAAAATATGTATGTGATCCAAATAAGTCAGAATATTATTGGGGAAAAAACAAAAATAATATGAAACTAAGTAGATATGAGGATTCTCCATATGAAAAATGGCAACGATCAAGAGGTTATGAACAATTAGAAGGAACTGGAAGTTTATGGAGTGTAACAGAAATAGATTTTTATGAAGGATATGTTTACGACTCAGGATCACTTCAATATGATGCAAATAGCAATGGCAAATTAGATACGATGCCTTATGCATCAAGATCTAAAATTAAATCTTTTGATCAATCTAAAGGAAAAATGATTACAGAGTCAGAATACCATTTGGAGTATCCAGGTACAGAAATATTTACTTATGAAATTGAATTTGATGAAATATCTATAACAACGACTATGGAAAATACTTTTTTACCCACTATGAATGCAGGTCCGAAATATTGGGAGAAATACATAAATCAATGTATTAGTACAGAATATTTTGTTGATAAAACTTCAGGTGGTAAATCAATAGAAATTTATAGTAAACAAAAACCTTTATCAAAAAAAGCTGAAGCAGATCTTTTTGGAAGTGAAGTGCAGAATGCTTATCAATCACAAACAGACACATTATTTAAGGAGATAAACGAACAAGTACTAAAAGAAATTGGTATTGTTGAAAATCAATATAAAAATGTTTCAAAAAATATAAATCAAAAAAAAGATTTGAACAATGAAAGTCAGAAATTTGTAAAAGAGGTAAGCAAAGATCAACTTAAGCAATATAAAGCTACAAGCGTGATAACCTACTATTTCTTTGAATCTCAAGCTAATTATTTAGCTTCTTTAGAGTTATTGTATAGAGCATATGATAAAAATGTTGAAGCTGATAAAATGATAGCTCAAATCAATTATTTAAAAGACAGTAAAAGCAGTGAAAATAAAAGATTAAAATCCACTATGCAAATAATAGATGACGCTAGTAAAAATATTAAAAGTGATATTAGTGATAGCAACAAAAAACTTTCAGAGGAATCAAAAGTTTTTTATCAAAAATCTTTACCATTTGCATTTAAAGCAACTGAATATGGATATAAAGTTTTTGTTGTAAGCACAACTGTTGGAAAGGATATAGCAGATTCAAAAGATAAAGTTGGATCAATTTTAGCTAACTTTAATGAGGTTATAGGATTTGCATCAATAGTTCCTAAAATTCCTAGCTATGTTAAGACTGTAGGTAGTACAAGTAAATTAATTTTTACTGGAGCTAAAGCCAAGAAAATTAAAGATGACAAAAACTTGGGTGATGCATTAGATGAATTAGATTTGTCAGCTTAATTTATTTAACTTTATGTAACAGCTCTTTTAAAGCTTTAAGGTCTTTTTTAATGTTATTTTTACTAGTTTGTTTTAACCACTTTTTATCTTGTTTAATTATATTTTTAGAAAAATCATCAAATAATATTTCCATATTATAATAATATTTTCTCCAATCATTTATTTCACTTTGACCTTTTGGAACCTTAACTTTTGTTACACCACGTAAACCATGATCAAAATAAACTTTATTTAAATCCGGTTGGAAAATCTTAAAATCTAAAAAAGAACCATATAAAAATAAATCTTCAACAGCAGATGTTTTTGCCAATACTTTTTTAAATCCTTTGAGATTTATATGAATATGATAATCAGGATTGGGTAGTTGTATTGAATAAACTTCATCAGTTTGAACAAATCTTAATTTCATAACATTTCCAATAGATTGGCCCTCCATATATGGAACTATTGCAATATTGTGGTGCATAGAAAGCCATTTTGAAAATGTTTGAGCTAAAAGGTTTTTAATTGAATTTTGATTTTTTTTAGAATTAGCTGGCATTTCCTCAAATGCCCTTTCTTGAATGTTAACATTTGTGACACCAATTCTGAGTTCATATTTTTGTTTAATCGAAAATTGATTAATTTTTTGCTCTAATTGATCAAATGGTTTATCTTTTAGATAAAAATCCTTAATTCGATCTTGTATCTGATTTTTATTTAATTTTTCATTAGATAAAATCTGGATTTCAAAATCAAATGGAATCGATGCAATTAAATTCTTATTAGAAAAGTCATAAAATAAAATTTGAAAATATGCATCGTAAAAACCTACAAATGTTTTACTATTGTAGTTATATTCTTGTGTAAATTCTTCGTGTTGTAAGGCAACGGACATTACTATTGCATTGTCAGGATATTTATCAAAATCTAAAAGATTTTCGGTATCTAAATTTATTTCTTTAAAATCAGAGTTTTTAATAGTATCTAACAAAGCTGATGAAATTATATTTATACCTGTGTTTTTATTAATTTCAGTAATTAATTTAGAAGTATATCCAGCAAGTCTTGAATTAGACTCATAAGTATTTGAAAATGAAAAACCCGAATAAAAAATTTTCGTATCATTAGCTGTGATTTGAAAAGGCCAAATTAAAAAAAATATTAAATAAAGGAAAAGTTTTTTCATATCTTGTTTTATAAATTGTAATTAAACATTATTGGTTTCCAATCTTTCGGGGCTAATTCTAAATCACTAAATTCAAATGCAGGTGAAACTGTGCATCCAATTAAACTATATGAACCAGAAGGTTTCATTGCAAACCAAGTATTTTTTTCTACATTAAAAATGAAATCATTTTTTAATCCAATTTTATTTGTTTGAAATTCATTACCACTTTTAGAAGAATATATTATTAGAGGGCTACCAGAATAAAAATGTAAAGTTTCATTTTTTGTTATTCGATGCCAATGAGAGTGTTGATGCTCCTCTAGTAAAAAATAAATATGACTTATGTCTTTATTTCTAAAAACCTCAGCATAATATCCACCTTCAGGGTGAGGTATCATTTTATGATAGTTAATTAAAGATTTAATAATACTCATTTCCAAGATTTGATTAGGGAAAATAATTTCCCACATAAATTATAAATATAATATATGTTATTAAAATAATAAATGAATTTAACTATTGTTATTATCTCATACAAATCCTTGGATAAACTTGAAAAATGTCTTTCTAATGTTGGTCATGAGAACGAAATAATAATTATAGAAAATTCAAATAGTATTGAATTTAAGGATATTATTGAAAAGAAATATAAAAATACCAAAGTAATAATCAATAATAAAAATTTAGGTTATGGAGCTGCAGCTAATATTGGTTTTAAAGAGATTAACTCTCAATTTGGACTTCTTTTAAATACTGACACTTCAATCAAAAGAAACCAAATTAAAGAAATTGAGAATGAAATATTAAATAACGGTGAAAATTTTGCTTTGGCATCACCTATTTATGATGACTTAATTGACTTTAGTAAAAACAACGAATTCGATGAAAACTTTATAAAGGTGAAATTAGATTATGATGAAAAAAATAATAGAACGAAAGTAGAAGTAATAAAAGGCTGTTCATTGCTTGTTAATTTTAAGAAATTTGAAAATAAGCAAATATTCGATGATAATTATTTTTTCTTTTATGAAGAAATAGATTTATGCAAAAGAGTTAAAGACATGCGTGAAAATATTTATGTTTTTAATAAAATTAAAATTATACATGGAAGTAATAGTAAAATTGATGGTGATGCCAATCCTTATTATGATGATTTTAGAAATTGGAATTATTATTGGTCAAGATTTTATTATCATAAAAAATATTACGGCTTTTTGAAATCATTCATTATTCATTTTTCAAAATTATTTCGTTTCTTTATAAGTGCAGCCTTTTTATTTTTTATATCTAAAAATAAATATAGTAAAAATAAATATAGATTTCTCGGCTTACTATCCTCAATTTTGAAAATAAAATCTTCAGAAAGTGATAAAATATTAAATAAATTTTAAAACTTACTTTTAATTACCAATTTATATTATAATTAATGCTATAATAAGAAACTCTTTTCTTTAAATACTTCATATCTAAATTACAATCTTTATAACCATTAATAATAGTATGTAGATATCTTGAGTGTGGTTTTTTTTTAGTATATTTTCTTTGAATATAAACTAACACCTTGTTACCTTTCCATGTAAAATATTCTTTATCATAAGATCCAACTCTAACTCCTTCATAAATATCCAGCTCTACTTCATCTGCTCTAGTTATTTTCCAAATAGCTCCTGGTACTTTAAATCCTTTTTTCTTTTCTATATTACCATAACCAAAAGGTTCTTTTGGATCACGGTAACTAAAAATCAATTTATAATTATTAAGAACAAATTTTTTTATAAACTTTGACCCCGCACACCTCTTTTTCATTTGTATGTGGTTTAAATTACTTCCATAAGCAAAATAAAACATTAGTTTTTTTCAACTATTTCAATTTTTTTTTCTTCTATAAAACTCATTATTTCTAAATTACACTTATCAATATTTTTTTGGTTAGTGGCTCTTAAAACAATTGATACTCCAAGTTTTCCGGCCTTAAAAAAAGGATAACTTCCAATTTCAACATTTTTATTCATGTCTTGTACATTTTTTAATGACTTTGCTATCTCACTTTCGACAGTTCTTAGATTAATCGTTTTACTTAAAATTGGATCTCCACCAACTAATTTATTTGTAATCCCTCCAAGCATAGATTTTAAAATTGATGGTACTCCAGGTAAACAAAAAACATTCTCAACATAAAAACCAGGCGCACCACTTGTTGGGTTTAAAATTAAGCTTGCTTCAATTGGCATATGTGCCATCTTTTGTCTTCCCTTATTAAATTCTCCTGGTTTATAATATTTCTCTAAAATGGACATTGCTTCTTGATGAGGGCCGTATTCAATACCGAAAGCTTTTGAAATAGACGAAGCAGTTATATCATCGTGTGTTGGTCCTATTCCGCCGGTTGTAAAAATATAGTTATATTTTTTTCTCAGTTCATTAACATTTTGTATTATAATTTCTTCAATATCTGGAATTGTTCTGGCTTCTTGAACTTTTATACCTAATGAATTTAACCAAATTGAAAGTGTACTTGTATTTGTATCTAGAGTTCTGCCAGATAGTATCTCATTACCAATGACAATTATTCCTGCAAATATTTCTTTTTTATTATCCATTAACAAATATAAATAAATTAAAATGAAATTTACCAGTACTTTAATTAAAGGCAAATTAATCAAGCGATATAAAAGATTTTTTGTAGATATTAAAGTAAATAATTCAACTTTAATAGCGCATTGTCCAAATACTGGCTCAATGATGGGTTTGCTAAATTCTGGCAACAATGTTTGGTTAACAAAAAATGATGATCCTAAGCGTAAATTAAAATTTACCTTAGAAATGATAGAGGTAAATAAAAAAATTATTGGAGTTAATACTCATAGAGCAAATAGAATAGTAGAGCATGGCTTAGAAAATAAACTTATTAAAGAGTTTAGCTCTGTAATAAATATTCAATCCGAGTTCAAGTATTCTAACGACACTAGGTTTGATTTTTTGTGTGATAAAAATATTATCGAAGTTAAAAATGTTACTTTGCTTAGATCTGAAAATTTAGCTGAATTTCCCGATGCAATTACATCAAGAGGGTCAAAACACCTAATAAAACTTACTAATTCTATCAAAAAAAATTATAAACCTTACGTCTTATTTTTAACTCAAATACAAGGTATAAATAATTTTAAAATAGCAAAAGATATTGATAAAAATTATTATCAAAATTATAAAGTTGCAAAGAAAGCAGGCGTTAAATTCCTTGCTTATAGGTGTATTTTAAATTCTAAAGAAATTAAAATTGAAAAAAAAATAAATATTATTGATGAATAGTTTCAAAGAAAAATTTGAAAAAATGAGAAACGCTGGAAATCTCGCTGCTAAAACCCTAGATATGCTTACGGAAAATATAAAACCAGGAATTTCAACTGACAAAATTGATATGCTTGGATATGAATTTATAAAAGATAATGGAGGATTTTCTGCTCCATTATTTTATCGAGGATATAAAAAATCTTTATGCACTTCTTTAAATCACGTTGTTTGTCATGGTGTTCCATCTGATAGAATTTTAAACGATGGTGATATTATAAATGTAGATGTAACAGCGATAGTTGATGATCATCATGGTGACACCAGTCGTATGTTTTGTATAGGCAAAGTACCAGTTAAAGCAAAAAATTTGATAGATGCAACATATGAGTCAATGATGAAAGCAATTACTATTTTAAAGCCAGGTATAAAACTTGGAGACATAGGATACCAAATTCAATCTTATGTAGAGGAAAAAGGTTTCTCTGTAGTAAAGGATTTTTGTGGGCATGGTGTTAGTACTAAATTTCATGAACCACCTAATATTCTTCATTATGGCAAAAAAGACAGTGGAGCAGAACTAGAACCAGGTATGACATTTACTATCGAACCAATGATAAACGCTGGAAAATATGAAATTAAAGTTCTTCCAGATGGATGGACAGCCGTTACAAAGGATAAATCTTTATCTGCGCAATTTGAACATACAATAGGAATTACAGAAAATGGTTATGAAATCTTTACAGAATCTGTTAAAGGTTATTCTAAGCCTCCTTACTTATAATTAATGATTGAAAGATACTCAAGAAAAGAACTGACAACTATTTGGTCTGAGGAGAATAAATATAAAATTTGGCTTGATGTTGAAATAGCTGCAGCTCAAGCGATGGAAAAATTAGGACAAATTCCTAAAGGTGTTTCCTCTGTAGTAAGAAAAAAAGCAAAAATAAACGTAAAGAGAATTCACCAAATCGAAAAAAAAGTAAAGCATGATGTTATAGCTTTTTTAACATCTGTAACTGAAAGATCGGGAATTAAAGCCAGATATCTTCATCAAGGAATGACATCTTCAGACGTATTAGACACAAGTTTTAATATTCAACTAGTTCAATCTGGAAAAATAATTCTTAAAGATTTAGATCAGATTCTTAAAGTTTTAAAAAGGCAAGCTAAAAAATATAAATTTACTCCTTGCATGGGAAGAAGTCACGGAATTCACGCAGAACCAATAACATTTGGATTAAAATTAGCTTCTTTCTATGAGGAGTTTAAAAGAAATAGAAAAAGACTAGCAGACGCAATTGATGAAGTCTCAGTATGTGCAATTTCTGGCGCTGTTGGAACTTTTGCAAACATTAATCCAAATGTCGAAAAATATGTTGCAAGAAAACTTGGTTTAAGAATTGAACCAATTTCAACACAAGTTATTCCAAGAGATAGGCATGCTTTTTATTTTTCTGTTCTAGGTATTATAGCTGGCTCTATTGAGAGAGTGGCAATAGAAATAAGGCATTTGCAAAGAACTGAAGTTTATGAGTTACAAGAATATTTTTCAAAAAGTCAAAAAGGGTCATCAGCAATGCCTCACAAAAAAAATCCGATTCTAAGTGAAAATATTACTGGCCTTGCAAGAATGGTAAGAAGTTCTGTAATACCAGCACTTGAAAACATCGCTTTATGGCATGAAAGAGATATATCGCATTCTAGCGTTGAAAGAAACATTGGTCCAGATGCAAATATTACATTAGATTTTGCACTGGTAAGATTAACAAATATTTTAGATAGCATCATTGTTTATCCAAAAAAAATGCTAGAAAATTTAAATATCACCAAAGGATTAATTTTCTCTCAAGAACTGATGCTAGAACTTACAAAAACTGGACTTAGTAGAGAAAAATCTTATAAAAAGGTTCAAAGTCATGCAAAAAAATGTTTAGTTAAAAATTTAAATTTGTTTAATGTAATTCAGTCTGACACCTACATAATGAGTAAAATTTCACCTAAAAAATTAAGATCTATATTTAGTTACTCTAAACATTTTAAAAATGTGAACTTGATCTTTAGAAGAGTATTTAAGTAATGAAAAGAGGTAAAAAACTTTATGAAGGAAAAGCCAAGATTATATACTCTACTAACAGTAAAAATTTAGCCATACAATATTTCAAAGATGATGCTACGGCCTTTAACAATCAAAAAAAATCTAAAATCGATGGCAAAGGAGTTTTAAATAATAGAATTTCAGAGCATATTTTAGAAAATTTAAACCAAATAGGAATTAAAACTCATCTAGTTAAAAGACTTAATATGAGAGAACAGGTTATCAAGCTTGTAGAAATTATCCCAATTGAATTTATCATAAGAAACATTGCGTCAGGCTCTATTATAAAAAGACTTGGAATTGAAGAAGGTACTGTATTAAAGAGCCCTTTAATTGAATATTGTCTTAAGAATGACAAGTTGGGAGATCCATTGATTGCTGAAGAGCATATTTATACTTTCGATTGGGCAACAAAGAAGGAAATTGAAAAAGTAAAAAAAATGATTTTTAGAATTAATGATTTTATGATTGGAATGTTTAGAGGTGTCGGGATTAAACTAGTAGATTTTAAACTTGAATTTGGAAGGATAAAAGTAAATGGTAAAAAAGAGATAATTCTAGCTGACGAAATTAGTCCAGATACATGTAGACTATGGGACGCTTTGACTGAAAAAAAATTAGATAAAGATAGATTCAGAAAAAATCTTGGTGGTTTAATTCCAGCTTATACAGAAGTTGCAAAAAAATTAGGTATTTTACATGAGCAATCAAACATCGACTCCGCTAATATTACAAATTTAAGCACATTTAAAAGAAAAAATAAAAAATGAAAATTTCCGTGATAGTTACTTTAAAAAAAGACGTACTTGATCCACAAGGAAAAGTCGTTCATCAAGCACTTAAAGGAATGGGCTTTAATACTGTAAAAGAGATAAGACAAGGAAAGTATTTTGAAATTGATATTGACGAAAGTGATAAAAAAAAAGCAGAGGAAAAAGCTCAAGATATGTGTAAAAAACTTTTAGCAAATCTTGTAATAGAAGATTATAGAATTATTGGGTCATAATAATAAATAATGAATTCTTCTGTAATAATTTTTCCAGGATCTAATTGCGATAGAGATATGGATGTCGCTCTTAAAAAATTTGGTTTTAAAAATAAAATGCTCTGGCATAATGATACAGAATTACCAAAAAGTGATCTAGTTGTACTACCGGGGGGTTTCTCATATGGTGACTATTTAAGATGTGGGAGTATGGCATCAAAGTCAAGGATTATAGACTCGGTGATTAAATTTGCAAAATCAGGAGGATTATTACTGGGTATTTGTAATGGTTTTCAAATTTTAACAGAAACTGAATTACTTCCAGGGGCACTTTTAAGAAATAAATATTCAAAATTTATTTGTCAAAACGTTTTCGTTAAAATTAATAATTCAGATAACAAATATTTTAAGAATATAAAAAAAAATGTCTTAGAGCTACATATCGCTCACAATGAGGGAAATTTTTTTTGTTCTAATGATCAAATGAAGGAAATAAATGATAATAATCAAATTGCAATTAATTACTGCAATCAAAATGGAGAAATAAACGATATTTTTAATCCAAATGGGGCAATTAAGAATATAGCCGGTTTATTAAATAAACAAAAAAACATTCTTGGAATGATGCCTCATCCCGAAAGAATGATAGATAGTTATTTATCTGGTGAAGATGGATCAATTTTTTTTGAAAATTTAATGGGTAATTTAAAATAATGGAAGTTAACGAAAATATAGCTTTAGAGCACGGTTTAAACAAATCTGAATATAAAAAAATATGTGATTTGCTAAAAAGAACTCCTAACATTACAGAACTTGGAATTTTTTCTGCTATGTGGAACGAGCATTGCTCCTATAAATCATCAAGATTACATTTAAAGAATTTACCTACAAAAGGAAAAAAAGTAATTCAAGGACCTGGAGAAAACGCAGGCGTTGTAGACATTGATGACGATGATGCAATCGTTTTTAAAATTGAAAGTCATAATCATCCCTCATTTATTGAACCTTATCAAGGAGCGGCTACAGGAGTTGGTGGAATTATGAGAGATGTTTTTACTATGGGTGCTCGACCTATCGCAAATTTAAATTCTATACATTTTGGTTCACCGCAAAATAAAAAAACTAAAAATTTACTAAGAGGTGTTGTGCAAGGAATTGGAGGATATGGAAATTGCATTGGTGTACCAACAATAGGAGGACAAACCTCTTTTGATGAATGTTACAATGGCAATATTCTTGTTAATGCAATGACTTTAGGCTTAGTAAAAAAAAATAAAATTTTTTACTCAAAAGCTGTTGGAATTAACAAACCTGTAATTTATGTAGGATCAAAAACTGGAAGAGATGGGATACATGGCGCAAGTATGGCATCAGCTGTTTTTGATGATAAAATAGAAGAAAAAAAACCGACTGTTCAAGTTGGAGATCCTTTTACCGAAAAACTTCTACTTGAAGCTTGCTTAGAATTAATGGCTGGAGACTCCATAATATCCATTCAAGATATGGGTGCCGCAGGATTAACCTCGTCAAGTATAGAAATGGCATCAAAGGGAAAACTAGGCATAGAAATTAATCTTAATAAAGTACCTTGTAGAGAAAGTAACATGACACCATATGAAATCATGCTTTCAGAAAGCCAGGAAAGAATGCTTATCGTTTTAGAAAACGGCAAAGAAGAAGAAGCAAAAAAAATTTTTGATAAATGGAATTTAGATTTTTCAATAATTGGAAAAACTACTAACTCTAAAAAAATTGAACTATTTTATGATCAAAAAAAAGTTACAGAAATACCTATAAATGCATTGGTGGAAAATTCTCCAATGTATGATCGAAAATGGAAAAAGACTAAATTACCAAAAAAAAATAAATTTAATAAGGATAACTTTCAAAATTTAAAAATTGAAAATATATTAAATAAATTATTATCAAGTCCTAATATTTGTAACAAAGAGTGGATATGGCAACAATACGACCATACTGTAATGGGTGATACTATACTAAAGCCTGGTAGTGATTCTGGAATTGTAAGAATTCATGGAACAGATAAGGCTGTTGCTGCAACTGTAGATTCATCTGCAGCATATTGTTTTGCTCATCCTTTAACAGGAGGTAAACAAGTTGTTTGTGAAAGTTGGAGAAACTTAATTGCTGTTGGGGCTAATCCTATAGCTATAACTAACTGTTTAAATTTTGGAAATCCGGAGAAAAATGTAAATATGGGAGAATTTGTAGAATGTGTCCAAGGCATTGGTGAAGCAAGTAAATACTTAAATTTTCCTGTGGTCTCAGGAAATGTATCTTTTTATAACGAAACAAAAGATAAAGGGATAAAACCCACACCAGCTATAGGTGGAGTTGGTCTGCTAAAAAATTATAAAGATATGATAACTATGGATTTCAAAAAATCTGGAAATGTAGTTTTGGTTATTGGAAAGACAGAAGGAAGTCTAGACCAAAGTATATTTGCAAGAGAAATTTTAAATATAAAAAATGGTCCACCACCAGAAATAAATCTTTTTAATGAAAAAAATAATGGTGAAACAGTTCTAAATTTAATTAAAAAAAAATTAATAATTTCTGCTCACGATGTTTCTTTGGGTGGTATAATAGTTGCTATAACTAAAATGTGTATTAGGGGAAACAAAGGCATAGAAATAGGAAAAACAAACCAATTAATTAATCAATTTCAATATATGTTCTCGGAGGATCAGGGAAGGTATATAGTAGAGATTGGAAAGGATAATTACAAAGAAGTTAAAAAGGTATTGGATAAAAGTTCTGTTCACTATGATGAACTGGGGGTTGTTTTGGAAAAAGATATTATTATCGATGATAAGACAAAATTATCAATTGATGATTTAAGAGAATCTAATAATAAATGGTTAAAAAGCTATATGGATAACTAAAATGGCAATGGATTTAAAGGAAATTGAAAAATTTATAAAAGAAGCAATACCCGACGCTTTAGTAGAAATTCAAGATTTGGCCGGTGATGGAAATCATTATTCTGCTACTGTTGTTTCTTCACAATTTTCTGGTAAAAGTAAAATAGAGCAACATAAAATGGTTTATGCATCTCTAAAAGGAAGAATGGGTAATGAACTACATGCTCTAGCTATAAAGACAAAGGAAAAATAAATGAATGAAGAAACCAAAAATTTAATAGAAAATACAATAGACAAGAACGAAGTTTGTTTATTTATGAAAGGTACTCCTGATGCTCCTCAATGTGGTTTTTCAATGGCTGTTACAAATATTTTAAAAATAATGGAAGTTAATTTTAAAAGTATAAATGTCCTTGAAAACCAAAGTATAAGAGAAGGCATTAAAGTTTATAGCGATTGGCCTACTATTCCGCAACTTTATGTTAAGAAAGAGTTTGTTGGTGGTTGTGATATTATTAAAGAAATGTATGAAAACGGTCAACTCAAAAAAGTTCTTGATGATAAAGGAATAAATTATAAAAAATAATTTTTACCTCTTAAAAATAAAAATTTAAAATTTCTTAGACAATTTAATATTTGCCTGCTTTTTAGAATTTTTTATAAATGATTGATTTGCGTTAAAATCTAGGTCAATACCATTAATATTTTTACCAATATTTAATCCGGCAGACAAATATTCAGTGGCATCCATTATTACTGCATATTCAGTTTCACGAAGTGATTTAAAATTAAAACTAAACTTAAGAGTGTCAGTATGTTCGCTGTTATTACCCTGAATACGTTTATAACTTGATAAAACTTTTAAATTATCTTTTACATCGTAAGTAAGCCCAAACTCAGAAGTTGCAAGATAATTAGAATCAACTCCTTGAGATATAGAATAAGTTGTAGATACATCTGATAGATAATGCATAGTTGCTGACGAAGAATTACTAAAATCTGCACCTAATTCAAAAGTTCCAAAACGATTGATTTTTTTATCATCAACTAAAGTTTCTTTATTTATAGTCAAACCTAATGAAGCTAAACCATTTTCTAATGTTTGATCGCTATAAGATAATGCATCAGTTCCTGACTCATCATAATTATCTAATTCTGTGTAACTAAGATCTATTCTCACCCTAGGTATTACAGTATATTCTTTATCTACAATAGTTTTTCCATAATTAATTGATCCAAATAATTGCTTTCCATTTCTTGAGCCTGTTAAAACGTTTGACCCATTTTTTCTAACCAAATCACTTTTGATTAAACCAATTCCAAAGGATCCTTCAATAAAGTTATTATTATTATGTGGTTTAGTGCCATAAGCAGTAACACTATAAAATTGAGTATCTACAGCTGAACCTGTTGTGCCTATTTCTGTATCACTTTGGGTATAATGAGCAGAAAAACCAAATAGCTCGTTATCATTAATTTTTTTATCTATGCCCATAGCTAATCCTTGGGCATTAATTTCTTTAGAAGATGAGTTTTCTTGATCACCAACTTTTGTCATACTTATGGTTCCTTCGGTCCATGATGACCAATATTCTGGAATAATATTTTCTGGTAATTGATTAGAGATAGGAACAAGTTTGACAAAAGAATCTAAAATATCACTAGAATTTATTATATCTTGACCAAAACTAATTTTAATGTTTTGGTTTGAAAAGCTATTATTTGTACGATTATTTCTTAAATAAATAAGTCTATTTGAAACAACACTTACAGACTGTGTAAACACTCCTTTGACTTGATCGCCCAAAGTATCAATTGATCCTATCACATCTTTATCTCTCTTAGGATCTTTCATAGTGTCAACAGTAAAACTTAAAGCTGTCGTAGAACTAATACCAGCATAAGAACCACTTGAAGCATCATCAAAAGCACTTGCATCTACTAAAACATAATACTCTGTGTTAGCACTAAAATTAGTAGATGGATTTACAGTTATTTGTGATGATCCAGATCCTGAAACTTGTC
>CACHVT010000020.1 GCA_902583345.1 uncultured Pelagibacteraceae bacterium | reverse complement strand
AGCTTTGTAGTCAAAAATAATCAAATCTCCATCTAATGCTTTATAATCATCTGAGGTTTCATTAAAATTTTTTTGGTTTTTAGCAATTTCTTTAATCCTTTTGTCTGCCTCGCTTTTATCAATATCTACCTTGTATTCATCTATTTTAATGTTTTCAATGGATTGAATGTTAACTTTTGGTAATTCTGTAACTGATATAATATATTCAAGATCTTTACCCTCACCAAAAGTTTTTAAATCAATTTTAGGCTGTCCTGCTGGTTTAATCTTGTTCTCATTCAAAGCTTTTGTCGTTGTGTCTTTTAAAACTTTATCTAGAACTTCGCCATAAACGGCTTTACCGAATTGTCTTTTTAAAACTTCTATTGGAACCTTTCCGGGCCTAAATCCTTTGAGTGCTACATTTTTCTTAATTTCCTCATACTTTTCGTCTAAATAATTATTTATAGTTTTTTTATCTACAAAAACTTTTAAATCTTTATTTAACCCTTTTTTATTTTCTACAGTTACTTTCATAAATTTTGATCTTATGGTAGGCGAGAAAGGACTCGAACCTTCACATGTTGCCATATTGGTTCCTAAGACCAACGCGTCTACCAATTCCGCCACTCGCCCAAATTATTGTTGCTTTATATATTATTGAACTAATTTGTCCAATCAGAATAATAGTGTAAATATATATAAATAAAATAAATAAAATGATTGTATCGCCTTGTATAAGTATTTGTAGAACTGATCCAAAAACTGGTTATTGTTATGGATGTGGAAGATCCAACGAAGAAAAAAAATTCTGGAAAGATGAAAAAACGTCTGAAGAGTGGAAAAAAAGAAATCTTAACGAAATACAGAGTAGATTAAATGGATGGCAATTAGAAAGCTTCAAAGAATCATATCAACATAAAATAATTAATGGTATTTCTTTATATAAGAAGGCTAATACAAAATAACTTTAAATGAATTTAACAAATATAATAACAATAATATATTTTTTAGGTCTAATTTTTGCAGCATTTTTTTTTGACCTTTGGGGCGCTGAAACAAATATTAAAAAAGGTTTAATTGCACTAGCTTGGACTGCAATATTTTTAATTAGTCTTATTTATGTAGATAAAAATAAAGAGCATTAATAAATTGAAAAATTTAAATAAATCTATAATCAAATGTAAAAAATGTCCTAGGTTGGTTCAATTTCGAAATAAAATTTCAAAAGAAAAAAGGAAACAATATATGAATGAAGATTATTGGGGAAAGCCAGTAACTGGTTTTGGAGATATAAACGGAAAAATGCTTTTTGTTGGACTGGCTCCAGCTGCTCACGGCGCAACAAGAACTGGTAGAGTATTTACTGGAGATAAGTCATCCGATTTTTTATATAAATGTCTTTTTAAAGCTAAAATTTCTAACCAAGATACATCAAATAATTTAAATGATGGTTTAAAGCTTAATAATGCATTTATTACTCTTGCTTTAAAATGTGTTCCCCCTGGAGATAAACCCAATGTAGAAGAGTTAAATAATTGCTCAAATTTTTTTAATCATGAAATAAATAATCTTAAAAATTTAGGTATCATTATAGCTTTAGGAAAAATAGCTTTTGATACTTGTTTTTATTTTTATAAAAAAAATTTTAATTTAAATAAAAGACTTATTTTTGGTCATGGGAAAATTTATAATTTACCAAACAATATTAAACTTGTTGGGTGCTACCACCCAAGTCCGAGAAATGTTAATACTGGTAGAATTAATCAAAAAAAAATGGTCTCCCTTTTTAAAAAAATAAAGAAACTAAATTAGTTTTACAAATTTTGTTTTAATTCACTTGGAATTTTTTTAGGTTTTCCATTTTTTGTCTACAGCAACAATATGGATCCTCGCTTCTGTAATTAATTCATTATTTCTAAAAATACTTTGTTTCATTATAAAAGAAGTTCTCGTAAATGAAATTACTTCAGATACAATATCTATCTTATCTTCAAGCTTTGCAGACTTTTTATATTTTATATCACAAGATTTAACTATTAAGAGAATATTATGTATTTCTGATAAACTTGAATTAGTAAAACCTAGTGTGTATAGAGCTTCAGATCTAGCTCTCTCTAAAAACTTCAAGTAGTTAGCGTAATAGACTATCCCACCAGAGTCAGTGTCTTCATAATAAATTTTTACATTAAAATTGAATTTTTTTGCCATAAATTGCAATTTTAATTATATTGAAATTAATTTTTTTATGAAAGTTTTTATTATTTGGCTAATTGGGGTGATTTTTTGGAACTTTGGTTATCCATCAGCATCACCTATTGAAGATGTAGTGGCTGCTGTAGTATTATCTCTTATAAGTATGTATCTCAAAAAATTTCTTAAAAACTAACTATTTTGCTGAAAAATAAATATTTTGAAAATATGCTACTGATCTTTTCTCTGAATTGTCTGTATCAGCCATAATCGCAACACCATTAATATCATTTAAATCTAAATCATGAAAATTTTTAAAATGTTCTTTCACATTAACTTTTACTGTGACCCACTCGTTTAAATTATCTATAGTCGTAGCCAAAACATAATCGATTGATTTTTTGGTATAAGGGCTGGGATGAGAAACATTTATCTTTTCGTTGCTTGAAAAAACATAATTCATTGCCCTATTTGATAATAGTGTTGCACCGGTTTTCTTGACCACAAACACTCTTGCAGCATAATCATGGCCTTTTTTACTTCTTTCGTCAATACCTTTAAGATCTTTTTCGACTTTCCAAGTAATGTTCAAGTAAGGAGTTTTGTTTAGGTCTATTTTTATCTCCTTACCTAAACCGGAGGCTGCATTATTTGCTACAGCCTTCAAAAAATTTCCATTTTCATTAGATCCTAATGAATATTCAGTGCTAGCGTCTGATCCTCTTACTTTTCTAGGCTTTAAGGTTTCAAATTCCTCTTTTGTAAACTCAAAAACACTTATTTTTTCTGCATATAAATTTAAACTAAAAAAAAAGAATATTAACAAGGATTTAAATAAGAGTTTCATTTTAATATTTCTATACATTTATTAAAAAAATTTCGTAAAATCAAATTTTAGACAAGATTTAAACATCCAAAATACACTATTTATATATAATTTTAGATCATGAAAAAAATAATCTTAATAACATCCTTAATACTCTTAACAAATTGTTCATCATATTCTGTAGTAAAATTAGGTAAAAAATGTACCAAAATGTCAAATGACAATTCCTATGAAAAATCTTTTGTATGGATAGTAGATAAAAAAAATATTGAAGAATTTGATAATAAAATTAATAAGGAAAATTGTGAACTAAACGGGGAAAAATCTTGAAAACTTTTTCTTTTTTTGTACTTTTTGTTTATTGGTCATTAATTATTCTTGCTCCCGTGCTATAAAAAGAATTTAAAAATGATAAAAAAAATAATTATTCACGTTTTTAAAAAGCCTAATATGTAAACCTACCGCCGCTAATATTAAAAATAGCACATTTTAAAATGAATTTTCTTCTAAGCTAAGCCAACAAACAAATAAGGTTAAACTCATTTAATTCCAAAAATCTTCCCCTAGGAACTTTAGATAGCATTTTTTGAACATGTTCTTTTGACATTTGGTCAAGTATCATTGTTTTTTCTCTACCAGTGATAATTGCATTTTAATTTTTTAAATCAAATTGAATCATGTTTAATTTATTTAGAAACTAATAAGTAGTATGTAATTGACGACATTATTGCCCCTATTAACCAAGAATAAGATTGAAGAAAATTCAAATTTATATTCCAAATTGTTGAAGCAGAAAATACAAACCCAATAATTAATGCATAAATACCTTTTATATGCCATCCATTAGAAAAAAAGTAAGAACCCTCTGGAAGAGACGAATATAAATCTTTATTATTTATTTTACTTTTATTTATTAGATAATAATCTGAGATTACTATGCCAAAAATTGGACCAAAAAAAGATCCAATTGTATCAATAATCGATAAAATTCCTATCTGACTAAGTAATGGTGTCCATAGAGCTCCAATAATCAAACCTGCAAACGTAATCACTAAAGCTGAACTTTTAATGTCTAAATTTTTAGGTAAAAAATTTAATAAAGAATTTTGGGTTGGAATATAATTTGCAATCAAATTTGTAGAAGCAGATGCAAATAATATGAAAAAAATCACTATGATTGTTAAAAAAGTATTATTAAATTTACCAATTATATCTGTTGGATTTGTTAACATTCTGTCTATTTCAATTAAATTATTTTTTAAAATAATGTCTGAACCCATAACTATTAAAACTGAGAACAAAGAAAAAATAATTAAATTTAATAATAAAGTTAAATTTCCAATTTTTAGTTGTTTTTCATTTTTTACATATCTTGAAAAATCTCCAAAATTAACAATTATAATTGAAAAATAAGCAAAAATAGTTCCAGCAATGGTTACAATGGGAACAGTATTTTGTTTTGAAAAAATATTTTCAAAAACCAACATATTTTGAAATTCTTTGCTTATACTTAAGTGATATTCTGAAATTACTATAATTAAAAAAATAATTAATCCTGCATAAACAAATAATGCAGAGAAACTTATAAATATTTTATTAAAATTATGACCTTTACTAAATAATAAAGCTTGAACAAGTAATGCTATAAAAAAAGCACTCCAATCAACAACATTCATTGAGAAAAAGAATATTAAAAATATTTCTTTGTCTAGAATTGACTGGTCAAAAGAATGGATACCAATTCGAATTAAATAACCCAATGATTTTGATATGAAAAATGTTTGAACACCAAACATAAATATACCTACTAAACCTCTTAATAACGCAACATACCTTGCCCCACTAATTCCCAAAGATGTTCTAAGTAATACTGGAAAAGGAATGCCATGTTTTTGAGAAGGTTTTCCTATCAAATTACATAAAAAATAAACTAATAGAGATCCAATTAAACTTCCCACTAGAACTACAAAAAAATTTAAATTATAAACTAAATAAAGCGATGCAATTAAAGAAAAACCAATTATACTTTGAACGCTATTTCCCCAAAAACAAAAAAGGTTTTTCCAGTTCCATTTTTTATCAGATGGATTTACAGAAACAATTTCCCAATTTGTAAGATATATATTAGCTTTTTCTTGAGTCACATTTGTTATAATAAACTAAAAAAACTTTCTGTCCATACAGTAGAGTTAGTATCCTTAGAGCAATTTTTGGAAATACAATTATTATTCTTAGCCCTATAATCTGAAGTAACATAAATTGTATAATTCTAAGATAGATATGTAGCAGCTCAAGGATTAAAACTTGTAAGAAAAATCATGCTTTATACAGAAACTTTTAAAAAGTATGAAGCTGAAGAGCATCAACCTGGATTATACATTCAATATGACGATGAATTAGTAAGAGCTGGTGGTGATTATACGTAAACTATTTTTCATCCTGGTGGAACATGTTAAATTGGCAAAGATGTTAGTAAAGTTGTATCTGAAAAATTGAAAGTGCAAGGTATTAAAAATCTCATATTAATAGATGCTTCTATCATGCCTAATATAACTTCTGGTAACACTAATGCTCCTACTATTATGATTGCTGAAAAGGGTGCAGATATGATAATGAATGATTAATGTTAACTGAGCAAGTTATAATATTTTTTCAAATTGTTTTTATAGATTTAGTTTTAGCAGGTGATAATGCAATTATAATTGGTATGGTTGCGTCTCAATTTCCAATTGAAAAAAGGAGAAAAATTATTTTTTTTGGCATTGGCGCTGCAGTAATTTTAAGAATTATATTAACTTTACTTACAGCTTACTTGCTTCAAATTAAAGGTTTAAGATTAATTGGTGGATTAGCATTACTGTATATAGTTTACAAACTATATTTTGACGTAATCAAAAATCAAAATAGTAAAGACAATAAAATAAAAATTGATAACTCAAGTTTTATAAAAGCTATTTGGACAATACTGATTGCTGATTTTACTATGAGTCTTGATAATGTATTAGGTGTAGCTGGTGCTGCTAAAGATCATTATTTTTTATTAGTATTTGGTTTAGTTTTATCAATTGTGTTAATGGCTACTGCAGCTACATTAATTTCTAAGTGGATTAAAAAATATAAGTGGATTGGTTGGCTGGGTTTAATAGCTATATTAATAGTAGCAATTGAGTTGATTTATAGCGATTTAAAGCTATTCATATAAAATGTTTCTTAAAAAATATAATTTAAAAAATAAAATTGCATTAGTTTCTGGAGCAGGAAAAGGTCTTGGTAGAGCTTGTGCTATAGCCTTAGCTGAGGCTGGAGCAAACTTAATAATAATAAGCCGAACTAAAAAAGATTTAGAAGAGGTGTCAAAAAGAGTAAAGAAATATAGAGTTAAATGTAAAATGTTTGTCTGTGATGTTACTAATTATGATCAAATCAAAAAAATAATTAATAAAATACCAAGAATAGATGTTTTGGTTAATAATGCAGGAAATAATATTCCAAAATATTTTACAAAGGTGAAAACCAAAGATATGGAATATATGGTTAAAATAAATACCATTGCAGCTTTTAATCTTGCTCAACTAAGTGCAAAAAAAATGATCAAGTTAAAAAATAGAAAAAAAATAGGTGGCTCCATAGTTAATATGTCCTCTCAAATGGGTCATGTTGGTGGACCAATTAGAAGTGTATATAATATGAATAAGTTTGGTTTAGAAGGATTAACACGTGGCATGGCAATTGATTTGGCAAAATATAATATTAGAGTAAATAGTATTGCGCCAACATTTGTAGTAACTCCAATGACAAAAAAATTTTTCAAAAACAAAAAATTTAAAAAAGAAACATTAAAAAATATACCATTAGGTAGATTTGCAGAATTGTCTGAAATTGCCTCTGCAGTTGTATTTTTAGTATCTGATGCAGCTTCAATGGTTCACGGAACATCATTATTGGTTGATGGCGGATGGACAGCAAAATAATAATATATTTTATTATTGGTTTAATAGTTTCTCTAAAATCTTATGCAGTAGAATTTGAAGGAAAATTTATTCAAGGACATTATATAATAGGAAAAACATCTCCTGGAACTAAAATCCTAATAGATAAGAGAGAAGTTAAAGTTTCTAAAGATGGTTACTTTGCATTTGGAATAGAGAAAGATAGGAAATTTGATATTGTAATTACTGAGGGTAAAAACAAAATTATAAAAAAAATACAAAAAAGAAAATATAAAATTCAAAAGATAGATGGATTACCAGAAAAAAAAGTAACTCCACCAGAGGAATTCTATGAAAGAATAAAAAAAGAAAATCAATTAATTGCAAAAGCAAGAGCAATAGATAGTGATTTAATTTTTTTTAAAGATAAGTTTATAGTTCCTGTTGAAAATGCAATTATTACTGGAGTATATGGAAGTCAAAGAATTTTAAATGGAATTCCCAAATGGCCACACTATGGTTTAGATTTTGCCCAAAAAAAAGGCACTCCAATAAAAGCAATGAATAATGGCATTGTGACTTTGGCAGAAGAAGATTTATTTTATACAGGGGCAACATTAATTTTCGATCACGGTCATGGGATTTCTACTCTGTATATGCATTTAGATAAAATTTTTGTAAATGTAGGTGATCATGTAAAAAAAGGTGATGTCATTGGAACAGTTGGTTCTTCAGGTAGAGCTACGGGTCCTCATTTAGATATAAGGTTAAATTGGTATGGTACCAGATTAGATCCAAATTCTGTTTTAAATATAAAATGAGATTTAAATTTAATAAAAAATTAGAGTTTTTTTTTAAAAAAAATTTTTTACCTCAAGCATATTTATTTAAAAAAAGAATAGAGAGATCAATAAAGAATAATGATGAAAAAGAACTACAACTATTAAAAAAATTGATAATTCCTGGTACAGATGTAATAGATGTAGGCGTTTATAGAGGAGTTTATAGTTACGAAATGGCAAAATATTCTAAAATGGTTCATGCTTTTGAGCCAAATCCAATTATTTTTAAAGATATTGAACTTAACTTAAGTAAAATAATTAAGAATATCTGTTTTTATAATTTTGCACTATCAGATCATGAAAATAATTCTATTTTAAAAGTTCCTATAAGAAATAAAGATTTTGATAAAAGTAATTATGAGGAATATTTTCAAATGGGCAAAGCTACAATTCATGAAGAGAATAAAATGGATGACGTTGAGAACTTCAAAGTTATATCAAAAAAGTTAGATGATTTTTCTTTTTCTAATAAAATATCATTTATCAAGATTGATGTTGAGGGTCATGAGTTGGCAGTAATCAAAGGCGCAGAAAATACTATTAGAAAAAATAAACCTATATTATTAGTTGAAATAGAAGAAAGGCACTCACAAAAAAAGGTATCAGATACTTTGAATTATATTAATTCTTTAGGATATTATTCATATTTTTACAAGAATGAATTAATAAATACTACTAGTTTAGAAGATCTAAATTTGTATAATAATTTTATTTTTAAACCGAAATAAAATGAAATTAGAAATTTTATCAAAAAAATTAGTTAGAGCCTTTTTAAAAAATAGATTAATTAATCCAATTCCATCTAAAATAACAAAAAATATAGATAAAGCCAATGAATTTAGAAAATTATGTGAAAGTAAAATAAAAAAAGAAATAATAGGTTTTAAAGCTGGTGGTACTGGATTTCCAGTTTTAAAGAAGCTTAAGGAGAAAGAGCCTTTTTACGCATCTGTTTATAAACATAATTTTCTAAGAAGTGGAAAGAAAGTTAAAATAAACAATTATACTTTAGGGATGGAGCTTGAAGTTTGCTATCTTGTAAAAAAAAAATTCTTTTACTCAAATCAAAGAATTTCTAAAAATAATATTAGAAAATATATTGCTTACATGGCACCGTGTATTGAGATTGTAGGATATAGACAAAGAAAAAAAGGTATAAAGTATTTAGGAGATCTATGTAGTGATTTTGGTGGGAATGTTAAATTTTTAATTGGACCAAAGAAAAAGTACAAAAAAATAAATATTGGTAATTTAAAAACAAATATATCTAATCCAAAAAATAAACTAACTGTTAATGGAAATACAAAAACTGTTTATATAAATCCACTCAATTCATTAAGATTTGTTTTAAGTAAATTAAAAAAAGATAAAGTTAAATTAAACAAAGATTTTTATGTTTTTACAGGGTCGACTGTAGGTATTGTACCTCTTAAATATAAGGGAGTTTATGCTGGCAAGATTGAAAAATTAGGATCTGTAAGATCTGTTATTTATTAATCTAATTCAAATTCTTTTGTATAATCCTTTTTAAGATTTTGATCTTGTTTACTCTTATCTAACATACAATTGCCAATAACAAGATAATCTAAGTCTGTTCCCATAAAACAATTGAAAGCATCAGTCGGTGTATTTACGATTGGCTCTCCTCTTACATTAAAAGAAGTATTTATTATTACTGGACAACCAGTTTTTTCTTTAAATTTAGAAATTAAATCATGATAACGTTTATTAGTATTCTTGTTAACTGTTTGAATTCTTGCAGAATAATCAACGTGGGTCACTGCTGGAATTTCCGATCTCTTAATATTAAGTTTTTCAATTCCGAAAAGTTTTTTTTGTTTTTCTGTCATTTCAATTTTTTTGGATTGATGGATTTTTGCAACAAGTAGCATATAGGGACTTTCAACATTAAGATCAAACCAATTAGATAAATCCTCATGTAGCACAGAGGGAGCAAATGGTCTGAAACTTTCTCTATATTTTACTTTTAAGTTAAGATTTTTTTGCATTTTATCTGATCTAGGGTCTCCTAAAATTGATCTACTTCCCAAAGCTCTTGGACCAAACTCCATTCTTCCTTGAAACCAGCCAATTGCTTTTTCATTTGATAAATATTCTGAGGTTTTATTTATCAATTCCTCATACTCAACAGTTTCAAATTTAGCCCCAATAGATATTAATTCTTTTTCGATTTGTTCCTGGTTGAATTCTGTTCCCAAATATGACCCTTTCATATCATCATTGGAGTTCACTATTCTCTTATTATTGTTTTCTATATGCCAAAGAGCAAGAGCAGCACCCAACGATCCACCAGCGTCACCAGCTGCAGGTTGAATCCATATATTATTAAAAATTTTTTCTTTTAGAATTTTACCGTTTGCAACACAATTTAAAGCAACACCGCCAGCTAAACACAAATTATTAATATTATATTCTTTTTTAATTGAACGTGCTAACTTAATCATAATTTCCTCAGTTACTTCTTGAATTGAAGCAGCTATATCCATATGAAATTGATTTATATTTTCATCTTTAGCATTTCTCGGTTTTTGACCAAATAAATTATGAAAATTATCATTAGTCATCGTAAGTCCAGTAGCATAGTTAAAATACTTTTGATCCAATTTAAAAGTTCCATCTTCTTTTATATCAACTAGTTTTTTTACTTTTTCTTTGTAAACTGGGTTTCCATAGGGGGCTAAACCCATTAGTTTATATTCACCACTATTTACCTTAAATCCTGCGTAATAAGTAAAAGCTGAATAAAGTAAACCAAGCGAGTGAGGAAAATGAATTTCTTTTATTACTTGCAGTCGATTTCCTTTGCCAATTGCAACTGTTGTTGTCGCCCACTCACCTACACCATCTGCTGTTAAAACTACGGCTTCATCAAATGGAGATGGAAAAAATGCGCTAGCAGCATGGCTCAAGTGATGATCAGAAAAAAATAATTTCGATTGATCTTTAAAATTTTTATCATGTCTTTTTAATTCATTAAAAAGAAATTTTTTTTGAAAAAGTTTTTCTTTAAGCCATACCGGCATTGCTTTACAAAATTGTTTAAAACCTTTAGGAGCAAACGCAACATAAGTTTCTAGCAATCTTTCAAATTTTAAAAAAGGCTTTTCAAAGAAAATAATCTGGTCAACCTCATTTAAATTTAGTTTTGAGTATTTTAAAACAAATTCTATTGCATTGAATGGATATCCAGAGTCATGCTTTTTTCTTGTAAATCTCTCCTCTTGTGCTGCTGCAACTATTTTTCCATCAATCAAAATTGTCGCTGCACTATCATGATAAAAAGCAGAGATTCCTAAAATTGATTTCACTAAAATATTGTATAAATAAATGGAGCTACTGCGGAACCTTGAGTTAAAATAATTAAACCTCCAAATAATAATAAAAATAATAAAATTGGTAAAAGCCAGAATTTTTTCCTAACTCTCAAAAAGTCCCAAAATTCTTTTAAAAAATCCATAACTAAAATTGGTTTTTCATCTTACTTTTTGGTCCAGTTTTTTCAATCCAATAAGATTTAACATTTTTGGTCTTTAAATTGAGTAAATCTTTCCCAAGAAGTCTCATAAATAAGCCGATTGGTGTAACTACTAAAAAAAATACAAAACCCATAATAATTGGTGAAATAAAATTTCCAAGTAATAAACCAAATTTAAACCAGAGTTTATTTAGTGGACTTAAAATATTTGAATTCATTAATCCAAGTACTAGAAATATTAAAGATATAATTAGTGACCAAATTCTTACGTCATTTCCTTTTAAAACTGGAAATAAAGAAATTATTAAAAAAACAATAAAAAAAACAATTCCGAAACTTCTGTTTGACCCGATTTTTATTGTATCTATTTTCAAATTTTAAGTTAAAGATTTTTGAGGTTTCATATCCTCTTTTTTTATACCTGCAACTTCTACAGGTTTTTTCATAGCATCCCTTCTAAAAGGTTCGCCTAATTCTTGATTTAATATAACCTCAATAAATGTTGTTACTCCTTTTTTTTGATCTTCACATGACTGCCTGATAGCTTTAGTTGTATCTTCCATTGTTTTTACAGTCACACCTTTTAAACCACATGCATTCGCTACTTTTGCAAAGCTAAGTTCTGGATCAAGCTCTGTGCCAACAAAATTATCATCAAACCAGAGTATTGAGTTTCTTTTTTCTGCTCCCCATTGATAATTTCTAAAAATTACCATTGTAATTGCTGGCCATTCCTTCCTTGCACATGAACTCATTTCATTCATACTTATTCCAAATGCTCCATCTCCAGCAAATCCTATCACTGGTGTGTTTGGACAGCCGATTTTTGCACCAAGTATTGAAGGAAACCCATAACCACAAGGTCCAAACAAACCTGGTGCTAAATATTTTCTTCCTCTTTCAAAAGTTGGATAGGCATTACCTATTGCACAATTATTTCCAATGTCACTTGAAATTATTACATCCTCTGGCATACCTTCTTGAATTGCTCTCCAAGCTTGTCTTGGTGACATTCTATCTTTATCTCTTTCTCTGGCCTCTTTATTCCAAACTGTTCCTGGATCATCTTCCTCATGATCCAAACTTGTTAAAGTTTGCAGCCATGCTGATTTTGTTTGATGAATTAAATTTTTCCTTTCTTCTCTTCCTGTGTCGCCTGCTTTCTGTGATAGTTTTTCTAATAACTGTTTTGAAACTAGTTTAGCATCTCCACAAATACCAACTGTAACTTTTTTCGTAAGACCTATTCTATCAGGATTCATATCCACCTGGATAATTTTCGCATTATTAGGCCAATAATCAATTCCATAGCCTGGAAGAGTTGAAAAAGGATTTAATCTTGTTCCTAAAGCTAAAACTACATCTGACTTTGATATTAATTGCATCGCAGCTTTCGACCCGTTATAACCTAGGGGTCCTACTGCCAAAGGATGACTGCCTGGAAAACTATCGTTATGTTGGTACCCGCTACAAACTGGTGCATCTAATTTTTCTGCAAGTTTTTTACAATCTTCTATGGCGTCACCAATTACTACCCCTGCACCAGATAGGATTACTGGAAATTTTGCTTCAGACAAAATTTTTGCAGCTCTATCAATCGCTTCTTTACCTCCACCCTGTTTTTCAAATCTTACTATAGGAGGTAATTCAATATCTATAACTTGTGTCCAATAATCTCTTGGTACATTTATTTGAGCTGGTGCCGATCCTCTAATTGCTTTTTCTATAACTCGATTTAACACTTCAGCCATTCTTGATGGATCTCTGACTTCCTCTTGATAACACACCATATCTTTAAACAAGTTCATTTGTTCGACTTCTTGAAATCCACCTTGTCCCATAGTTTTATTAGCAGCTTGAGGTGATACTAAAAGTAGTGGTGTATGATTCCAATATGCAGTTTTAATTGGAGTAACTAAACCTGTGATACCTGGACCGTTTTGTGCAATGACCATTGACATTTTTCCAGTCGCTCGCGTATAACCGTCTGCTATAAGTCCACCATTAGTTTCATGTGCTACATCCCAAAAAGTTATTCCAGCTTTTGGAAATAAATCTGAAATTGGCATGAATGCAGATCCAATTATTCCAAATGCGTGTTCTATTCCATGCATTTGAAGAACCTTAATAAAAGCCTCTTCTGTTGTCATTTTAGTCATATTTTATATTCAAATAATATTTTATATTTCTTAATGAAGATGATTAATATATAAGATCTGCTAAATTTCAAATAAAGAAATCATCAAATGACCAAAACAGATATTATTATTCACGATAAAAAGGACAATGTAGGTGTTATAGTTATTGATAAAATTACTCCAGATCAGGACTGTAATTGTTGGATTATGGAAAACGATGGAACTGTGACAATTAAATCAAAAAGTGAAATTCGCTTAGGCCACAAAATTGCTATGATTGATTTCAAGGAGGGTGACACAATACTAAAATATGGTCATGATATTGGTAAAGTTGTTAAACCAATAAAAAAAGGTGAGCACGTTCATGTTCATAATGTGAAAACAAAAAAATGGTAGTAATATGGAAATTCCAAAAAGTTTTTTAGGTTATAAAAGAGAAAACGGAAGAGTTGGTACAAGAAATCATGTTGTTATACTTCCTGTTGATGATATTTCAAACGCTTGCGCAGAGGCAGTAGCCAATAACATAAAAGGTACTTTTGCAATTCCTCACGCTTATGGAAGACTTCAGTTTGGAGCAGACTTAGAATTATTCTTTGATACGATGATTGGAACTGGAAAAAATCCAAATGTAGCAGCATGTATAATAATTGGTATTGAGCCTAAATGGACTAAGAGAATAGTAGACGCTGTTGCTAAAACAGGAAAGCCTGTTGAGGGTTTTAGCATTGAAGGTTCAGGTGATATTAAAACTATTATGAAAGCTTCTCAAAAAGCACAAGAATTTTCTCAATGGGCATCAGAAAAACAAAGAGAAGAATGTCCCTTAAGTGATTTGTGGATATCTGTAAAATGTGGAGAATCTGACACTACATCAGGTATGGCCGCTAATCCAGCAGTTGGAAATTTGATGGATAAATTAGAACCTTTGGGAGTTCATCTTTGTTTTGGTGAAACTTCAGAACTAACAGGAGCTGAAAAAGTTTGTGCAACAAGAGGTGCAACACCTGAAGCTTCTGATAAATTTATGAAAACTTGGAGTAATTATAACGATTTTATTTTAAAAGAAGCAACGAATGATCTTTCTGAAAGTCAACCAACAGCTGGTAATATTGCAGGCGGCTTGACAACAATTGAAGAAAAAGCTTTCGGAAATTTTCAAAAAATTGGATCAAGAAAATTTATTGATGTATTAACCCCAGCAGAAGAGCCAAAAAAAGGTCCTGGTTTATATTTTATGGATACCTCATCAGCTGCTGGTGAATGTTTAACTTTACAAGCTGCTGCAGGTTTTAATATTCACTTATTTCCAACTGGGCAAGGTAATATAATAGGTAATGCTATAGAACCAGTAGTTAAATTAACTGGTAACCCAAGTACAGCAATCAATATGAGAGAACATATTGATTTAGATGTTTCAAAAATTCTTAAAAGAGAAATGAATATGAATCAAGCCGGTGATGAATTAATTAAGACAACTATAAGAGCAGCTAGTGGCCGTTTAACTTGCGCGGAGGTTTTGGGTCACAAAGAGTTTGTAATGACTAAATTATTTCGAAGCGCTTAAAACTTATTTTTTTTGAACTGAGGAAGTTTTTGGAGTATACTTTTTCATTAAATTTGAAATTAGTTTTCTAACTATGGCGGCACCTACTCCTAAAACTAGAGCTAATACAATTGAAAATAAACCATATAGAATAGGAACTTCCTCTGATAGTCTTTTAACAAATTGAGAGACAGGTCCTAACGTTTTAGTTCCATTATCTACAGCAATTTTAATAGTTTCTTCTGTAAAGAAAGTCTCATATGCTATTGCTATTCCTACTAACAATAATAGTAAAGCTAAGATAGTTTTAAATTGTGAACTATCAACAGTTTCTCCAATTTTTTGTCCAATCTGAACCCCCAAAATTGACCCACATATTAGTACTGTAACTAAAATTAAATCTATAGATCCATAATTAAACGCATGAAGAATAGTTACAATTGAACTGACAAATATTGTAACAAATAAAGATGTTCCTGGTATTAACTTTGTCGGCATACCAATAATATAAATCATTGCTGGCACAAGAATAAAGGCACCACCAACACCCATTATTGCTGCTATAAAGCCAACTATCAAGCCAATTATTATCGGTGTGAATATACTTTCGTATAATCTCGATTTTTTAAAACGCATTCTAAATGGTAGTCCATGAAACCAATAGTGATAATGTAATTTTTTTCTTAAGACTATTTTTTTTCTTGCTCTATCTATTTCGCTAATACCTTGAACCAACATAATAGTTCCAATAATTGCAAGTATGTACATATAAGCCAGAGAAATAACTATGTTTATCTTTCCCATATCCTGAAAAAAAGTAAAAGTTAAAATTCCAAAAACTGTCCCAACAATACCTCCAGCAGCAATCATCAAGCCCATTTTATAGTCTAATGTTCCCCTCAAATAATGTGTTGTAGATCCAGATATTGAAGTTCCTAAAATATTATTTGCTTCGTTTGGTACAGCGTAAGCTGGCGGAATTCCTAAAAAAATTAAAAATGGGGTCATTAAAAATCCTCCTCCAACTCCAAACAAACCTGACAAAATTCCTACAACTAAACTAAGAGTAAATATTAAAGGTAAACTTACATAAACTTCTGCAATAGGTAGAAAATACTCCATAATAATAAATAACTATTCTTCTAAAATGTTAATGTCAACTATTTGATTGGAGATTAAAAAAGTTGAAAAAGAATTAAATTAATGACAAATTATTTAAAAATATTACCAATTATCTCGTCTAAATTATTATTTTTTTCAGATTTTTTCTTTTCTTCTTT
>CACHVT010000019.1 GCA_902583345.1 uncultured Pelagibacteraceae bacterium | reverse complement strand
CCTACTGCTTGGACAAAATCAGAAGTTAATTCTATCGTTACAGCTAATTTTGCTAAGACTGGAGGAAAAGACGCTTTGTCATATGTTGAAAAACGTACTTATCCAGGTGAAGTAATGAACGGAATGCTTGTGTACATGGCTGATAACCAAGCTAAAGGTTCGGATGCAGCAATTGAATTTTTGAAAAAACATGAAGATGTTTGGGGTAAATGGGTATCTTCATCTGCTAAGAAAAAAATCAAAGCTGGTCTTTAAAATATAATTTTATTAACGAGCCTATTTAACTTTAGGCTCGTTAATTTTTTTAGGAACTAAATGGAATTTTTTACTAAATTTCCTGTGATGGAGCGTCAGGCTCTAATGGAATTCAGAAAATCGGTTGATTTTGCTTTTAGAGATTTTTCTAGAGCTTATGGAGATGGTATAGAAGCTTTTTTTGATCCACTATTATATTTTTTAGTTTGGTTAGAGAAGTTATTAATAAATTCTCCCTGGATGATAATCATAGGTATAATTTGTGGTTTAACATGGCTTGCATCAAGAAACTGGAGACTTGTTCTCGGAACAGCAATAGCATTTTTCCTTATTGGTTATTTTGGTATGTGGAAAGATACCATGGCAACTGTAGCAATTATAACCGTGTGTGTAATGATATGTATGCTTGTTGGAATACCGGTTGGGGTGTTAATGGCTCGTTCAAATAGAACTGAAAAAGCAATTTTACCAGTTTTAGATATGATGCAAACAATTCCTAGTTTCGTTTATTTAATTCCTATACTTATGCTACTAGGAATTGGTAAAGTTCCAGGATTAATTGCGATTTGTATATATGCTGTTCCACCTATAATAAGATTAACAAATTTAGGAATAAGAGAAGTAGATAAAGAAACTATAGAGGCTAGTGAAGCCTTTGGTGCAACTAAATTTCAAAAATTAAAAACAGTTCAAATACCTTTAGCTCTACCCACTGTTTTTGCAGGAGTTAACCAAACAATTATGATGGCTTTAGCTATGGTAGTTATTGCTTCCATGATTGGAGTAAAGGGTTTAGGAGTTCCTATTTTAAGAGCTGTTTTAAATCAATATCTTGCTCTAGGATTATTTAATGGTTTAGCAATTGTAGCTTTGGCAATTATATTCGACAGAGCTGCTCAAGAGTACGGCCGACGAATACAGAAGCACCGAGGAATAAAAAGATAATCTGAACAATTTGCCTCTTCGATTTTTATAGACAGTCTTTTTAAAATAAATAAATATCTTAGAATGAATTTTTCTTTAGAAATTGGCCCTAAAACTGATTTACACACTTTGCCAGCATTAAAGGATGTATATGTAACTATGCTACCTGGTGGTGATTATAAAGAAACCGCGGAACAAGCCTCTAAATTAGTCAAAAAAGGGTTCAATCCAATACCCCATTTTCCTGCTAGATCTATAGAAAATGAAGTGGATCTAAAAGATTTTGTTAATAGATGCAAAAATGAGGGTGTAAAACAAGCTTTAGTTATCGGCGGTAGTAGAGAGCCTATTGGAAAATTTGACAGCTCAATTCAACTTTTAGAGACAGGATATTTTGAAAAAATGAGGATAGGAATCGCTGGACATCCTGAGGGGAGTCCTGATATATCCGATTCAAAATTAGAAGAAGCTATGAAAGATAAAAAGCCTTATGCGGACTATATAGTTACACAATGGTTATTAGATCCTCAATTAATAATAGACTTTATTTCTAAACAAACAGTACCAGTTCATGTTGGAATTACTGGGCCACTAAAAATCACTAGCTTAATTAAGTTTGCTAATATTGTAGGTGCAAAAAATTCTATAAACTTTCTTAAATCTAATTTTAGTAAGGCGTTAGATTTATTGAAACCTAAAGACCCAAATGACTTAATTGGAAAAGTTAAATCGCATACTGATTTCTTCCATATTTATACATTCGGCGGCTTGAAGGAAACCAACAAGTGGTTGAAGGAGAACAATTATGCCTAAAGAATTTGATTATTCGAGATTAAAACATGAAACATCTGTAAATCAATCAGATAGACATGTGCCGTACAATTTAAGACAGAGCGGGCCAACAAAAGTAGAAATGTTAATTTCAACAAGAGTAAGAAAATCTCCTTATTGGCATTTATCAATGAGAGCAGGATGTTGGAGAGCTACAGTATACAATCGTATTTATCATCCAAGGGGATATGTTAAAGGTAAAAACGGCGCTATGGTTGAGTATAATTCGATTAAAAAAGATGTCACTATGTGGAATGTAGCAGTTGAAAGACAAATAAGAGTTAAAGGCAAAGATGCAGAAAAATTTGTAAATTACGTTATTACAAGGGATGCTACCAAAATTTCACCAATGAGAGCAAGGTATGTAATTTTATGTAACTACAAAGGTGGAGTTCTAAATGATCCAATTTTATTAAGAGTGGCAAAAGATGAGTTTTGGTTTAGCTTGTCTGATAGTGATATTGGACTTTACCTTCAAGGAGTTAACGCTAACAAAAAATTCAAATGCGAAATTGATGAAATAGATGCATGCCCTGTTCAAATTCAAGGTCCAAAATCAAAAGCGTTGATGAAAGATTTAATAGGTAGACAAGTTAATTTGGATAATATGCCATACTACGGTTTAGCAAAAGCTAAAGTTGGAGGTAGGGATTGTATAATTTCACAATCTGGTTTTTCTGGTGAAGCTGGATATGAAATATATTTAAAAAACGCTACTAAATATGCAGATGACATGTGGAATGCAGTCCTTAAAGCTGGAAAAAAACATAAATTGCGAGTTATAGCGCCAGCCCATCACAGAAGAATTCAAGCTGGGATTTTATCCTGGGGACAAGATTTAGATCATGAACACAATCCATTTCAATGTAATTTAGGTTATCAAGTTTCTCTATCAGGTAAAGGAGAGTGGAAAAAGAGAGCAAACTATGTTGGTAAAGCTGCATTAGAAAAGATGAAATCAAAATTAAAATCTGGGAAGAGGCCTTATAAACTTCAATTGGTTGGTTTAGAATTAGGTGGCAAACCTATTAAAGAATATGCACCAGATTTTTGGTTAATCTCAAAAGCAAAAGGTGGCAAACCCGTTGGTTTTGTTACTTCTCCATGGTATCACCCGGAAAAAGGAATGAACATCGCAATGGGGTATGTGCCATATGATGGGACAAAAAATGCTAATGGATTTCCGAAAGGAAAAGTTGGTACAAAATATAAAGTTCATTTGCCAAGAAAGTACTCAATTAAACCTGGAAAACCAGTAGACGCTGTTGTGGTCGATATTCCGTTTACAGAGTCATATCACGCAAACACGAGAGAAGTTGTAAAAGGATAAATTTAAAAAGATAACGCATGAGGATTATTATCATACAACTTTTTTAATAGTTTTTTACTAAATTACCACCAGTTGTTGGTGTTTTACATCCAGTTGTTTTAGGAAAAGAAATTGGAAGTTTTAAAAAGGATCTAATTGCTAAGAAAGCAAATGCCTGGGATTCTATAAAGTCACCGTCTATTCCATAATTATCTATACTTTCAATTATAAGCCTTTCATCCAATTTTTTTTTTAAGATATTGATTAATTGAAAATTTTTTCTCCCACCACCACTTACTAAAATATTTTTAGACTTAGAATTTACTTTATTTAAAAATCTAAGGACAGCTTCTGCTAATACGGTGCCAGTAAATTCGATGATAGTAGCAGCTCCATCTTCTAATGAAAGTCCACGAATAAAATTTATGTCAAAATCTTTAGTATCAAAAGACAATATATCTTTATTTTGTAATGTTTCATAATTTTCTAAAGCTTGGTTTAAAATTGCCACATTGCTTATACCAGATTTTGAAACTAAGCCTCCTTCATCATAATTTTTTTTAGTATTTTTTCTCATCCATTCATCAATCAAACAATTTCCAGGCCCAAGATCTTGACTTGCTAAACTCATATCATCTTCATTTTCAATGACTGTAATATTTGCAATACCGCCAATATTTAATATACATATTGGTAAATCTAATTTTATTTGTTTTGAAATAATTTGATGGAAAATTGGAGCTAACGGTGCTCCTTGACCACCATTATTTAGATCACTTTCTCGGAAATTATAAACAACTTTTTTTTTTAGAAGTTGCGACAATAGATTCCCGTCACCCAATTGCTTTGAAATTTTTTTACCAGCATTATGAAATATTGTCTGACCATGAAATCCAATTAAATCAATATTGTAATTTTCTTCCTGTAAAACTTTATTAATTTCCTGTGAATTAAAGATAGTTATATCTTTCTGCAGAAATTTGAGCTCTTTATTGAATTTTTTTAAGTCATCTTCACTGTTTATTTTATCCCGTAAACTTAACAGATTTTTTTTAAACATTTCACTATAACTTATGTATTTGTTATAAATTGCTTTAAATTCTGACCTTCCATCAGAACTTATAATTGAAAGGTCTATGCCATCCATCGAAGTACCGCTCATTAATCCTAGACTGTTAAAAGTTTTGCTCATATATATTTTTTAATTAATACAAATAAAGTATATTGATTCTATACGTTTTTTATAAAATATGAAAAGTTCATTCTTATCAGAATTTAAGGAAAGAGATTATTTTAATCAATGTACTAATTCCGAAGAATTAGAAAGTGTAATGAATAAAACCAAAATTAGAGCTTATATAGGTTTTGATTGCACAGCTTCGAGTTTACATGTGGGAAGTTTGCTACAAATTATGTGCCTCAGAATGCTTCAAAAATATGGCCATCAGCCGATTGTTTTATTAGGAGGAGGTACAACAAGAATTGGTGACCCATCAGGTAAAGATGAAACAAGAAAAATGTTGTCCGAAAAGGAAATAGAGAAAAATATTAAAAATATTAAAAAAGTTTTTAAAACATATTTAAAAACAAATAATCCTAAAACTAAACCTATTTTTGTTAATAATTATAAATGGCTCAGAAAACTAAATTATATAAAATTTTTGAGAGATATAGGAAAACATTTTACAATAAATAAAATGCTAAGTTTCGATAGTGTTAAGTTACGTTTAGATAGAGAACAATCTTTAAGCTATATGGAATTTAATTATATGATCTTGCAGGCATATGATTTTTTAGAACTTAATAAATATAAAAATTGTATTATGCAGATTGGTGGATCTGATCAATGGGGAAATATTATTAATGGAGTTGAATTAATTAAAAGATATTCAAGTAAGCAAGTATTTGGATTGACTACAACATTAATCACCTTGGCCTCAGGTGCAAAAATGGGTAAAACAGAAAGAGGAGCTGTATGGTTAGACGAAAAGCTTTTATCTTCTTATGACTATTGGCAATTTTGGAGAAATACAGATGATAGAGATGTTATAAAATTTCTTAAAATGTTTACTGATATTGATTTAGATAGAATTGAAAAAATTAAAGAAAAAGAAATTAATGATTTAAAAATATTGTTAGCAAATGAGGCAACTGAAATGCTACATGGGAAAAAGGCTGCAAAAAAAGCCCAAGAGACAGCAAAAAATACTTTCAGTAAAAGATCATTCGGTGATGAGCTACCAAATATTATTTTAGATAAGTCAAATGTTGATAAGGGAATAAATATAATTGAGCTTGTTTTATTATCTAATTTACTTTCTTCAAAAAGTGAAGTGAGAAGATCAATAAAAAATAGTGGGATAAAAATAAATAACTATGCAGTTTCTGATGATAAATTAATTATTAATACTAAAGATTTTAATAACAATATACTTAAACTTTCATTTGGAAAAAAAAGACATGTAGTTTTTAAAATTAATTAAGGAGACTTCACATCTATTCCATCTTTTTTAATTTTTTCCAAAGTTCTAGTAATAAACCTAGGAGTTAAAGTTTTAATTGGATTGACAGTAGTTTTAAGATCTTTGGGCGGACCTTTAATTTTAAAACTAACGCCGAATACTCCTTCTCCAGTTTTCTTGCCAACTAAAATTTTTCCTAATACAGGAATTGAACCAACAAATTTATTAATAGTTGTTGCGGGCACCAAAGTCCCTCTTAGACTGACTAAGTCATTATCTTGAATATAACCATCCATCATAATAGATATTGCTGGTCCAATTGCATAAATTTCATTAATTGTCATAAGATTTTTTTTACTATCAAAATCCATTTCAAATACGTCAAAACGAATACCTTCACCAGTAAGTAAATCAGCTATACCTTGCAAAGATGCTAAAGTTAGAATTTTGGTTAGAGCTGGGAGTTCTTGTAGCTTAAAATTACTAATTTTTAGTTTTGATTTTGAAACATTATTTTTTTTAACAGAATAAAAATCTAATGATCCTTCCTCAAAACCTTTTATAAACTTATATTTTTTAACTAAGGGCTTAGCATTCTCAGAAAATAAAGTTGTGATTTTCTCATTATTTTGGTTAGTTCTTATGGTCAAAGAAAGTTTTCTGTTATCAAAAAAAGTTCCTGCCAAATCTATTTTTGTTAAGTTGTTATTTTTAATGATTATGTCGCTTTTTAAGTTTTTCAAAAAATCGTCATCTCCTATGAAAATTTTATCTAATTTAATTTTTATTTTAGTACTAAGATCACTAAAAAGTTTAGATATTCCAGCCTCATCGTCGCCTGTTAAGATTTCGTTTAACAGTTTACTACTATCAAATATTTTACCACTAATTATATAGTTTTTTTTATTTCTTTTTAGGACAATTTTATTATTTTTTTTATTATTATTAACAAAATTCAAATCAATTAAACCAATATAATTTATTTTAAAATCATTTGCTAAACTCAAATCTTTTATCAAAAATTTATTTTTAGACTGATCAAATTTAATTTTTTTAAAATATAAACTTTTATTTATATTATAAGTACCATCAATTGATAAAGTCGAATCTTGGTCTATTTCTTTTTTGTAGTCTAATAATTCTAAATTTAAAGAATTCTTACTCAGATTTATTTTAGATGAAAAATTATAATTTCCATTTAAACCTAATATATTATAATTTATTTTTTCAACTTCAGACTCTTTATCAATAAAATAATTCCCATCACCTTTTAAAGATATTTGGTTCTTCTTAACTGCTAATTCTATTTTATGATCTTCTAAATTAATAGACCCACTGTATTTTGGCAGATAATTTTTTATTTTAAGATTTTTGATTTCAAAATTTCCATTCTCTAAATTTATTTTTGACCTAATTAAATAATCTGAGATCTTAAGTTTTTTGTTTATTTTAAATGAAAATTTGCTCTCCGTATCTAATTTCAAATTTTTAAAATTTAAATTTTCTAGGTCTTTTTTGATAAGTGATGATATTTTTTCATTATCAAATTCAGTATTTTTAGTATTTATATTACCCTCAACAAAAAACGACTTTTCATTATCTGTTATTTTGATATCAGGTGCTAAAAATGTAATTCCTTTGTAATCAACTTTTAAATTTTGAAGCAAATATAATTTTTTTTGAATATCAAAATTTAGTTTAATATTAGATATTACATTTTTGTTAAATAGCTTAATTTCAGCATCCTTAATAACACCTTGGGCTTTAAAATTTTTATCTACTTTTCCATCATCATCAAAATTGATTTGAATATTTGCTTTTATAGAACCACTTCTTAGCATCTTATTAAGAACAATTAGTTGGGCGCTATTTTTATAAACTCTCAAGAAATTTACGATATCGTTTAATCTATTGTCTTTAGTTGATATTAAGACAGTTTTGATACCAAATTCTCTTGATAAAAAAGATTTTAAAGAGTAGTTAGTAGAAATATCCTCTAGTTCAATCGTTTTGTTATCGAATATTATAGCTAAATCCGAAGCTTTTAGATTTATAGAAAAGTTAGTTAAATCAAGTAGAATTTTAATTTTATCAAATTTTACATTAATTTTTTCATTAGATTTAGATATTTCATCCTTAATAAGTTTATTAAATCTACTTGTCTCAATTCCAAAAAAACCTAAATAAGCTAAAAATAAAATCAATAATATAATCAGAAAGGAAAAAAACTTTAGTAATATTTTAGTCATTTATTTTATAAAGAGAACTTTCTAAAAATTCATCTATCTCCCCATCCAAAACTTTATCAGGATTTGAGCTCTCGTGGTCTGTTCTATTATCTTTTACTAGACGGTAAGGATGTAAAACATACGATCTAATTTGATGGCCCCAGCCAATATCAGATTTAGAGCTTTCCAAGTTTTCAGTCTCCTTTTCTCTTTTTTTTATTACATAATCATAAAGTCTAGCTTTTAACATATTCATGCAAGTTTCTTTATTTTTATGTTGAGATCTTTCATTCTGACATTGAACGACAATTTTTGAGGGAATATGGGTTATTCTAACAGCACTATCTGTTGTATTTACATGTTGTCCACCGGCTCCACTAGATCTATAAGTATCAATTCTTAGATCTTTTTCTTTAATATCTATATTTATATTTTCATTAACAACAGGATAAACCCAAACACTAGCAAAACTAGTGTGTCTTCTTGCTCCCGAGTCGAATGGAGAAATTCTTACTAATCTATGTATTCCAGATTCTGATTTCAGCAAACCGTAAGTGTAGTCTCCCTCAATTTTTAATATTGAAGATTTTAATCCTGCCTCATCACCTTTATGTTCGCTAATAATATTAAATTTATGATTTTTATTATTTGACCACTTTACATACATTCTCCTTAACATTTCTGCCCAATCTTGACTTTCTGTTCCACCTGCACCTGCATGTATTTCCAAATAACAATCTAGAGAATCATTTTCATTTGACAGAAAACATTTGGTTTCATTTTTTTTTGTTATATTTTTCAGAACTCTTATTTTTTTTAAATTCTCATTTATTATTGTTAGATTATTTTCCTCTGTTGCTAATTTTTGGAGTTCTTCTAAATCATTTAATTCTTTTATTGATTTTTCGTACGAATTTATTAGCTCTTCTTGAAGTTTTTTTTCTTTTAAAATTTTTTGAGCTTCTAGTTTATTTTGCCAAAAATCTGGTTTAAGTATTTTTTCGTTATTTTTTTTAAGGATTGTTTTGATTTTATTTTTCTCAAAGATACTCCTTGATTCTTTGAGAAATCTTTAAAACTTCATTTTTATAATTAAAAAATTCATTTTCCATTAATAAAACTTTAATATATTATTGTTTTTAAATCTATTGTTAATATCAATATTTTCATCTTTTAATGATGTTTGGTTGTTCTTTTTGAATACTTCTACAATTGTTTTTTTTGATGCAAAACTTGACTTCTGACCGCTCGAGGGGTCAACAACCATCATGGTTATATTATCGGCAACTTTAAAAGGTCTGGCATCTTTTTTTTTTATTGCCTTTTTTACAAATTCCTTAAAAATTGGCATTGCAGTCTTTGCTCCTGTTTCATTTTTTCCAAGAGGCTTTGGTTCATCCATTCCAACATAGACACCTATAACTAACTTAGATGTAAAACCTATAAACCAGGTATCGGTATTTTTATTTGTAGTTCCCGTTTTTCCAGCAATATCTAAGTTTAAATCTTTAAGTCTCTTACCTGTGCCTCTTTTAACTACACCCTCTAACATTGAAGTCATTTGATATGCACTTTCTGGTGAAAAAACTTGTTTAAAATTATCCAAAATTTTTGGAGTACTATTACTTTCAAAAGAAATGTTTTTACAATTATCGCAGACTCTTTTTTCTGAATTATAAATCGTATTTCCTTCACTATCCTGTATCCTATCAATCATGATTGGAGTAACTAATTTGCCACCATTCACAAATGAGCAGTAAGCAGTAGTTAATTTTAAAAGAGTTGTTTCAGCTGAACCCAAGGAAATTGATAATAATTTCTCTGGATTTTCATAAATGCCTAATTTTGTTGAAAAGTCTGCAATTTTTTTTACACCTAAATCTTGTGCTACACGAACTGTCATTAAATTTCTGGATTTTTCTAAACCAGTTCTCAAGGTTGAAGGGCCATAGAATTTTTTTCCATAATTTTCCGGTTTCCACATTTTAAGATCTGTTCCTTGTTCTAAAACTAAAGGAGCATCTAGAATTAATGTTGAAGGTGAATATTTATTTTCCAAGGCTAAAGTGTAAATAAAAGGTTTAAAAGCGGATCCAGGCTGTCTTAGTGCCTGAGTTGCCCTGTTAAATTCACTTCTTTTAAAACTAAAACCACCACTTAATGCAAGCACCCTGCCTGTAAATGGATCAATAACTATAATTGAGCCATTTGCTTTAGGTAATTGTTTAAGCTCAAAAAAGTTATTTTTTTTCTTCTTAACATAAATTATATCTCCAATATTTAATAAATCTTGAAAATTTTTTTTTGTCCATCTTATGCCTTGTAAATTTATCTTTCCTTTTTTTTTATCATTAGTTTCTATATCAACGTAGAATTCTTTAATATTTTTTACAATTGCTATTTGCCATCCTAAAGATTTCTCAAGAAAATGTTCTTCTAAATTATTATTCCAATACTTGGTTACCTTTTTATTTATTATCGGACCTCTCCAGCCTCTTCTTTGATCATATTCTATAAGACCTTTTCTTAAAGAATAAGTGGCGATATTTTGTAAATTTAAATTTAAAGGAGTTTTTATATTAAAACCTTGTTTGTAAACTTTTTCGAAACTAAATCTATCTATAATATTTTTTCTAATATCTTCGACATAATACCTGGTATCCTCTAAATAAATTTTCTTTCTTTTTTTTAATATTATTTCACTTTTAACAAATTTTTTATACTCCTTGTCATTAATATACTTATTATCTAGTAAATTTTTCAAAACCAAATTTCTTCTAAATTTAGCTACCTTAATATTTTTGTAAGGATTATATCTACTTGGTGCTTTAGGCAAAGCTGCAAGAAGCGATGATTCTTTATAATCTAATTCATTTATAGATTTATCAAAATATTTTAGACTCGCTGAAGCAATACCATAGGTACCTTCGCCTAAATAAATTTGATTAAGATAAAGTTCCAAAATTCTTTCTTTACTCAATGCCCTTTCAATTCTGAATGCTAAAATAGCCTCTTTTAATTTTCTATTAAAGCTAACTTCATTAGTTAATAAAAAATTTTTTGCAACTTGTTGTGTTATTGTGGATGCTCCCTCTAATCTTTTCGAGTAGATCACATTGTATATATTGTTTATTATAGCTCTTAAAACACCTTTTGCATCAACACCTGGGTGAGTAAAAAAATTTTTATCTTCTGCTGATAAAAAAGAATTTATTATTTTTTTTGGAATTGCCTCATAAGGAATAAATATTCTTTTTTCAGAAGAAAAGTCACTTACCAACTCTCCATCACCTGAATATACTTTGCTTGAAACTGGGGGTTTATAGTTCTTTAAAAAACGGTAGTCGGGTAGATTGTTAGAAAATGCCCATAAAACTGCAAGTATACTTATGGCAACAAATAAGAACATGCTAGAAATCAGTATTAAAATTTTTTTAATAAATTGACTCATTTTTGTATTATTTAATATACGAATTTGTTAAACATGTGGCACAAAGATTAAAACAAAATTTACAAAAAAGTGAATAAATAAATGAAACAATCAACTAATATTTTATGGAAAAAAATTTATATATTGATGCCTCGCATCCAAATGAAACAAGGGTTGTACTTAAATCAAATGGACATATTGAAGATTACGAGTACGAAGGGTTAAAAAGCAAACTAATTAAAAATAATATATACTTAGGAAAAGTTAGTAGGGTTGAACCGTCTCTTCAAGCTGCTTTTATAGATTTTGGCAGAGACAGGCATGGTTTTCTATCTTTTAACGATATCCAGTCTGATTACTATCAAATACCCTTAAGTGATTTACAAAAAATAAAAGAGGAAGAAGAAAAAGCAAGAGAAGAACTACAAAAAGAAAGTCAAAAATTAGAAGAAAAAAATTTAAGTGAGGGTAATCTTGAAATAGCAGATCCTGTAGAAAAAAATCCTGAAAACTTAAACAACACCGAAGTAAACGGAAAAAGAGAAACAAAATTTCGTCCCAAAAGATACAAGATTCAAGAGGTCATAAAACCAAATCAGGTTATTCTTGTACAGGTATTGAAGGATGAGAGAGGTCTTAAAGGCGCAGCCCTGACAACGTTCATATCTATTGCGGGTAAATATATTGTTTTAATGCCAAATACTCCAAAAGGAGGCGGTATTTCTAGAAAAATTTTTAACCCTAATGATAGAAAAAAAATAAGAGTGATTTTAAATGAAATCGAAATTCCAAACGAAATGGGTTTAATTGTTCGAACAGCAGGATCAAATAAAACAAAAAATGAAATAGATCATGATCTTCAAAATTTAATTAATGTATGGAATTCGATTAAAGAAACAGCAATCAACTCGATTGCACCTTCGCTAATCCATCAAGAAAGTGAGATTATAAAAAGAACTTTGAGAGATATGTATGATGAGGACACAAAAAATATAATTATAGAAGGTAATGAAGGTTATAAAAAAGCTCAAAGTTTTATGAAAATGATAATGCCAAGTCATGTTAAAAAAATAAAAAAATATCGAGATAAAATACCATTATTCTACAAAGAGAATATAGAGACTAAATTAAACGAAATTTTTGATACTCAAGTGAAATTAAACTCAGGCGGTTATTTAGTGATTAATCCGACAGAAGCTTTGGTTTCAATAGATGTTAATTCAGGTAAATCTATAAAACAAAAAAATGTTGAGAGCACTGCGTTAGATACAAATCTTGAGGCAGCAGATGAAATATCCAGACAAATTAAAATAAGAGATTTATCAGGATTAATAATTATTGATTTTATTGATATGCTTAGTTTTAGCAATAGAAGACACGTTGAAAAAAGGCTTAAAGAAAAATGCAGAACTGATAGAGCCAGAATCCAAATAGGTCGTATAAGTAATTTTGGTTTACTTGAAATGTCTAGACAAAGATTAAGAGAAAGTTCTGTAAAATGGGAAGTTGTATTAACAAATGAATCTTTTGCATTTAAAATTTTAAAATTAATAGAAATTAAATCAATCTCAAATAAAGCTAAATTTGTAGAGCTTAAAATATGTGAAAAAGTTTCTAATTTTATGAAGCAGTATTTTATCGATGACTTAAAATACTTTGAAAAAAAAAATAAAATTAAAATAAAAATAATATCAGAGAATTCATTGATTATACCAGAATATATTATTGATCTCCAAAATAAATCAAAAAAAACTTTAGAAAAAATAGAAAGTTTTTCTCAACTTAGAAGGGATAATAATATGAATATTAATGAAATAGAAGTTAAAAAAATTTCTAGAAAAAATTCATTTAAAAAGAAAAAATTCTTTAGAAAAAAATTTCATAGAAAGAAAATTAAATAATTCCTTTTTTTGGAGTCGATGCTTTTCCAAAAATACTCTTTTCAATTCGCCCTGAAAGATAAGATTGTCTCCCTGCTATAACAGAGTTTTTAAAAGCTTGAGCCATTTGAATTGGTTTTTTTGCCATTGCAATAGCTGTATTAACCAGAACACCATCGCAACCAAGTTCCATTGCTATAGCAGCATCTGAAGCCTGTCCAAGTCCAGCATCAATAATAACCGGTAATTTAGTTTGATCTCTAATTATTTGTATATTAATTTTATTTTGAATTCCAAGACCAGAACCAATCGGTGCTGCTAAAGGCATAATAGCGCTGACACCAGTATCCTCTAATTTTTTTGCCATTAGTGGATCATCAGTACAATAAACCATAACTTTAAAACCTTCTTTAATTAAAACTTTTGTAGATTTTAAGGTTTCAATCATATCTGGATATAAAGTTTTTTTATCTCCTAAAACCTCAAGTTTAACTAATTTCCACCCGCCAATTTCCCTTGCTAGTCTCAAAGTTCTTAGTGCATCTTTTGAATTAAAACAGCCCGCAGTATTAGGTAAATATGTGATTTTTTTTGGATCTAAATAATCCATTAATAATGGTTTTTTTTTATCTGCAATATTTACCCTTCTTACTGCAACAGTAACAATTTCGGCTCCTGAAAACTTTACTGCTTTTGCACACTCCATCATGCTTTTATATTTGCCAGTACCAACTATTAATCTTGATTTATAGTTTTTGTTAGCAATTTTTAAATAATCTTTCACAATCTTATCCTCCACCTATAAAATGTACAATTTCAATTTTATCGTTTTTTTTTAATTTTATTTTTTTTAATTCATTTTTGTCAACTATTTGTTCATTTAATTCAATTGCGACCTTTTTCATTGGAACTTCAAGTTTTATCAGATAATTAAACAAAGAAGTATTATGACTAATTGTTGATAATTTACCGTTTATTTTAATTTTTATTTTTTTTATTTTTTTCATAATATATAATTATAGCATGAGTAATAATATTTTAATAATAAATGGTCCAAATCTTAATCTATTAGGAGAAAGAGAACAATCACAATATGGAACTATTACTTTTGCTCAATTAAAAAAAAATTGTTTAGAAAAATCTAAAGAATTAAATATTAATTTGAACTTCTCACAATCAAATATTGAAGGTGAGATTGTAAACATTATTCAGGATGCAAGAAAAAAATTTGATGGAATAATAATTAATGCCGCAGGTTTTACCCATACATCAGTTGCAATCAGAGATGCCTTAAATATATTTAAAAAACCAATAATTGAAATTCATTTATCAAATATTTATAAAAGAGAGGACTTTAGAAAAAAATCTCTTATAAGTGACATAGCTACAGGAGGTATATTTGGAATTGGAAGTAATGGTTATATTTTAGCCATAATTGCAATGCAAGAATTGCTTAAAAATGGAAATCGATAAAAAAATAATTAAAAAACTAATAGATGTTTTGGAGGAATTAAAAAAATCTACTAAAGATATCAATATTGAGATAGATAATAAAAAAACTTTTGAGGAAGAAATTGATGATACTAAAACAGTGACTAGTCCAATAATCGGAACAGCATATTTAGCGCCTGAGCCGGGAGGAAAAAATTTTGTTGAAGTTGGAAAAAAAATTAAAAAAGGTGATACAGTTATGATAGTTGAGGCTATGAAAACTATGAATCATGTTCCATCTAATTTGAATGGAGTTGTAAAAAAAGTTTCAGTTAAAGATGGTCAACCTGTTGAGTTTGGTCAGGTACTTATAGTTCTAGAGTAATGTTTAAGAAAATATTAATTGCAAACCGGGGAGAAATTGCAGTAAGAATTATTAGAGCTTGCAAAGAATGGGGAATTTCTACCGTCGCAGTACATTCTGATGTCGATAAAGAAAGTATGCACGTAAGATTGGCTGATGAAAGTATTTGTATTGGTCCTTATCAACCTGCTAACAGTTATTTAAATATACCTGCTTTAATGTCAGCAATTGAACTAACAGCCTCAGAAGCTGTACACCCTGGTTATGGATTCTTGTCTGAAAATTATAATTTTGCGAAAATTTTAGAGGATAATAATATTAAGTTTATTGGACCCTCCTCAAAACTTATAAAGATGATGGGTGATAAAATACAAGCAAAAAAAATTGCTAAAGAAAATGGTTTACCTGTAATAGATGGTTCAGAAGGAGGAATAGCAGACATTAAAGAGGCAAAAAATATAAGTAAAAAAATTGGTTTTCCAGTTTTAATTAAAGCTGCAGGTGGTGGTGGTGGAAAAGGAATGAAAATAGTTTTTGAGGAAAATAAGTTCGAAGAATTATTTTTGGCTGCAAAATCAGAGGCAAAAAAATTTTTTGCAAATGACGAGTTATATATAGAAAAATTCTTTCAAAATCCAAGACATATTGAAGTTCAGATTTTGTCTGGAAAAAATAGAACCGTTCATCTCTATGAAAGAGATTGTTCGGTTCAAAGAAGACATCAAAAACTTATAGAGGAAACTCCAAGCCCAGTATTATCAGATGATGTTAGAAAAGAACTCTTACAAAAAACTGTCAATATGGTAAGCAATATTGATTATGAGGGAGCTGGAACTGTAGAATTTATTTATGAAGATAAAAAATTTTATTTTTTAGAGATGAATACACGAGTTCAAGTAGAGCACCCAGTAACTGAGATGGTAACAGGAATAGATATTATTAAAGAACAGATATGGATTGCTTTCACAGGAGATACTGCTCTAGAACAAAGAGATATAAATCCAAGAGGTCATGCAATCGAATGTAGAATTAACGCAGAAGATGCAAGTAAAAACTTTCAACCATCGCCAGGTCTTATTGGAATGTGTCATCAACCATCAGGTTTTAGAACAAGAGTAGACGGATCAATTTATCAAGGATATAGAGTTACTCCATATTATGACAGTATGGTTTGTAAACTAATATGTCATGGGAGAAATAGAACTGAGGCTATTCAAAGAATGGTAAGATCGTTAGATGAATTTGTTATTGAAGGAATTACAACGACAATACCTCTTCATAAAAAGTTGTTAAATAGCAAAAAATTTATTGATTCTGATTTTAATGTGGGATGGTTAGATAAAGAAAAAATTATTTAATAGCAATCAGTAAGCCAAATATCATAGATTGGATGATCAAATGGATTGATTGTAGGTCCAGAAGAAAATGTCCACCCATTAAACACAAAGACTTCATCTTTATTTTCACTTTTTAAGTCCTTTACTTGTAAATATGCTGTAATTTCTGGATTATCATCAAACTCAGAATTTTTACATTTAAATGATTTTATAAGAAGATTTTTATATTTTTTTTCTTCGCCAATTTTCAATTTTAACATACTATTTTTTGAACTCACTTTGTCTAAAATTTTTATTTCAATAAAACTTCCCTCTAAAAATTTCGAATTTTCTTCAGATTTTAAATATGGATTGTCTATAAAAAAAAATAAAATTAAAAAAACTAAAAAATTAGTTTTTCCAACTTTTATACTTTTTGTTGTTTTTTTCATTATTTTTATTTGGATGATAGGAATTATTAGTACCAGTTTGATTGGGTAGATGAGGTTTTTGCCATTGATATTTATCTAAATCATGAGTATTTTCAATTTTATTTTTCATGAAGTGAATCCAAGAATACCATTCATTTGGTATTTTTGATGCGTCAATTTCATCTTTATAAATAACCCATCTTTTTCCAGCTTTATTTTGGTAATACCTATTTCCAAATGTATCTTTACCAACAAATTTTCCGAAAAAAATAGTTTTGACTCTTGTTCCAATTGTTGCTTGATTCCACCATACAAAAATTTGTTTAATAAATGTCAACATATTTTTTTAATAATTATTTCAATTCAAAATTGTAAAAAATAAATTAGACTAAAATAATTATTTGTATATACAATATTTATTTAAGACTCAAAAAAAAAAAATTAAAAGGAAAAATGGCAAAATACTTAGTAGAAACATATTATACATGTAGCTTTAAAGTAAGCAATTATCTTGATAACGTTAATGAAACTGAGCTTTCTAATTTAGAAAAAAGAGATGATGGAAAATTTGAAATTTTAGATATTAAACTAGATAATAGAAAAACTAAAAATTTAAATTCAAAAATTGATAAAAATAATAATGAAATGAAAAGTGTCGATGTATTGACAGAAAAATCATCACCAAAAGTAGTTACTAACGAGACTGGCAAAAAATTTGTTAGCAAGATAAACGAGAGTGTAAGCAAAAGATTAAGTATGCCCGATAGAAGAAAAGGCTATATACAAAAAGCGACTATAGGTGATCATAAAATTTATTTGCATACTGGAGAATATGAGGATGGTAAAATTGGGGAAATTTTCATAGATACGAGTAAAGAGGGAGAGCTAGTAAAAGCTTTGATGAATAACTTTGCAATAGCAATTTCACTTGGACTTCAATATGGAGTTCCATTAGATGAATTTATAAATGCTTATGTGGGAACTAAGTTTGAACCCTCAGGAAAAGTACATGGAAATGATAGAATTTTGAGTGCCTCGTCAATGCTAGACTATATATTTAGAGAACTTGCTATATCTTATCAAAATAGAGAGGACCTAGCTCACACTCCTTCGATAGGAAATACAGAAAAAACAAATACAGATGAATCAAGCTCAGATGATCATAATCAGTTTTTGAAAATCGTCAAAGACATAACTAGCAAAGGATTTATAAGAAGCAATTATAAAAAAAATCTTGTAGATTTGTCAGATATTAAGATCAACCTCAAAGGGAAAAAATAAATTTATTTTTTCTTTTTTAAAACTAGATTTAGTTCTTTAAGTTGATTTTCACTAACCTCTGATGGAGCATTCATCATCAAGTCTTGAGCATTTTGATTCATTGGGAACATAGTGACTTCTCTAATATTTTTTTCATCAGCTAATAGCATAACTATTCTATCAATTCCAGGTGCTATTCCTCCGTGTGGAGGAGCTCCATAACTAAGTGCGTTAATCATTCCGCTAAATTTATCATCTACTTCTTTTTTATCATAACCTACCAAAGAAAAAAGCTTATACATTAATTCTGGCTTATGATTTCTAATAGCGCCCGATGATAATTCAACACCATTACAAACAATATCGTATTGATAAGCTTTTAAATTTAGTGGATTTTTTAAATCTAATTTTTCAATATCACCCTGTGGCATTGAAAAGGGATTGTGACTAAATTTCAGATTATTATTGTCATCCATTTCAAACATAGGGTAATCAACTATCCAACAAAAGCCGAAAAGGTTTTCATCAACTATACCTAAATTCTTGGCTATTTTATCTCTTGCTATTGATGATATTTTTTCTACTTCTTTTTTTTTTCCACATGATAAAAAGATACTATCGCCCACATTTGCTCCTGTTATTTTCATTATTTCCTCTAAAGATTTTTTAGAAAAGAATTTTCCAACTGGTCCTTTTGCCATAAGTTCTTTTTTATTCTCAATTGTAAAATAAGCGAGACCTGAAGCACCTTGTTCCTTAGCCCATTTATCAAGATTGTCAAAAAAACTTCTTGGTTTTTCTGCCGTATTCTTTGTGATAATTGCTCTTACTTTCGATCCAGATTTTACTAACTTTTTAAATATTTCAAATTTTACATCTTCTCGTGTAAAAATAGATGTTAAATCGAATATTATTAAAGGATTACGTAAATCAGGCTTGTCAGTTCCATATTTTAACATTGCTTCGCTGTAAGGAATTCTTGGAAATTTTTCATTTAAAATTTTTCTAGAAGAAAATTTTTTAAATAAATTAATCATCAATTTTTCCACTACATTAAAAATATCTTCTTGCACCACAAATGACATTTCTAAATCTAGTTGATAGAACTCACCTGGGCTTCTATCTGCTCTTGCATCTTCATCTCTAAAACATGGTGCAATCTGAAAATATTTGTCAAATCCAGAAACCATAATAAGTTGTTTAAATTGTTGAGGCGCTTGAGGTAGGGCATAAAATTTTCCTGGATTTAATCTGCTAGGAACTAAAAAATCTCTAGCACCCTCAGGACTTGATGAAGTTAAAATAGGTGTTTGGAATTCTAAAAAGCCTAATTCATTCATTTCCTTGCGTATAAAGGAAATAACTTTTGACCGCAAAATAATATTTTCATGAATCTTTTTTCTTCTTAAATCTAAAAATCTATATTTGAGTCTAATCTCCTCTGAATAATCCTGATCTGTAAACACTGGCATAGGAAGTTCCTTACAGTCACCAAGTATTTCTATAGAATTTATAGCAATTTCAATTTCACCTGTCTTAAGTTCTAGATTTATAGTTTCTTTGCTTCTCTCAATAACCTTTCCTGATATTTTTATAACACTTTCTAAATGGATTTTTTCTAACTTTACAAAGTACTTGTTACTTTTATCAATCACACATTGAGTAACACCATAATTATCTCTTAAATCTATAAATAGTAAATTACCGTGATCACGTTTTTTATTTATCCATCCAGATAAAA
>CACHVT010000018.1 GCA_902583345.1 uncultured Pelagibacteraceae bacterium | reverse complement strand
ATGTTTTTAATAGCTCCTTTCGGATGTATTTACTATCCTATAGAAATTTTACCTAGTTTTTTTCAAAAAATAGCTTACTCGCTTCCACTAGTTTATATTTTTGAGGAAGCTAGAAATATACTTATAAATTCAAATGTTGATTATAAAAATATAATGAATGCCTTTTACTTAAATGGAATTTATTTAGTTATTGCTATATCATTGTTTTATTACTCTTTTGCAAAAGCTAGAAAAAAAGGGACTTTAATAAATATTGGTGAATAATGGTGCGCCTGGAAGGACTTGAACCCTCAACCTCCTGATCCGAAGTCAGGCGCTCTATCCAATTGAGCTACAAGCGCATATAGTACTATTAATATAATTTATGAAAAATATCATTAATATAATTGTGAACGATGCTGAAAATGGTAGTAGGATTGACTCATTTATTTCAAAAAAAGAGAAGATTTTAAGTAGAACAAGAATTAAAAATTTAATATTACAAAAAAATCTTAAGTTAAATAATTTAACTATTACTAGCCCTTCACAAAAAATTAAATCGGGAGATAAAATTAATTTAATTATTCCTGAGCCAAAAAAAGCATCACTAAGACCATACAAGTTTAAAATTGATATTAAATATGAAGATGAGGATCTTTTGGTTTTAAATAAACCAGCAAATATTATTATGCATCCGGGGGCCGGAAATTATGAAAATACAATAGTGAATGCTTTGGTTTATCATTGTAAAAAAAGTTTATCAAATATTAATGGTGAATTAAGGCCTGGAATTGTACATAGAATAGACAAAGATACATCAGGATTGATAGTGATTGCAAAAAATAATTATGCACATGAAAATTTATCGAATCAATTTAGTGAACACTCAATTGAAAGAGTTTATGAACTTTTGGTATGGGGAAAATTAAAACCACAAAATGGTAGAATTGAGACTTTGATTACTAGAAGCTCAAAAAATAGACAACTGATGGAGGTAAGTGTTAAAAAAGGGAAAAAAGCAATTACAAATTACAAAACTTTAGAATTATTTGAAAATAATAAAATGCCAACTTTTAGTTTAGTTGAATGTAAGCTAGAAACAGGAAGAACTCATCAAATAAGAGTCCATATGAGTTATAAAGGAAATTGTATTTTGGGAGATAAAAAATATAAAAAAAAATTTAAAAAATTTAAAAATATCGACCAAAAACTTGAAAAACATATTTTTAATTTGAACAGACAATTTTTACACGCAAAAGTTCTCGGATTTACTCATCCAAAAACTAGAAAAAAACTTAGATTTTCGTCTATTATACCAAATGAGTTAATGAATATATTAAAAACCTTGAAAACATTGAAAAATAAATAGTTGTAAAATTAGAAAACTTTATTAAATAAATACCACTATGAATAAAGTTTCTAGATATAATCTTCCAACCTTAACAAACGAGGGTGGTTTGTCTGCCTACCTTACGCAAATTAAAAAATTTCCTATGTTGGATGCTGAAGAAGAATATATGCTTGCAAAAAATTGGAAAACAACAGGAAATCTTAAGTCTGCAGAAAAACTTGTAACTAGTCATTTAAGATTAGTTGCAAAAATAGCAATGGGTTATAAGGGTTATGGATTACCTGTAAGCGAAATGATTTCTGAAGGAAATATAGGACTTATGCAGGCTGTAAAAAAATTTGAACCTGAAAAAGGATTTAGGTTGGCAACTTATGCAATGTGGTGGATAAAAGCATCTATCCAAGAATATATTCTAAGATCATGGAGCTTGGTAAAAATTGGAACAACAACAGCACAAAAAAAATTGTTTTTTAATTTAAGAAAAATTAAAAACCAAATCGCCCCTCGAGCAGAAGGTGATTTAAGACAAGAACATGTTTCTGAGATCGCAAATAAATTAGATGTGAGTGAAGAAGAGGTTATTTCAATGAATAGAAGATTGTCTGGAAAAGAACATTCTTTAAATGCTAAAATCGGTGAAGATGGAGATGAATTTCAAGACTGGATAGTCGATAAAGAGATGGATCATGAACTAAAATTAGCACAAAAAGAAGAACTGGATCAAAGGAAAGACTTACTAAAAGACTCAATTAAAATATTAAATGATAGAGAAAAGGAAATTTTATATTCTAGAAGATTAAATGATCAGCCAACGACATTAGAAGATTTAAGTAAAAGATTTAAAATTAGTAGAGAAAGGATAAGGCAGATAGAAAATAAAGCTTTTGAAAAACTTCAGAAGCATATGTTAAATTCCGCTAGATCAAAAAATCTTTTACCGGCAAATTAACTATTAAATGGATCAACGATTAGTATAGTATCATTTCTTTCAGGGCTTGTAGAAATACTAGAAATTTTGGCCTCGATAAATCTTTCTAACTCTTTAACATAATTTTTTGCATTAACTGGCAAATCATCAAATTTTTTAATTCCTTTTGTGGAACTTTTCCAACCTTTAAATATTTTATATATTGGTTTAGCTTTTATTTGATCATCAAAAGCAGCAGGTAAATAATCTATTTTTTTTCCCTCAACATCGTAAGCAATACACATTTTAATCTCATCTAATTCATCCAGTACATCCAGCTTAGTTAAAGCTATGCCATCAATTCCTGAAATCTTAATTGTTTGCCTTACTAAAACTCCATCAAACCACCCACATCTTCTTTTACGACTCGTTACTGTTCCAAATTCTTTTCCTCTTGTTCCAAGAGACTCACCTATATGATCCCTTAATTCTGTTGGAAATGGACCCTCTCCTACTCTAGTAGTATAAGCTTTTGTAATACCTAAAACATAATTGATTGAATTAGGTCCACACCCAGAACCTGTTGAAGCAGCTGAAGCTACTGTATTTGACGATGTAACAAATGGATAAGTGCCATGATCTACATCAAGCAAAATACCTTGAGCACCCTCAAATAATATTTTTTTTTTTTGTGATTTAAATTCATCTATCTTCTTCCATACTGGTTGAGAGTATTTTAAAATTTCTGGAGCGATCTTTAATAATTCTTGTTTAAGTTTATCTTTTTTATAAATTTTCTTTCCAAGTCCTTTTCTTATAGCGTTATGATGCATTAAAACTGTTTCTAATCTATGATCTAGATTTTTTTCAGAAATTAAATCCATGACTCTTATTGACCTTCTTCCAACTTTATCCTCATAAGCTGGCCCAATTCCTCTCCTTGTTGTTCCAATTTTTGCTTTACCAGCCGCATCCTCTCTTATTTCATCCATTTCTCTATGAAATGGTAAAATTAAATTTGCAGTTTCGGAAATAATTAGATTTTTTTTAGTTACCTGCACTCCTTTAACACGAATTTCTTTAATTTCATCTAACAATGCCCATGGGTCAATAACAACACCGTTTCCAATTACTGAAACTTTATCTTTTCTAACTATTCCAGATGGCAATAATCTTAATTTGTATGTCACATTATCAATTACCAAAGTATGTCCTGCATTATGTCCTCCTTGGAATCTTATTACAACATCAGCCTCACTCGAAAGCCAATCGACAATCTTTCCTTTGCCTTCATCTCCCCATTGAGACCCAACAACAACTACATTTTTCATCTGAATTTTTTCTTTATATTAAACGTGCTTAAATGATTTATTGGACCATGACCTTTACCATATTTAGGTCCTGTTCCAATTGAATGGTTAACATACTTAATCGCCATCTCACAAGATTTCTTTAATGTTTTTCCACATGAAAAATAAGTAGCAATAGCACTTGATAGAGAGCATCCTGTACCGTGAGTATTTTTTGTATTAATTTTATTATTTTTAAAAACTTTTAATTCTTTTTTGTTTAAAAAAACATCTTGCATAATTCTTGATTTAAGATGACCTCCTTTTACTAGAACATTATTCGCTCCAAAGCTCATTAAGATTTTTCCAGCATATATCATATCATTAACCGAGGTGATTTTTGTATTTGTCAAAATTTCTGCTTCAGGGATATTGGGTGTTATCAAACTTACCCTTTTTATTAAATTTAATTTTAAAATTTTAATTGAAGCTTTGTTAATTAGTTTTGTTCCACCTTTGGAAACCATTACTGGATCTAAAATAATTTTTTTTACTTTAATTTTTTTTAAAGAGTTTAAAACAGCATAAATTACCTTAACTGAATGAAGCATGCCTATTTTAATTGCATTTGGTTTAATATCTTTTGAGGTAAACTCGATTTGTTTAGATATTTCATTTGATGATATAGATGATATTGAAATTATACCAGTTGTATTTTGAGAAGTTACAGCTGTAATAGCGGCCATTGCGTAAGAGCCAAGAGCAGTAATAGTTTTTATGTCAGCTTGAATACCTGCTCCACCAGATGAATCTGATCCAGCTATAACCAATACTTTAGAATTAGGTTTCAATTTACTTAATAGATCTTTTAACTATATTAATACACTTTAACAATAAAATTTTATTTTCTGACTCGCCCATAATTCTTATTTTTGGCTCTGTGCCAGATTTTCTTACAAGCAATCTGCCATTTTTTTTTATTAGTCTAGACGCAACATTTATAGCTTTCTTACATCTTGTAGAATTAATTATCGACTTATCTTTAACTAGAATGTTCTCTAATATTTGCGGTGTAGGTTTAAATTTTTTAAACAGTTCACTTGATTTTTTTCCCTTTCTCATCGAAAAAAGGACCTCCAAAGCAACTAACAAGCCATCACCTGTCGTTGCAAATTTACCAAGTATAATATGTCCAGATTGCTCACCGCCTAAATTAAATCTGTTTTTTCGCATTTTTTCTTTTACATGTCTATCTCCAACATTAGCTCTAATAAATTTAATTTTTTTTTCTATTAAGTATTTCTGTAAACCGTAATTGGACATGAGTGTCCCGATTACACCTCCTTTTAAAATTTTTTTTCTTTTCCAGCGATCTGCTAGCATAGCTAAAATTTGATCTCCATCAATTATATTTCCCTTTTCATCACACATTATAATTCTATCTGCATCTCCATCTAGAGAAAGACCCAGGTGTACTTTATATTTTTTAGTGATTGATTTAATTTTATCTGGAAATGTTGAGCCACATTTATGATTGATATTAAAACCATTAGGAGATGTCCCAATTTCGTAAACTTTAGCACCTAAAGATTTTAAAAGTTTTGGGCCAGCTTTATATGCTGCACCATTAGCACAATCTATAGCAATTTTTATACCTTTTAAGCTGAAATTTTTTGGAAAATTTTTTCTAAGAATTTGAATATAGTTTTCGTTTGCATCTTCTAACCTTTTAACTCTACCAAGAATATTTGGTTTAGATAAATTTTTTGTGATTTTGGAGTCTATTAGTTTTTCAATTTTTTTTTCAATTTTATCAGATAATTTTAAACCATTAGGACCAAATAATTTTAATCCATTGTCAAAATAAGGATTATGAGAAGCTGTTATCATAATTCCCATATTTGCTCTCATTTTTTTTGTTAACATTGCTAGACCATTGGTTGGTAGAGGCCCTAAAGTGTATACATGCATACCAGTTGAGACCAAACCAGATACCAGGGCTGGTTCTAAAGTATATCCTGATAATCTTGTATCTTTTGCAATAATCGCTGTTTGTTTGTTTTTTTTTAAATTTTTAAAATACGTTCCTGCAGCTAAACCAAATTTAAAAAACATTTCTCCATTGATCTTTTCTTGATTTACTCTTCCTCTAATACCATCAGTACCAAAATATTTTTTTGACATTATTTAAATTTTAAATATTTAAAAACCTTTATACCTTGTTTAACCTCATTTACGTCATGAACTCTTAAAATTTGAACTCCTTGGCTCATTGCATATAAGCTTGATGAAATCGTTCCGCCTATCCTTTCGTTGCTATCATTGTTTCCAGAAATATCTTTTATAAATCTTTTTCTAGAAAGACCTAACATTATAGGAAATCCGAGAGAGTGAAAAATAGAAATATTACTTAAAATAGTCATATTATGTTTCAAGTTTTTACCAAAGCCAATTCCTGGATCTAAAATTATATTATTATGCTTTATTCCTTTAGATCTTATTAGTTTAATTTTTGTCTCAAAAAAATCATAAATATCTAAAAGAACATTTTTATACTTTGGGTATCTTTGCATGTTTTTAGGAGTTCCAAGCATATGATGAATTACAAATGGAATATTGTGCTTTTTTAAGGTATTAATAGTATTTTTGTCATAACTTAAACCCGAAACATCATTAACAATATTAATTTTATTTTTTATTCCTTTTTCCATAATCCAACTTTTTCTAGTATCCAGAGAAATAAGTTTATTAAGTTTTTTAACTTTTTTTAAAGTATTGCTAACTCTCCTCCACTCAATTATTTTATTTAAATTTTTTGCACCCGGTCTAGTTGACTCGCCCCCAATATCTATAATTTCACATCCTTTATTTGCTAAAAAATTTGCATGATGGAATCCTAAATTTTTTTTATTATATTTTCCGCCATCTGAAAAACTATCAGGCGTTAAGTTTACTACACCCATTAAAATAGGAAAATTTGAAAAATCTAAACCTTTAAAAAATTTTTTTTTTTTTACCGTTATAATATCTTTTTTAATTTTTTTTTTTATTTTGAAACTTTGTTTTTTAATGTCTTTAATATGAATTTTTTTTTTGTTTTTTCGAGTTATAATTTCAATTGAATCAAAAGATATTGCGTTATCGTTATTTAGAGGAATAGCAATTTTTTTTTTTATTTTTTCTTTTGATGAACGCCCAAAATGAAAATTACACACTCTTGTGTAATATTTTAACATTATGATTTAATGAACTATTTTTGGCTTCAATCCCATTGATCCCAAAGCCGAGTCTTGTTTTTCTTCTTCCTCTTTTAAATCATCTTTGCTTGCGGGATATAGATTTTTATTAATTATATCCTCTATTTCAGTTCCTGTCAGTGTTTCATAAGTTAAAAGTGCCTTGGCAAGCTTGTGTAAATCGTCAATTTTATCTGTTAAAACTTTTCTTGCTCTATCATATCCCTTTTCAACAAATTTTCTTATTTCACCATCAACTTTTTTTGCAGTTTCTTCGGACATATTTTGTTGTCTTGCAACTGAACGACCTAAAAATACTTCTTCTTCGTTTTCCCCATAAGCAACTGGACCTAATTCTTTACTAAGGCCTGCTCTCATTACCATAGCCCTAGCTCTTTTTGTTGCTTGTTCTATATCGCTAACTGCTCCAGTAGTTACCTTATCATGGCCAAAAATTAATTCTTCAGCAACTCTCCCACCCATAGCAATTGCCATTTGAGCATGCAGTTGCTCTCTAGTTTGTGAAACTTCGTCTTTTTCAGGTAGTTGCATAACCATTCCTAAAGCTCTTCCCCTAGGTATTATTGTTGCCTTATGAATTGGATAAGCGGCTTTTTCGTTTATAGTAACTATTGCATGTCCAGCTTCATGGTAAGCTGTAAGCCTTTTTTCTTCTTCAGTCATTACCATTGACCTTCTTTCGGCACCCATCATTACTTTGTCCTTTGCGTCTTCAAATTCGTTATAAGTTACAATTCTTTTGTTTTTTCTTGCAGCCAACAAGGCAGCCTCATTTACTAAATTGGCTAAATCTGCTCCAGAAAATCCAGGTGTTCCTCTCGCAACTGTTCTTAGATTTACATCAGGTGCCATTGATATTTTTTTTGCATGAACTTTTAATATTTTTTCTCTTCCAATTATATCTGGAAGCGACACAACTACTTGTCTATCAAATCTTCCTGGTCTTAATAAAGCAGGATCTAAAACATCAGGTCTATTAGTTGCAGCAATAATTATTACTCCTTCATTAGTATCAAAACCATCCATTTCAACTAATAATTGGTTTAACGTTTGTTCTCGTTCATCATTTCCACCTCCTAGACCAGCTCCTCTACTTCTGCCAACTGCATCGATTTCATCTATAAAAATTATACAAGGAGAATGTTTTTTTCCTTGTTCAAACATATCTCTAACTCTCGAAGCACCAACTCCAACAAACATTTCAACAAAATCAGAACCTGAAATTGTAAAGAAAGGGACTCCTGCTTCTCCTGCAATTGCTCTAGCTAATAATGTTTTTCCTGTGCCTGGAGGACCAACTAACAAGCAGCCTCTTGGAATTTTTCCACCAAGTCTACTAAATTTTTTTGGATCTTTTAAAAACTCAACAACTTCTTCAACTTCTTCTTTTGCTTCTTCCACACCAGCAACATCATTAAAAGTTACTTTTCCTTTAATTTCGTTCATCATTTTTGCTTTTGAACGACCAAATCCCATAGCTCCTCCTTTGCCGCCCTGCATTTGTCTCATAAAGAAAATCCAAACTGCAATTAGCAATAACATTGGAAACCATGATAACAATACACCAAGAAGTGATGGCATTTTTTCTTCAACTGGTGAAGCAGATATACTTACACCTCTTTCAGTTAGTCTTTCAATTAGGTTAGGGTAATTTGGAGAATAAGTCGTAAATACTTCGCCATTAGACATTACTCCCTTAATATTATTTTCCCTAATTTCTACTTTGACAACTCTTCCATTGTCTACTTCTGTTAAAAATTCTGAAAATATAATACTATTAGTCTTATTTGAAGAACCTTGGGGATTTTTAAACATGTTATACAGACCTATAGTTAAAAAAACTATAACGGCCCACATAGCTAAATTTTTAAAATTCATCAGTATAAGATAAGAATTATTGTAAATTAAACAAGTGGCATTTTGTTACAAATTAAGTCTATTTCATGACCTTTCTGGAAAAACAATCACAGTTTCACTTACTTTTTTTATTATACATCCTCCTAAAGTTGTTTTTTTTAGAGTTTTGAATTTTATTCCTTGCACAACCGAAATTAAACTTTTTCCCCTTGGTGGATAATATTTTTTTCCAATTTTCCTTAAAATTTCTGCAAAAGATCTAATAACGATCTCATTTGGTTGATAAAAAAATGATTTGTTTAAAATAAAGGCATTTCTTTCCTTGGAATATATTGAATTTTTATTTATATTTTTTTCAGAATAAAAATTAATTGCATTATTTGCATATTTTAAATTTTTTATTGTGAGATTTAATTTATTTTTATCTAACCCTTCGTGTTCCAAAGTATTTATTAGCTTTCTTATTCTAATTCTTTTAAAATTTTCATTATTATTTGAAGGATCATTAACAAAGAAATTAAAAACTTTCTTTGATATCTTTTTTAAATCGGATTTTTTTATATCAATTAAAGGCCTAATAATTTTTATACCTTTAAAATCAGTTTGAGAAATTTTACCCATAGATACTAGACCTTTCAATCCACTACCTCTTAATAATCTAAGTAAAAAATTCTCATATAAATCATCTATATGATGACCGAGCAGCAAAAATTTAATTTTCGATCTTTTGCATTCTTTTGATAACAAATTGTATCTATTTTCTCTTGCAATTGACTGAATGTTAGAATTTGGTTTTTTTCCTTTCCAAGTCAAAAGATTGCAATTTACTTTTATTTTTTTAAGAATTTTTAAAACCTTTTGAGCTTCCTTAGTTGAATCATGTCTCAACTTATGATTAACTAAATAATAATTGATTTTTGTTTTATAAATTATTGAAACGCATCTACAAAAATAAGCGAGAGCAAGACTATCAGGTCCACCTGAAACAGCTACAGCATATTTATTTTTTAAATCAATAGATTTTTTAAATTCTTTAAAAACTTCTAAAATAGTTTTATCGTTTAAATGTTTAAGAATAAGATTATGATTTTTCTTTTTTACACTCAAACTTTTTTTCTTCATATTTCGCTTTTTGAAGAACAGATTGTTTTGCTTCAGGATATTGTTTATGTATACCAATGATCATTAAGCAACCTTGATCTTTTTCTCCTATCTGAACTAATGATACACCAAGTTTTAATAAATTTATAGGACCCTTCTCGCTTTCTGGATATTTTTGATATCCCTCAAGATATGCAGATGCTGCATCAGTATATAACTGTCTAATTCTAAAAGTTTCAGCGTACCAATATTGAGCATTACCAGCGAGTTTATGATTTGAGTTTATATCAACGAACTCTTTAAATGCACGTTCAGCCATGTTGTAATCACCAACTTTTAAAAAACTGGTAGCAAACTCATATTGTTTTTCAGGAGCTTCGTCAGGTAATAATTTTTCTTCGGATTGAAATTCCTCAGTCACTATTGAACTTGTAGTTTCAATTGAGAGTGTTTGTTGAGCAGATAAATTAGTTTCTGTATCCTTATAAGATATCGAACCTAAATCTTGCGGCTCTGATGATCCAGGTAAAATTTTTTCTTTTTTATTAGTTGTTAAATCGACTACTTTATTATTTTCATTACTATTAATTAACGATGGAACAGAACCACTCTCTAGTTGTTGAAATCTAATCTGGTTATCAGCTTGAACTTTGGAAAGTCTATTTGACAATTTGTCTAATTTAAAATTTATTTCTTCAAATTTATTTGTTAATTCTTGAAATTGATTTTCTATTTCTGATAGTTTCAATAAATGCCTTGTAAGGACATCCTCAGAATTTTTATCAAAAGAATTATTTGACAAAGAAACGTTTTCCTCTGAATACACTGCTCTTTCTAAAGTTTTGATATCTTTTTGAATTTCTTGAATTATAATTTTCAATTCTTCATCATTCTCGGTTTCGGCATTAACTTTATAAGTAGATATAATTAAAATTAAGATAAAACTAATAGATATTAATTTTGTAATCTTTAACATTTAATTTATTAGTAAATATAATGATGGCAAAAAAAAGACCCTGATGATTTTACAACAGGGTCTTTAATTTTTTATAATTTAATTGGCTTTTACTGAAACCGATCTTCTATTTTTTGACCAAGAAAGTGGGTTTGAACCTGAGTCTACTGGTCTTTCTTTTCCGTAACTTATAACAGAAATTCTATCCGCAGAAATTCCGTAGGTCATAAGATAATCTTTAGCAGCATTAGCTCTTCTTTCTCCTAATGCTAAGTTATATTCTCTTGTACCTCTTTCATCGGCATGGCCTTCAATAACTATATTTATATTTGAATTCTTTCTTAACCAAGCGGCTTGTTTTCTTAAAGTCTCTCTAGACTTAGTAGTTAAAACAGACTCATTTGTTGCAAAGAAAACTCTATCAGGAACACCAGATGCTAAATATTCAACAGTATCTGTGCCTGTGTATACATCACCTTGCATTTGACCCGTGCTAACTTTTTTTGCACAAGCAGACAAAGCTAAACATGCAAGAGCTAATAGAAGTGCATTTTTAAAAATTTTGTTCAGATTCATTACTACTCCTTAAATTGAATATTATGACTTTTTCACACCTAAATAGATCTTTCAAGCCTAAAAATCAACTATTTAATATTAATTACTTAGTTATTTAATATTAATCACTTAATAAAGACGACCAGGATGGGTCTGAAGCATCGGTTTCGGTATTTACCAACCTCTCGTTATAACCTGTTAAATCTATTGACCATAGTTTTGCCGAAAAACCCTCTCCTTTATCATCAGTTTTCGTTTCTCTATAAAAAATTAATACCCTTCCATTTGGTGACCATGATGGAGCTTCTTGGTAAAAGTTTTCAGTTAATAATCTTTCCCCTTTTCCATTAGTTCTCATAACGCCAATATAAAATTTTCCTTTATGAAGTTTTGTAAAAGCAATTAAATCACCTCTAGGCGACCAAACTGGAGTTCCATATAAACCTTTACCAAAAGATATTCTCTTAACATTTGATCCATCACTTTTCATAATATAAATTTGCTGATAGCCACTTCTATCAGAATTAAAACAAATATATTTACCGTCTGGTGAATATGAAGGTGAAGTATCTATCGAGGGATGATTAGTAATTCTTTCAACAATTCTGTTTTCAAGTTCCATGGTATAAATATCAGAATTTCCATCTTTTGCAAAACTCATAATAATTTTTTTACCATCTGGAGAAAATCTTGGAGCAAAAGTCATTCCTGGAAAATCTCCAACTACTTCTTGAATACCAGTTTCAATATCTAACAAATAAACTCTTGGTAAATTTCTAAAATAAGAAAGATATGTAACCATTTGATTTGTAGGATTAAATCTCGGAGTTAGAACCAGCTCATTACCCAAAGTCAAATATTTGGTATTAAATCCATCCTGGTCCATAATTGCTAATTTTTTTATTCTTTTTATTTTAGGTCCCTCTTCAGATACATATATAATCCTTGTATCAAAATAACCTTTTTCTCCTGTGAGTCTTTCATAAATTTTATCAGTTATGATATGTCCAACTCTTCTCCAATTACTTGGAACTGTAGTGAATGCTAACGCCATAATTTCTTTTGCTGCTAACACATCCCAAAGTCTAAATTCAACTCTTAACTTTTCATCAGAAAAAGTAACTTTACCAGTAATTAAAGCTTGCGCTTTGATTAAAGCCCAATCCTCAAATCTAGGTTTAAAATGAGCAATATCTGGTTTCTGAAGAAAAGAATCTTTATTCAAAGGATTAAATAAACCAGATTTTTTTAAATTATTTTCAACGACAATAGAAATTTGTGCACCTATATCATCTTTTTTTAGAATCGTTTTTAGTTTACTTTTTGAATCACTGTCTAAAGATAATGGAGATACAGCAATTGGTAGTGGGTTCAAATTTCCTCTAGTAATATCAACCTCAATTAAAGCGAAGGAATTAAATGGAATTAAAAGAAATAAAATTAAAATGTATCTTAAAAACATAATTAGCCTTCCAACATTTCTCTAGCATCAAAATTTAATTGTAAATCTTTCCATCTTTCGTAGCCTGTCGTTGGAACTCTAAGAGGTTGACAAAGTTGGATTGCCCTAAGTGCACTTTCTGCTAAAACTTTATAAAAACCCTGGCCTGGTTTGTTCATTCTTGCATGATCCAATATTTCCGATTTAATAACTGATCCATCTGGTTTTAGTTTTAATTTAATTCTAACTAATAAATTTTCATTATATGGTAAACCAAGAGGAATACTCCAACAACCAAAAATTTGAGCTTTTAAAGCATCCTCTTCACTTAGTGATAGTCCAATATTGTTTACAGTTTTATCTCTATCTTGGGAAACTTTATCTGTTTTATTTGTTGTTTCACCAAAATCCTCTTTTGATTTATCAATAAGTGCTGCAATGTTATTTGGATCAAAAAGCTCATCTTTTTCAAATTCTGAAACTTGCTTTACTTCATTATCGATTTTTTCAGGATTTTGTTTTTTATCCTCTAGTTTTTCAACTTTTTGAATTTTTTCTTCAGGTAGAGGAATCGAGTCTGGTTTTTCTTTTTTTACGACCTTAGGTGGGGCCTGCTCCGAAAGTAACTTTTCTTTTTCTTTTACTTTTTCAATAATTTTCTTAGCTTTAGGTGCAAAGGGTATGTTGGTTTTCTCAGTAATCTGTATTAGCTCAACGGATATAATTGGAGGAAGGTCAATTGGTTTTTTTGCTAGAAATGGAAGACTCATAGCTGTAATTAAAATTATAACTAAATGAAAAGTTGAAGAAATAATAATATTTCTAATCACAGAATTTACCTTTCTTTATAGGGCTCAGAAATTAAAGCTACCTTTGTAAATCCTGAACCAGACAACATTCCCATAACTTCTAAAACTCTACCATAGTTAATGGTTTTGTCTCCTCTAACATATATTCTCGTATCAGTTCTATTCTTAGAAACAGCTAGTATCTTTGCAATAATGTTGTCATACTCAACTTTAGACTCTTGTATAAAAATTTCTCCTTTTGAATTTATTGTTAATGTCAAAGGTTCCTGCTCTTCTGGTAAAGAATCTGCAGAACTTTCGGGTAGATCAACTTGAACTCCCACTGTTAATAAAGGTGCTGTAACCATAAAAATAATTAGAAGTACCAACATAACATCAACAAAAGGAGTTACATTAATTTCGCTCATAGGTTCTTTGGATGAACGTTTTAAATTAAAAGCCATTTTAGATTATAGATAAAAATCTTTTTGAGAAGTTTTCTAACTTTTGTGAATATTTTTTAGCATCATAGTTAAACTTGTTATAAGCAACAACAGCTGGTATAGCTGCAAGCAAACCTAGAGCTGTGGCAAATAATGCCTCTGCTATTCCAGGCGCTACAATTGCTAAGCTTGTATTTCTTGAAATGGCAATTGATTGAAAGGAGTTCATTATTCCCCAAACTGTGCCGAACAAACCTATAAATGGTGCGGTCGATCCTACAGTCGCCAAAAAAGTGTATCCTTTTTCTATTTTTTCCATTTGTCTTTCAATATTAATCTCCAACATCCTGGACATTTTTTCATCTAAATTTGAACTTCTTCTAGATTTTAACATTACATGCATTGAATCTCTAAATACATTTGACATTGGATCATCAGTTTTTGATGGAAGATTATTATAAAAACTTTCCGCAGATTTTGATTTCCAAAACTTATTCTCAAAATCTTCTGTTGAAGAATTTATCTTTTTAAATAGTTTTATTTTTTCAAATATAACTGCCCATGAATATATTGAACAAGCTATTAAAATTATTATAACGCTTTTTACAATAATATCTGCTCTGATAAAAAGTTTCCAAATTGAAAAATCCGTATTACTTGCCAATCCTACTGCCTGTGATGTAATATCTGCTTCCATTTATTAAGGTCTCACACTAAAATGTGTCATGAATTTGTCCTAACTGTTAATTACTTATTGATCTAACTGGTAAGTTTCGTAAAAAAAACTAGCAATTAGTGCTGCATCTGCTTTATTTGCATCTTTTTTCTTAGATAATTGACTAGATATATATGGAAAAATTTGAATTGCTTTAGTTCTGCTTGCGTCTTTTTCGGCATTAATTAAATTAAAAAACTTCTTCCACTTTGCTGGTCTAACAAAATGCGTAGAAAGTTGCATGGCTGAACAAATTCCTTTTAAAACTCCAAAAGATTGACCAAAGTTAAACATACTTGTAACTCCTTGACCTGGCATTGCCGAAACATGCTCTATTACAACTTTAATATTTTTTTTGTCTAAGTTTTTTGTTCTAGAAAAAATTTCATTATATATTTGCGCTCCATTAATCTGTCTTTTTTGTTTTTTTCCATCAGCCATATTGGGCATTTCGATCAAATCAATTATTTTTCCATCTTCAAAAAAACATATTGATCCTGTAATTCCCGGATCAATACCAATTATTAACATTAATTCATACCCATATTTAGGTTTGTGTATACCCTCTGAATATCGTCATTTTCCTCTAATTCTTCTATAAATTCCATTGCTATTTTTAAATTATCATCCTTAACTTTTATACTATTTAGTGGCACCCAAGAAATATCAGTAGAAATAAAATTGTTTATTGTTTTTTCTAATTTTTTTTTAACACTATAAATCTCATTTTTATCGCAATGAATTTCATGGAAGTCCTTATTAGATATACATTCACTTGCTCCAGAGTCTATTGCAATTTCGAAAATATTTTCCTCAGAAATTTCCATTTTATCTACTTTTATTACTCCTAGTTGTTTAAAATTATGTGAAGCTGAACCTTGAGCACCTAAACTCCCACCATTTTTTTGAAATATCGTTCTAATTTGTGAAGCTGTTCTATTTTTATTATTTGTTAAGCTTTCTATTATTACAGCTATTTTACCGGGGCCAAAACCCTCATATCTTATACCCTCAAAATTATCGTCTATTATATTTGAAGATTTATCTATTGCTCTCTCAATATTATCTTTAGGCATATTTGCAGACCTCGCAGATTGTATTGCTGATCTTAATCTTGCATTAATATCAGGATTTTTATCACCTAATTTTGCTGCAACAGTAATCTCTTTTGAAAGCTTAGAAAAAAGATTTGACCTTTGTTTGTCAGCTTTACTTTTTTTATGTTTAATTCCCGCCCAGTGTGAATGTCCAGCCATACTAGTAATAATTTTTTAAATCTCCTCCATAAATAAAGTTCTCAATTTTATCTGCTAGACCATTTTTTATATTAGCCTCAACTATAACACCACATAAAGAAGCTTGTCCGTTTGAAGGAAAATTTCTTTTTGCATCCTTCTTTTTAAAGAATTTGTTTAAAGAATTAGATTTATCCATTCCAATAACCGAATTATAATCGCCACACATTCCAGCATCGGTTTGATAAGCAGTGCCATTTTCTAAAATTCTAGTATCATTTGTTGGTACATGAGTGTGGGTTCCAACAACTAGTGTTGCTCTACCATCAAAGAAATGACCCATTGCCATTTTTTCGCTAGTTATCTCCCCATGAAAATCTACTATTAAAAAGTCATAACTTTCCTTTAATTTATTTTTTTTTAGAAAATTTTCTGCTTCAATAAATGCATCATCACATTTCTTCATAAAAATATTTCCCATTAGATTTAAAACACAAACCTTTAAACCGTTTTTTGTATCAAATACTTCGAATCCTCTTCCAGGAGAGGGTTTAATTAAATTTTCTGGTCTTATAAGTCTATTTTCTTTTTCTATATGCGATAATGTTTCTTTTTGATCCCATACATGGTTTCCCGTGGTTATGACATTAACCCCAGAATTAAACATTTCATTACATATTTTCTCTGTAATACCAACGCCCTCGTCAGCTGCATTTTCACCATTTACAATAATAAAATCAATTTTTTTTTTTTTAATTAAATCTGGCAAATATTTTTTTAAAGCCTCACATCCTGGACTGCCAACTACATCTCCTAAAAAAAGAATTCTCATTATAAAATAAATTTTTCTGTTACAATATAGTCCATTTTCTTATCATATTTTGATGTTGGAAGATTATTAATCTGTTGTTTAGAAAATGCTAAGCCAATCTTTAAAATTTTTTTTTTATTCATCAATTTATTTATTATTCTGTCATAATATCCGCCACCGTACCCTAATCGATTTAAATTTTTATCAAATGCGACCATTGGAATTAGTAATGCATCAGGATATACAACGTTGGTTTTTTTTGGTTCTGGTATACCATATTTATTTACTATTAGAGGTTCATGGAAAAGAAAGTTATAAAAATCCATATCAAAATTTTTCTTAATCGCTGGCAAACAAATTTTATATTTTTTTTTTTCTAACTTTTTTAAAATTTCTAAATCGTCAATTTCATAATTAACAGGAAAATAACCACCAATATACTTTATTGGTTTTTTTTGTTTTTTTATCAAATTATATATTTTAATAAAATTAATCTTATTTATGTTCGGATCAATTTTCTTTCTAACTTTAAGAATTTTTTTTCTTAAACTTTTTTTTAACACAGTATTAATTTATTGTATCGATTCTTCTTGATTTGCTTTTTCTAAAAATGTCTCGATTTGATTTGTAGCATCATCTATGATCTTTTCATAGTCATTTTTATTTTTTTCAATTTCTTTTTTAAATTCATCTTGCTGATTTACCAATTGTTGAATTTCATTTTCTTTGCTTTCTCTGTACTCGTAAACTAAAGATTTTAATTCTTTAAATTTTTCAGAGAGATCTTTAAATTCTTTTTTTTTCTCTTCTACCTTTTTTTTTGTTTCAAAATACTCATCAATAATTTTAATCGAAGTAATTAATAAAAGTTTGTTTTCACCTATATTTCCTAAATCTTTTTTTAAATTTTCAAATTTTTTACTTAATTGTTCTGATAATTCCTCTAAATGAGCTTCCTGACCGTCTTCACAAGATAGTAAAAATTCCTTACCATTAAATTTAATGTTTACATTTGCCATTTATCTATTTCCTCCAATAGACTATCTGTTTCTTGATTTAATTCATCAATTTTCTCTGAAAATTCTATTTCTTTTTTTTGTTCTTTTTTTTTTTGAGCATTTAAATGATTTAATTTTTGTTGAAGAGTTTCGTATTCAATAGCCAATACATTATACTTGTTTTCAACTTCTTTTTTTTCAATTTCTAATTGATTTTTTTGAATGCTTAATTTTTCTATACTATTTTTAAGGTCGGGATTTTCAAAGTTTAATTTTTTTAGTTTGCTGAGTGCTAAATTAAGTTTTTTTTCTTTTTCGTTAGAAGTTTTCATATATATACATATTATTAAATAGAATCTTCTTAGTCTAGATAGGATAATTTTGAGCAAACAACATAGAGAATTAGCTAATAGTATCAGATTTTTATCAATGGATGCTGTACAAAAAGCAAATTCTGGTCATCCAGGAATGCCTATGGGAATGGCTGATGTAGCAACTGTTTTGTTTAGAGATTTTTTAAAATTTAATCCAAAAAAACCAGATTGGTTAAATAGAGATAGATTTGTTTTATCTGCTGGACACGGATCAATGTTGCTTTACTCTCTGCTTTACCTAACAGGTTACAAAAGTGTTTCTATAGAAGATATAAAAAATTTTAGACAACTTGACTCTATTTGTGCAGGACATCCTGAATATCACGCAGGGTCTGGAATTGAAACGACAACTGGCCCACTAGGTCAAGGCATAGCAAATGCTGTTGGTTTTGCTTTAGCAGAAGAAATTTTAAAAAATAAATTAGGTACAAAAATTATAAATCATAAGACTTATGTTTTAGCTGGAGATGGATGTTTAATGGAAGGAATTAGCCATGAAGCATTAAGTTTTGCAGGTCATCTAAAATTAAAAAATCTTATTTTATTATTTGATAACAATTCAATATCAATTGATGGACCTACAAATTTAGCAGTCTCTGATAATACAAAAAAAAGATTTGAAAGTTATGGTTGGGACTATGTAGATATAAATGGTCACGATGAAAAACAAATATTTAAAGCTCTAAAAAAAGCACAAAAAGCAAAAAAACCTTTTGCTATTTCATGTAAAACAACAATTGGTTATGGTTCTCCAAACAAAGGTGGACAGGCATCATCTCACGGAAGTCCACTAGGGGAAGAAGAAGTTAATTTAGTTAGAAAAAAACTAAATTGGAATTATAAACCCTTCGAAATTCCAAATGGAATCAAAAAAGAATGGAAAAAAATTGGTGATAAAGCGTCTGCAAAAGCTGAAAAAGATGAAGCTAAATATCAAAAAGAAATAAAAAAATTTGGTTGGTTGGGATGGTCAATAGGAAGACATTTTAAAAATAATTACCCTCCTGGTTTCAAAAATCATAAGGATCATATTAATCAATCAATTGAAAAAGCTATGAAAAGCTATTTAAAAAACTTGAATCCTATTGCAACAAGAAAATCATCTGAAATGTTTTTAGAATTAATTACAACTTTGCCAAACTTAATTGGAGGATCGGCTGATTTGGCTGGTTCAAATAACACTAAAACTAAAAAACATGAAATAATTAAACCGGGAAATTTTAAAGGAAATTATATTCATTATGGAGTAAGAGAACACGCTATGTGCGGTATTATGAATGGTTTGTCTTTGCACAGTGGTTTAATACCTTATGGTGGAACATTTTTAATTTTTAGTGATTACTGCAAACCATCAATTAGATTAGCTGCAATGATGAAACTAAGGGTGATTTATATTTTTACTCATGACTCTATTGGACTTGGAGAAGATGGTCCAACTCATCAACCAATTGAACAATTAGCCAGTTTAAGATCAATACCCAATTTAAATGTTTTTAGACCTGCAGATACAATTGAAACTTTTGAGTGTTGGCAATTAGCACTTGAAAGTAACAAATCACCAAGTGTGATTGCATTATCTAGACAAAAAATAAAACCTATAAGGAAAGAATATAGCAAAATTAATAAGTGCTCTAAAGGAGCATATGAAGTTATGAGAACCGGGGACAACATTAAACTAATCTTATTGTCCAGTGGATCTGAAACCAGTTTGGCATGTGAAGTTAGCCATAAATTAGCCACAGAAAATATCTATTCAAAAGTTATATCAATCCCATGTCAAGAATTATTTGACAAACAAGATGAAACTTACAAAAAACAAATTTTATCTGAAACAGAACTTTTAGTTTCTATAGAAGCATCTGAAACTGAATTTTGGAAAAAATATACAGGATCTAAAG
>CACHVT010000017.1 GCA_902583345.1 uncultured Pelagibacteraceae bacterium | reverse complement strand
AAATCCCAAAATTAGGCAGTACGATGTGAAAAATAAAATATACCCTCGAGGAAGATCAACCATGGGTATGCCTGGAACTAGAGCTCAAAAAGGTAAAAAGAAATGGAAGCAAATAAAATAATAATAACAGGCGGAGCTACTAGAATTGGTGCAGCAATTGCTGAAAAGCTATCAGGTTTAAATATAGAAATAGTAATTCAATTCAATAAATCAAAATCTAATGCTGAAAAACTCAAAAAAAAATTATCTATCAAAGGTACAAAAATCTATTTAATACAGGCCGACCTTAGTAAAGACAAAGACGTGAATAAAATAATTAAATTTGCCAAAACAAAATTAAAATATTTTGACTGTCTGATTAATAATGCTTCACTATTTGAGAACGATAAATTAGAAAACTTTACTTCTGAGAGTTGGGAAAAACATATTTCAATAAATTTAAAGGCCCCTGCTACTCTTTCTAAAGAATTTTCAAAGAATACCAAGGGTAAAAATAACAATATTATCAATATTATTGATCAAAGAGTTTTTAAGCTCACCCCATTTTTTTTCTCTTACACCTTGAGTAAAACTGGTCTTTATACACTTACTAAAACAAGTGCCATGAGTTTAGCGCCAAAGATTAGAGTTAATGGCATAGCGCCAGGACCAACATTGAAGAACAAAAGACAATCAGAAAAACATTTTAGAAAACAATATTCAGCAACTCCTTTAAAAAGGCAAGTGGATGTTGATCAAGTGTGTAACGCTGTTGACTTTTTTATAAAAAATAGGTCTATTACTGGCCAAGTTCTGGCTTTAGATAGTGGCCAGAGTCTAAATTGGCAAACACCAGATATACTGGGAGGCAAAGAATGAAAAAAAATAATCTTAAAATTGTGAAGTTGGAAAAATCTTTGTTTAATTACGAAAAAAAAGTTCTTATAAGAGAACTGATCTTGAATCTGAAACTTGGATACTATGATTTTGAAAAAGAAAAACCTCAAAAAGTTAAGTTTAGTTTAGAGGCGAACTACAGAGATAAAAAGCCTACTAATGACAAGGATTTAAAATCTATTGTAAATTACGATAAACTTGTAAGACTGATAAAAAAATTAATTAAAAATAAACATTATAATTTTTTAGAAACACTTGCAGAAGATGTGTTTGATGAATTATTTAAAGATAAAAGAATTGATAAAATTTCTCTTAAAATTGAAAAACTTGAGATAATGAAAGATTGTACATCTGTCGGTATACAAATTTCAAAAAAAAGAAGTCATGAAAAATATTGAAGTTGGAAAAGATGCCATAAAAAAAGAACTGCCTGTAATTCCAAAGCTTCCTGGAATTTATAGAATGTTGAATGAAAAGAATGAAATTCTTTATGTTGGAAAAGCAAAAAATCTTCCTAATAGACTAAAATCGTATGTAACCGGAAAAAATCATATTATCAGAACTGAAAGAATGCTTTCTCAGACCAGGAAAATTGAAATAACAACTACTTCGAATGAAAGTGAAGCTTTATTATTAGAGGCAAATTTAATCAAAAAATACAAACCTAAATTCAATATACTCTTAAGAGACGATAAATCTTTCCCATTTATTTATATTGGTAACAAAGATAAATGGCCTCAAATTACCAAACATAGAGGAAAAAAAACTAAAGATGGTTTTTATTTTGGTCCTTTTGCCTCTGCTGGGTCAGCAAACTGGACAATTAAAATGATACAAAAAATATTCCAGTTGAGAGTATGTGACGATACAGTTTTTAAGAAGAGAGAGAGACCATGCATTTTATATCAAATTAAAAGATGCTCAGGGCCTTGCGTTGGGTATATTGAAAAAAAAGAATATGAAAAAACTGTTGATGATGCGATTGAATTTGTCTCAGGAAAATCTAGAAAAATTCAAAAAAATCTTTCTAATCAAATGGAGAAGGCAAGCGAAGGATTAGATTTTGAAAAAGCTGCAATTTTAAGAGACAGGATTAAATCACTTAATATAATTCAATCTTCTCAAAGAGTTAATGAGGCAAATTTAATTGAAGCAGATGTAATTGCGGGTTTCAAGGAGTCTGGAAAGACTTGTATTCAAGTTTTTTTTTATAGATCAAAACAAAATTGGGGCAATCAAGCATTTTTCCCTAAGCATGATCCAGATGATGAATTAGAAGATGTTATAAATTCGTTTATCGCACAATTTTATGAAAATAAAAATGTTCCCCAAACACTTATCTTGAGCCACGAAATTAAAGAGAAGAAATTATTAGAAAAAACATTTTCTAAAAAAGAAAATAAAAATATTTCTATAAACGTTGCAAAAAAAGGAACTAAATTAAAAATTGTAGAGCAAGCAGTTAAAAATGCAAAAGATAGTTTAAATCGTAAAATTTATGAAAGCCAAAATAATAAAAACTTTTTTGATGAAATTGCTCAAAAATTTAATTTTGATTCAAATATAAATCTAATTGAAGTTTATGATAATAGTCATATGCAGGGTACCGACAGTGTTGGAGCTTTAATTACTTACGGAGAAGAAGGTTTTATAAAAAAAAGATATAGAAAATTTAATATTAAAGTTCAAAAAAACAAACAAGATGATTATGGGATGTTAAAAGAGGTTTTGAATAGAAGGTTTAAAAGAGCAATGTATCAAAAAGAAAATTATTTATCATTTCCTGACTTAGTTTTAATTGATGGAGGAAAAGGCCAATACTCTAGCGCTAGAGAGACGCTTAATGAACTAGGATTATATGATATTCCAATTGTTGCGATAGCTAAAGGAAAACTTAGAAATAGTGGAAATGAAACTTTTTTTCATAACGGGAAAGAATTTAAGTTTGAAAAAAATGAACCAACCTTGTTTTTTTTACAGAGGATTAGGGACGAAGCACACAGATTTGCTGTAAGTGCGCATAAAGTTAGAAGAAAAAAAGGATTAAGTAAGTCTCTTTTAGATCAGATAGATGGTATCGGATCAATTAGAAAGAGGGCACTTTTGAACCATTTTGGTTCTGCACGAGCAGTAGAATCTGCAAGTCTCGATGAGATTAAGTCTGTTGATGGTGTTGAAGAAAAAGTTGCAAAAAAGATATATAACTACTTCCACGAATAATTTATGAAGATAAAAATTCCAAATATTCTTACAATAGGAAGAATAATTATCGTTCCTATTTTTGTTTTCTCTTTTTATCTGCCTGGTTTTTATGGTGATGTAATTCCATTCATTTTATTTGTTGTAGCTTCTTTTACCGATTTTCTTGATGGATTACTTGCAAGAATGTTCAGAGAAGAATCAAAGCTTGGTGAACTTTTAGACCCAATTGCAGATAAAATAATTGTAGCTGCAGCACTAATTTTATTAGTAATGGATGGAACTATTAAAAACTTTGAGGTGATTGCAGCTATAATAATTTTAACTAGAGAAATTTTAATTTCAGGTTTAAGAGAATTTTTAGCAAAAGGACAAATCAAGCTTCCAGTGTCTAATTTAGCCAAATTAAAAACTTTTTTACAAATGTTTTCTATCTCAATTTTGCTAACAGGCGAAACTGGTAAAAAAATAATTAACTTTCAAGACTATGATGCTCAAACAATAGGTATCATTTTATTATGGCTTTCAGCATTTTTAACCTTATTCACTGGCTATGAATATCTTAGAAAGGGTATAGATCATGCTATATCTGAAGATAAAAAAAGTTAGGCAGCTTTCTTTTTCCTAACCAAAACTTGGTAGCTTTCATTTAAATCTAAAATTGTATTACAAACTTTAAATTGAAATTTATCAATACAAGATACCGGTGTAACCTCGGCAGCTGTACCAGTTAAAAAACATCCAACAAATTTAGATAATTCTTCTGGTGATATTTTTCTCTCAATAACTTTTATTTTTTTCGACTTTGCGATCTCAATTACTGTTCTTCTTGTGATTCCATCCAAAAAAGAATCTGGTGTAGGTGTATGTAAGTTGCCATTACCATCTTTAAAAAAAATATTAGCTCCAGTAGCTTCTGCAACATTTCCTTGATAATCTAACATTAATGAATCGCTATATCCTTGTTGTTCCGCCTCGTGTTTAGACAGAGTACATATCATATAAAGTCCTGACGCTTTCGTATCCCAAGGAATTGTATTTGGAGCGGGTCTTCTCCACTTTGAAATGTTTAGCTTAATGCCCTCAACCTTAAGTTTGGGATCAAAATAAGATCCTAATTCCCAAGTAGCTATAGCTACATGAATCTTTGTATGCTGTGCAGAAATAGCCATCATTTCACTTCCTCTCCACGCAACAGGTCTTACATATCCGTTTTGAACATTTTGTACTGAAACAATTTTATTACAAGCAGTATTTATTTCTTTCTCAGAATAAGGTATTTCAAATCCCATTCTTTTTGCTGAATGAAAAAATCTTGACGTGTGTTCCTCTAGTTTAAAAATAGTACCATCATAAACTCTTTCTCCCTCAAAAACGCAACTTGCATAGTGTAAACCATGGCTTAGTACATGTAATTTAACGTCTTGCCAATCAACCAGTTCATTGTTGTACCAAATTTTACCAGTTCTTTTATCTAAATCTATCATTTAAATTTATTTATCCAAAAAAATATCTTTGTATATATAATATGTCAATATAACTTACCAATAATGAAAGAACTTTTATATTTAAAAGATGAACAATTAAAAGGATTCGTTGAAAAGCTTTTTATGGGTTACAGAGAGACTTTTGCTGACGCTAAAAAGATTTTGGATAAACATTCAATCGGTATTGCTCATCACAAGGTTATTCACCTGTTATCAATTTATGAAGGAATTACTGTATCTGAGCTTTTAAAAAAACTTAAAGTTACTAAGCAAAGTTTAAACAGAATTTTTAAAGATTTAATCAATCTTGGTGTAATTTCTTTTGAAAAAGACAAAAAGGACAGTAGATTAAAACATGTTTTTTTAAATGAAAAAGGAAAAAAACTTTTTAATGAAATATTTTCAGTACAAAAAAAAAGGATATATAAAGCTTTCTTAAACTCTAAATCAGAAGAAGTTTTATTTTTTGATAATGTTTTAAAAAAAATAATTAATGAATAAATTTGATGCACATATATTGGTAGTTGATGATGATGAAGGTATTAGAAATTTAGTAAAGCAATATTTAAACGAAAATAACTTTTTAATTACAACTGCAAGTGATGCCGAGGACGCTAAAGAAAAGATATCTATGATTAAATTTGATCTAATCGTCCTAGATATAATGATGCCAGGTAAAAATGGATTAGAGTTTACACTTGAAAATAAAGAAAAAATTAATACACCAATAATTTTGTTAACAGCAAAAGGTGAGGCAGTTGAAAGAATAAAAGGATTGGAAGTGGGTGCCGATGATTATCTTCCAAAACCATTTGAACCAAAAGAACTGACTTTGAGAATAAAAAATATTCTTAACAAAACAAAAAATAAAAATCAAAAAAGATTTATTGAATTTGATAATGTTAAAATAAATTTAAGTAAATTATTAATAATAAAAAATAATGATGAATTTAAAATTAATAATACTGAAAAAATCATTCTTGAAAAAATGATTAATGCACCTGGTAAAACCTTCTCACGAGAATCGATTGGCAATTTAATAGATATTGACAAGGAAAGATCTGTAGATGTCATAATTACAAGACTGAGAAAAAAAATTGAAATTGATCCTAAAAATCCCAAGTACCTTCAAACGATAAGAGGAGCAGGTTATGTTTTATGGATTGAATAAATTTATAAAAAATCTTCTTCCCAAAAAATTATTTTATCGAGCTTTGCTCATTGTGGCTACTCCAATTATCATTTTGCAAATAACTATTTCAATTGTTTTTTTTGATAGTCTTTGGATTAAAACAAATAAAGGAATGACAAGGGCTCTAATAAATGAAATAAAATTTTTCATGGATTCATACAAAAATGATCAATCTAATAAAGATTTGTTAACTAAGCTTTTTTCAAATTCACATAATATAAATCTTAAATTTATGCCAAATAAAGTTTTACCAGAAGATGACCTGGAAAGATGGTTTAGTCCAATGGATAGAACTTTGAGAAGAGAACTAAAGAGCCATTTTGTAGATTATTGGTTTGATACAACATCAGCGAAAGAAATAATTGATTTAAGAATTAAGTATTCCAATGGATATTTTCAATTTTTTGTTCCTAAAGATAGAGTAACGAATTCTTCTGCAAGAGTTTTTGCGTTATGGATTACTCTGCCAGCAATTTTGTTAATTATAATTGCCTTGATTTTTTTAAAAAATCAAACAAGACCAATTATTAATCTTGCTAAAGCATCTGCAAAATTTGGCAGAGGTGAGGACATCGATGAGTTTAGACCATCGGGTGCTTTAGAAATTAGGCAAGCTGGGTATGAGTTTGATCGAATGAGGAAAAGAATAATACGACACTTAAATCAAAGATCAGAAATGTTATCAGGAATTAGTCATGATCTGAGGACACCTTTAACAAGAATGAAATTACAACTAGCTTTTATTAAAGATGAAGAAATCTCAAAAAAACTTTCAGATGATGTTCAAGAAATGGAAAAAATGCTTAATGAATACTTGCAATTTGCAAGCGCTGGTTCTTCTGAAAAAAGCGAAAAATTTAACCTTTCTGATTTGATAATAAGTATAATTAAAAAATATGAAAATAAGAATATTACTTCTGATATAAATCCTAATATAGTTATGCATGGAAGAAAAAATTTAATTGTCAGATGCATAAACAATCTTATTGAAAATAGCATCAAATATAGCAATAAAATCTATATTCAACTATCTAAAACTAATATTAATAACATTATAATAATTGATGATGATGGACCAGGGATAGACAAAAAAGAATATGAAAATGTGTTCAAGCCATTTTATAAAATAGATAAAAGCCGTGGTGGCGCAAAATCGAGTGTTGGTTTAGGTTTATCTATTGCCTCTGATATAGTAAAATCACATGGTGGTAATATTATTTTGGAAAAATCACCACAGAAAGGCTTAAGAGCTAGAGTTTTTTTACCTTTCTAGTTTTTGTTTTAAGATTTTTTTCGATTTTTTTTATTTTTTTCTCTAAAATTTCAATTCTTCGATTTTGAACTTCTGATTCTTCTTTGCTTGTTAATTTCATCTTAAAGATTATTTCATCCCTTTTAGATCTCAAGATATTTAAAATTTCAGCACTTAAGTCTTTGTAAGATACAAGACCTTGTTCAAACAATTTAGCTAATTTATCAATTACAAATTTTGATTTTGACATACATTTCTATAAAAATCTAATATACTCTAAACTTAAATAATTAAAATGTTTATAAACAATTTTGACCCAGTTGCATTTGACTTATTTTCTTTTCAAATCAGGTGGTATTCAATTGCCTATATTTTGGGAATAGTTTTTGGTTGGTTTTATTGTAAAAAGAAATTGATAAAAGATTCTAAAATTCTTAATTTATTTGATGATTTGTTAGCTTACATAATTATCGGAATTATTATAGGTGGAAGACTAGGCTATGTAATATTCTATAATATAAAATATTACTTCGATAATATTTTAGAAATTTTTATGATTTGGAATGGTGGAATGTCATTTCATGGGGGCCTCATAGGTGTAATAGTTGCGACTTTTTTATTTAGCAAAAAACATGACATCAACGCATATGTTTTTTTAGATTTAATTTCTCTTGTAGCACCTATAGGAATTTTTTTTGGAAGGATAGCAAATTTTATTAATTCAGAACTTTATGGAAAAGAAACAGATATATTTTGGTCTGTGAAATTTATAGTTGTTGACAATGTCTCTAGACATCCAACTCAAATTTATGAAGCAATTTTTGAAGGTGTTATTATATTTGTTCTCTTAAATTTTGTTTTTAAGAAAAAAATGACTACTAACCCAGGTGTAATTTCTTCTTTATTTTTAATTTTTTATTCCGTATTTAGATTTTTAATAGAATTTTTAAGAGTTCCCGATCCTCAAATTGGTTATTTGATTTTTAATCTTAGCATGGGGCAAATAATTAGCGTCTTATTCCTTTCATTTGGAATTTATTTATTCTTTAGAAAAAATAATGCAAGATAGAAAAAAAGTTATACCAGTAGATAAATATATTTATGAGGCTTTATATAACAAAAAGTATGGTTATTATATGAAAGTTAATCCTTTTGGCAAAAGTGGAGATTACATAACTGCACCTAATATTTCTATATTATTTTCAGAAATGATTGCTATATGGATAATTTTATTTTGGAAAAAATTAAAATCTCCAATAAAATTTAATATTGTAGAACTAGGCGCAGGAAATGGTGAAATGATATTTCAAATATGCAAAACACTTGAAAAATTCCCTGTTATTAAAAAATCATATATAATTAATATTGTAGAAAAAAGTCCATATTTAAAAAGTATACAAAAAAAAAAATTAAAAAATTATAATATTACTTGGCTTAGCAATTTAAACGATTTGAATAATTTGCCATCTATATTTATAGCTAATGAATTTTTTGATGCTTTACCCATCAAGCAATTTATTAAAAAGAAAAATAAATGGTATGAAAAAAATATAAAATATTCAAAATTATCTAAACCAAAATTTTTTGATGTATTGACAAATATAAAAAAATTAGAAAAAAAAATTGGATTTAAAATATCTGAGGGACAAAAATTTATTGAATATTCACCTTTGACAATGAAATATTTAAAAATAATTTCAAAAATAATCAAATTTAATAGAGGTGGTTTATTAATAATAGATTATGGATATTTACAAAAAAAAATGAAAAATACATTAAAATCTATATCAAAACACAATTTTAAAGACATTTTGGAGAATTTTAGCAAATCTGACATCTCTCATGATTTAAATCTAAAACTTATAGAAAAAATTGTTACAAAACTTGGATTAAAAGTTAATGGCCTCACAAACCAAAAAAAATTTTTGCAGGAACTAGGTATATCTGAAAGAGCAGAAATGATCTCAAAAAATCTACCTTTTTCTGAAAAAGTAAATATACATTTTAGACTAAAAAAACTAATAGATGATAAGGAAATGGGTAAATTGTTTAAAGTAATGTTTATAACCAAAAAAAATACGAAATTTAAAATAGGTTTTCAAAATTGATAAAGTCAAAAAAACTTTCAAAATTTAAAGAATTAAGACACGGTTTCTTTAATAGAAAAGGTGGAAAATCTAAAGGAATATATAAAAGTTTAAACTGTGGAAAAGGATCTTTTGATAATCAAAAAATCATAAATATTAATCTTAAGATTGCCTGCCAAAAAATTAGTGATTCATACAAAAGGCTTATTTTATTAAATCAAATCCATAGTAATAAATTTCACTATTTAAGTGAAAAAGATTTTGATAATAAAAAAAAAATTGTCGCTGACGCAATAATTACAAAAGAAAGAAAAATTGTAATTGGAGTTTTGACAGCGGACTGTGTTCCAATATTAATCTATGATAAAAAACAAAAAATTATTTCAGCTATACATGCTGGATGGAGAGGTGCATATAAAGGAATTTTAAGAAAAGTTATTAAATTCCTCCTAAAAAGAGGTAGCGAATCAAAAAATCTTATAGCCGCAATTGGACCATGTATATCTCAAAAAAACTATGAAATTAAGAAGGATTTCAAAAGTAGGTTTTTAAAACAAAGCAAAAAAAATGTAATTTTTTTTAAAAGAATTAAAAATAAAACATATTTTAGCCTAAATAATTATGTTTATTACCAATTGAAAAGGTTAGGTTTAAAAAAAATAGATATAATTGACAAGGACACCTATAATCCAAATAATAACTTTTTTAGTGCAAGAAGATCTATACATAATAAAGAAAATGATTATGGTAGAAATATTTCAATAATTATGATTAATTAAGGTATCTCAATGAAATTGCTAACCGGAAATAGTAATAAAAACTTAAGTAAAAAAATTTCAAAATTTTTGAAAACAAAATTAGTAAATTCTAGTATCAGAAAATTTGCTGATGGAGAAATTTATGTTGAAATTAATGAAAACATCAGAGGAAATAGTATCTTTATAATCCAATCTATCTCTTCACCAGCCAACGATAATTTAATGGAGTTGTTATTGTGCGTTGATGCTCTTAAAAGATCTTCGGCAAAAAATATTACAGCTGTAATTCCCTATTTTGGTTATGCTCGACAAGATAGAAAGGTAGTACCAAGAACTTCTATTTCTGCAAAATTAGTTTCAAATTTAATTACCAAAGCTGGAGCAGATAGAGTAGTAACAGTTGATTTGCATGCTGGTCAAATTCAGGGTTTTTTTGATATTCCAGTAGACAATTTATTTGCTACTCCAATTTTTGCAAGACATATTAAAAAAAACGTTAAAAGTAAAAATATTATTTGTGTGGCTCCCGATGTTGGAGGAACAGAAAGAGCTAGGGCTTTAGGAAAATTATTAGATGTTGGTTTGGCAATTGTCGATAAAAGGAGACCTGCGCCAGGAAAATCGCAGGTAATGAATGTAATAGGAAACGTAAAAGGTAAAACTTGCGTTATTGTAGATGATATAATTGACTCTGGAGGAACAATTGTTAATGCAGCCAATGCTTTGAAAGATCGAGGCGCAAAAGAAGTTTATGTTTACATAACTCATGGTGTTTTAACTGGAGAAGCTATTAGGAAAATAAAAAAATCTTCGATAAAAAAATTAGTAATCACAGATTCTATAGATAATTCTGAAAAAACTAATAAAATTAATAATATTGAAGTATTATCAATTGCAAATTTAATGGGTGAAGCGATCAAACGAATATCTAATTCTACATCTGTTTCAGACCTATTCAAATAATTTTCTTGAGTTATTTCTTATTTAAGTTATAAGACTTTGTTTTTTTATGAATTCAATTGAAGCAACCATTAGAAACACAAACACCAAAGGTGAACTTAGTACATTAAGAAAAAAAGGTGAAGTTCCTGGTATAATTTATGGAGGAAAAAACCCAAACCAAAAAGTTTCAATTTCGACCAAAAAAGTCAAAAGTTTAATTGAAAAAGAAAATTTCTTATCGAATGTTTTAGAGTTAAAGATAGATGGAAAAAACCAAAATGTTATTCCAAGAGAGATTAAATATGATATTATTACGGATGAACCTATTCATGTTGATTTTTTGAGAATTGTTGAGGGTACAAAAATAATATTAGAGATACCTGTCAAATTCATTAATAATGAAAAATCACCTGGCCTTAAAAGAGGAGGTGTTCTAAACATAGTAAGAAGAAAGGTTGAGTTGAAGTGCCCTACAGAAAATATCCCAACTGAACTGATAATAGATTTAGATGGTGTAGATATCGGTGACAGTTTTAAAATTTCCTCAATAAAATTACCAGAAAATGTCACCCCAACAATCCAGGGCCGTGACTTCGTAATCGCTACATTGGCAGCACCAACCATTATTAAAGAACCTGAAAAACCTGCAGAGGAAACTGCTGAAGGTGCTGAAGGAACTGAAGGAGCTGCTATTGAAGGAGGACCAGAGGGAGAAACAAAAGTAGCTGCGGAAGGAGATAAAAAAGATTCAGATAAAGAGAAAAAAGAAGGTGATAAAAAAGAGCCAGAAAAAAAAGATTCTTCTAAAGAAAAAAAATAGTGAAAATTTCAGTCAATAACTAATCAATATGCTTTTATTCGTAGGTTTAGGAAATCCAACACCTGATAGCGAAAACAATAGACACAATATAGGCTTTAAAATTATTGATGCTATAAACAAAAAATTTAGCCTTTCAAAACAAAAACCAAAGTTTAAAGGTTTGCTTACAACTGGAAATATTAATAATAAAAAAGTTTATGCTATTAAACCTCTAACATTTATGAATAATTCAGGAATATGTATTAGAGAATTGATTGAATATTTTAAAATTAATGCAGAAGACGTAATTGTATTTCATGATGATCTGGATATTAGTTTTGGCAAAATAAAAGCGAAGTTCGGTGGATCAAGTGCTGGTCACAATGGGGTTGAGTCAATTGATAAATTCATTGGAAAAGAATATTCAAGAGTAAGAATTGGAATAGGTAAACCGAAAGTGAAATCTAGTGTGGTTGATCATGTACTAAAAGATTTTGATGAGGAAGAAATTATAGAATTAAAGAAAATAATGGATAACATCACAAGTTCCTTAGAAATATTAATTGACAAAAAATTAGACCTTTTTTCTATTGCAGTTAATAACAAATAATGAGTTTTAAATGTGGTATAGTCGGGTTGCCGAATGTTGGTAAATCAACATTATTCAATGCGCTAACAAACTCAAGTAAAGCTCAAGCAGAAAACTTTCCATTTTGTACAATAGATCCTAATATAGGAATTGTACCAGTGCCCGATAACAGACTTGAGCAGCTAACAAAAATTTCAAACTCAAAAAAAAAAATTAATACTACTATATCATTTGTTGATATAGCTGGATTAGTTAAAGGAGCATCTAAAGGAGAAGGTCTAGGAAATAAATTTTTATCACATATAAGGGAAGTTGATGCAATAATTCATATGATAAGGTGTTTTGATTCCAATGATATCCAAAATGTTAATCCTAATGTTAATCCAATAAGAGACCTGGAAATTATTGAGACCGAAATGATGTTAGCAGATTTAGAGTCAATTCAAAAAAGATTAGATAAAAAAAATAAAAAAAATATTGATAGCGATCAACTTAAGATACTTGAAACCGCCTTAGATTGTATAGATAATGAAAAAAATATTGATGATTTGTATAATAATTTTAACAGGAAAGCATTAAAACTTAGTGGTTTACTAATTGTTAAACCTAAAATTTTTGTCTGTAATGTAGATGAAAAAAGTATTCAAAAAGGAAATCATTATACTCAGAATTTTATAAATAAGTACGGAAATGATAATTGTATAATTATTTCAGCAGATATTGAAAATCAAATTAATGCTCTATCAGGAAATGAAAAAAAAAATTATATGAAAATGATTGGTTTAAATGAAACTGGTCTTAATTTATTAATTAAAAAAGGATACAAAATTTTAGAGCTTGAAACATATTTTACCTCAGGTCCAGAGGAAACAAGAGCTTGGACAATACAGAAAAATTGTACTGCACCTGCTGCGGCTGGCGAAATACATTCAGATTTTGAAAAAGGTTTTATAAGAGCAGAAACTATTTCCTATAGTGATTTTATTGAAAACCAAGGTTGGCAAAATTCTAAAACAAATGGTAAAATGAGACTAGAGGGTAAAGATTATATTGTTAAGGATGGAGATATATTAAACTTCAGATTCAATACGTGACCAAATCTTCTTCATACTGAAATAGACTAGTATCGTAATAATAATTAGATAAATCAGAGCTCTAAAACCAATTTTGTGTCTTGCTTCTAAATGTGGCTCCGCTGACCATGCCATGAAAGTTACTACATCTTTTGCCATCTGCTCGGGAGTTGCAACTGTTCCATCATTATAAGTAACAAGATCATCATAAAGCTGTTTGGGCATTTTGATTTTATTTCCATACATATATTTATTATAGTAAACCCCATCGTCTAATATCATTCCCTCTGGAGGATCTTCGTATCCTAAAAGCACTGAATAAATATAATCAGCACCACCTGATCTTGCTTTTACCAACACAGACATATCCGGAGGATAAGCACCTCCATTAGATATCTTAGCTTCTTGAACATTTGCATAAGGCATAACAAATTTATCAGATAATTTTGCTGGTCTTGTATACATTTCTCCATCATTATTCGGACCATCTGTAACCTCAAAATTTGATGCAATTGCCTTTGCCTGTTCTTCTGTAAATTCAGGTCCACCCTCTTCTGCAAGATTTCTGTAAGATAGATATTTCATAGAGTGACATGAGGCGCAAACTTCAGTATAGACTTGATATCCTCTTTGTAACGATCCTCTATCAAATTTCCCAAAATATCCTTTAAAACTCCAGTCAATCTTTAACAAATCTAATTTTTCACCTGCTGAATAAGCTTTGGTAAAGAATGATGATAACAAAAAAATTAAGAAAAATAATTTTATGATATTTTTCATAATTTAAGTACGTTCTCTCTTTTTAACCATTTGTGGATTTGGAGAACCTCCTAAAACCGGTTCAGTTATACTTAGGGGAACTTGTAAAGTTTTTTCTCTTTTACCTAAGAATGGAAGAATAACTAAAAAGTGTAAAAAGTAATACACAGTTGCTACCCTTGCAATTAACAAATAAGTACCTTCTGCCGGCATGGCCCCCATATAACCAAGAATAAGAACATCTAAAACTAAAATCCAATAAAGTTGTTTATAAATTGGTCTAAAGATGGCTGATCTAATTTTTGAAGTATCTAACCAAGGAAGAATTACCAAAATAAAAATTGATGCAAACATTGCAATAACTCCTAATAATTTATCTGGTACAGATCGAAGAATTGCATAAAAAGGTAATAAGTACCATTCGGGTACTATATGTGCTGGTGTAACCAGAGGGTTTGCTTCAATATAATTATCTGAATGTCCTAAAACATTTGGTGAATAAAAAACAAAAAAGGCAAACACAATTAAAAATAACAATAAAGCAAATAAATCTTTAATAACTATATAAGGATGAAATGGAACAGTATCTTTTGATGGTTTTTTTAAATCAATTCCAATTGGATTGTTGTTTCCTGGAACATGTAGTGCCCAAATATGTAATATTACCAAACCTAAAATTAAAAAAGGCAGCAAGTAATGTAAACTGAAAAATCTTGTTAAAGTTGGGTTATCAACTGAATAACCACCCCACAACCAATTTGTTATACCTTCTCCAAAAAATGGTACAGCGCTGAATAAGTTTGTAATCACTGTGGCTCCCCAAAAACTCATTTGACCCCATGGAAGTACGTAACCCATAAAAGCGGTCATCATCATTAACAAATAAATTATCATACCAATAATCCATATTACTTCTCTTGGTGACTTATAAGATCCGTAATACAAGGATCTAAATATATGAATATAGACAGCAAGAAAAAACATCGATGCACCATTTGCATGGACATATCTAATTAGCCAACCATAATTTACATCTCTCATAATGTGTTCAACACTATCAAATGCATAGTCTGCATGTGCTACATAGTGCATACCAAGTACAATACCTGTTATGATTTGTGTGATTAAACAAAAAGTTAAAATACCACCAAATGTCCACCAATAATTTAAATTTTTTGGTGTAGGATATTCTTTTAAATGATCTGCCAAGGTTAATAGAGGAAGCCTATCATTAAACCACTTACCAATTTTCGATGATGGAACATAATTGTGGTCACTCATAATTATTCTTAACCTATTTTGATTGTATTGCTATTTACAAATTCGTACTTGGGTATTTCTAAATTCGTAGGTGCGGGACCCTTTCTTATTCTTCCCGAAGTATCATAATGAGATCCATGGCATGGACAAAACCATCCATTGTACTCACCTTTGTCACCTAATGGCACACATCCAAGATGTGTGCATATTCCTAACATAACAAGCCATTCAGGATCTTTTGCCCTATCTTCATCTTTTTCTGGATGAGGAAGATCTTTTAAATTAACATTCCTTGCCTCGTCAATTTCTCCCTGTGTACGTCTCTTTATAAAAACAGGTTTCCCTCTCCAGAGAACTGTAATAGAGTTACCTGGCTCTAATGAGCTCACATCAACTTCGGTGCTTGCCAAAGCTTTTACTGAACGATCTGGATTCATCTGATCTATCAAAGGCCAAACTACTGCTCCAACACCAACTGCACCAAGCGCATATGAAGCTGTAAATATGAAATCTCTTCTTTGAACTTTCTTTTTTTCAGACATTTATAATTTTTTATTTATTTTCATCTAATATATGTTTCCATATAATATAAAAATGATTTTTTTCTACAGAAACAATGACACACAAAAATAGGCATTTAAGGCCTAAAATTGCATTGTACGAACCTGATATACCTCAAAATACAGCTGCAATTATAAGAACCTGCGCTTGTTTAGGAGCTGATCTAGAAATCATAAAGCCATGCGGATTCTTGATGAGCGACAAAAGATTTAAGAGAGTAGTAATGGATTATATGGATGAAAAAATGATAAAATATTATACAAGCGCTGAAGAATTTTTTAAAAATAAAACAAAAGAAAGAGTTATTTTAATGACTACTAAAGCATCGAAATCTTATAGCTCATTTAGATTCAAGATAAATGATACACTTTTATTTGGTAGAGAAAGTGCTGGAGTGCCTCAAAAAATTCATAAAATTGTTGATAACAGACTTAAAATACCAATGATAAAAAAAAAAAGATCTTTAAATTTAGCCTCATCTGTTGCTATAGTTTTAGCTGAAAATCTTAGACAAAGTAAATTTATTGATGATGAATAAGGAAATTAAAAAAAAAATTGCTAAAAGTTGGTTTAAAACTCTTCAAAATATAATTTGTTTTGAAATTGAAAAACTAGAAAAACCGTCTTCAAAATTTGTATGTAAAAAATGGGAAAAAAATAAAAAAAAAAATGAAGGTGGAGGTGAATACAGAATTCTTCAAAATGGAAAAATATTCGAAAAAGTTGGAGTAAATTTTTCTGAAGTAAGCGGCAAATTTTCAAAAGATATAAGAAAAAAAATACCAGGAGCAAACAAAAAAGGAAATTTTTGGGCTTCAGGAATATCAGTTGTAATGCATATGAAAAATCCAAATATACCTGCAATGCATTTTAATACTAGATACATTTATACATCACATGGATGGTTTGGGGGAGGAATGGATTTTACCCCTTGCATCGAGGATATAAGTGAAAAAAAATGGCTTCATAGTATGCTGAGAAAAACATGCAATTTACATAATAAAAATTACTACTCTAAGTATAAAAAATGGTGTGATGAATATTTTTACTTATCACATAGAAAAGAAATGAGAGGTATTGGTGGAATCTTTTTTGATTATAAGAAAAAAAATTGGGAGAAAGATTTTGCTTTTGTCAGAGATGTTGGAATAACTTTTAAAGATATTTTTATAGCAATAATATCAAAAAAATTTAAGAAAAAGTGGAGCTCAAAGCAAAAGGAACTACAATATTTTAAAAGAGGAAGATATGTTGAGTTTAACTTGATTTACGACAGAGGTACTAAGTTTGGATTACAAACGGGTGGAAATGTTGATGCAATTTTAATGTCGCTTCCTCCTATAGCAAAATGGAAATAATATGGATAAAGAACCGATTACAATTGAAGGTCTTAAAAAATTAAAAGATGAATTAGTCATCTTAAAAGAAAAGAAAAGACCTGAAATTGTTTCAGCTATAGCAGAAGCAAGATCACATGGAGACCTAAAAGAAAATGCTGAATATCATGCAGCAAAGGAACAACAATCTCATAATGAAGGAAGGATAGAGCAAATAAATGATATAATTGCAAGAGCAAATGTAATTGATGTTACAAAGATAACTAATGATGGAAAAATTATTTTTGGTTCAACTGTTTACTTAGAAAATTTAGATACAGGTGAAAAAATTAATTACAAGATTGTGGGAAAAGACGAAGCTGACCTAAAAAATAAACTTTTATATTTCCAATCACCTGTTGGGAAAGGTTTGATAGGAAAAAATAAAAGTGATTTAGTTGAAATAAAAACTCCATCCGGAATAAAGAATTTTGAAATCAAGGACGTAAAATATATTTAGTTACTTAGAAGCTTTTGTATTTCTTTTTCAGAAATCTTAAAATTATTCTCAATCCATTTACTTTCTATTTTCTTTAATTTTAATCCCAAATCTTTTCCTTCGGGGATTTTATACTTAGTCATTAAAGTATTTGCTTTTAAAGGCATTAGTGGAGCTTCTTTGTCTTTAAAAAAATCAAATAAATTTAACAATTTTTTATCAACTTTTTTAGATTTAAATATTTGAAAATTAATTAAATCTAATAAAGATACCTTTCCATTTAAATATAGAATTTTCCATAGATTTTTGATGTTAAAAATTTTTTTATTTTTATTTTTAAAATAGTCATTTAAGAATAAAATCCTTTTTTGGTCTTTCTTTGAAATATTAAATTTATAAATAAAATAATCAGCATTATCAGATCCATCAATTATCATTAAGGATAGAAAAAATATAAAGTCTATATTTTTAATGTTTTCTTTTGCATATTTATTTAAATTCTTAATTAAATTAATATTTTTGAATTGTGGAAATAATAAACTTATAATTTCAAAACTAAATTGATCATTTGCTAAATCTAAAAAACTTTCAGAGAATAATAACTTTTTAAACTCATTTATTAATCTATCTGGCGAAATTTTAGCAAATCCATTTAGATTCATTCTTATTATCTTGATAATACTTTCGTTGTGTTGATGTTTGCTGTAATTTAAAAAAAATCTGATATAACGCAAAATTCTCAAATAGTCTTCCTTAATTCTTTTTTCAGGGTCTCCAATAAAATTTACTATTCCGTCTTTAAGATCTTTTTTTCCATTAAAAGGATCAAATAAATTACCTCTTAAATCTGAATAAATTGAATTTATAGAAAAATCTCTTCTTGATGCATCCTCTTTCCAATCGTTTGTGAAAACTACATCAGCATGCCTACCATCGGTTTTTACATCTTTTCTCAAAGAAGTAATTTCAAAATTATAATTATTTATTAAAGCAGTAATAGTTCCATGCTTTAAACCAGTTTCATAATACTTGATATTATTTTTTTTAAAAACTTCTATTACCTCCTCAGGTACCAAATTAGTTGCAAGATCAATATCATTTACTTTTTGTTTTTTTAAAATTTTCCTTATACATCCACCCACATATCTTATTTCGCTTTTTTCAGAATAATTTTCTATTGCATTAAATATCTGTTCAACACCTGTTTTTCTTTTTAATTCTAAAAATTCTGCATTAATATCTTTAAGGTTATTAGATCGAAAAAAAATTTTATTTAAAATTTCCATCATATTTGGCTGGGGCGCTAGGATTCGAACCTAGGAATGGCGGTACCAAAAACCGCTGCCTTACCACTTGGCTACGCCCCAAAATTAAATTCATATAACATAAAAAAAAAATTTATACAGTTTTTGATATAATACACCAATAATTTTTATATTTCTTTTTAAATAATTTAAGTCCTTTAATAGCGCTTTTTTTAGATTTATAATAAGCAACTATACAAGATCCTGAACCTGTCATTCTGGCGCATATTACATTGGGTAAACTTGATAAAAAATTTTTAATTTTTTTTAACTTTGGAAAAACCTCAAATGCAGCATTCTCTAAATCATTATTTGATTGAATAATATTTCTAATTGAAAAAAAGCTTATGTTTGGCTTTCTATACTTGGGGATTGTAAATATTTTATTTTTTGAATAAATAACTTTTGTTGAGCAACCAAAGCTTGGTTTAACTAATAAAACATATAAACCAAGTTTTCTTTTAAACGTCTTTAAATTTCCATTACTCAAAATTGAAATGTTTTTTTGGTGAATTCCAAGCTGAACATCAGAGCCAATAGATTTTATAATATAGATTAATTTTTTCCGACTTAATTTAAAGACCTCTTTATTAATAAAGAATTGTACAATACTTGACGCATTAATTGATCCGCCTCCCATGCCTGACTTTTGAGGAATATTTTTAATTATTTTAATTTCATATTTTTTTTTATTAAGTAATCCATTTTTATCAAGCAAACTTAAAAGACTACTTACAGTATTATTTTTAGGTATATCTTTTGAAAATTTTCCTTGAAATTTTATTTTGTGTTTTGAGTTATTTATTTGTTTAATATAAATTAAATCATGAAGGTTTATGAATGTTATTAGACTTTCAATCTTATGTAAATTCTTTGATATTTTTTTTATGACATTTAAAGAAAGATTTAATTTTGCATGGGACTTAATTTTATAATTTTTCATTAATTAAGTTTTTTTTAAGCCTTTTAAAACTTTGAAATAAGCTTTGTCCTTAATTTCATCTTCGGCATCCTCCAAATTCAAAACACTATTCCAATAATACACTGCCTCGATTTTTCGATCTAATTTCCATAAAATATCTCCGTAATGATCATTTACTATGGGGTCGTATGGCATTATTTGAATTGCTTTTTTTAATAATTGTTCTGCTTTTATATAATTACCAGTTAAATAATGTGCCCATCCAATAGAGTCTATTATGTAAGGATCTTCCGGTTCTTGTTGATATGCTTTTTCAAGCATTTGCATGGCTTTATCAATTTTATATTTTCTCTCTAACCATGAGTAAGCTAAATAATTTAAAACGTAAGCATCATCTGGATCTATTTCTAAAGATTTTAATAGATCCTTGTCTGATTTATCATAATTACCTAATCTTTCAAATCCTCCACCTCTTCTATAAAGAACATCTGCATAAGTTAAGGTGTCATTATTTAATTTTGGTAAAATTTTATTATAATATTTAATAGCTTCATTATATTTTTTGAAACTTTTAGATAAATTTCCCATATCAAAAAGTACTTTTTCTGATGGATTTTTTATATTTTTAAAATTTTTTTCTAGGTAACTTGAGGAGTCTTCCTGCCCCTCTTGCTTAAAAATAATTTGACTATTTTTTTTAATTTTATACCAGTAATAAATACCGTCATCTCTATTAAATTTTTCTAGTGCGATTTTAGCCTGACTATATTTTTCGTTAATATAAAAATTTTCAACAAGTAAAGTTGAGTTAAATTTAAACTTTGAATTTAAAAAATTAGAGATTTTTAAATAAAAATTTGATTTAATGTAATCTTCTTCAGATGAATAAAGGCTAGATATCAAATAAAAAAATTCTGCTAAAATATCTGCTTTATTTTCACAAGAAAATATTGAATTAATTTTTTTAAATTTTTTCATATCTATCCAGCTTTTAGTTTGTAAAATTAAAAGACTACTATTAATAACATCTGCAGAATCTGTAACTTCTTTTGCCTCTTTATATTTTTTTTCTGAAATTAGATAATTAATGTAAAAATATATATATCTAGAATAATCCATTTCAGTCTTATTGAATAAATTTAAAAAATATTCTTCTGTATTTGCATTTCTTAAATAACAATTTTGGAATACAAAGTTTATAAATCCTAAATCTCCAAGATCTTTATTTATATTTTTTATCTTTTTGTTTTTGTACATATAAAAAAAATCTCTTAATGATAGTACTATTACTCTTTCAAAAGCTCCAGCTTCCTTAAATGCTTCTAATTTTTTTAAATATTCCTCACCTTTGTTGTAATCTTGTCTTTTAATAGAATCCAAATAAAGCAATAAATATGCTTCAAAAAAATCTTTGCTCTTTTCATTAGAAATGGCTCTTAATTCGTTAGCTGCTTTTTTTATTTTTCCATCTTGAACAAGTGAATTTAAATATCTTCTGAGATATGGTTCATGAAAATGGATTAGTGGTCTAGATGAGAAAAAAAATTTAAGCGATTCTTGATTTTGCTGATTTTCGAAAGATACTAGGGCTGAAAAATAGCTAGATAGGTTTTTTACCTTAAAATCAGTATTATTTTCAATTTTAGAGTATGATGGATTTATGCTAAAAATTATGAGCAAAACCAATATTTTTAAAATATTATTAAACATTTACATATTTTATGACTAAAAAAATATTAAATCAAAACGACATAATCAACACTGAAATTTTAAATTCTTATGATTTAGATGGCATATTTAGTAACAATCCAATCAATAGATTAAAAAGTGAACCAACAGTCGAGAATAAGACCTTAAAATTAAAAAACCTTAAAGAAAAGATTCAATCTATAGACGATTGTAAACTTAAAGAAAATGCATCAAAAATGGTATTCGCGGATGGAAATATTGAAAGTCCAATTATGATTGTAGGAGAAGGTCCAGGCCAAAAAGAGGACGAGCAGGGAAAACCTTTTGTAGGTGACGCTGGAATACTTTTAAATAAGATGCTAAACGCCATTAATATAAAAAGAGAAGATATATATATAACCAATGTAGTAAATTTTAGACCGCCCAACAATAGAAAACCTGAACCAATTGAAATAACAAGATATTCAAGTTTCTTAAGAGAACATATTGCAGTCATAGACCCAAAAATATTAATTCTTATGGGTAGCACAGCTATGGAGTCTTTATTTGGTTCTAAAATAAAAATTTCAAAAGAAAGAGGAAATTGGAAAGAAATTATTATTAATAACAAAACATATCTTGTTATGATTACCTTTCATCCCGCATATTTATTAAGACAAGCTGATCAGAAAAAGTATTCTTGGCTGGATTTAAAAAAAATAAGAGCAAAAATCGATGAAATAAGTTTAAATTTTTAATGAAAAAAATAGTAGCGGGAGTTGATGAAGTAGGTAGAGGTAGTTTGATTGGTCCAGTTTATGCAGCAGCTGTAATATTTAATAATAAAATTAATAAAAAAATAATTAAGGATTCAAAATTGCTTTCTAGAAATAAAAGAGAGATTTTAGAAAAATATATTAAAAAAAATTCTTTTTGGGCAATAGGTTATGCATCAAAAATTGAAATTGAAAAATTAAACGTTTTAAATGCTAGTTTATTAGCAATGAAAAGAGCAATTAATAAACTAAAAAAAAAACCTAGACTTATCTTAATAGATGGAAATAAGGCTCCAAGTATGGATAAATATAAAATTAAAAGTATAATTAAAGGGGATCAAAAAATACCAGAGATTTCTGCAGCTTCAATAATAGCAAAAGTAACAAGGGATCGATTAATTAAAAAATTATCAAAAAAATATAAAAAATACAGTTGGCATAAAAATGCTGGTTACGGAACTTTCGAACACCTAAAAGCTATTAAAAAATATGGGCTAACGAAATATCACAGAAAAACATTTAGCCCGATACACAATATATTGAGTCCCTAATAATATAAACAACTATAGGACTCAAATTAATTCAATCTCAGGTTGACGGGGACACTAAGCTTAGGTCTAATCGTTTTTTAAAAAATGAGTATCCTAAACTTAAAAAATAAAATTATTTGTGGAGAAAGCATTGAGGAGTTAAAAAAAATCCCAAGTGAAAGTTTTGATTTAATATTTGCTGATCCTCCATACAATCTTCAGTTAAAAAATGAACTGATCAGACCAGACAGATCTAAAGTTAACGCAGTAAATGATAAATGGGATAAATTTAAAAATTTTAAAAGCTATGACAAATTTACATTAACTTGGCTTAAAGAATGTAAAAGAGTTTTAAAAAAAAATGGAAGTATATGGGTTATTGGTAGTTATCATAATATCTTTAGAGTTGGTTCAATAATTCAAGATTTAGGTTTTTGGATATTAAACGACGTTATTTGGGACAAAAATAATCCAATGCCAAATTTTAGAGGAACAAGATTTACCAATGCTCATGAAACATTAATTTGGGCATCAAAAAGTGAAAAATCTAAATATACTTTTAATTATCAATCACTTAAATGCTTAAATGATGATCTTCAAATGAGATCGACTTGGAAATTGCCTATTTGCAACGGGAATGAAAGATTAAAACAAAAAGGTAAAAAAGTTCATTCTACCCAAAAACCAGAAGCATTACTTCATAGAATACTTTTAGCATCATCAAACAAAAATGATTTTATTTTAGATCCATTCTCAGGGTCGGGAACTACCGCTGTAGTTGCAAAAAAACTTGGTAGAATTTTTGTTGGAATTGAAAAAGATAAAAGTTACTTTGAAGCATCAATTAGAAGAGTAAAAAATACAAAACCTATAGAAGAAAATTATTTAGATACACTAAAAAACAATAGATCTAAACCGAGAGTACCTTTTGGTTCGTTAGTTGAAATGGGCGTCATAAGACCAGGTACTGAAATATATGATAAAAAGAAAAAAATTAATGCAAAGATTATGGTAGATGGAAGTATTAAATACCAAGAAACCGAAGGTTCTATTCATAAAATTGCAGCAAAAATATTAGGCGCGGAAAGCTGTAATGGCTGGACTTACTGGTATTATAAATCTGGCAACTCTCTCAAATCAATAGATGAATTAAGACAAAGATTAAGACCTCATAATTAATTTTTATAAATTCTACCTAGGTAATTTTCCAAAAATTTTCTATTTTTTACCAATAATTTTAAAACAATATTTCTTAAAAAAATCGCGATAGGATTTGATAAATGAAAAGCAAAATAGTTTAATTTTGATCTAAAATTTACTTCTTTGATTCTCTTTTTTCTCTTTTCATAATAACTTGAAGAATTGCTATTTATTATATCAAAGGCTTCTTTGCTAGATTCTATTGATTGTGAAGCGCCTTGGGCAAATGATGGTGAAAAACTGAATAATGCATCTCCAACGAAAAAAATATTTTTATGTTTTAAAATTTCAAAACTTTTACTAACAAAAATAGGAAATGATTTAATATTTTCTAATTTACCCCTCAAATCAAAAGAACTTTTTTCATATATTTCATCACTTAAAGATTTTAAGAATTTATTATTTTTAAAAAAATCATTATCCGACAATTCATCTTTATTAAGTTTTCTTTTTAAAATTGATATAAAATTAAATTCATTATTTTGATTTATTGGATAAATAACAAAGTGAAAATTTGATCCCATATATATTGAGATATTCCTATTATTTAAATTTTTAATATTAGCTCTTAAAGCCACTGAGTTGAAAAATTTTGGACTTGAGACCTCATTTAAAATAGTAGTCTTTGTTTTAGAAAAAACTCCATCAGAAACAATTAAAAAATCAAATTCTCCTGAAGAATTATCAGATAAGGTAAGTCTTAATTTATCTCCATATTTTATTTGTTTTACTTCCAAATTATTTTTTATTTTATGCGATGGAATATTGTTAATAAGAAATTTTATTAAAGATGACCTTTTAAGCAAGGTATATTTACAATCTGTGCTATTAAAACTTGATATATCAATCTCACATATTTTTTTTATAGTTTTTGCATCAAAAAAATTAACCTTATCTGGAAAAAAAATTTCATTGATAGGAATATTTCTAAAACCTATTTTATTGAGAAGTTTAATTGAATTAACCGATAGTTGGACTCCATAACCATCACTTAAATCAATTTTAGATTTTTTTTCAAAAATTGTATAATCATATAATTTTTCGTCTTT
>CACHVT010000016.1 GCA_902583345.1 uncultured Pelagibacteraceae bacterium | reverse complement strand
AAATGCCCAATGATGCAATTGAAGCAAAAGCCGCAAAAACACGTATATGACCAACACCAGAAATTATATTTGGAATGGTTCTTGCACCAACGAAATATCCAACAAAATAACCTGACATTATAAAGCCTGTCGATGCAAGACTAAATTCTTCAGTCACGGCTCTTACGCCTAATAAAGATCCTTGGAAACCGTGAGCCATCATAATCAAACCCATTCCTAAAAATAGGGCCCAAGAATTTTTTAAAACTTTATTCATAAATCGACAGCTTATTATTTCTCATTTTAGGCTAAATCAAGCTTTTAATTTGTCAGAGTTAAGATTTTTTTATTTTAAGAAATGTGTGAATTGCTATAGTTAGGATTATAATTGAACCGCCTTGAATAGTCTCTAAAGATGGTTGTTCTTTGATAATTAACCATACCCAAAAAGGTCCTATAATTGTCTCGAGTAAAAAAAACAAATTAACTTCTGCTGCAGATATATATCGTGGTGCTATAGTTACTAATACAAAGGGTATAGCCACGCACATTATGCACATCAATGGTATAATCATTATATCTTTGTCAACAAGATAAAAACTTTCAATAAAAAATAGTGCAAATATTGCAACACATAACTTACCGGCAACTGCAGCAGGAACTAGATCTTTATTTTTAGCTGATCTTACAATTACCGCACCTATAGCTAGACCAAGAGCAGTTATAAGACCGAATAAGTCACCAATAAAATTACCCAGTCGTATAGAGTCGTAAAATATATAAACAGAGGATGCAAAAGTAATAAGTATAGCTATTAAAGTTTTTTTATCAGGCATTTCTTTTAAAAAAATTGTTCCAATTACCGCTGTAAGCATCGGAGCCATTGCTATCATTACCAAAGTATTCGCAACATTTGTGTTCTGAATTGAAATAATAAAAGTTATATTAGTCAGAGCGAAAATTAGAGCATAGAAAAATCCATGGATTCCCATGGAAAAAAAAACCTTAAAAAAACTACTTTTATAAAATATTAAAAGGCCAGTTAAGACAAAAAAAAAAGGTATTGATCCCCTATAAAAAAGCATTCCCCAAGTATCAATATTACTCAATCTTATAAATAGAGAGTCCGGTGTAATAAAAAATACTCCAATAAATGCTAATAATGAACCTTTTTTTTGATTAGATAGATTTTTCATTCAAATACTTTTCAATATCTGTAAGATCTTTTAATTTTTCAGAGCAAGTCTTATTCTTGCAAATTAAAATAAAATTCTCTTTGGTATTTTCCTTATATATAAAAGTTGCCTTTTCAAAATATTTTTTGATTAATTTTTTCTTAATGTCATGAAATATTTTATTATCTCCATGAAATGTAAATGTAATGTTTCGTTCACAAATGTCTAAAATTTTAATATAACTAAACATTTGCGAGTAGGCGTTATTAATTAACGAATGATATGATTTTTTTAATATTTCTATTTTATTTTTCCAAAAATTATCCTCAGTAATATTAAACATTTTATTACAGACCAACAAAAAAATACTATTTCCATTGGGTATATTATTATCAATCATATCTATTGGTTTTACAAAAAGATCATTTGATTCTTTAATATTTTTTTGTAAAATATTATTCTCTTCATCATAAAATAGATTCCATGTCTCTTTTAATAACTCTTCACATTTTTTAAGACAATTTTCATCCTTATTAATTTCATATAATGAAATCAGAAGTAGACAAAAATACACATAATCTTCTAAAAATACATCTACTTCCTTTCTACTTTTGTCGTAGCAGTGGAAAATATTATTTTTGAGAACAGATTGAAGAGTATTAAAATAATTTATTGCTTGATTATAGATATTTGAATCATCCAATATAAAAGATGAGTGTAATATAGAATAAATCCAATAACTATTTAAATCTGTTTGGGTTTTGTCGTCAAAAAAAGGTTTTATTCTTTTTTTTCTTATTTCTAGAAGTTTTTGCTCAATTTTATTTATATTATTATTTTCTTCAGAAGTTAAATTTGTTTCAATTCTTTCTATTAAAATGTTTGATCCATCAAAATTTCCATCTTTAGAAATTTCGTATTTTTTTAATAAATCTCTTAAATCTGATCCAAGTAAATTCTCAAGTTCACTATATTTCCAGACATAATATTTTCCTTCAACTCCCTCACTGTCTGCATCGTAAGCAGAACCAAGTAAATTATTTTTATTTTTAAACTCCGTGTTAATAAAATTGATTGTTTGTTTTAATTTGGTTATAAAATAATGATCATCCGTATAATTTACAAAATTATTTAAAATTTTGATATATAAAATATTATCGTAGAGCATTTTTTCAAAATGAGGAACGATCCATTTTTCATCTACGGTATATCTTGCTATGCCTCCTTCTAAATGATCATAAATACCTTTCGATGAAATATTTTCCAACAGTTTTTTTACAGTAATAAAAAAGTTCTGCTTTTTATTTATTATATAAAAATATAAAATTGTATCAAAAATATAAAATTGTGGAAATTTAGGTGCTCCTTGAAAACCACCATTTTCTTTATCCATGTATTGTAATATTTTTTCAGCAAGTGGTTCTAAATCCTGTTTAAGAATTGCATTTTTAATATTCATTTCTTTAAAAACCATTTCCATCTGAGAAACTTGTGCAATTATTTTTTCTCTATTTTCCGAATAAACTTTTGATACGTTTTGAAGTACAGAACTAAAGCTAGGTCTTCCTTGTATTTCTTTTGGAGGAAAGTATGTTCCACCTGTAAATGGAACGCCATTTTCATCTAAAAACATTGAAAGAGGCCATCCTCCTTGTGCCCCGGTTAAAATTCCCAAACTCCTTTGAAAAATAAAATCTAAATCAGGTCTTTCTTCTCTATCAACTTTTATATTTATAAATTTTTCATTCATTATTTTTGCAGTTTCATTATTTTCGAAACTTTCGTGTGCCATCACATGGCACCAATGACAACTAGCATAACCTACACTTAAAAAAATGGGTTTTTTTTTATTTTTGGCCTCTAATAGAGTTTCTTTACTCCAAGGTAGCCAATCTACAGGATTATTTTCGTGTTGTTTAAGGTAAGGGCTTTTTTCATTTGCAAGTTTGTTAGTCATAAATGAAATTTAAAAAGAAATTTATTGAGAATAAGGTTGTCTTGAAAATATTTTTTTTACCATAGGCTTAAAGTGCTCAAGAGGCAAAGACTTATAGTTTGGATCAAAACAACCTTGATCATAATTTTCGCAAAAATCTATTGTTGCCTGATAGTATTTGTGACCTTTGTATTTATCTCTTTTATTTCTATTACCTCCTAAGTGGTGAGCATAGTAATACGCTTGAAATTCACCATGTTTTTCAATTATCCAATGAGTTTTTTCTGAAACATAAGGTTTAAGGATTGCTGCTGCATATTCAGAGTGATTCATTGGTGCCAACTCATCCCCAATATCATGTAATAAGGCTGCAACTATCATTTCTTCATCTTCTCCTGCTTTTAGAGCTTTTGTTGCGCTTTGAAGTGAGTGTTCCAATCTTGATACTTGATAACCTATAAGTGTTTGAGTTAAGCCAGACATGAAATTTATAATTCTGTCTGCTGTATGACTTGCATATTCTTTTTCATGTTTATCTAAAAAAAGATAATCTTCTTTGGTTCCGTTTTTCATTTCTGTAAAACTTACTTTTTTCATCAATTATTTGATCCTGTGCTTAATAAAGATAATTGAGTGACTTTATCTTCTCCAAGTTCATCGATTATTTTTACAGGGTAGTCTCCAGTAAAATGATGATCAGTCAATTGAGGATATAAGTTATTTCTTTTTTCAAATCCCATAGCTTTATAGAGGCCATCGATATGCAAAAATTTTAAAGATTTTGCTCCTATTAATTCGCAAATCTTTTCTACAGAATTATTTGCAGCCAGCAATTCTTTTTTGGTTGGTGTATCAACACCATAAAAATCTGGAAATTTAATTTCGGGGCTTGCAATTCTTACATGAACTTCTTTGGCACCTGCATCATAAAGCATTTTAACTATTTTTGATGAGGTTGTACCTCTTACCAAAGAATCATCTACTAATATTATTTTTTTATTTATGATAACTGATAAATTAGCATTTAATTTAAGTTTAACTCCTAAACTTCTAATTTTCTGCGAAGGTTCTATAAAAGTTCTACCAACATAATGATTTCTTATTAAACCTAAATCAAAATTTATTTTCTTTTCTTGGGCATAACCTAACGCTGCAGCATTACCAGAATCCGGGACTGGTACAACTAAATCTGAATCTAGATTTTCTTGCTTTGCCAATTCAGCCCCAAAATTTTTTCTATATTCGTAAGCTGTCTTACCATTTAATATACTATCAGGCCTTGAAAAATATATGTATTCAAATACACATGGTCTAATTTTTTTTGGTGGAAAAGGTTTTATACTTTGAAGTTTGTTATTTTCTATACAAACAATTTCTCCATTTTCTACTTCCCTAATAAATTTTGCGCCTATTATATCCAAGGCACAGGTCTCTGAGGCCAAAACATATGAATTTTTAAGTTTTCCAATTACTAATGGCCTGATTCCAAATGGATCCCTAACTCCAATTAATATATTTTGTGTCATTACAACCAATGCATAGCCTCCCTGGATTTGAAAAAGTGCGTCTATCACTTTATCTATAGTCTTAGCCCTTTTGGATCTAGCTATTAATTTAACTATAGTTTCCGTGTCTGATGTTGTATAAAAAATTGATCCTTCTTCGACCATTTTTTTCCTTAATGTAATAGCATTGGTTAAATTCCCGTTATGTGCTACACCAATACCACCAGCATTAGTATCTGCAAAAAAAGGCTGAATATTTCTTAGCGTTGTTCCTCCAGTTGTTGAGTACCTATTATGGCCAATAGCATAATTTCCTGGTAGGGTTTTTATAACCTTTTCTTTACTAAAGTTATCTCCAACTAAACCAAATCTTTTTTCAGAGTGATATTTTTGCCCATCAAAAGATACAATTCCACAACCCTCTTGACCTCTATGTTGAAGCGCATGAAGACCCAAAGCAGTCAATGCAGAAGCATCTTGGTTATTACTGATACCAAAAACAGCGCACTCCTCTCTAATTTTAGGATTATATATCTTGAACTTTTTCTTTAGCATCTCTGTATTCTTTCTCACTAGGAAATTCTTTTATTAGATAGTTACTACCTTTTTTAACATATGAAAAGGTAAAGGATTTAGAAATATTTAATGGCCAATTCTTGTAATTATAGAAGATATTTATAGTTGCAAATACGCAAACACAAACAATGTAACCTCTTATAAAACCAAAGAAAAAGCCAAAAACTGTATCTACTTTACCGATTCCTGAATATTTTACAGTTTTTGATATACCTTTATTAATGATCAATGTTAGAAATATAACTATAACAAATATCCCAATTCCTAAAATTAAGTCTAGAATATATTGATTATCAATTATATCCTTTACTTGAGGTTTAATTTTAGGAAAAAGAATCAATGTAACTACGTAAGCTAATAACCATTTAGAGGCTGATAATATACTCAATACAAAACCCTTCGAGGAGCATCTAAATATAGACCAAGCTGAAATAATTAAATAAATTAAATCGAAATCAGAAATAGATTTGTAAAAATCTAATAAACTATCAACCATTATCTATTTATTTCTCCAAATGGTTTAAATAATAATATTAAAGATGGTAACAAAGTTAAAACAGATACCATTGCTAGCAACATTGCAATACCTGTAAATATTCCAAAATAAATAGTAGGTATAAAATTTGAAAAGACTAAAATAGAAAATCCAAATACAATTGTGATTGAAGTATTTAGAATTGCTACACCAACAGTTGAATGGCATAATTTAAGTGTTTCAGTGTAATTATTATTTTTTTTATACTCCTCTTTAAATCTATAAATATAATGAATACTATTATCTACAGCTATTCCTATAGTTATAGCAGCAATTGTTATAGTCATCATATCTAAAGGAATTCCAAGCAATCCAATTATCCCTAAAATAAAAAAAGCGGCTATAAAATTTGGCACTACACCAATAAGAGATAATCTTAAATTTTTAAAAAGTATAAAAAACATTGTAAGTATACCAATCATTACAAAACCAAGAGTTAATATTTGGGACTTAAATAAACTTTGCAAAAGATTGTTAAATAAAATTAGGACACCGGCCAGTTTAAACTCCTCTTTTTTTAATCCTAATTTATTCTCTAGATCAAAATTAATTTTATTTATCAAATCATTTCTTCTTAGGTTTTCTTGTGAATCTTTTATTCTCAAATTTATTCTCGCTTCGTTATCTTTTATTGAAATGTATGGATCAACTATTTCCTTTTTTATTGAATCTGGAATTTTAGTATATAAAACACCCATTTCTAGTGTTCCAAGAGGTTTATTATTATTAAGTTGTTCAGCAACTTTAAGAATAGAGGAAAACGATAAAACTTTACCAATTGCGGGCAAGTCATCAAGATAACTATGAACTTTATCTATTTTATCAATTTTGTCTTTAGTGAACCAGTATTTATCGTCATTTTGGTTATCTTCATCGCCCCAATCTTCAAATTCTTCATCTTCATTTGTTAGTTCAATTTCTTTTTTTTTATTAGGAAATTTTATAATTATTTCTAAAGGAGTTGTTCCACCTAATTTTTCATCAATAAGTTTCATACCTTTATATATCTCTGTTTTCTTATTGAAATAATTTATAAAACTATTTTCTACCTCTAGTCTTGAAATACCTATTATACTTAAAATTATTATTATTCCCGTTGTTGAAAAAATAAATATTTTATTATCTATCGCAACTTTACTAAAAAATTCTGTAATTTTGGATCTGTTTTGCTCTTGTACACTTGTTTTTTCAGTAGATAAAAAATTTAATAATGTAGGAAGTAGTGTAAATGTTATTATAAATGAGGTTAATAATCCTAAAGTCATCATCCAACCGAAATCTATAATTGGTTTAATTTCACTAAAAATTAAAGATAAAAATGCGCAAATAGTTGTAAGAACAGTATATGCGATAGGCCAAAACATTTTTGATGTAGTCATTAAAATTATTTCTAAATTTCTAAGATTTGGATTATTTTTTTTTAATTGTAAAAAACGAGTACTCATATGAATATTCATTGCCATTGTAAGTATTAACATTAAGGCAATAAAATTTGACGAAATAACAGTGACCTTCCAATTTAAAAGTCCAAGTAAACCTGTCATAATTGTAACTGAAAAAAAACAGCTGCTTATTGGGACAATTATCCAAATAAATTTTCTAAATACAAACCAAAGTGTTGCAATAATAAAAAGCAAAACTCCAACTCCAAAAACTATAATATCATTTTTTATAAATGACATCATGTCATCTGCAATCATAGGAATACCACCAAGAAAAATTTTAGAATCTTTTTTGTACGTTTTAATTATTTCTCTTATCTCCAGTATATTTTGATGGTTTTTTTTTTTTATAAGATCTTTATGTTTTTCTAAATCATTGTTATCTGTAATATTTTCTATTAATTTATCTCTTTTAATATTAACTATAATACCGGTTGTATTTCCGTCTTCGCTTATTACAAAATTTCTAAATACTGGGCTGTTAAGAATTTCGTTAAAGCCTCTATCTTTATCAACATCCTCATCTTTTAATGTAACAAAATTATTTAGTCTTTCAGTTAACGGAGCTTCAGAATTATTTAAAAGGGGTATATCTAATAAAGTTATGACACTATGGACCCAGTCGAGACTTTGAATTTTATATTTTAAGCTTAGTAAGTTATTGATAGAACTTTCTGATGTCATGTTTTCATTAGGAGTATATGTTAATACTAAAAAATCCTTTGAACCATATCTTTCCGTTATTTCTTTTAGATATTTAAGATCTGGATCACCCTCGATTAATAAAGTATCAGATGAAGCATCTAGCCTAAAATCTTTTGAGAAATAACCGAAACCAAGCAAAGCAATAACTAACAAAAAAAGAATTAGTTTTGGTTTTTCGATGATGCTATTCTGATATAGTTTTGAAATCATTATCAATACTATATATTTATATTTTATATTAGCCTATTTGAGTATCTTTAAATTTAGTAAACATTGCTTCGAATTCTAGCATTACATTGCCGGTTGGTCCGTGTCTTTGTTTTCCGATAATAATTTCGGCAAAATTTGATACTTCATTCATTTTAGCTTGCCATTCCGCGTGTTCAACTGATGCAGGTTTTGGTTCTTGTTTTTCTAAATAATATGCTTCTCTATACACAAACATTACTACATCTGCATCTTGTTCAATTGAACCAGACTCCCTCAAGTCTGATAGTTGTGGCTTTTTTTGGTCTCTTTGTTCAACGGCTCTTGAAAGTTGTGATAAAGCTAAAACAGGAACAGATAGTTCTTTTGCGATTGCTTTGAGTCCTTGAGTGATTTCTGATATTTCTTGCACTCTACCATCCTTATTATTCATTGAGGCTTTCATTAGTTGTATATAGTCAACAACTATCATTTCTAAACCGTGCAGTCTTTTTATTCTTCTTGCTCTATTGCTAAGTGCTGCAATACTTATTGCTGGTGTTTCGTCAATAAACAATGGAATTTCAGATATTGTTTTTGATGTTTCTATAAATTTCTCAAATTCCTCGTCTGATATTTTTCCTCTTCTTATATTGTGAGATGTAATTCTCGATTGTTCTGCTAAAATTCTTGTCGATAACTGTTCTGAGGACATTTCTAAAGAAAAGAAAGCTACTACGGATTGTTTATTTTCATCTTGAAGTTTTTTTGCTGCATTAAAAGCTATATTAGTTGCTAAAGCAGTTTTACCCATTGATGGCCTTCCAGCTATTATCACTAGATCGGATTGATGCAAACCTCCAAGTCTATCATCTAAATTCCGAAGGCCAGTAGGGACACCAACAATGCCTTCCTCATTTTTATAAGCATTTGATGCCATTTCAATGGTTAATTTCATTGCATCATCAAATTTAATTAGAGAAGAACTAAAGGATCCTTTTTCAGCCAAATCGTACAAAAGTTTTTCAGAATTTTCGATAATATTTTGACCAGAAATATTGAGATCATTTATCTTTGCATTATCTATAGTGTTTTCTGATATTTTTATTAATTCTCTTCTTACATACATGTCATAAATAATTTTTGAATATTCAATTGCTTGTCTTGAGGATGAAGAAAATTTAGTTACTTTAACCAAATATTCTGGCACATCTATCTCATCTTTTTCTTTTTCAAAATGATTTTTTAAAGTAATAGGATTTGCAAGCATCCCTTTATAAATTAAATTTTCGATTGCACTAAATATCTTTTGATGCAAAGGATCATAAAAATTAATACTAGAGATTATTGTATTAATCTCATCAAAAATTTCATTTTGATGCAATATAGACCCTAAAACAGATTGCTCAGCTTCAATATTGTTAGGTAATTCCTCAAACTTATTTTCTACTAAGCTAAGATTTTTATTCATCTAGAATTTGTATATTAAAAGAATAAAAAAAAAATAGTTAAAAAACTATGGGGAAAAGATTGTATAATTATTGAGAAATTTCTTCTGCAATAACCTTAATGTCTATTATGGCTTGTATTTGAGAATGCAGGTCAATTTTAACTTTAAAGTCACCTAAAGATTTTATTTCTTTTGTTAGTTGCATCATGGATGGTTTGATTTCTAACTTCTCACTTTCTAAAATTATTTTAGAAATTTCCGTAGGTTTGACAGATCCATATAATTCATTATTTTCAGTGCTCAGTTTTTTTATAGTAAACTGTTTTTTATTTATTTTTTCAAATATTTTTTTAGCCTCTTTCATTTTTTCTTGATCTTTTTTTCCAAGCTGAATTTTAATTTTTTCAACTTCATGTATATTTTCTTTAGAGGCATGAAGAGCTTTTTTGTTTGCAATTAAATAATTTCTAGCAAAACCTCTCTTAACATCAATCACATCGCCAATTGATCCAATTTTTCTCAAATTTTCAAGTAATATAACTTTCATTAGATTAAAGCTAAATTTCTAGCTCTCTTAATAGATAAAGATAATTCTCTTTGTTTTTTTTGACTTACATTTGTAATTCTTGAAGGAAGTATTTTTCCATTTTCTGAAACATATTTTCTTAAAAGTTTAATGTTTTTATAATCTATTGTTGGAGCACCTTTAATTGAAAGAGGGCAAGATTTTTTAAATTTGTATTTGTTTGGTTGAAAAATACTGAGTCTAGCAAAATTATTTTGTTTATTTTTACTATTTGATCTTTTTTTTTTATTCATATATTAATTATTATTTTTAATTTCTTCTTTACTTAATTTTTCTTTTGTCTCGAAATAATTTGTTTCTAAATCAAATTTTTTTACTTTAACTGTTAAATATTTAAGTAAATTTTTATCTATTCTCTCATTTTTTTCAAGCTCAACAACTATTCTTCCAGTACCTTTAAATTTGAAATGAATGTAGTTTCCTTTTTTATTTTTTTTAATAATATAAGATAAATTTAATAGTCCCCAATTTTCTGTTCTTACTAAACTTCCATCATTTTTCTCAACTATTTTAGAGTATTTTTCTGTAAGTTGCTTAATTTGAGAAGGACTTACATCCTGTCTTGCAACAATTGTATGTTCGTATAAATTCATAATAGATCTTTTATAGAAAAAGAGGATATACTATTATAATTGTTTAATTACAACACTTAAAAATATATATAAGTTTAATTTATTTAAATGTTTTCTGTTATTTTTCCAGGTCAGGGTTCACAGTTTGTTGGAATGTCATCAGATTTTTACTCAAGGTTTGAGTTATTTAAAAAACTTTATAATCAAGCTGATGAAGTTTTAAATTTTCCTATATCAAAACTTATATTAACTGGACCTAAAGATCAGTTAGATTTAACTGAAAATACCCAGCCAGCAACTTTCTTAGTTGGATATTCTATTTTCCAACTTTTAAAAGAAGAATTTAATATTGATTTAAGTAAAGCACAATTTTTTGCAGGCCACTCCTTAGGTGAATACACAGCTTTATCATGTTTGGGCGCTTTAGATTTTAGTAATACTTTAAGAATCCTTAAATTAAGAGGAAGAGCAATGCAAACAGCTGTACCAAAAGGTGAAGGTGGAATGTTAGCAATACTTGGGTCAAATTTAAATACTGTAGAAAAAATCCTTGACGATAAAAAGGACAAATATGAATGCTATATTGCTAATGATAATTCAAATGGACAAATTGTAGTAAGTGGTATGACAGAAAATATTATTAAACTTTCAAAAGATCTTTCATCTATAAATATTAAGAATATTAAACTATCAGTCAGCGCACCATTCCACTGTAAGTTAATGAATAAAGCTACAGAATTAATGAAAAATGAAATTGAAAAATTAGAATTTAATAATTTTAAAACTTCACTAATCTCAAATGTTACAGCTACTGAAATAAAAGATAAATCTATGATTAAGGATTTATTGGTTCAACAAATTGAAAGCAAAGTAAGATGGAGAGAAAGTATTTTATACATGATCAAAAATGGGGTGAATCATTTTATTGAAATTGGCCCTGGAAAAGTACTTTCAGGCTTAATTAAAAGAATAGACAGAAATGTAAAAATTAGTGTAATAAATAAAGAAGAAGATATAAGTATACTTAAAATTAATGATTAACTTTAAAAATAAAAAAATATTAATCACTGGAGCCACAGGAGGTATAGGTTATGCGCTAGTTAAAAAATTTTTATCTCTTGAAGGAACGGTACTAGCAACTGGAACAAATACTGAGAAATTGGACTCTCTGAAAAAAGAGTTTCCAAATCTTAATGTTATAAAATTTGATATTTCAGATCATGCTAAAGTAGAGGATTTTATTGAAAGTGCAAATTCACAGATGGTTGGTCTAGATATCCTGGTCAATAATGCAGGGATTACAATGGATAACTTATCTTTAAGAATGAAAGATGAGGAATGGAAAAAAGTAATAGATATAAATCTTAGTTCTACTTTTTATTTATGTAAATATGCAATTAAAAAAATGTTAAAAAATAAATATGGGAGAATTGTAAATATTACTTCTATAGTTGGACACACTGGAAACTTAGGACAAACTAATTATTCTGCTTCGAAAGCTGGTATAGTCGCAATGTCAAAAAGCTTAGCAATAGAATATGCAAAAAAAAATATTACAATAAATTGTGTTTCACCTGGATTTATACAATCAAAAATGACTGATAGAATAGTTGAAAATATTAAAGCAGTTTTAACTTCTAGAATTCCAATGAGCAAGCTTGGAACAGGTGAAGATGTCTCAAATACTGTCGCTTTTTTATCATCCGACGCAGCATCTTATATAACTGGAGAAACTATCCATGTTAATGGAGGTATGTATATGGCTTGACAAAGTTGATTAATAATCTATTAACGAAAATATAACAAAAAGGATTAATATGTCAGAAGATATTTCAAGCAAAGTTAAAAAGATAGTAGCAGACCATTTAGGTATTGATGAAGCCAAAGTAACTGATGAGTCAAGTTTTATAGATGATTTAGGAGCTGATAGTTTAGATACTGTAGAATTAGTTATGGCCTTTGAAGAAGAGTTTGGTTCAGAAATCTCAGATAGCGAAGCTGAAAAAATTCTTACAGTTAGTGACGCTATTAAATTTATTGAGAGTAAAAGTAATTAAAAAAATAAATGTCATCCAAAAAAGATGGTATAATGATAATCTTATCATCACCATCTGGAGCCGGCAAGACTACACTTGTAAAATTAATATCTAAAAATAAAAATTACGAAATATCAATTTCACACACTACAAGAAAACCTAGAGAAAATGAGATTTCTGGGAAAGATTATTTTTTTATAAATGAAAAAGATTTTAAAGATTTAATCAATAAACAAGAATTTTTAGAACATGCTAAAGTTTTTAATAATTTTTATGGAACTAGTATAAAACCCGTAAAGGAAAATCTTGATAAAGGAATAAATGTAATATTTGACATTGACTGGCAAGGCACTCAACAAATTAAAAATAAAAAACTAAAATATAAACTTATAACTTTTTTTGTATTACCACCTAGCAAAGAAGTCTTATTTAATAGACTTTCTAATAGAGACATGAAAGACAAGCTTATAGTGGAAGAAAGAATGAAAGAATTTAAAAAAGATGTACTTCATTGGAAAGACTATGATTATGTTGTTATTAATGATCAACTGGAGGATTGTTTAGAACAAATTATTACTTTAATTGACACAGATTTAAATAAAACTAAAAATAATTATAATTTAAAACTAATCCATGAACATGTTGAAAAATTAATTTCTTAGTTTTTCATATTCTTTTGCAATTTCATAATATATTTCTGGAGCAAGATTTTGTGGTCTCAAATTAACATCTAACTTTAACTTTTTAGTAATTTTATTGGAATTTTTAAACAATTGATTTAGTGGTTTTTTTATTTTTTTTCTTCTTTGATTGAAAAAAGTTCTTGTTATTATTTCGAGATTTTTAGAATTTTTTAATTTAAGGAAACTTTTTTTAGGTGTAAACATCAATAAAGTACTCTGAATATTTGGTTTGGGTAAGAAGCATGAGGAATTAATATTAAACATCTTTTTAACATCAAGTTTCCAGTTTGTTAAAATAGATAGTCTTCCGTAATTTTTTGTATCTTTTTTAGCTAAAATTCTATCTGCAACTTCCTTTTGAAACATAAATATATATTTTTCATACCAGATATTTTGGCAATCATTGACAATCCATTTAGATAAAATCTGCGTTGAAATATTATATGGTAGATTTCCAAAAACAATTAATTTATCTGAACAAATAGTGTTTTCTTCAACCTTTAAAACATCTTTGTTTATTATATTGATTTTTTCTTTAAATCTTTGTTTAATTTTTATTACAAGGTTTTCATCTTTTTCAATTACAAATATTTTCTTAGGTTTTTTTTTTAAAATATATTCAGTTAAGTTTCCTGTTCCAGCTCCAATTTCTAAAACAGAACTGTTTGAGAGAATATTTCCAACATTTATAATTTTTTTTATTATATTTTTATCTATTAAGAAATTTTGACCTAAGCTTTTTTTTGCTCTAATTTTCACGTATTTGACTCAAAAACTTAAATATTTCAATAACGCTTGTTGGATCAGATTTTTTTTTTCCTAAAAAATGGTTATTTGGTCCGTGGTCCGGAGTTATTCTTAAAAAAGGAAGTCCTAGGGTTATATTAATTGCCCGAAAACCATAAAGTGTTTTAATAGGTGTTAATACCTGATCATGATACATGCCTATTACAATATTAAACTTATTAATATTTTTTTTTAAGAATAGCGTATCTGTTGCAAAAGGGCCTTTAATATTAATATTTTTTTTTTTAAGTTTTTTTATTGCTGGTAATATTATCTTTTCTTCCTCAGAATGATTTTTAATTGTTTCACAATGTGGATTTAGACAAGTAATTGCGAACTTAGGTTTTTTTTTAAGTTTTTTTTTATAAAAAAAATTTATCGTTTCAACATTTTTAATTATTTTTTTTGAAGTAATATTTTTTTTTACTTCTGATAAAGGCAGATGTGTAGTGATTGGACTAACTGATAATTTATTATTATAAATCAACATGACCTCTTGTCCTTGCTTTTTACTTTTTTTTGCTATGTATTCAGTAACACCAATAAATTTTTTTCTGAGAAAATGTTTTTTAGATACAGGCCCATTTATCAAAATAGTGAAACCTTTATTTTCTATTAAATTCAATCCTTCTTTAAAGCAATTATCAATATATTTAGAAGATTTTTCAGAAATTTTATCAAATGTTTTTTTAAAATCAAAATTTATATCTAAAATATTTATATGATCTTTTAAAAGTTTACTGCTATCAATTTTATGTTTGTTTATTTGATTTAATTTAAAATTATAGTTTAACCTTTTCATTTGAGTAATTAAAATTTTTTTCGAACAAATTAACAGAAATGGTTTTTTTACTTTTCTCGATTTTATTGATTTAAATAATAATTCTAAAAAAACACTGTAAGGTTCACCAGCTATAATAGCAACATTTTTATTCATAGTTTATTTTTGAGTTTAACTTTAATTTATTAAAATAAATAACTGAGAACTGGTTCAGTTGTCTATCTGTCTCAAATCTTATTAGGTTTTCTAATTCTTTTTCTAAGTCCTTTTCAAATTTTTCAATAATAATATCCTCCAATTTTAAAATCAAAAAACCAGAAGGTACGTCTATTGTATTAGTTATTTCACCCTCGTTAATTGATTGAATTTCTTTTAAAATTTTTTGTGAAAGTTGTTTTTCATTCATCAAACCGATTCTACCACCGAATTTCGCTGTATTTGATATACTATAAATATTAGCTGCAGTTTTGAAACCATTTTCATTTATTTTTTTTTTAATTTCATTATTTTTTTTTTCGAAACTTTCGTCATTTTCAACTAAAAATAATATTTCTGATAATAAATATTTTGTTATTTTGTTATTTTTATATTTATTTTTATCTATTTTCTTTTTTAATTCCTCAATGTTTATATTAAGTAAATTATTATATTTTGAATAAATAAGTTGATTCCAAAGAATTTCAATTTTTATCTTTTTTTTAACATCGTCTAAATTCGTATTATATTTAGCAAGGTAATTTTCAAATTCGTCTATATTGTTAAGTTTAATTCTTTTATAATAACTAATAATAATATTTTCTAGAACTTCATTTTTAATAACCAAAGAAGAGTTTTTATTTATTTCATTTCCTTTAATCTTTTCTCTTATAAGAGAATTTTTTGCTATATCTATCAATAATTTTTTATCAATTTTTTTTAAATCATTATTTAATGCAGTTAAATAGTCAATTTCATTCATAACATCTACATTTGTAATTATTTCGTTATCTACTTTTATAGCGATATAAAAATTTGATGATGCATTTAAGATGTCGCTAAAAAAAAATATTGAATATAAATTGACTATTATTAAATAAATTTTTAATCTAAACATATTTATTTATTTAAGTTTGGTGTATTTGCAGTCCCAAATGGAATAATTGTAAGTGAAAAATAAATTTGCTCTTCAGGCTTAAGATCTCCATCTTCATAATAAGTTTTTTTATATTCTACAGCTGCTTTCAAACAATCGTTTTTATATTCATAAATTAAATCATAATATTCATTTAATCCAAGCTGCTTGTTTCTTCTTGTGTTAAATGACAAAGAAGAGTTGTCATTTATATTTAGAGTTGTTTTGTTTGCAAGGTAACTTTCATCTCCTAAAATATTATTTTTTTCCATAAATTCAAATGATGTAATAAAATTATTTACACTAAAACTTGCATCTATAAAATTATAATTAAGAGTTTGCATATCATTATCCATAGAAAAATTATATTTTAAATCTAAGAATTTTTTTGGCTTCAATAAAATTTCTCCAACTACATTTGATGTTTTTCTATTTAGAGTACTCTTCGAAGGTAGATCAGGATTCTCCTCATCTCTTAACATAGCAGCCAAGTTTAATGAAAACATTTCATTACCGCTTTTGTCTAATGATCTAAATTCATTACCTATAGTTATTGATTGACCACCCTCAACAGTTTTTTCTGAACCAATTCTGTTTAGAGAAAAAATATTATTATAATCTATAATTCTATCACTACCCTTGATGTCTTTAGATTTATTTGGACTAAATCTAGCTGATAATATAGGTGTAAAAATTTTATCAAATTTAACTCCCTCTTTTTTAAGGGGATATTGGATTTGATATTTTATTATTGATTGTAAATTTTGATCCAATTCATTTTTTGAGGTTTGAGAATTTTTATTGTCAGAATTAAAATTCTTCATTAGAAACTCATAGTTAGTTACAAAACCTTTGGAACTTATTTTTTTTAAAGAATTATAGTTTAAATTATTTGTCATGGTTTTTTCTAAAACATTTGTATCGTACAATTTATTGTTTCCAGATGAAGTGAAAGATAATTCGCCATCTAAGGTACTCTCAAGATATTTAGTAAGATTATAACTTGGAAAAATATATTCGTATCTGTCTGATTCTTTCTTTGATAAATCTTCAAAAACTTCTGTTGAAATATTTAAATCTAAATTTTGATTTGAGGCTTCAAAAAGTATTTTTGAGTTTAGAAGTGATTCCGAGGTAATTAAAGGGGACTTTAATTTATGTGTTTTAAAATAAAGATCACGCGAAACTTGTTGAACGCTTATATCAATTTGTGAGTTATCAAAAAAATTAATATTAGTCTCAAAATTTGATTTTGAAAAAAAATGAGTTCCTAAGGTTTTGCCAGATTGGATTAAAATCCTAGATTTGTTTAAAATACTAAAGTCTATTGTATGATCTGAGTTTTTATTGGCTTGCCTATATTCGGTTTGATATATTGTTTTTTGTCTATCGTAAAATCTTGGAGTAAATGTTAAATCTTTATTATCTGATATTGCATAAAAATAAGGAACAGAAAGATAGTTACCGAGATTATTAGATGATGATAATTCTGGAATTAAAAAACCAGATTGTCTTTTTACAGTTGGATCTGGATGAAAAAACCTAGGAAAGTATAGAATCGGTTTATCGTATACTTGAAGCCAAGCACTTTTGTAATTAATTAATTTTTTTAATTTATCGTGGTGTACTTCTTTTGCAGATATTTTCCAAGGCGGGCATTTATCTTTTCTAATTTTACAGGTTGTAAAAATACCTTTATTAACTCTAGTATTATCTTTATCAATAATTACCGCATTCGCTTTCAATCTAGGATCATTATCTTCAGAAAATAAATTTTTATTAAAATTTATATTTAAATCTTTTCCTAACAGCTCGTCAGTTTTTAAATTTAATTTTGCTATTTCCATATTATATTCATTTAGCTCATTATCGACTAATCTTACAATTTTAGCTTCAAGTATTTTATTTTTCATTGAAATTTTGAAGTTGTTTGTAAATAAATTATTTTTATAATTATCTTGGACTATTGTTTTTTTCTTAGAAAAAATTTCTTTTAAGTTTCTGTCATAAGTTATATCGGATGTATCAATTGTATATTTTTCATCTATCTTTATAACAGTTTCATTTTTTGAAATAATTTTATTTTTATTTATAAAGTAAATTGCTTCTTTTGTTATTATTCTGCTATTATTTATTGTGTCAATTATATTTACATTATATTTGACTTTTACAACAGATTGGATTTTATCATATTCTGCTTCATCAGCCTTAATAATTATTCCTTTGGGATCAATAATTTCAACACCATTGCTTGCTTTTAGTTTGTCACCTTTGCTTAATGACTGAACTTCAGTGGCATTAATCTGCAAATCTTGACTATTAACTTTATTGTTTAAAGATAATGAAAAAAAAAATGTCAAAATCAAAGATATAAAAATTTTATTTTTCATTAACTTTAACCAATCCAATACAGGCTATTAATAATAAAATGATCTGCGGAGCCCAGACCGAGACCGTTATTGGAATTTTTTCACTTTCAGTTAATAATTTAAAAAAGAAATTTACATAGTATATAGTTACAGAAATTAATATTCCCAAAATAAAGTTAAAAATTTTTGATTTATTGAATTTTACATTAAACATTAGGATAGAAGAAAGACAGACCATAATAGATAAATAAATAGGGTAGGAGTAGAGTTTAAGCTGATGTGCGTTTAATAATATTGTCGAATAACCTAAGGTTTTGTAGTCTTTTTTTAACTCATTTAAATCTAAAATATTTAATGACGATAAATTGGAAAAAAGTGAAGAGATTTTTTCTTTGTCAAAGTTTGCTTCAAATACAATTTGATTTTCTTTCTTAGTTAATTCATTTTCATTTGTTATAGATGGGTCATGGATTAACCAAGATTTATTCTTAATATTAACTTTATCAGCTGTAATTATCTTTTTAAAGTCAAAATTTTTATCAAATTGTGTAATTATAACATTTTTCAAAAAATTATTTTCAATTTTTTCTGCATTGATAAGATTAATATTTTCTTTAGTTTCATCTTTTATCCAAAGACCATTAGAGGTAATTACGGCAAGATATTTGTCATCTTTTGAAAAGTTATTCTTAATATCTAAGTAAAAAAATTTTAAATTTGCAGAAATATTATAAAAAACTAAAACAATAAAAACACCCGTTATAAAACTTGTAATTGTTATAATATTTATAATTTTTAAATTCGTTAACCCATAATTTTTGTAAACGTTTAACTCATTTTTATCTATAATTTCTGAAAAAAAATAAAGTGTTGCGATTAGAAATATAAATGGAAAAATGTCAAAAAGAATAGAAGGGGAATTCAATAATGTTAAAAAAATTGGTAAAGTAAAATTAATATTTTCAACGTTTTTGAAAAAACTTAATTCCTCAAATACATTCAAAATAATGGTAATGCACAAAAATATTAGTGTTACTATTCCTAAAGATTTAAAAAAAGAAATAATTAGATTTTTTTGATAAATTGCTAACATTTATTTTTTCTTAAAAGTTAATTGATTTGTTAATGTCATATAAGCTACTAAACTTAAAAGTAGAGGCAATAAGTAAAATATTAAAGTATTGTTTAAATTTTTTCCTACATAATTTACGGACATTTCAGAAAATATTATTGCTATAATCCCAATTAAAAAAATGTATGTTTTATAGACTTTATATTTATGTGCTTCTTTATATTTAGTTAACAAAAAACATGATATTACTGTAATTAAAAATAAATACATTGGTTTAATCAATCTATCAAATAATTCTTGATTAATTTCATTAACAAAATTTTGGTTACAAAGTATATTAGCACCTCTATATTTATAAAAACGACTTTGTATTTTTTCCTTATAAAAAGAATAATTACATTTTAAAAGTAGGAAGGTACTTAATTCTTGAACTTTAGGGTGGGTAATAGATTTAGTAACATAATTGGTTAAATCAAATTCTGTTTGAGAAAAATTAAACACTGTTGTTTTTTTTTCGTCAGTATTCATAAATTTTCCATCAAATAAAATAAATTTTCTTATTCCATCAATATCTTTTAAAAAACCTTTTTTCGCATATATAATTTGAGACTTGTTAGTACTTAGTTCGTCTTTAAGAAAAATGTTTTCAAATTCCTTAGATGATTTTTTATTTTGAATAAATATTGTTAGCTTATCAACAGTGTCAATAAATTTTTTTTCTTGCATTAATGATGGAAAAAAATCCATATTTGATATTTTTAAAAACGTTCTTGCCCTATCTTGTAAAAATGGGCTTAGTAAACTCGATAGAAAAATTTGAAATATGAAAAATAAAAAGGTATATTTTATTAATACATTAGAAAATTTTACTTTATTAATTCCGTTTATCCAGAAAATTTTAAGTTCATTATTTTCTTCATACTTTGATATTGTGTAAAATAGTGACATAAAAAAAATAAATGGTAAAATATTTTTAAATATTTTTGGGAAATTAAGTGCAGTAAAGTAGAAATATATATCAAAACTATGTCCATCTTCTGATATAAAATCTAAAAAATTTACTGCCTGAATAATCCATACAATAAGGCTTAAACTCATGGAGCATAATAAGAAAAAATAAGTGTTATCAAGTAAGAACTTTTTAAAGACAATTTTTTCGTTGAAATTCATCATTAATAATCTATAAACCTTTTCAACTATTACTATATATTCAAAAACCAATGAGTGTTCAAGTTTTCTATAAAAATAAGGTTAAATTGAGTGGCCCTGGTGTATTTGCTTTATTCGGAAACGAAAAATTTCAAATAAAAAATCTAAATTTATCTTTTTCAAAAAATGAGGCATCATATATCGAAAAAATTTCGAGAAATAAAAGTAAAACTAATGAAAATATAATTTCATTTAACATAAACGAAAAAACTACATTAATTTTAATATCAGTCAAAAAAAATTTGAAAAGATCAGATGTTGAAGCTTTAGGGGCCCAGTTATATAATTTTGTTAAAAAAGATAATATTAAAAGTCTCTCTATTTATTCAGAAAATATTAATAGCAAGCCTGGAAAAGATTTTATTGGTCGTTTCATGCATGGACTTAAATTAAAATCATATGAGTTTAATATTTATAAATCAAAAAAAATTAAAAATAATTTAATAATTAATTTAATTGGAAAACAATCTCCTTTATCTACTAAAAATAAATTAAAATTTAGAGCTCTGGAAGAGGGAACATTCTTTACCAGAGATTTAGTTTCAGAACCTGGAAATATTTTACATCCAGATGAATATACAAGACGATTAATTAAATTAAAAAAATATGGACTAAAAGTTACTGTTTATAATCAAAAAAAATTAAAGAAATTAGGATGTAATGCTTTATTAGGTGTTGGACAAGGAAGTATAAGAGGTTCTTATCTTGTGACTATTGAATGGAAAGGAAATAAATCAAAATCAAAGCCCTTGGCCTTTATCGGAAAGGGAGTATGCTTTGATACCGGAGGTTATTCTCTCAAACCTGCAAGATTTATGGAAGATATGACATATGATATGGCAGGCTCAGCTGCTGTAGTAGGTTTAATGAAAACTTTAGCTTTAAGAAAAGCAAAAATCAATGCAGTTGGGGTTGTGGGTCTTGTTGAGAATATGGTAAGTGGAAATGCTCAAAGACCTGGAGATATAGTAAAATCTTATAGTGGAAAAACAATAGAGGTATTAAATACTGATGCCGAAGGAAGATTAGTTTTAGCAGACGCTTTAACTTTTACTGAAAAAAAATTTAAACCTAAATTAATGGTTGATTTAGCAACATTAACTGGTGCTATTATTGTTTCTTTGGGTTCGGAATATGCGGGGCTTTTTTCTAATGATGATAAATTATCAAAACAGTTGATTGAAGCTGGCGAAAGAGTTGAGGAAAAATTATGGAGAATGCCACTTCATAAAAACTTTGATAAACTTATGGACTCGAAAAATGCAGATATGCAAAATATAAATTATGTTGGAGGTGCTGGCTCGACAACTGCAGCGCAATTTTTACAAAGATTTGTTTTGAACAAAACATCTTGGGCTCATCTAGACATAGCTGGTATGGCATTTTCAAAATATGGAGGAGCAATAAACCCGACTGGAGCGACTGGTTATGGAGTAAGATTGTTAAATCAGTTTGTTGAAGACAACTATGAATAAAATAGAGCAAACTCTATCAATCATAAAACCAGATGCAGTTGAAAGAAATTTAGATAAAGAGATAAAAGAAATTTTCAAAGATAAAGGATTTAATATTACTAAAGAAAAAAAAATCCAAGTATCAAAAGTAGAGGCAGAGCAATTTTATAAGGTCCATGAAACAAAACCATTTTACAATGATTTATGTGCTTATTTATCTTCTGGACCAATAGTGGTTATGATACTTGAAAAAGATAATGCTGTTTTAGAAAATAGAGAGTTAATGGGTGCAACAAATCCCAAAGATGCAAAAGATGGAACAATTAGAAAAAAATTTGGGATATCAATTGATAAAAATTCTATCCATGGATCAGATAGCATAGAAAACGCAAAAAAAGAAATTGATTTTTTTTTTAAATATTAATTTAAAATTTTTTTAATCGCATCAGGATAAATCGAGTGTTCTACTTTAAGAACTTTTTTTTCTAAAGATTTATGATTGTCCTTACTTGATATTTTGACTCTTCTTTGAAGTATTATTTTTCCCGAATCTAGTTTTGAATTAACGTAGTGGACAGAACATCCTGCAAATTTTTCTTTATTATTAATTGCTCTAAAGTGGGTATTAAGTCCTTTATATTTTGGAAGTAAAGAAGGGTGTATATTTAATATTTTACCATTAAATTTTTTAATAAAATTTTTTGATAAAATTTTCATAAAGCCTGCTAAACAGATTAATTTAATTTTTCTTTGTTTTAATACTTTTAAAATTTTATTATCAGTTTTTATTTTTTTATCATATTTGATTATTTTTTTTTCAATATTGAATATATTTGAATATTTTAAACCTTTAGCTTTGATTGTATTGGAGATAATTAAATTAACTGAAAATGGATAATTTTTTATTCTTGAGCATCTAATTAAATTTTTTAAATTACTTCCTTTTCCAGATATAAATACAGCAGTTTTAGTTTTTTCAGGACCAGTTGATTTTTTCATTAATTAAAACTTTTTTTTTTCCTTTACAAATTTTTCCTATTAAATAAGGCTTATATTCATTCTTAAAAAATTTTTTAATCCTTTTGAAATTAATTGGTTTTACAATAAGGCAAAATCCAACACCACAATTAAAAGTTTTAAGCATTTCATTATCATCAATATTATTTTTTTTTAACCAACTAAATATTTTTTTTGTTTTAATTTTATTCAGATCAATTTTTGCTGTTAAACCATCCGGTATTATTCTTTTAATATTATCTTGAATTCCTCCCCCCGTAATATTTGCACATCCATTTATAAGATTATTTTTTATTAATCTTAAAACTTCCTTTACATAAATTTTTGTAGGTTTTATTAATTCTTTTCTAAGAAAACTATTTTTTTTTAAATTAATTTTTTTTTTACTTATAATATTTCTTACAAGTGAGTATCCATTAGAATGGATTCCATTTGATGGAATAGCAAGTATAAGATCATTTAACTTAATTTTTTTTTTATGTAAAATTTTTTTTTCATCAACTACACCAACCGAAAAGCCAGCTATATCAAATTTACCTTTTTCATATGTTTCTGGCATTTCTGCAGTCTCGCCACCAACAAGTTGGCAACCTGAAATTTCACAACCTTTTTGAATACCTTTGATTATAGATTTTAGTTTTTTTAGATCAATTTTGTTTATGGATATGTAATCTAAAAATATTAAGGGTTGTGCACCTTGAACTATAAGGTCATTTACACTCATAGCAACTAAATCTATACCTATTGTATCATATTTATTTAAGATATTTGCTATTTCAATTTTCGTGCCCACTCCGTCTGTACTGGCTACGATTTTTGGACTTTTGTAAACTTTTGGAATGTCTGAAATCGATCCAAAACCTCCTATATTTTTGAACTTTTTATTGCCCTTATTTTTTGTTGAAATATTAGATATAAATTTAACAAAATTATCTGCTGCTTTTATGTTCACGCCACTTTTTAGATATGTAAACTTATTTTTTTTCATTAGTATAAAATATGCAATTTAAAAAAAAATTTAGTAATTTGAATAAACTTTATATATTTTTTTTTTATTTCATTCTATTTATAAATATACTTTCAATCTCTAAAGTATGTGCCAGTTCATTTAAAATTAAAGATTTAGAGATTACAGCGCCATTTGATGTAAATTTTAATAAAGAAAAAGTTATTAATGGAGCTTTTAAAGAGGCATTTATTGAATTAATTTCAATGATTACAACCTCAAGTGATCAAGAAAAAATTAAAAAAACTTCCATTAAAACTGTTAAAACTTTAATCGATTCTTTTACAATGAGTAATGAAAAATTTATTAATGATATGTATTTAGTAAATTTTGATGTAAATTTTAATAAAAAAAATACGTTAAAATTCTTTGAAAAAGAGAATATTTTTCCATCTATTCCGAAAAAAAAAAAAGTATTGTTAATTCCAGTTTTGGTTGATTTACAATCTAATCAAATTTCAATTTTTAATGATAATGTTTTTTATGATAGTTGGAATTTAAATAAAGAGAAATTTTTTTTACTAGAATATATTTTACCAACAGAAGACATAGATGATATGTATTCCATTTTAGAAAATAGTAAATCCATAGAAGAATATGATTTTAAGAAAACAATAGAAAAATATGATTTAGAAGATTCTATAATTGTAATTGTTTATAAAAATTACGAGGAATTAAAAGTATTGTCAAAGATAAGAATTAATGACAGATTAAAAATAGAAAACCAAACTTTTAAGAAAGTGAATATTAGAGATAGTGAAGGTCTGCGGGAAACCTTGATAAAATTAAAGAATACATATGAAAATCATTGGAAAGATATTAATAAAATTAATACATCAATAAAAGTTCCTTTAACTATTTCATTAGACTCATCTGAGTATGCAAAAGTTTCACAATTCGAAAAAATAATTAATGAACTTGATTTAGTATTCAGCTATGAAATTTCTAAATTCGACAGTACTACAATCTATTATAAACTTATATACAATGGAGCACCAAATAAATTTTTAGATGATTTAGAATCAAAAGGTATAGAAATTAATATTGAAAACAAAGATTGGAAAATTAAATGAAAGATTTAAACCAACTTTTATTA
>CACHVT010000015.1 GCA_902583345.1 uncultured Pelagibacteraceae bacterium | reverse complement strand
AGTACGATATTAGCGTCAACTGCAATACTAGTTGCGTTGTCGGCAGGTACAGAAGAACTTAAAGTTGGCAATATGTTTGCCGTAGTAAAGCTTAAAGCTGTAGTAGAACTTATACCAGCATACGAGTTACTTGAAGCATCATCAAAAGCACTTGCATCTATTAAAACATAATATTCTGTTAAACTATCAAGATCTGATGAAGGGTTAATTGTAATTTGTGATGAGCCTGATCCTGAAATTTGTCCACTTGTTACGTCAATTGTTTCAACAGTTGAATTATCAGAAGTTTTTTTAATAGTAATATTTCCACTTTCTGCATCAACACTTTCACTAAAATTTAAAACAATATTAGCGTCAGCTGCAATAGCAGTAGCATTATCTGAAGGTGTTGAAGAACTTAAAGTTGGTGCAGTACTGTCAGCAGTACCAAAAAATTCAAGTTCATTTATTTGATGCATAGAAGTACTTGTTGATGTAACAATATATCTAAAATAAGAATAAGCTGCTGGTGTATCAAAATCATCCCCAGCACCGTTATATCTAATTACTTGATGACGAGCAGAGAATGGACTGTTACCATCATTATTATAAGAAAAAATATCTGTCCAATCATCTCCATTGTTTGAACCTTGTATCTTCCATATATCGGGATCCCTACTGGGAACGTCATTTCCTGAAGTTATGGTAAAATGAGATAAGACATAAGCTTGAGAAAACTGTACATACACCCATTGAGTAGGATTATTACAACACCATTTGGCATCACCACCTCCTACTTTATTATCAAATGCATTCCAAGCACCCTCACCACTCCATTGTCCATCACTTGATGCAGCAATAGAAGTCCAATTCCAGTTTCCTGCTGCTCCATCAGTTCCATCTATACCATCATTTTCAGGGTCAGTAAGATCACCACCAAGTAGTGCACTGGAGCCTGTTCCTAGAATAGATGAAGCATATACTTGACTGCTTAAACTCAAAAAAATTATAGTAAAAAAAATTTTAATGTAAAAAAATATTTTTTTTAAATTAGCTTTTTTTTTAAAAAATAAAATTAAAAAATTTTTTACCATAAAAACTTTATAGCATGATATATCACGGCAATTATTATAAACTACTACCAAATTTTGGTAGTAAGCTTTTTTAAATATTAATGCTTATTATCTTGAATAATATTCAATCACCAAGTTTGGCTCCATTACGACAGGATATGGAACTTCTTCGAATTTTGGTGTTCTTACAAACTTAACTTTTCTATTTTTTTCATCTACTTGTAAATATTCAGGTACTTCTCTTTCTTTGTTTGCTAAAGCAATATCTATTAATGCTAGCTGTTTAGATTTATCCCTTATTTCAATAGTCTCTTCTTCTTTAAGTTGATAACTTCCAATGTTTACTTTTTTTCCATTAACTTTAACATGGCCATGATTTATTAGTTGTCTTGCACCAAAAATAGTCGTTGAAAACTTTGATCTATAAATAACAGCATCCAATCGTCTTTCTAATAAACCAATTAGGTTCTCAGCTGTATCGCCCTTTTTCATAATTGCTTTTTTATAAACATTTCTAAACTGTCTCTCATTCATATTTCCATAATAAGATTTTAGTTTTTGTTTAGCCTGTAATTGTGTGCCGTAGTCTGATGGTTTAGATGATTTTGTTTGTCCGTGTTGTCCTGGAGGGTATGCTCTTGTGTTAAATGGACTCTTTGGTCTTCCCCAAAGGTTTACTTTTAATCTTCTATCTACCTTGTGTTTAGAATTTAATCTTTTTGTCATTTAATAAATCGCTTTTATAAACTTACTCATGTTTTTGTCAATCAACCTTTTTTTGCAAGATTAGCAAATACACTTGATAAAATGCGAGTTTCTTTTTCTGATAGCTCCATTTTATAAAAAATATTTCTTAGATTTTCTAACATTATGGGTTTTTTTTCAGTTGGTTTAAAAAAATTTTTACTCTCAAGCTGAGAAATACATAAATTTATCATTGATTGAATATCTTTTTTAGATGCAGATTTAACCTTTTGTGACTTTTTAAAGCTAGATCTTTTTAATTTAATTAAACTTGAAACTACTTGTGCCACAATAATCACACTGTGAGATAAATTAAGTGATTTAAAATTGGGGTTAGTAGGTATTTGCATAGTACAATTGGCATAAACTATTTCACTATTTGATAGTCCTGAAGCTTCTGAGCCAAACAAAAAGCCAATTTTTTTACTAAAATCGATCTTCGACAATTCATTTAAACTTATATGTTTAATATTTTTATTTCTAAACCTAGAGGATGTAGCGATAAGGTAATCAATATTTTTTAATGAAGTCTCTAAATTTTCATAAACTTTGCAATTTTTTATAATTTCCTTTGCACCTACTGATGTAGCGATAATTTTATCGTTAGGAAATGTAGGTTTTGGATTGATTACTGCTAATTTATTAAAATCAAAATTTTTAATAGCTCTAGCGCATGCTCCTATATTTTCTGATAACTGTGGTTTATGAAGAATAAATGTAATTGAAGACATTAATTACTTGCAGGAGCATTATCCTTAAATAATTTATAATCCAAGCTATCAATTAATGCTTTAAATGAAGCATCAATAATGTTTGTTGAAACTCCTATGGTGAACCAATTTTTTCCTTTCGAATCTGTACTTTCTATAGAAACTCTTGTTATAGCTTCCGTACCAGTATTTAAAATTCTAACTTTGTAGTCTACCAATTTAAGATCCTTTAAATACTTAGAATATTTTGCTAATCGATCAACATTGTTTCTGATAGCGTTATCTAGTGCATTAACTGGTCCATTACCCTCACCTTCGCAAACAATTTTTTCTCCATCTACTTCTAGATGAGCCTTTGCAGATGAAATTATATTTCCTGAGGAGTTTTTTTTTACTGACACATCATATTCTTTAATTAAAATATATCTTGGTATTTTGCTCATTATTCTTCTGGCTAATAATTCAAATGAAGCATCTGCTCCATCGTAACTATAGCCTATAAATTCTCTATCTTTAACCTCGCTCAAAAGCTTTTTAACTTTTGGATCATCTTCTTTAATTTCAATTCCAATGGTTTTTAATCTTGATAAAATATTTGATTTTCCAGCCTGATCTGAAACAACAATATTTCTTAGATTGCCAACATCCTCAGGATTTATATGTTCATAGGTTTTTGGATCTTTTTGAACTGCAGAAACATGTAAACCTCCTTTATGGGAAAAAGCAGCTGCCCCAACATAAGGTAAATGTTTATTTGGTTTTCTATTTAATATCTCATCTAAAAGTCTTGAGCATTGAGTTAAATTTTTTATGTTTTTTTCTTTAATATTTATTTCAAATTTATCTGAAAAATCTTTTTTTAAATAAAATGTTGGTATTAAAGACATAAGATTTGCATTTCCACATCTTTCACCTAGTCCATTAATGGTCCCTTGAACTTGTCTTACACCAGCTAATACTGCTGCTAAACTATTAGATACAGCATTTCCAGTATCATTATGAGCATGAATTCCTAAATTTTTTCCTGGAATAATTTTTATAACTTCATTAACTATTTTTGTTACTTCATGAGGTAGCGTCCCACCATTGGTATCACACAAAACTATCCATCTTGCACCGTTATCATAAGCAGCTTTTAAACATGACACAGTATATTTTGGATTTGCTTTATAGCCGTCAAAAAAATGTTCAGCATCAAACATAAACTCTTTTTTTTCTTTAACAAAAAGTTTTGTACTTTCGCTAATATTTTCCAAGTTTTCTTCATTAGAAATACCAAGAGCGACATCAACATGAAAGTCCCATGATTTACCAACAATACATACTGCTTTTGAATTACTATTTAAAAGAGCAGATAAGCCTGGATCATTGTCTGCACTTCTACCAGTTTTTTTTGTCATACCGAATGCTGTTAAGACTGAATTTTTACATTTAACTTTTTTCTGAAAAAATTCTGTATCTGTTGGATTGGCTCCTGGCCATCCACCTTCGATATAATCAACTCCAAGATCATCTAATGATTTAGCTATTTTTAATTTATCATCAATAGAAAAATCAACACCCTGTGTTTGTGCCCCGTCTCTTAGCGTTGTATCAAATATGTATAATTTTTCTTTACTCATTTTAATTTCCACGTGGTTTTACCATCTTTATCCTCTATTAAAACACCTTTGTTAAGCAACTCATCTCTAATTTTATCAGAAAGTTTATAATCTTTATCTTTTCTAGCTTTGTCACGCGCTTTAATTTTAGATAATATTTCTTCTTCTGATATCTCAGATTTTTCTTTTTTAAACTTAAGCCACTGATCTTTTGTTTCAGAGAGCAAACCTATAAAGTTACAAGCAGTTGTAAAAACTTCCTTATCTTGATCATTCCCTTGATGAGCCTTTTCATATAATTTATGAATATTTGCTATATAACTTGGAGTATTTAAATCATCATAAAGTGGCGCCAATAACTCATCAGGAATTAAGACTTTCTTTTTAACTTGAATATAACAATCATACCATTTGTTTAAAGTTTTTTGACATTCTCCAAGTAGTTTATCGTTCCAATCTAATGGCTGCTTATAGTGAGTGGTTATAAGAGCCAATCTTAAAACTTGACCATTAATATTTTTTTTTAGATCATTAATTTTTAAAATATTACCCTGAGACTTTGCCATTTTTTCATTTGAAATAGTTATAAATCCATTATGCACCCAGTAATTAGCAAATGTATCAGTATCGTTTGCACATCGAGATTGAGCAATTTCATTTTCATGATGAGGAAATATTAAATCTCTGCCACCACCATGAATATCAAATTTAGTTCCAAGATATTTTTTTGACATTACAGAACATTCTAAATGCCAGCCAGGTCTACCCTTGCCCCATGGGGAGTCCCAAGATGGTTCATTTTCTTTAGATGGTTTCCACAAAACAAAATCTTCTGCATTCTTTTTATTTTCTGATATTTCTACCCGAGAACCAGCAACCAATTCTTCTAAATTTTTATTTGAAAGTTTTCCATAATCTTTAAATTTTTTAACCTCAAAGTAAACATGGTTATTATTAATGTATGCGTAATTTTTATCGATTAAATCCTCTATCATTTTAACCATAAGAGAAATATTATCAGTTGCTTTAGGTTCCTCGTTAGGTTTTTCACAATTTAAATATTCGCAATCATTATTGAAATTTAATATTATTTTTTTTGTTAAATCATCAATAGATATTTTCTTTTCTAAGGAAGATTGAATAATTTTATCGTCAACATCTGTAATATTCCTTACATAAGAAACTGATTTATTACCGTATTTACATTTTAAAACTTTATATAAGATATCAAAAACTACTAGTGGTCTGGCATTTCCAATGTGTGGATCATCGTAAACTGTCGGACCACAAACATACATTCCAATTTTATTGGTATTAATTGGTATAAATTTTTCTTTTTTGTTTCCAAAACTATTTGTTAAAAAAATATCTTTATCCATAACTATAGAAATATACTTTAATTTTAGATTTGTTAATCTAATTGATTAGTTGGGAATCTTACAAACTGGAATTGATTCCATTTTATGCAAGTTTAATTTTCTTATTTTTTCGTACTTTTCTCTATTTTCAGAATTAGGATTGTTCATCGCCTCTTCTAATTCATAATATTTTAAGCCTAGCTGACCGGTATCAGTTCTTCCATCATCCCATAAACCATCAGTGGGCTCTGCTTTTATTATCTCATCTAATATTTTTAATTCTTTACCTAGCTCCCAAACCTGAGTTTTATTACAATCTGCTATTGGAGATATGTCCACTCCTCCATCGCCATATTTTGTATAGAAACCTACACCAAAATCCTCAACTTTGTTTCCGGTTCCAACTACAATACCATTGTTTGACGAAGCTACTTGATAAAGAGTAGCCATCCTTAATCTTGCTCGCGAATTTGCTAGCCCATGCTCATTATCAAAATCTGAAAGAGTTGTTTTAAAACTACTAAACAAATTATCTAAATTAATAGTATGAGCTTTAACATTTTTAAAATTCTTTACTAACCACTCTTGATGTTTGATGCTTAAATCATGCTGAGACTTTATTTGGTTGATTGGCATAGACAAAACAATAGTTTTTAAACCTGTGATAGCGCTTAAAGTACTTGATACAGACGAATCGATACCACCGGAAATTCCTATTACAAGTGACTCAGCTTTTTTAGGCATTGAATTAACATAATTCAATATCCAATTACTTATATGTTTTACTTTCTCTGAAGGTGTCATACCTTTTAATTAATTATTACAGCTAAATTTTGCAATAGTTTAAGATGCCGCTCTAATTCCGTTTTTAGCGTAATTAGAATTCTTTTTAATCTCATCAGATATTAAGAATGCAAGCTCTAAAGCTTGATCTGCATTTAATCTAGGATCACAGTGTGTATGGTATCTACTTGATAAGTCTGCATCAGAAATATTTTTCGCTCCACCAGTGCATTCTGTTACATTTTGACCAGTCATTTCTATATGTAAACCTCCTGCATATGAACCTTCGCTTTGATGAACTGCAAAAACATTTTTTACCTCTGAAACAACATTGTTAAAAGGTCTAGTTTTAAAACCTGTAGTAGATTTAATTGTATTCCCATGCATTGGATCACAAGACCAAATAACATTAAGTCCTTCTTTTTTAATACCTCTAATTAATTTTGGTAAAAATTTCTCAACTTTTTCATGACCAAATCTTGAAATTAATGTAATTTTTCCTTTTTCATTATTTGGATTTAAAACATTACAAATTTTTGCAATTTCATCAGGTTTTGATGTTGGGCCACATTTAATTCCAATTGGATTTTGTATTCCTTTACAAAACTCAACATGGCCACCATCTAATTGTCTAGTTCTATCACCTATCCAAACAAAATGTGCAGATGTATCATGATATTCTCCTGTTGTTGAATCAACTCTAGTCATACTTTCTTCAAATGGTAAAAGTAAAGCTTCATGTGATGTCCAAAAATTAACTGTGTATAATCTATTATTAAAATCAGAAGTAATACCACATGCATCCATAAATGCTAAGGCATCAGCAATTTTATCTTCTAGATCTTTAAATTTTTTTGCTTGGGGACTTTTTTTTATATAATCCAAATTCCATAAATGAACTTTATTTAAATCAGCAAAACCTCCTTTTGAAAAAGCTCTAAGCAAGTTTAAAGTCGAAGCTGCTTGAGAATAAGCTTTGAACAACCTTTTAGGGTCAGGCTTTCTTGCTTTTTCACTAAATTCAATTCCGTTAATATTGTCTCCTAAATAACTTGGTAACTCTTTATCACCCTGTATTTCTGTAGGTGCACTTCGAGGCTTAGAGAACTGTCCCGCTATCCTTCCTAATTTAACCACAGGTAAAGATGCAGAATATGTTAAAATTAAAGACATTTGTAAAATAACTTTAAATGTATCTCTGATATTATCAGGATTGAATTCAGCAAAGCTTTCGGCACAATCTCCTCCTTGCAACAAGAATGCCTTTCCATCAACTACATTTGATAGCTGTTCTTTTAAATGCCTTGTTTCACCAGCAAAAACCAAAGGAGGAAAACTTTTTAATTTATTTAAAACTAAATTTAACTCCTTTGCATCATCATATGATGGGATATGCTTTACCGGATAATTTCTCCAACTATTAATTTTCCATTTTTTCATGTTCAACCTAAGAGTGTTTTATCAAAGTTTATTAATTATTCAACAGTGACCGATTTTGCAAGGTTTCGTGGCTTATCTATGTCACAATTCTTAAGTAATGCAACGTGATAAGCTAAAAACTGAATTGGAATTGTTAAAAGAAATGAATTAATCGACGAATTAGTTTTTGGAATTTGAAACTTAAACCTGATATTTTCATTCATTGTTTCTGATGTATCGTCTGTAATCATCAAAACTTTACCACCTCTTGCAATCACTTCTTGCATATTAGAAATAGTTTTTTCGAAAAATCTATCCTTAGGCGCCAAAACAACAACAGGCATTCCATCTTCAATAAGAGCAAGTGGACCATGTTTCATTTCGCCTGCTGCATATCCCTCTGCGTGAATATATGAAAGTTCCTTAAGTTTAAGAGCTCCTTCCATTGCTATTGGATAAGAATATCCTCTTCCCAAATACATTGTGCCTTTTGCTTTAATGAAATCTCTTGCGATTAATTGAATATCATTTTGCTTATTTAAAGTTTCTTCGATTAGTTCTGGTAATTTCTTTAAATCTAAAACTAATTTTAAATATTCTTCAGTATTTATATCCCCTCTTTCTTTTGAGATTTTTAAAGTCAATAAATAAAGAACTATTAGCTGTCCAATAAAAGCTTTAGTGGAAGCAACTCCTATTTCGGGACCAGCGTGTATAGGCAAAACAAAATCTGCCATTCTAGCAATTGAACTTTCAACCACATTAACTATTCCACATGTCTTTACTTGATTTTTTTTGCATTTTTCTAATGCAGCATAAGTATCTGCGGTTTCACCCGATTGCGAAACAAAAATGTATAAGTCATTTGAATTAAATTTTATCTTTCTATATCTAAATTCAGAGGCTATATCAGCCTCAACATCCAATGATGTGAATTCTTCAATCCAATACTTGGCCATTAAACAAGAATGGTATGCTGTTCCGCAAGCTATCAATCGTATTTTATTAATTTTACTTGGATCAATAGGAAGGTTATAAATATTTATCTCATTACGTGATTTATCTAAATACTCATTAATGCATTTTTTTGTTGTAACAGACTGTTCATTAATTTCTTTCGACATAAAATCTCTATAGTCACCTTTTTCAGCTGTATTATCTTCACTAGATAATTCAAATATTTCTTTATTAATTTTTTTTTTATCTAAATTATAAAATTCAACTTTTTCTTTATATAAAATACAAAAATCTCCATCATCAAGATAAGAAATTTTATTTGTCATTGATTTTAAAGCATAAGAATCTGACCCAATAAAATTTTCATTGTGTCCATATCCCACTGCTAAAGGGCTACCTCTTCTAGCTCCAACAACCAGATTATCAAAATCTTTAAAAATAACTCCTAGAGCAAAACTACCCTCCAACTTTTCTAAAGTTTTATGAATACAATCAATTAAATGATTTTTTTTTAAGAAATCTGTTAACATAATTGTAATAACTTCAGTATCAGTTTGAGATTTGAAAGTGTAACCCTTTTCTTTATATTCTTTTCTTAATTGATCCGAATTTTCTATTATTCCATTATGAACAACTGAAACAACATCTGATGAATGTGGGTGAGCATTTATTTGATTAGGTATACCATGTGTTGCCCATCGCACATGACCAATGCCAAGATCTCCTCTAGATGGATTTTGAAAAAGAATTTTTTCTAAGTTATCTACTCTACCGGAACACTTTTGTTCATTTATTTGTCCATTGCTTATTGTCGATATACCTGCTGAGTCATAACCACGGTACTCAAGTTTTTTTAAAGCACCTATAATGCTTGCTGATACAGATTTATTACTAACTATTCCTATTATTCCACACATTTTTATTTTCTTTTATAATTTTTAATCTCTATTTGAGAAGATCTACTTAATGCTAAAGATTTTTTACTCACTTTTTTAGTAATAACTGATCCTGCACCAACAGTACTATTTTCATTTATAGTAATTGGAGCGACTAAAGAGGTATTTGAACCAATAAAAACATTGTTTTTAATTTTTGTTTTATTTTTTTTAAAACCATCATAGTTACAAGTTATTGTTCCTGCACCGACATTTACTTTTGATCCTAAGTTTGAGTCTCCTATATAAGATAAGTGGTTAACTTTTGAATTTTTTCCAATAATGCTTTTTTTGATTTCTACAAAATTTCCAACTCTAGCTCCTGACTTTAAAATTACTCCTGGTCTTAGTCTTGCATATGGGCCGATATTTACATTATTTTCTATTTTTACTTTTTCTAAATGTGAAAATGAAAAAATTTTAACATTATTTTGAATTTTTACTTTCTCTCCTATTATAACATATGGATCAATAGTTACATTTTTTCCTATTTTAGTATCTTTAGAAAAAAAAACTGTTTCAGGGGCCATCATCTTAACTCCTTTTTTTATGAATTTTTTTCTTAAATTATCTTGTAAATTTATTTGTTTCATTTAATAAGTTTTCTTATAGTTAAGTAACAGTGATCTTTAAGTCACAAATTGTTTCTTATTAATACTTTTAAAATGACTCAAAAATTAACAGTAATATTTGATCTTGATGGAACTTTGGTTGATACTGCCCCAGATCTTATGAATGCACACAATCATGTTATGAAAAAATATGGTTATGAAACTAAGACAACAGAAGACATTAGAAATTTAGTAGGTAAAGGAGCCAAATCTTTAATTGGTAGATCGGTTTGGGGCCAAGCAAAAAAAGAATTTGGTAAAGTAGATGATGATAAAATTAAAAAAGAGATGACTAATGAATTTATAAAGTTCTATTCAAATAATATTGCAAATGAAAGCAAATTATTAAATGGTGCGTTAGATTTTTTAAAATGGTGTAAACAAAATAATATTTCTATGGGTATTTGCACAAATAAACAAGATTACTTAGCTATTGATCTTTTAAAAAAAATTAAAGTATATAATTATTTTGAATATATAGCTGGTAGTAATACTTTTGATTATTGTAAACCGGATCCAAGACATCTCACTAATGTTATTGATATTATGCAAGGTGAAGTTAAAAAAAGTATTATGATAGGCGATAGTGAAACAGATTCGGAAACAGCTAAAAATGCTGGAGTACCTTTTATTCTTTTAGAGGATGGGTATACTGAAAAAAAGGTTAGTGAAATTTCTCATGATCATTTAATTCGGGATTTTGTTGGAATAGATAAGATTGTATCAAGTTATTTAAATGATTAACCTTGAAATTTTGTTTGCACTAATAAGTTTCTATTTTGTTATGTATGTGACGCCAGGACCAAATAATGCAATGGTTTTAACATCAGGTTTAAAATTTGGTTTCTTAAAAACAGTTCCTCATATGACAGGAATTACCATAGGTCATGTTTTGCAGTTAATCCTCGTATGTTTAGGCCTTAGTACAATCTTTCAAATTTTTCCACAACTACAAAGTATTTTGAAAATATTGTGTAGTTTGTACCTTCTTTACCTTAGTTATAAAATTATTGGATCTTTTAACAAAATCAAAGAAGATGATGCAAGACCGCTTAAATTTCATGAAGCTGCTTTATTTCAAATAATAAACCCTAAAGCTTGGACCATATCAAGTATGGCTGCATCTGGTTTTCTTCCTAAAGATGGAAATTTGTTTTTTTCAATTATTTTTATTGCAATTATTGCTTTAATAATTTGTCCTTTATCAATATCACCTTGGGCTGCTTTTGGTTCTACAATTAGGAATTTGGTAAAGAATAATAAAATTAAAGTGGTTATTGAGTATTTTTTAGCAATTTTACTTTTGATAACAGCAATTATTATTGTATTACAGTAATAGATTTTAGGAGATATTTTGATTATTCACAAAGTAAAAGTTTATCCATCAAAAATATACTTGCCAAAGAAAAATCAATTGGCATGGAAAATTGCAGAAATAGCAAGCGATAACTCAAAACTTCATAAAAAATCAGTGGATATGGTTATCAATAGAATAATTGATAATGCATCTGTTGCAATTGCCTCTTTAAATAGAAAAGCAGTTATATCTTCAAGAGAAATGGCATTAAAACATAAAAGAATTAATGGTGCTACACTATTTGGAGTTAGTTCAAAAATAAAAGTTGATTGTGAGTGGGCCGCATGGTCGAACGGAACAGCAGTAAGAGAATTAGATTTTCACGATACTTTTCTAGCCGCAGATTACAGTCATCCAGGGGATAATATTCCTCCTTTACTTGCAGTTGCCCAACAAAAAAAATTAAGTGGAATTAACCTTATAAAAGGTATTTTAACCGCTTATGAAGTGCAGGTAAATCTTGTAAAAGGAATTTGTCTTCACAAACATAAAATTGATCATATAGCTCATTTGGGCCCAAGTGTAGCAGCAGGAATTGGAACTATGCTTAAATTAAAAACTGAAACTATTTATCAAGCAATTCAACAAGCGTTGCATACTACAATTTCTACAAGGCAATCTAGAAAAGGTGAAATTTCAAGTTGGAAAGCCTTTGCACCCGCTCATGCAGGAAAGTTAGCTATAGAGGCAGTTGATAGAGCAATGAGAGGTGAAGGAGCCCCAAGTCCAATTTACGAAGGTGAAGATAGTGTTATAGCAAGAATACTTAATGGAAAAAAAGCACTTTATAAAGTACCTTTGCCAAAAAAAAATGGAGAAAAAAAAGCTATTCTTGAAACATATACAAAAGAATATTCCGCTGAATATCAAGCGCAAGCATTAATAGATATAGCAAAAAAATTAAATAAAAAAATTCAAAATTTAAACCATATTAAAAAAATAGATATTTTTACGAGCCATCATACTCATAATGTAATTGGAACAGGGGCAAACGATCCTCAAAAAATGGACCCTAATGCTAGTAGAGAAACTTTAGACCATTCAATTATGTATATATTTGCTGTGGCTTTAGAGGATGCTAACTGGCATCACTTAAAGTCTTATTCAAAAAAAAGAGCAAAGAAAAAAAGCACAATTAAAATATGGCGCTCAATAAAAACACATGAGGATAAAAGATGGACTAAAAAATATCATGATCCAAACCCTAAAAATAAATCCTTTGGTGCTAAAGTGGTTGTTACAATGAATAGTGGTAAAAAAATTCAAGAAAAATTAGATAGAGCTGATGCGCACCCTTATGGTTCAAGACCATTTCAAAGAGCTAATTACATTAAAAAATTTTTAACTCTTACAGATAAAATTTTATCAAAAAAGGAAATTAATAGATTTTTAAATTGTGCAGAAAAACTAAAAAAAATTAAGGCTGGACAATTAAATAAACTAAACATTGAAATAAAAAAATCCAATTTGAAAAGAAATAATAAAGTAGGTATTTTTTAATGCATTTTGTAAAAAAAAATCCTGAAGAAAAAAGAGTTTCTCTTGTTGAAAAGCTAAAATCAAATAAAATTTTAAGAGTTCCTGGTGCATATAATCCTTTAACTGCCAAAGTTATAGAAGAAATTGGTTACGATGCAGTCTATGTATCCGGAGGAGTTATGGCTAATGACTTAGGTTTCCCAGATATTGGCTTAACTACACTAGAAGATGTAAGTACAAGATCATACTTAATTTCTAGAGTTACTAGCTTACCGACAATTGTAGATATTGATACAGGTTTTAAGTCATGTGAAAAAACCATACAAACATTTGAAGAATTTGGCGTTGCAGCAGTTCATTTAGAGGATCAAATTGCTCAAAAAAGATGTGGTCATCTTGAAAATAAAGAACTTATATCAACCAATGAAATGGTTAAGAAAATTAAGGAATGTGTTAGAGCCAAAAAAGATCCAAATTTTAAAATCATTGCAAGATCTGATGCAAAATCTGTTGAAGGATTGGATAAAATGATTGATAGATGTAAAGCTTATATCGATGCGGGTGCAGAAATTATATTTCCAGAGGCTCTAGCAGATGAGAAGGATTTTGAAACTGTAAGAAAATCATTAAATTGTTATTTATTGGCCAATATGACAGAGTTTGGAAAAACTAAGCTATTTAATTATAAAGATTTAGAAAATTTTGGTTATAATATTGTGATTTATCCAGTAACAACCCAAAGATTAGCAATGAAAAGCGTTGAGGATGGATTAAGAGACATTTTTAAGGATGGACATCAAAATAATATTATAGATAAAATGCAAACTCGAAAAAGATTGTACGAAATTGTAGAGTATGAAAAATACAATTCTTTGGATGAAAAAATATATAATTTTAGTACTGAGGGTCATGAATAATGGGTGATGATATTAAAAAAGGTTTAATGGGCGTTACTGTTGACGAAACGGCTGTATCAAAAGTTATGCCTGAGATTAACTCATTAACTTATAGAGGCTATGCTGCGCAAGATCTTTGTGAAAAATGTAAATTTGAAGAAGTAGCCTATCTTATCTTAAATGGAGAACTGCCAAATAAAAAACAATTAAAAAAATTTGAAGCACAAGAAAGAAGTGAAAGAAAACTTTCTAAAACTTTATTGCAGGATATAGAAAACTTTCCAAAAAAGGCCCATCCTATGGATGTAGCAAGAACAACAGTGAGTATTATGGGTCTTGAAGATCAAGAAACAAAAGATAATTCTACCAAAGCTAACATGAGAAAAGTAATGAGAATTTTCGCGAAAACTCCTGTTGCTTTGGCTGCTTTCTATAGATCAAGAAAAGGAAAAAAAATTATACCTCCAAAAAAAAATTTGTCATTCTCAGAGAATTTCTTTCATATGTGTTTTGGCAAAGTTCCAAATAAAGATATTGTAAAAGCTTTTGATGTTTCTTTAATTTTATATGCAGAGCATAGTTTTAATGTTTCAACTTTTACCGCTAGAACCATAACAAGTAGTTTATCAGATATTCATGGAGCGATTACAGGAGCTATAGCTAGTTTAAAAGGTCCTTTGCACGGAGGAGCCAATGAGGAAGTTATGCACATGATGAACAGAATTAAAAAACCCGAAAATGCTCTAAAATGGATTAATAATGCCTTAGACAATAAAGATGTTGTTATGGGTTTTGGGCATAGAGTTTACAAAAGTGGGGACTCGAGAGTTCCAACAATGAGGGATTACTTTGGAAAAGTTGCTAAAATTAAAAAAGATAAAAAATTTGAAAAAATTTATGACATTGTAGAAAAGGTAATGATCGATAGAAAAAATATTCATCCAAATGTAGATTATCCTACTGGCCCAACCTATCATTTAATGGGTTTTGATACCGATTTTTTTACTCCAATTTTTGTAATTTCAAGAATAACTGGATGGTCAGCACACATCATAGAACAACTTTCTACAAATAAACTGATAAGACCCCTTGCTGCTTACAACGGAAGTAAGTACCGTCAAGTTACATCACTAAGTAATAGATAATTTCTCTTAGCTAAAAGCCTCTGTCCAATTACCCTGAGTTGATGCTTTAGAATATTCCGTGGCTCTACCTTCGAAAAAGTTCATGTGCTCCACTGCATTCAACATTGTATCTAACCAAGTTAAGGGATTTTTATCGACTTTATAAATGGGTTCTAAACCTAACTGTGCAAGTCTTCTATTTCCAATAAACCTTATATAATCTTTTACCTCTCTTGCAGTTAAGCCTTGCATTGGACCCATTTCAAAAGCTAGATCAATAAAAGCATCTTCATGCTCAATAATTGTTCTGCAAGCTTCATAAAGTTCTTTTTTTAATTTTGGTGTCCAAACCTCAGGATTCTCTTTAATAAATTCTTTAAATATTCTAATCATAGAGTTGCAATGTAAAGTTTCATCTCTAACAGACCAGGTTACAATCTGACCCATTCCTTTCATTTTATTAAATCTTGGAAAGTTTAAAAGGATTGCAAAACTTGCAAATAATTGCAAACCTTCTGTAAAAGCACTAAATACAGCAACTGTCTTTGCAATATCTTCTTTTGAGTTTACATTAAAGTTTTGCATGTAATCATATTTATCTTTCATTTCTTTATATTTCATAAATGCTGAATATTCAGACTCTGGCATTCCAATAGTGTCAAGCAGATGAGAATATGCTGCTATATGAACTGTCTCCATTGCTGCAAATGCTGTCATCATCATTAATACCTCTGTAGGCTTAAAAACAGTAGTGTAATGTCTTAAATAACAATTATTAACCTCAACATCAGCTTGAGTAAAAAATCTAAATATTTGTGTTAATAAATTTTTTTCTGATTGTGATAAATTTTTTTGCCAATCTCTAACATCATCTCCTAGAGGGACTTCTTCTGGCAGCCAATGAATTCTTTGCTGTGTTAACCATGCATCATAACACCATGGATATCTAAAAGGTTTGTAAACGGGATTTTCTACCAGTAGTCCCATTTTTTTTGGTTGAATAATTTCTTGTTTTTTTTGTTTAATTACTGACATGATAAGCATTCCTCATATTCTGGTTGATCTCCCTGTTGTTTTTTTGATTTATAAACGTTTGCTGTAACGTCTGTTGATTTTGCATCATTAACGTTTTCTGCTCTTTGTATTGATTTTGATCTACAATAGTAAAGACTTTTTAAACCTTTTTTCCATGCTTGAAAATGGATTTGATGAAGTTCTTTCTTATGAACATCTGCAGGTAAAAATATATTAATTGATTGAGCTTGTGATATATTTGGGGTTCTATCTGCTCCCAATTCAACTATCCACTTTTGATCTAATTCAAATGCTGTTTTAAATACATCTTTTTCAGCTTGAGTTAAGAAATTTAAATGAGAAACAGAGCCCTGATTAGTTGTAATACTTGACCATGTTTCATCATCGTCTTTATCATGTTTTTGTAATAATTTTTTTAAGTACTTGTTTCTAACATTAAATGAACCAGAAAGAGTTTTATGGGTATAACTATTAGCCGCTATCGGTTCAACACCTGGAGAAGTGCCTCCACAAATTATTGAAATTGAAGCAGTTGGAGCAATAGCTGTTTTGTTTGAAAATCTCTCATTAAAACCATACTCAGCAGCATCAGGGCACGCCCCTCTTTCTTCAGCTAAGTCTTTTGATGCTTGATCAACTTCTTTTTGTATATGTTCAAATATTTTTTTATTCCAAACCTTGCTCATTACCGATTCTAATGGAATCATTTTTTGCTGAAAAAAGGAATGAAGCCCCATTACTCCAAGGCCAACACTACGTTCTCTTAAAGCAGAATATTTTGCGTCAGAAAATTCGTCAGGAGCTTTTTCAATAAAATCCTCTAAAACATTATCTAAAAATCTCATAACATCTTTAATAAAATTTTCATCATCTTTCCATTCGTCATATTTTTCTATATTAAGAGATGACAAACAACAAACTGCTGTTCTTTCTTTTCCATCTCTATCAACTCCAGTAGGTAAAGTTATTTCGCTGCAAAGATTAGAAGTTTTTACATTCAAACCAGCAAGCTTATGATGCTGAGGAATTTGCCTATTAACAGTATCAATAAATATTATGTATGGTTCGCCCGTTTCCACTCTAGCTGTTAGTAATCTAATCCATAGATTTCTTGCCGAAATGGTAGTTTGAATTGATCCATCTTTTGGACTTTTAAGTGCCCATTGCTCGTCTGTTTCCACTGCTCTCATAAATGCATCTGAAACTAAAACACCATGATGAAGATTTAATGCTTTCCTATTTGGATCGCCACCTGTTGGTCTTCTCATTTCAATAAATTCCTCTATTTCAGGATGATCAATTGGTAAATAACATGCAGCGGATCCTCTTCTTAGAGATCCTTGGCTAATTGCCATAGTTAGAGAGTCCATAACTTTTATAAAAGGGATGATTCCAGATGTTTTCCCTACTCTTCCTATTTTTTCTCCTATTGACCTTAAGTTTCCCCAATAGCTACCGATGCCCCCACCTCTTGCTGCAAGCCAAACATTTTCACTCCAAAGATCTAAAATTCCATTTAGACTGTCTCCTGCTTCATTTAAAAAACAAGAAATTGGCAAACCTCTTTTCGTTCCACCATTAGACAAAACTGGAGTTGCTGGCATAAACCATAAATTACTTATATAGCCATAAATTCTTTGTGCATGTAAATTGTCGTCAGCATAATGACTAGCGACTCTTGCAAATAAATCTTGGAAAGATTCATTTTCACCTAAATATCTGTCACTTAGCGTTGCTCTACCAAAATCTGTTAAGTTATTATCTCTTGTTCTATCAATTTTAACGGTTATGCCTTTAGCGTTTTGAAAAAGTTCAGTTTGATCGCTAAGGGAAAATAAATCTGGTCTTTTATCATTATTGACCTCTGCTATTACTGGGCTGTATTCAGAGACAGCTTTCTTGATAGCTTGAGACAAAAACTTGTTCATTTAACTCCCTTAATTTTGTATCGTTTTTAGTAAAACAACTAGATGTTGTATGTAGATCTCCTTAATATACTATATAAATTGGAAATCAATAGAACATTTATAGAACATTATAAAAATATATCAATAAAAAAATGAAAAAAATGTACATATATCTACATGACTAATCCTATAAAAATTGACCCCCTAGGCTTTCGCGAATATGACGCTAGATGGTTGTACCCTGAAAAAATAAATCAAGAAGGCATAAAATTAGTTGGAGCAGGATTTGGAACTCAGGTAGTCAATAAAAATAAAAATCCTAGAGTAACAGTTGGTCACGACTACAGATCATACAGTGAAGAAGTAAAAAAGAATTTTATAGAAGGTTTACTTTCAACAGGGTGTAATGTTGAAGATATTGGCTTATGTTTATCTCCAACGGTTTACTTTTCTCAATTTAAATTAAATTCAGATGCAGTAGCGATGATTACAGCTAGTCATAATGAAAATGGGTGGACTGGAATTAAAATGGGTATTGAAAAAGGCCTAACTCATTGTAAAGAAGAAATGTCTGAACTTAAAGATATCGTATTAAATAAAATTTTTATAAAAGGAAATGGGTCTTACAAAAAAATTGAAGATTTTAATAAGATTTATATAAACGATTTATCAATTAATAAAATAAAAAAAAAGGTTAAAGTTGTCGTAGCCTGTGGAAATGGTACGGCAGGAATATTTGCACCTAAAATTTTAAAAGAAATAGGATGCGACGTAATAGAACTAGATTGTAATTTAGATTTCAATTTTCCAAAATATAATCCAAATCCTGAAGATATGAAAATGCTTAATGAAATTGCTAAATGTGTAAAAGAGAATAACGCCGATGTAGGTTTTGGTTTTGATGGGGATGGTGATCGTGTTGGAGTCGTCGATAATGGAGGAAATGAAATTTTTGCTGACAAAATTGGATTGTTAATTGCAAGAGATATTTCATATAAGCATCCAAATTCAAAATTTATTGTTGATGTAAAGTCAACTGGACTTTTCCAAAATGATGAAATTCTTTTAAAAAATAACTGTAAAACAATATATTGGAAAACAGGTCATTCATATATAAAAAGGAAAGTTAATGAGGAAAAAGCTATTGCCGGATTCGAAAAAAGTGGTCATTTCTTTTTTAATAAACCTTTAGGATACGGATTTGATGATGGTATCAATTCGGCAATTCAAATTTGTCATCTTTTAGACAGACAAGATAAAAAAATGAGCAACTTAATAAGTGAGTTGCCAAAAACATACCAAAGTCCAACCATGGCTCCTTTTTGCAAAGATCAAGAAAAATATCAGCTAATCGATGGATTAATTTTAAAAATAAAAGAATTGAAAAATAAAAATATAAAAATAAATAATTTGAAAATACAAGATATACTTACAGTAAATGGTATAAGATTTACTCTTGAAGATGGATCTTGGGGTTTAATAAGAGCATCTTCAAATAAACCATCATTAGTTATTGTAACTGAAAGTCCTACTTCAAATGAAATAAAAAAAGAAATATTTTATTTTATAGATAAACTTTTAAAAAAGACTGGAAAAGTTGGTAAATATGATCAAAAAATTTGATTAAATATTTAAATATCTTATAATAAATATTGTTCCAACAGAATATAAAAAAACTCCAAATAATCTTTGCACCTTTATTTTATTCATTTTATAAACTGTGTTTGCACCTATTCTTGCCATAAAACTTGTAATTGGAACAAACAAAATAAAAGCAGGTATATTAACAAAGCCCATACTAAAAGGTAAATTTACATCAAAATAAAATCCAGAAATTAAAAAACCAATTGATCCAGTAAAAGATATAAAAAAACCAATAGCTGCTGCGCTACCGATAGATTTACTAATTGGATAACCCAAATATCTAAGAATAGGTACGTTGATCATTGCTCCTGTAATACCCATAGGAGCTGAAATAAAACCTGATAATGCCCCAAATATGACCCTTAAATATAAGGAAGAATTTGATTTAATTTTTTTTATCCTCTCTTTTGCTAACATTAAATATGCTCCAAACAGATAGACGACGACTGAAAAAAACAAAACTAAAATCTTAGTTTTCATAATAGAAGCAAAAATTGTTCCTAACAAAACTCCAACAACAACAAAAATACCAAAACTTTTCACTACACTAAAATCAACGAGCTTATTTTTGTGATGAGTCATAACCGATACGGCTGATGTAAAAATTGTAATGGTAAATGCAGTGCCAACAGTTAAATGCATTAAGTAATTTTTGTCAAAATTCAAAGTTTCAAATATAAAAAATAAGCAAGGAACAGAGATTAAACCTCCGCCTATACCAAATAAACCAGCAAAAAAACCCACTGCACTAGCTGCAAATATTATAAGTAATAAAAAATGCCAGTATTCATTTATGAGATATGCAAAAGACAGAAAAACCTTGTTGATTAAATTATACTAAAATATTCAAAAAATGATCTAGCAGAAACTATAAGTAAAAAACAGCCAAATATTCTACTTAATAATCTTTTATTAATTTTGTACACAACTTTGGCTCCTATTCTTGCCATCACCATGGTTACTGGAACAAAAACAATAAATCCTAAAAAATTTATATATCCAAAGCTGTAAGGTGAATAAACATTATCAATAATTTTTCCTCCTAAAATCATTGTAGTTGTGCCTGAAACAGCAATTAAAAATCCTACAGCTGCTGCAGTTCCAATAGATTTTCTAATATCATATCCAAATGTTCTCATAAAAGGTACCATTAACGAACCACCACCTATGCCCAATGGCACAGAAATAAAACCTATCAGAATTCCAGAAATATTTTTAATTGTGTTGGAAATTTTCTTAGGATTTTCAACTAATTTTTCTCGTAAAAAAATAAAAAATAAACCTACAAAGCAAGAAAAAATTGCAAAAAACAAAACTAAGGCCGGTGTTTTTAAATTAACTGCTAATAATGTACCACCTAGAACCCCCAAAACTATCAAAACGCCAAAAGTTTTCACCATCTTAAAATCAACAGCATCATATTCCATGTGTGTTTTAGTTGAAATAATTGACGTTGGAATGATAATTGCTAAAGACGTTCCAACTGATAAATGCATTCTAGTTACAATATCAAAATCTAAAACTGAAAACGCATAGTAAAGAGCAGGAACCATTATAATTCCTCCTCCTACTCCTAGTAAACCAGCCATAAATCCAGCTACTGTAGCTGCAATTGCCAATACAGATACTAAATTAATTATTGTACTTAATTCCAAATTTTCCATTAAGCACTTATTTGATTTGCTTTCTCATTATTTTGAGCAATATCCATTATATGTTTCGCTTTTTGAAAATCAGAGTCTCGTGCCATCATGTTATCACTTAAATATTTCTTCCAATCTTTAGAACCTGATTGCCCATAATAAAGCCCAACTGTATGTCTCATAACTTGATTCACTTTTGTTCCAATCTTTACCTCATTTTCTAAGTATTTTAAGATTTCTTTAACTACTAGCTCTCTTGATAAAATATCAAAATTTTTAAATATATTATTTTCAATTTCCTTTAAAAAATAAGGATTTTGATAGATGGCCCTTCCAATCATTACACCATCACAATAATTTAAGTGGTTATTTATTTCATGAATACTTGTAATTCCACCATTAATTAAAATTTCTAACTCAGGATTTGATTTTTTAATTTCATAAACCATTGGATAATTCAGTTTTGGGATATTTAAATTTTGTTTAGGAGTTAATCCTTTTAATACAGCTTTTCTCGCATGCAAAATAATTGTTTTGCACCCAGCGTTTTTTATTTTATTCACAAACTTATTCAAATAATCAAACTCTTCTACATCGTCAAATCCTATTCTTGTTTTTGCTGTAACAGGAATATTACATGAATTTTGCATCTCATTTATACATTCTGCAACAAGATCAGGTTCTTTCATTAAACACGCACCAAAAGAATTTTTCTGCACCTTTTTACTTGGGCATCCTAAATTAATATTAACTTCATCATACCCATAATCTTCTGCAATTTTTACAACTTGAGCTAATTCTTTTTTATCAGATCCACCAACTTGTAACGCAAGTGGTTTCTCAAGTTTACTGAATTTAAGTAACTTTTCTTTATCTCCCCTTAATACTGCTTTGGTTACAACCATTTCAGTATACAACATAACATTCTTACTTATTAATCTAAGAAAATATCTGTCATGTCGATCTGTGCAATCCATCATTGGAGCAACAGATATTTTTCTATTAATTTTTTTTTTAATATCCAAGAGCCTTGCCCATTATTTTATCAGGTAACCAGGTTACAATTTCTGGAAAAATGCATAATATTAGAATTGCTAAAGCCATTATTATCATAAAAGGAATTGATCCTTTTAAGATCTCCTTTAAGCTAACATCTGGAGTTATACCTTTAATTATATAAAGATTAAGTCCCACTGGAGGAGTAATTAAACCTATCTCCATGTTTATAGTAAAAACTATTGCAAACCAATAAGGGTCAAATCCTAAAGTTGTTATGACTGGTAATAAAATTGCAGAAGTCATTACGATCACAGCAACCGGAGGTAAAAAAAAACCAGCTATTAGAAGAAATATATTTATTAATATAAATACTACCCATTTATTTGAACTTAACTCAACCATGCTCTGCGCTAAAGACTGAGTTACATAAAGTTGTGAAAGTGTAAATGCAAATAAATAAGATGCAGCAATAATAAACATTATCATCACACTTTCTTTCATTGAAACTTTAACAATATTCCAAATCTTTTTTGGTTGATAAATTTTGTAAACAACAGCTATCAATACAAAAACTAGGAACGCTCCAACACCTGAGGCTTCAGATGGTGTAGCTACACCTCCATACAAAACATATAAGACACCAGCTATAATTGCCAAGAAAGGAAAAATTCTTGGCAACACTTCTAGCTTTTCTTTTAAAGTTGGTGGTTTTCTATTTTTTAAAGCTTTTGCGGCATCTTTATCAATAAAATAACTATGTATAAGTGCCCATATTGCAAACATACCAGCCAACATAAAGCCAGGTATTAGACCGCATAAAAATAATCTACCAATTGATGTGCCTGTTGCAATTCCATAAACTATAAGAACGATACTTGGAGGGATTAAAACTCCCAAAGTTCCGCCAGCAGCAATAGTACCAGTGGCAATTTGATCTGAATAACCTCTTTTTCTCATTTCTGGTATTCCCATAGTTCCAATTGCAGCACAGGTTGCAGGACTCGATCCACTTAAGGCAGCAAAAATTGAACATGCGCCTATATTGGAAATGACTAATCCTCCTGGAACTCTCCAAAGCCATCTATCTAATCCAATATACAAATCTTTACCTGCAGGAGAATTAGCTACTGCCATTCCCATCAAGATAAACATTGGTATTGAAAGCAAAACAAACGAATTAAGTCCTGCATAAAACGTTTCAGCAAAAACATCTAACATTTGAAAACCTTCAAATGAGACTAAGAGAACAATCGATACAAAACTTAAACCGAATGCAATTGGAATTCCGGAAAAAAGTACTACCAAAGTAAAAACCGCAACAATAATAGCTATTATTAGTGGATCCATTAACTATAATCCTTTTCATCAATTAATTTTATTATTTCAGCTATATATTGAAGTATCATTAGTATTGCACCTATCATCATCGATGAATATGGTATCCAAAGAGGTGGATCCCAGACTGTTCCCGTAGAATAATTTTTTGTAAAGGCTTCTTCTACCATTAAAAATCCAAAATAAAATAATATTAAAAAAAATATCAAACTTAAAAATGATGTAAAAATTTTTAGTCTAATAATATTTTTATTAGATAAAAAATCATATATCCATTCCATGCTCACGTGTGCTTTTTCGCTAAGTACATAGGCACTACCTATAAATGTAGAAGCTACCAAAAGCATTGTGACTAATTCTGTTTGCCATGTGATTGCTCTCTGAAAAAAATATCTTTCAAAAACTAGCTCAACAATGACTAAAATTGATAAAAGTAATGCTAAAACCGCAAATGCTCCACATGCTTTTGCGGTAAAATCACAAAACTGTAAGTATTTTTTTTTCATAAAAAAAACCCCTATTTATAAAATAAATAGGGGTTCTTTATATATCTTTTTACTTAACTGCTAAAGCCATTTCCATTAGCTTATCACCGCCTGGAACTTTCTCAGCAAATGCTTTATGAGATGATTTTTTAGCAATCTCAACCCATGCTGCGTGATCTTTTGCATTCATATATACTAATTTTACTCCTGCTGCTTTGTAAGCGTCTTCAAATTTTTTATCTAAATTTTCGACTTGAGCAGTCATATATTTTTCTGCAACTTTTCCTGCTTTCATTAAAGCATCCTGTTGTTTAGAGTTTAACTTATCAAAACTCATTTTTGACATCAAAATTGGCTCATACATAAACCAAAGTCCAAATTTTCCTGGAGGAGTAGCACAAGAAACTTGTTCGTAAATTTTATAACTTACAAAACTTCCGGAACTAGTATTTGCACCTGTAAGTACTCCAGTTTGTAAACCAGTATAAATTTCGGATGAAGGCATACTTTGTATACCTGCGCCTGCAGCTTCAAGCATTTGGTTAAATGCTTTACCAGCAGCTCTCATTACTTGGCCTTTTGCATCACTTGGATTTTTAATACATTTAGTTTTCGATGCAAAACCTCCGCCTAGCCAAGCGTCTGATAATACAACAACACCAGCATCGTTAATTATTCTTTTGATCTCGGTCATCATTGGACCTTTATTGAATCTCAATGCATGATCGTGATTTTTAACAGTTCCTGGCATTAAAGTTGCATCAAACTCTGGATGAAATTTAGAAGCATAAGCTAATGGAAAAGCAGATATATCCAATTGACCTGTTGTCATTGGTTTCCACTGTTCTTTAGGTTTGTACAAAGATTTGGCTGGATAGATTCTTATATCTACTCCAACGTTTGCTTTTTTCATCTCATCAGCAATTATTTGAACCATTTCATGTCTAGGATCAAATGAACCATCCGCTCTTGGCGTTCCTGGCCATTGGTGACTAGCTTTTAAAGTCACAGCATATGCAGATCCTATTGTGGTTAATAAAAATACTAATGAAGTGAAATATAATGATATTTTTTTGAACATTTTTTTCCCCTTTAGTTATTAAAAAAAGTATATTAAAGATAACTTATGCTTAAGAGTCAAGTTACCTAAAAATACAAATTTATTGAAAATATGGATGGACCTTTGAAAAATTTGCTAGTTGTAGACCTAACTCGGGTACTTGTTGGTCCTTATTGTACCATGATATTGTCTGACTTGGGAGCTAGAGTAATAAAAATCGAAGCGCCTGAAATTGGTGACGATTCAAGAAAGTTTGGCCCATTTATAAAAGATTACTCAGCCTATTTCATGTCATTAAATAGAGGAAAGGAGAGTATAGCATTAAATCTTAAAAATGATGATGATAAGAAAATTTTTGAAAAAATATTATCCAAGGCAGATATTTTAGTTGAGAACTTTAAACCTGGGACATTAGAAAAATGGGGATTTGGATGGAAAGACGTGAGTAAAAAATATCCCAAATTAATTTATGCATCAGCATCTGGTTTTGGACAAACAGGTCCATTAAAAGAATTACCTGCATACGATATGGTCGTACAAGGTATGGGTGGATTAATGAGTGTAACAGGTCAACCAAACTCAGAACCAACTAGAGTTGGAACATCAATTGGAGACATTACAGCTGGGTTGTTTACAGCGATTGGAATTAACGCTGCTTTATTTGATAGACAAAAAACAGGTAAGGGAATGTTTATAGATGTTTCGATGTTAGATTGTCAAATTGCAATATTAGAAAATGCAATTGCAAGATATCTTTCGAATAACGAAATACCAAAACCCATGGGTTCTAGACATCCATCTATTGCACCATTTGAGGCATTTAAAACAAAAGATAGCTACATAATCATTGCAGCTGGAAATGATAAGTTGTTTGAAAAACTTTGTAATGTTCTAAGCATTCCAGAAGCGATTAAGGATCCAAAATTTGTTGATAATTCTTCGAGATCAAAGAATATGGATGAATTAAAAAAAATATTTGAAAATAAATTATCTCAAAAAATAACTTCGGATTGGGTTAGAGAAATGGAAAAAGATAAAATTCCATGTGGACCTATATTTAATATTAAAGAAGCAGTTGAAAATCCTCAGATAAAAGAAAGAAATATGATTGTTAAGTCATATCATAAAATTATAGGTGAATTTAAACTTGCTGGAAATCC
>CACHVT010000014.1 GCA_902583345.1 uncultured Pelagibacteraceae bacterium | reverse complement strand
ATATATTCGATTGAGGTTCCGCCTTTTTTATCTAAAGCATCACCAAATACACCACCGGGATTAATTGTTGTTAATTTATTTTTTACCCCTTTATTTTCCATAAATTCCCAAGCACTTCTTTCCGCTTTTGTTTTGGATAAAAAATAGTCGTTTACTCCCTTTATCCAACTTTCATCAGTCCAATCATTTTCTCCAAATGTATAAGGATTGCTTCTATTAGGTTTTCTAAACATTGCAACTATAGAAGAAGTTTTAATAATTTGCTCTACACCGGCATTTAAACCAGCATTTAAAACTCTTAAAGTTCCATCTACTGCGACTGGTAATAAAATATTTCTATTATTTGAGACTTTCATAGGGAAAGGGGAAGCAATGTGCATTATATACTTACATTCTTTTGCTGCATCATTCCATCCGCCATCTTTTAAAAGATCTAATTCAACGAATGATAATTTATCTATTGAACTATACTTACTTAAAGTTTCTTTTGTTTGTTCAATTAAATTCTTATTTCTAACTGTTCCTAAAACTTCATATCCTGAGTTCAATAATTCTATTGCAGTATGTTTTGCAATCCATCCACTTACTCCAGTTAATAATACTTTTTCGGTCATCAAATATTTATATTAGTGAGATAAAAATTTCTCTGCTTCAAGTGCAGCCATACATCCCATTCCTGCTGCAGTAACTGCTTGTCTAAAAATTTTATCTTTTACGTCTCCGGCCGCAAAAACACCGGGTATATTAGTTTCTGTTGAGTCCGGTTTTGTTGCTAAATAACCCTCTTTATCCATGTCTAATTGATCTTTAAATAGCTTTGTTGCTGGATCATGTCCAATAGCTATAAATAATCCATCAATTTTTAATTCTTCAACTTTATTAGTTTTAACGTTTTTAATTTTTAATCCTTTAACATTTTTTGGATCATTATCTCCAATAACTTCTTCAACAATACTATTCCAAATTATTTCAATTTTTTTATTATCCATCAATTTTTTTTGAAGCATTTTTTCTGCTCTAAGAGTGTCTCTTCTATGAATTAGTTGAACCTTAGAAGCAAATTTTGTTAGAAACATTGCTTCTTCCACTGCTGCATTACCACCTCCGACAACAGCTACCGTTTTATCTTTAAAGAAAAAACCATCACATGTTGCACATGCCGAAACTCCAAAACCTCTAAATCTTTGTTCGGACTCAATATTTAACCACCGTGCTTGTGCTCCAGTAGATATGATTATAGAATCAGCAGTATATTTTTTGCCACCATCTCCAATTGCTTCAAAAGGTTTAGATTTTAAATTTACAGATGAAATATGATCTTGAATCATTTCTGTACCAACGGCTTCAGCTTGCTCTTTCATTTGTTCCATTAGCCATGGGCCTTGAATTACTTTTGCAAATCCTGGATAGTTTTCAACATCTGTTGTAGTAGTCAATTGTCCTCCAGGCTCCATACCCGAGACCATTAAAGGTTTTAACATTGCTCTTGCTGCATAAACTGCAGCAGTGTATCCAGCTGGGCCAGATCCAATTATTAACACTTTTGTGTGTTTAGTTGGATTTTGATTCATATCAAAGCTATATAGTAATTTATGTCTAAATTAAAAGGGTTATTATTAACAGAAGGAATGCACGGAATGGTTAGCCAGGTTGAAGGTCTTGCAAAAGCTCTAAATTTAGATTTTATACACGAAAAAATTGAACTTAATAATTTCTGGAACTTTTTACCTCCTAAAGTTACACCATCGAAAAGTTTTGTTTTTAAAAATAAATTTGAAGAATATTTCAATATTGTAATTTCATGTGGAAGAAAAAGCGTAATACCCTCAATATATTTAAAAAATAAACTTAAGAGTAAGATTATTAATATTCATATTCAAGATCCTAAGGTTTCTTTAAATAATTTTGATTTTGTTATTGCTCCAGAACACGACGGTATAATAGGAAAAAATGTCTTGACCACCAAAGGAGCAATTCATTATGTAACAAAAGATGAATTAGTTCTCAGCCAAAACTATCTTAAATCTAAAATAGATCCAAAAAAAAAGATAGTTTCATTTATAATTGGAGGTCCAAATAAATATTATAATTATGATGACGAAATAGTGAAAAATATTTTTCATAAAATTAGTAAAAACTTTTTAGAAAAAAATTATCAAGCAATTATTATACCATCAATGAGAACACCTCAAAAAACTATAGAAAAAGCTCGAAAGTATTTTGATAGCCACCAAATCGTAATACCAAATGTTGATAAAAAAGCTTATCTTTCATCCTTGCAATTAGCAGATCACATTGTTATCACTTGTGACTCAACTTCAATGATTTCTGAGGCAGCTATAACCGGTAAACCAATATATGTGGCTCAAATTCCTACAAAGAAAAATAATAAGCGATTTAAGAAGTTTTTTAGATTATTTGAGAACCTAAATATAATTAAAAATCTAGAAGCATCTGTTGAAGACTGGAACTATCAAAAATTAGATGAAACTAAAAGAATATCAGGTTATATAAAAAAGAAAATTGCAAAACATGACTTTTCTTAATTCAATATTAAATAACTCTAAAGAACATAAAGATCCATTTACACATTGGGAATTAAATAAACCTTTATCAAATGAAGCTATTAAAGAAATTTTAAATGCGGATATTCCAAATGTGGAGGAACATAATTTAACTTATGATGGAACACGTGCTATTGATGGGGGTGCTCCAGAATTTAGAGAAGGTATTGCGTCTGGTGGCAAAGCAGTAAAATTTAGATGTTTTATAACTAAAGATAATGCTCAGGAATTTCCTAATCTAGTTAAGTTTATTGAAGAATTACAATCAAAAAAAACCTACGAAAAAATTTCTCAACTTATTAATAAAGATTTATCTAATTCTTTTGTTAGGGTAGAGGTAATATGTGATCGAAAAGGTTTTTGGCTCAAACCACATTGTGATATCAAAGAAAAATTATTATCCTGTCTTTTATTTATTAACAAATTTAATGAATCTGAGAGCCTAGGTACAGATTTTTATAATTCAAAATTAGAAAAAGTAAAAACTATTCCCTACAAAGATAATTATGGATATTTTTTTTCTAGTGGACCAAATACTTGGCATGGTATGGAGAAAAAAGAAATAATTAAAGAAAGAAGATGTTTGCAGGTAAATTATGTTTCTTTTCAAACTGATTGGAAAGTTCAATAATTAAATATCTTGAAGAGAGTAAGCAGTTATTCTTTTTGTCTTCAAAGATCTTATTCCCTGTAAACAAGCCTGAGCTGTTGACATATTGGTGCAATAAGGAACTTTATTAATTAATGTAGCTCTCCTTAAAGCAATAGCATCATTTAAACGATGCTCACTTCTACCGCCTCCAGTATTTATGACAAGAGCAATTTTTTTTGAATTCAATACATCTACTATATGTGGAGAGCCACCACTAACTTTATTTATCTTTTTACATTTCATGCCATGTTTACGTATGTAATTTGCTGTACCCTCTGTTCCACATAATGTAAAATTTAATTTTATTAGCTGTTTAGCCAAATCCACTCCTTCCTCTTTATGACTATTTTTTAGTGAAATAAATGCTAGACCTTTTGTTGGTAAAGAATTTGCAGATGCGATCTGACTTTTTGCGTAAGCAAGACCAAAATCTTTATCAAATCCCATCACTTCTCCGGTAGATTTCATTTCGGGACCTAACAATACATCGACATTTGGAAATTTATTAAAAGGAAAAACAGCTTCTTTAACAGCATACATATTTTTGTGCCTATTTTTTAAATTAAATTTATTTAACTTCTCTCCCGTCATAATTCTTGAAGCAATTTTAGCCAATGGTATTCCCTTAGCTTTTGACACAAATGGAACTGTCCTGCTGGCTCGCGGGTTTACTTCTATAATAAAAATTTCATCATTTTTTATTGCATATTGTACGTTCATGAAACCTTTAACTTTTAAAGCTAGAGCTAACATTTTTGTTTGATTATTTATTTCATCTATTAATTCTTTTTTAATTGCAACTGGAGGCAAGCAACAGGCGGAGTCTCCTGAGTGAATTCCAGCCTCCTCAATATGTTGCATAATACCAGCTACAAAAACTTCTTTTCCATCAGATATAGCATCAACATCTACCTCCATTGCATTATCTATAAATTTATCAATCAAAATTGGATTATTTTCACCTGCTATAAATGCCTCTTCAATAAAATTTTTAAGCTGGTCTTTTTCATATACTATTTCCATTGCTCTTCCACCTAGAACATATGAAGGACGAACCATTAAAGGTAATCCGATTTTTAGAGCAATTTCAATTGCTTCATTGTATGTTTTTGCAATTCCACTTTCTGCCTGTTTCAATTTTTGTTTTATTAAAAGATTTCTAAATCTATCTCTATCTTCAGCAAGATCTATAGAGGAATATTGGGTTCCTATTATTGGTATTGAATTTTCGTAAAGAAACTTAGCTAATTTTATAGGAGTTTGCCCTCCAAACTGTGCGATTATACCAATTAACTTTCCAGCGGACTTCTCTTTTAAAATTATATTGTGGACATATTCTTCTATCAGTGGTTCGAAATATAAGCGGTCACTTGTATCATAATCTGTGGAAACGGTTTCTGGATTACAATTTATCATTATAGTCTCATAACCAGCCTCTTTCAAAGCGTAGCTTGCCTGACAACAACAATAATCAAATTCTATTCCTTGGCCTATTCTATTTGGCCCTCCGCCCAGAATAATTATTTTCTTTTTTGTAGTAGGACTTGCTTCACATTCCGTTTTAGTCGAAAAATTTCTTTGATATGTTGAATACATGTAAGGAGTAAATGATTTAAATTCAGCCGCGCATGTGTCAACTTTTTTATAAACAGGAAAAACTTTTAAAGCTGTTCTTTTTTGTTTAATTATTTTTTCGTTTGTTGAGGTAAGTTCAGATAATTTTTTGTCAGAAAAACCCATAGATTTAATCTTATTAAAATCTTCAAATTTTTTAGGAATTCCATTTATTTTTATTTTAATTTCCTCTTCTACAATTTCTTTTATTTGATCTAAGAACCATGGATCTATTCCAGACAATTTATAGATTCTTTTTAAACTTATTTTCTTTCTAATAGCTTCTGCAACTAAGAGCAATTTATTTGGAATATTTATTTTTAATTTTTTTTCTATATCTTTTGTTTTCAGTTTAAAAATTCTATCTAAACCAGAGAAGCCAATTTCCAAGGAAGATAATGCCTTTTGTAAAGATTCTTTAAAATTCCTCCCAATCGCCATTGCTTCGCCTACAGATTTCATTGAAGTTCCTAAAACAGCAGGAGATTGTGAAAATTTTTCAAATGTAAACCTAGGAATTTTAGTTACTACGTAATCTATTGTAGGCTCGAATGAAGCAGGGGTTATTTTTGTTATTTCATTTTTTAATTCATCAAGCGTGTATCCTATGGCTAACTTTGCGGCAACCTTGGCAATAGGAAAACCAGTTGCCTTAGATGCTAAGGCTGATGATCTTGAAACTCTAGGATTCATCTCGATTACAACCATTCTTCCGTTTTTTGGGTTTATTGCAAATTGAACATTTGATCCACCTGTCTCAACGCCAATTTTTCTTAAGCATGCTATGGATGCATTTCTCATTACTTGATATTCTTTGTCTGTAAGCGTTAAAGCTGGAGCAATTGTTACGGAGTCACCGGTATGAATACCCATGGGGTCTACATTTTCTATTGAACATATAATAATACAATTATCGTTCCTATCTCTAACAACCTCCATTTCAAACTCTTTCCATCCCTCAAGGCATTCCTCTATTAAAACCTGACTTACAGGAGATTCTTGTAAACCATTTTTTACTATCTTAAAAAAATCATTTTTATTTTTCGCAATTCCACCTCCCAGTCCACCCAATGTAAATGCGGGTCTAATTATTGCAGGTAAACCAATTTTTTTTAAAGCTATATTAGCATCTTTATACTTTTTAATAATTTTAGATTTGGGAAGATCCAAACCAATATCGAGCATATTTTTTCTAAACTTTTTCCTGTCCTCAGCATTTTCGATAGCTTTAGATTTTGCTCCGATAAGTTCAATTTTATATTTTTTTAAAATTCCTTTTTTTTCTGCTTCCATTGCTAGGTTTAGAGCTGTTTGACCTCCCATTGTTGGCAATATCGCATCAGGTTTTTCCTTTTGAATTATCTTTTCTAAGATTTCTAAAGTGATGGGTTCTATATAAGTTTTGTCAGCTACATTAGGATCAGTCATAATTGTTGCTGGATTAGAATTAATTAAAATTACTTTGTATCCCTCATCTTTTAAAGCTTTACAAGCTTGTGTTCCTGAATAATCGAACTCACATGCTTGTCCAATAACTATAGGTCCTGCACCAACAACTAAAATTTTTTTAAGATCTTTTCTTTTTGGCATTTTTTTTCATACTGTTAATAAATTCTTTAAATAAATAAATACTATCTTGAGGACCAGGGTTAGATTCAGGATGGTATTGAACTGAAAATACAGGTTTGTTTTTTAATCTAATACCTTCAATACTATTATCAAATAATGACGTGTGAGTTATTTGGACATTTTTTGGTAGATTTTCTTTAACTATTTCAAAACCATGGTTTTGACTAGTGATCTCAACTTTATTTTCTATTAAATTTTTTACAGGATGATTTGCTCCTCTGTGGCCCAGTTTCATTTTCTTAGTTTTTGCGCCAAGCGCTAAACCTAATATTTGATGACCTAAACATATTCCAAAAACAGGCAAATTTTTTTTAATTAATTCTTTAATTATTCCTATAGCATATTTTCCTGTTGCGGCTGGATCACCAGGACCATTAGATAAAAAAATACCATTTGGTTTGAGCTTTAATATTTTTTCAACACTAGTTTTGCAGGATACAATACTAACATTACAATTAAAATCTGAAAAATATCTTAAAATATTTTTTTTTATTCCATAATCTATGGCCACAACGTGAAATGATTTTTGTTTATTTCTTATAAACCCTTCCCCCTTTTTCCATGTTTTAAGTCCTGTCCATACATAATTTTTTTTCGTAGTTACTTGTTCTGCCAAGTCTAAATTTTTTAAACCACTCCACTTGGTTGTTAAATTCATTAATTTATTGATATTAAACTTTCCTTTTTTACTTAAAGAGATTGTTCCTTTGGGCGCACCCTTATCTCTTATGAAATTAGTTAAACTTCTAGTATCTAATCCGGTTATACCAACTACCTTATTTTTCTTGAGCCACAAGTCTAGATTTACTAATGACCTATAATTTGAAGGGTTAGTAATTTCAGAATTAAAAATAACTCCTTTTGTCCAAATTTTATCAGACTCATGATCTTCCTTATTTGTCCCAACGTTTCCAATATGGGGAAAAGTAAAGTTGATTATTTGTCCTGCATATGAGGGATCAGATATTATTTCTTGGTAACCAGTTAACGATGTATTAAAACAAACCTCGCCGGTTACAGTGCCCTCATAACCTATACCGATGCCTTTAAGAACTGTTCTATTTTCGAGAACTAAAATGCCTGTGTGAATCTGTGAGATTTTTTTTGAGTTATTTTTTTTTGCTTTTTTCTTCAATTACAACTCATGAGTTAAAGGTTAATACAATAAAACCCTTATTACCGCAACAGATGGAATGTGGAAAAATTCAAAAATTTTCTTTTGAACAAATTTATCTTTGAAGTACATTAAAAAAATGCCCTTAAAAGATAAAATCAATAACAACTATCAAAATTCCTTAAAATCAAAAGATAAAACAGAGATATCAACTTATAGGTTAATAATATCAGCAATTAAAGATCTGGATATAGCTAATAGATCCGGGCCAAATAAAAAAGAAACTGATGATGCAGACATTAAAAAGCTTCTAAAAAAAATGATAAAACAACGATCCGAATCTATAGATATTTATAAAAAAAATAACAGATTGGATTTACAAGAGATTGAACAGAAAGAACATAATATATTATCAAGTTTTCTACCGAAACAATTAACAGACGAGGAAACAAAAAAAATTTGCACTGAAGTAGTTAGTTCCATAGGCGCAACTTCTATAAAAGACATGGGCAAAGTAATGGGAGAATTAAAAAAAAAATATTCTGATAGCTTAGACTTTGCCAAAGTTGGAGCGTTGGTTAAAGAACTTTTAAATAAAAAATCATGAAGTATCCAAAAGAATATTTAGATGAAATTAAGACACGATTAAAAGTATCTGCAGTTGTCTCTAGAACTGTAAATTTAAAAAAAAGAGGAAAAGAATTTGTTGGACTTTCTCCTTTTAAAACTGAAAAAACTCCATCTTTTACAGTAAATGATGATAAAGAATTTTATCATTGTTTCGCTACTTCTGAGCATGGAAATATATTTGATTTTGTGATGAAAACACAAAATCTTAAGTTTGGGGAAGCTGTAAAGTTTCTAGCAAATTTAGCAGGAATGCGCCCATATACATTTTCAAAACAAGACGAGGAAAGAGAAAAGCAATGGAAAGAATACAGTTCAATATATATTCAATATGTTCAATTTTACCATGAAGAAATTTTAAAGAATGAAGAGTCTAGTAATGCAAGGGAATACTTAAAAAAAAGAAACCTAACCAAAGAAGAAGTTAAAAAATTTAAAATTGGATATGTTAAAAGAAAACCAAGTTTTTATGAAGAACTCAAGAAACAATTTAGCGAAAAAATTTTAGCTGAATGTGGACTTTTTTATTTCGATGAAAAGAACAAAATTTTTTTAGAAAGGTTTAGAGAAAGGATAGTTTTTCCAATAAATAATATTTCTGGGCAACCTATTGGTATAGGAGGAAGAACCTTACAAGATAAAAGTTATATAGCGAAATATATTAATTCACCTGAGACTTCTTTTTTTAAAAAAGGATCAAATTTATATAACCTAGATTTAGCTAGAAAATTTTCAAACAAAATAGACCATGTTTATCTTGTAGAGGGATATATGGATGTAATTGGTTTGAGTAAAAATGGAATTGAAAATGTTGTTGCAAATTTAGGAACCTCTCTTACAGAAAAACAAATATTAATTTTAAACCAGTTTTTTAATGATATAATTATTTGTTTTGATGGAGATGATAGCGGTTATAAAGCAGCATTGAGAGCTGCAGAAAATTCAATCAAAGAATTAAAACCTGAAAAAAAGATTTCTTTTTTATTTTTACCAGAAAAAGAGGATCCTGATAGTTTTGTTAATAAAAATGGAAAAGACGTATTTATAAAATTTACTAATGAAAATAAGGTACCTATATACAAATTTATTTTTAATCATTATAAGAATGAAACTAATGATGATCCATCATCATTGGCTATATTTGAAAAAAAATTAAGATTTGTCGCAAATACTATTAAGGATAATTATATAAAAAAATATATTCTAGAATATTTTTTAGAGCAAATTTCTTCTTTAACTCCATATTCTAATTTACCCAAATTCAAAAATTATTCAAAGAAAACCAAGTCGCTAAAAACTACTCAAAAATATTTCAATGAGAGTAAATCTTTAAGTTCAATAGAAATTAAAGAATTCTCATTATTATTTATTTTATTAAATAATCTTAATATTTTTAGAACAAAAATTGATTTAATTGAAAATATAAAAATTTTTACAAACGAAAATAAATTAATTCTTGAAAAAGTTTTAGATGAATTAAAAATTAAAGGTAATTTAAAACTTGAGGATTTAAAAATAGATAAACAATTGATAAATAAAATTTTTAAGTTTGCATCTATCAAACATATTCTAAATAATAACAAAAATGATGAACAGAAAATTCTTGAGCTTTTAGAGGAGATAAAAAGAGATTTAAAAAATTACGAATTAGAGTATCGAATTGAAGAACTAGAATCGAGATTCTCAAAAGATCTCAGCGAAAGTACCTTTAATGAAATAAGAGAGTTAAAAAAATTACAAAATATCAATTAATTCATACAATTTAAACGTAGATTTTTTTAAAATTGTCATTATATAGATCTTCCGTACATTTATTAATTGTGGAAAGAATTATTACAAAATCATTTGCAAGATTAATGGGCAGAGGTGTCCATAGAGGTTTCATAACTTACGAAGAATTAAACAAATCGTTAGGCAAAAGAAATCTTTCTGGTGAAAACCTTGAAAAGGCATTTTTACACATTCTTGATGAAAAAATTAGTTTAGTTGAAAAAAAATCAGACTTTAAAGTTTTAAGAAAAAAAGAAAACTCTTCTAAGGAAGAGGGCAAAACAATTGAGAAAAGCGATGATCCAATAAGAATGTACCTAAGAGAAATGGGTGGTGTGGAGCTTCTTTCAAGAGAGGGAGAAATAGCAATTGCAAAAAGGATTGAGGCAGGAAAAGATGTTATGTTAAATGCATTATCCCAAAGTCCTATTACTGCTCAACAATTTTATGAATGGAATACAAAACTTCAAAACGATGAAATTTTAGTTAGAGAAATAATTGACATAGATACTAATTATATGGAAGATGAAACTAATAACGCATCTTCAAAACAAAAAAATTCTGATGAAACTGATGAGAGAAAAAAATCAGAAGAAAATAATGGAACTAATGATGAATCAGAAGATGAATTTAATCCAACTCTTGCTGCCATGGAGTCAGAAATTAAACCGAAAGTTTTAGAAACTGTTAGTAATTTAACTAAAGAATATGGTAAGTTAATAAAATACCAGAAGGAGAAACTAGATTGCATTTTAAATTCTAATAGTTTTACTTCATCAAAAGAAAAAAATTATCAAAAAATTGTAAACGAAATACTTGAAAATATAAAGTCTCTTCAACTGTCTCCATCTATCTTGGAAGAGCTAGTTCAAAAACACTATGTTGAAAATAAAAAAATAATTTCTCTAGAAGGAAATTTGCTAAGACTAGCAATGGAAAATAAAATACAAAGAAGTGAATTTGTAAAATTTTATATTGGAAACGAAATAAATCCTAACTTAAAATCATTCCTAGATACTAATCAAGTATGGAAAAACTTTTTTCAAAAAAATAAAAATGAATTTAAAAATATAAGAGATAGACTAGTTGAAATAAGTCATAAGCTTGGAATTTCAGTTACAGATTTCAAAAAATTAGTTAGTAGGGTACAAAAGGGAGAAAAAGAATCCAGGATTGCTAAAAAAGAAATGGTTGAAGCTAATTTAAGATTGGTAATTTCTATTGCAAAAAAATATACAAATAGGGGTTTACAATTTTTAGATCTTATTCAAGAAGGTAATATAGGTTTGATGAAAGCTGTTGATAAGTTCGAATATAGAAGAGGCTATAAATTTTCTACCTACGCAACTTGGTGGATTAGACAGGCAATTACAAGATCTATTGCGGATCAAGCAAGAACCATAAGAATCCCGGTTCATATGATAGAAACAATTAACAAAATAGTTAGAACTCAAAGATTAATTTTGAGTGAGTTTGGAAGAGAAGCAACTCCAGAAGAGTTAGCAAAAAAATTAAGAATGCCCTTAGAAAAAGTTAGGAAAGTTTTGAAAATTTCTAAAGAACCAGTCTCTCTTGAAAAACCAGTTGGAGACGAGGAAGATAGTAGTTTAGGAGATTTTATAGAGGATACAAAAGCACTAGCTCCATTAGAACAGGCAATTAAAGCAAACTTAAGCGAGGCAACAACAAAAATATTATCTACTTTAACACCTAGAGAAGAAAGAGTTCTGAGAATGAGATTTGGTGTAGGTATGAATACAGACCATACTTTAGAAGAAGTTGGTTTACAGTTTTCAGTTACAAGAGAGAGAATAAGACAAATAGAAGCAAAAGCACTTAGAAAGCTTAAACATCCAAGCAGATCAAAGCAATTAAAAAGTTTCTTAGAGAGTTAATATCATTAGGGCCGTTAGCTCATCGGTTAGAGTACCTCGTTGACATCGAGGGGGCAGTTAGTTCGATTCTAACACGGCCCACCATTTTCAACATATTTTTTATGTCTTTTTGATTTAAAAGAGTAACTGATTATGGTTAAATATTATCTAATTTAATGACCATTGATAAAAATAAAACTTCTTCTATTTACGATTATATAAGTGAAAAAGATTTAAACGATGAGGTGTATAAAGTTGTAAGTAAATTAAAAGAGATAAAAAATAATTTTAATAAAAAAAAAGATAAAGAATTATGGAAAAATAATCTTGATGTATTTAGCGCAATTTTTCTATTAAAAGATAAAGATATTAAGTTTAAAGACTGGATATCAAGTGAGGAAATAAGACAAATAGAAAAAAGTTTTCAAAATTATATTGGATTGTTTCATCAAGGAATAGCAGGCAAAATAAAAGGATGCAAAAGACTTGTTAAACCTTTAGATTTTAAATGTGATGGAAAAAAAATAGTTGCTGAAATTAAAAATAAAGAAAATACAGTGAATAAAAATAGTGCCAAAGGTGCATATGATGATTTGAGAAATTTTATTAAAAAGAAGAAAAATAAGGATTATACCGCTTATATTGTAATGATAATACCAACAACACCAGGAAATAGCTTTGACAGAGAATTTAAACCAAAAGGAAAACCACTAAATAAAAAAATAAGAAAAATTACCGGTAATAAGTTTTATGAATTATTAACCGGTGAAAAAAATTTTTTACGTATGCTTTATAACGAAGTAGCTTTATTGTTACATAATAAAATTGAAAATGATGACTATCTGTCTTTTACTAAACAAAAAGAATTTGACTCATTTTTTAAAAAATCTTTTATAGGCAATAAATAATTTATTTATTAAGGGATTTAATTAGCTCATACCCAATATATTTAGCTAGATTAACAGGAACAGCATTACCTATTTGTTTATATTTTGAGTTTAAAGTACCAATGAAATTCCAATTATCTGGAAACGTTTGTATCCTTGCGTATTCTCTATAGCTCAATGGTCTATCTTCAACCGGATGAGCTCTTTCAGTTTGCTTCATAGCAGGTGCAGTTGTTAGGGTTAAAGAAGGCTCATCCCAACTAAGTCTTCTTGCAATACCTGTTTTACCACCACCTAAATGCAAACTACCTCTCATATATTCCTTTTTCATTTTTTCAGGTAAATTTCTCCAATTTCCTCCTGGAGGAACTCTTCTCATTATTTGTTGTTTTCTTTTTGTGTATTTTTGAAATTCAGAATTTGGAACGTTTGATTTGTACAATCTTCCTTTCTTTAAAGCATCTCTTACAGTATAGGCTTCAGAAATTTTTTCAGGATAATTAAATTTTAAACCAGAGCCTTTTTTAATACCTATTAAAAATAATCTTTCTCTTTTTTGTGGAACTTCATAAAAAATAGATTGGCAAATTTCAGGATCTATTACTTCATAACCAATATCTTTTTCCATTACATTTATAATTGTTTTTAATGTTTTTCCTCCATCATGAGAGACAAGTCCTCTAACGTTTTCTGCTATACATATCTTTGGTTTAATAATCTTTACTGCCCTTGCAAATTCATAAAATAAAGTACCTCTAGTATCTTTAAAGCCCATTTTTTTACCTGCATAGCTAAATGCTTGGCAGGGGAATCCTCCTGATACTATGTCAGCGCCTTTTAATTTTTTGAATTCATTATCCGAAATTTTATGAACATCTTTATGTAAAACATTCCAATTGGGTCTATTTTCTTGAAGTGTTTTACAAGAGTCTTTATCTATATCGTTTGCAAATAAACACTTAAGACCAGCTTTTTCAAACCCTAGAGCTAAACCACCACAACCTGCGAATAATTCAACAACAGTATACTTTTTTTTTGGTTTGGGTTTTTTGTATTTAGTTTTATTAAAAAGAAATGAGAGTTTTTCAAATTGCTTTAATTCTTCTTTATGAATAAGTGTTTTTCCATTTGGTTTAATGCTTTTAAGCTTATTTTTTCGTATCCAGCTCTCAACTGTTGATTTGCTTGTAGAAAGCATATCTGCAACCAGTTCTTTAGTATAATAGTTTTTTTTCATATCTGTAGAATCATCTATCTTATATCACAATTAATAAATAATTATTTCTACAAGTCTTCGTTGTGCCAGGTAAAAAGATCAGCTTCAAAAGGAATATTTTTAAATTTCAGTAATGCTTTATATTTTTTAAGCCTGTCCTCTTTTTTAGCACTTTTTAAGTATGTGAGTATTTGATCATATGTTAGTCCTTTCAACCTATCTTTTTTCACATCCACATATTCCTCATATTCTATACCTGCTATTGCATAGCCTTTATTAGGATCTATGTGTTCTGCATAACTAATAGTGTCTTTAGTTTCTTTGAGTATATCGTACCAGTGAGCAACCTGAATTTTATTATCAAAAAGATAATCTTTTCTGTAATCAAACAGTTTTAATTGTTGCATATTTTTGAAGTATTTAAATTAAGAAAATTAACTAACAATTAATAATATAATCTTTAAATATGTCTTAAGTATGATAAGATTAGTTAGTCCTGATTTAGAACATAACTCTACTTGCTAGGACTTAAAACAAAACGCTAAAGGAGAAACATGAAAATAAAAATACAATCAATAAAAGACTTTTTTAAATCAAAAGAAAAAAAAGGTTTAAAACCTATATTTTTTGAAAGTATTGGAGATCAAAACACTTCAAGAGATGAAAAGCTTAAGAATTTGATAAACATTCTGGAAAAAAACGGATTTAAAATTAAGAATAAAAAATAGCTAGAGCAGTGCCCTGAAAAGCTCCAAAATTTTATAGGAGAGTATAGGATAGAGCACAGCCCCGAAAATAATTTTTTTTTAGATTGAAAAGGCTTGTGAAAATCATTATATTTAAAACAGGTGATTTTTGATTTATGGAGGTTACATATACACATAAAATTTACTGACTTAATAAAATGTGTATTTGCAACCTCCAGAATTAAATACTTTTCAACCTAGTGGGAGGACTGGGGTTTAATACCTGAGCGTAAGTGTTCTCTTCGAAGCTAGAATTGAATTTTAATTCAATCATAAAAATTTGCCTATAAATTAACCAATGAACTAAGGTTCAATGAGGTAAATGAATGTATAAAGTCAGTAAGATTAGTTTTATCTTTTTCGAACTATTAGTTCGGAAAGATAAAAATGACAGATAAAACAAAGTATAAATCTGTAGCTATAGACAATAATTGCTACAAAAAAATCGAAGAGTTAACTACAGCACTAGTTCCTGGTATTACGATATCTAGAGCCCAAGTCGTTAGAACTTTAGTTGATCAAAAAAGCTTAGGCCAAAATGCAAATCAAACAATAGTTGGTTTATTTTCAGAGCATACACCTCAACAAAGAGCAGAAATATTAAAGGATATTGATGATAAAATGCTCAATCTATTAGGTCTTGAACAGAAAGAATTGCCATGGTTAAATTGTAATGATTTACCGACCAAATGGGTAAAAATTATGGAAGACCTAAGACTAGTTGTGGCAAAATTAAAATACGAACAGCATCAAGATGAAAGAAGTATAAATTAAATGAAAACATTTGTTATTAGTCCTAGCGAACTTTCTTATGTTTGTAATCATTGTTCTTATATTAAAAAAAATTACGATATTGAACCTGACTCTATATCAGCTGGAGTGACACAAACGCTTGATAGCTTTGAAAAAAAATATTTTATGGGAGATGTTAAAAAAATTGATCCAAATATTAAAAGTGGACAAGTTATTGATCCCTTAAATATTTCATTTTATTCAAAAGAACTTAAAGATAATAAAAATAGAGCTTACAGAATAAAAGGAAAGGGAGATGCGATAATTAAATTTGATGATAATACGAATGGAATTATTGATTACAAAACTAGCAAATTTAAAGATAATAAAAATAAAAAATATATTGTGGAATTTAATAAAAAAATTCTAGAATACTCTCCACAATTACATGCTTATAGTTTGTTATACTCAAATTTGGAGACTGATGAAAAATTTTTAGCAGAGCATAGTAAAGCTAAGGATGAAAATAAATCTGAAAGTGTAAAAAAAACTCTCAAAAAAATCAGAAGTATAAGTATTAATAAAACTTCATTATTAGGATTAGTTTTTATTTATCCTGAAAAGGTTAAATCGAGTAAAAAATTTATCGTCGATTTTGACCATAAATTTGAAGAGGTAGAACTTGATATGAAAAACTTTAAAAATCAATTAACCAAATATTTAGACATTTTACACAACAAAAAACCACCCAAACCTTCAGATGATTGCAAAACATGTAATTATTTTTTAAGAGCAGGAGAAATACAAAATGAAAAATAACTTAGATGAAATAATTAAAGAAAGATTAGAAAACAGATTAGAATGGAAAAATTATCTAGGATGGTTAATTACTCATAGGCAGCTTCATATGAATGCTAAGAAAAAGTTCTACGAAGATAAGCCTTTGTTAAATTTGATCCTAAAATTATATTTTCTTCCATATAATACAATGAAGTATTTTATTTACAGATGTGATTGTCATAAATTTGAAATGATCGAAACGGAGATAAAAATGCTTAAAAAGGTTAGAGATAGTAAAAATGAGCAATCACAATAAAATCAGACCTGTCGATAAAAATAATCCAAATGGAAAATATAAGATTTTATTTTCTACTCCCCAAACTAAAAATAGCAATATCCCAATGGAGTTCAGAGGGTTACAAATTTATAATAATAAATTTTTAGCTGAGGAAGCTTTAAGAAAAAGAAAAAAACTTACAAAAATTCTTGAAGAAAAAAGAGCTAAATCTATGCAAGGAAATAAAAGAGCTTTAGGAAACTCTGGTGGAGATCAATCTAATTTAATTCAATATAACTCAGAAGTTCAAAAACTTAAAAATGCTAAAATTAAAAGAGCAAAAGAGCTTTTTAAAGAGGGATATTCAAAGTCTGAGATTTTAAGAAAGATTATCAATGAATTTAATCTTGATAGAGATTTAAATTCAAGGTCTTGGCCTAAATGGTTAAGCAATTTATGAAAATAAAGAGAGATTTTAGAAGTTTCATAGAGCTCCAATTAACAAAAGGAAACATAAATTGGGAGTCTCGAAGTGATTTGATTAGATCATCTGGACAAAAAATAAGCGGTCATAATAATAGAATTTTAAAAGAATATGAAAATAAATTTAATTTTGGTTCTATTGCTGAAATTAAAAATAAAGCAATTAAAAATTACTTTGATACGATACCAAAAAATAGTTTCATAAGCGTTGAAGGAGCAGTAAAAATTATAAACCAAAAACTTCCTAAAGAAATAAACATCAGCGAGACAATAATTTATAGTAGATTGGCTGATCCTAAATTTAATATTAATAATTTAAAAGGACAAACATTAGATAACCAAGTGTCTAAATTTAACTCTTATGACGTAATTGTATCAAAAGAATTTAAAGAAAGAATTGAGAAACTTAAAAGTCCTGGGATTTATTTATCAATAGAGGAGACGCAGAGAGGAAGTAAAATTTTAAGATTAAAAACATCTCAAGTTTGTGGAAATTTAGATAGATCTTTTCCTCCAAACGATGGTAGCATAAGAATGATAAAAAAACTTTTAAATGAACAAAACTAGAGATCCGTATCCAATAACAGATGTTTATTTGTTGGAAATGAATGCTGTCGACGCAGCAACAGTAACTGTAGGAGATTTATGTGAGCGATTAACTAATGATTTTAACACAGGATCGGACTATTCCAGTGTAAAAGAAGTAGTTAGTGATTTCAAAAAAGTGGATGCATCTAAATATAATTCTATATCTTTTGGTAATGCAGCAGATGGTGGGTATTCAGTTTACATTGGCGTGGATGCTAAAAATAGAATAAGAAAAATATTTGCTGATGCAACGGTTGCGGAATATATACAACACCCAAAAGAAAAAACGAGTTATTTGTCTCATTGGTGGGATAAAGAAGATTACAATGATCAATTTTTTAGTAAATTGAAAGAAAATAGAATTAAGTTATTCGATTTAAATTCTAAATCAGGCTTAATCGCTATCGGAGACTATGGTGGACCATTACGAAATTTCTTAGGCGTATACAATGAGGACTTAAATGAGAAAGGTGATCTAAACGAAGTTATTAATGTTGATTATTTTAAAAAAGATGGAATTTTGCAAAACTCTACACCAATATTTGCTGTTAAATTTTCTTATGGTTTAATAAATAAACCCGAGCAATCAAATTTTAGTTCGTCTGTAATTCATAAAAAATTAAAACCTTATCAAGAGCCAATTAATTATTCATATACTGAATTATTTAGTAATCAATTAAATGAAAATTGTTATCCAACCAAATATATTTTTGAAGATTATCTGGTTAACAAAAAAAAAATTCATTTAGTGGATTATAATTTTAATTTTAATTTAGATATAAAAGAGGGCGTTGTTCTTTCAGGAGAATATATATATAATAGACTTCCAAAAGCTATTCAAATACTTAAAAAACAATCAAAGATTTTATTTAAAGAGAATTTTAAAGAAGCTTTTGAGTTGAGAAAAAAACAATTCGAAGATTTCATTATTGGTATAATCAAAGATATAGAACCTCAAGAATTAAATCTTCCAACATTCGGTAGAAAAAAAAAACAAAATAAATTAAGTGAAAAAAAGATCGAAATATCAAAATCAGATGGAATTGCAGAATTTTTTGATGGCTATAAATTGAAAGAGGATGTTAGTTTTAGATTAACTAACATTATTTTACCTGTAAAGAAGGGTTCTTATCCTGTTTATTTACATTGTTACGATAGCAAGGATGAAGATGGTTATAAAAGCACTTATGTAAAAATAGTAGTGGAAGGTATTAAGAGCTGTTATTTAAATAAAGGAAAAGACGGGAGGTTGGTAGTTAACAGAATTTTTAAAGAAAGTTCATATTTAAGAGACATTGTTGACAAAAAGTCAAAATATGCAGAGATAGATAAAATAGACCTAAGGGATACTAAAACTTTAAAAGAAATTGAAAAACTAAAAGATATTGAACATTTAGTATTGGCAAATATGAAATATATAAAAGATTGGTCACCTTTATCAAAATTAAAGAAATTGAAACATCTACATTTAGATGGATGTATTATTGATTGGCATACAGCCACCTCTTTTTTTAAAGCAATATACAAACTCCCAAGTTTAGAAAAATTATCAACAGATGTTCACACTTGGTTAAGAGAACCCATGGGCGAATTTCCTAAAAATATTTATCCAAAAAAACTCAAAGATTTTGAGGTAGTTTTGCCCAAAGATTTGAAAGATGAAAAACCTTCAGATGAATATATTGATCATAAAGGTTATGCTGCTAGCGATCACGAGCAGTATTATATGGCCCGAATATTACAAGTACACAATTTTCCAAATTTCGAAAAAATTAAATCATTTGAAAAACTTAGATATTACAATTATTTTTCTGTTGAAAATAAAGAGGGAAATGCAATTTACAATCTTTGTTCTGAGTATTTAGATCTAAGTGTTTTAAAAAACTTTAATAAACTTAGAGATATTTGGATATACGGTTATGATTTTAATAAAAGTAATGACTTAAAAAATACAAAGTTTCTTGAAGCTGCTAAAAAAATTTTAAAGTATAAGAAAGTTCTGATTAATGGAATATCAGAAAAAACCTTAAAAAGTTTATAAAAATTTTTACCAACGGAATTACCAACGAATGCAAAGTTTGTGCACAAAATTTAAGAAAAATACAATTTATTGTTTGTAAAGTTAACTTGTATGAATTTTAAAATTGTTGTATTACCTTAATTAATTTCAAGGGCCTGTAGCTCAGTTGGTTAGAGCAGTACACTCATAATGTATTGGTCCCAGGTTCGAGTCCTGGCGGGCCCACCAGATTTTAACTATCTGTTTATAAAGTCTTTAAGATTAGAAAACAGAGCATTTATGTCTCCGTCGTTGCTTTGAATAATCGAATTAAACTCCTCTTTTTGTGTTCTAGCCAAACTCAATCCCTCAATTATTAAATCTCTTATTAGAGGTTTTTCAGGATCCTTAGTGTATATTCTCCAATCAATTTGAACTTCTGGTCTTTCTTTTGTTGCAACTAAAATACTCGATACTATTGTATATTTGTCACTAATTTTTTCTTGTGAAATTACGTCGATTTGAGGATTAGAATATTCAGCCAATCTACTTGAAAAGCTTTTTAAAAAATAATTCTTAAATAATTTTGAGTATTTATCTTTTTGTTGGTCATTTAAGGTTTTTCTATGTTTACCAAGGGTATAAAAACCTATACCTCTAATATCTACTGTTTCTTCAGCAATATCTTTTAGTTTTTGTATTTTTTCCTCTTTACTATATCCATCACCAAGAACTGTAGATGCTCTATTTACAGTAGATTGAACAAAAATATTAGGTTCAATAGAAATTGAACTTTCTTGGTAAATAAAAAATATTAAAAAAAATACAAAAAAATTAATCTTTATTTTTAAAAACATTTTAATTAATTGTTTACTCAGGACTTATTTCATCCCATTCGCTATCATCTTGGGCTTCTATCGTCTTCTTTGAATTTAATATTTTTTGTTGCCTATCTTGAAGGTATAAACTTTTTACAGAAGCATAAAAATCCATTGAATTTTCCTCTAAATTATCTAAAGCATCTAAATTTTTTGCTCGAAAATCAACTCCGCTCACAGATTTGCTTATATAATAATCTGATTCTCTAAAATACTGAGTATCATTTTTTACTGTAACATTATACCAAGGGTCGCCACCGAACATTCCAAATACAGTTCCAACAGTATCTCTAGCTGTACTAGGGCCTAGTATTGGTAAAACCAAATAACAGCCTGGACCACTTCCCAATACTGCAAGACTTTGACCATAGTCCTCTTTTTCATATTCTTCAAATCCCATTGATGTAGCCACATCAAACAATCCAATTATTCCAATTGTTGAGTTTATTCCTAATCTTGCCAAATTATTTCCTGCTTTACCAAACTCTCCTTGTAGTGCATTGTTAGGTATAGTAATAAGATTTGAAAGATTGTTAAGAAAGTTGCTTGTTATTATCCTAACACTATTAGGTAATTTTCTATAACCTACAGCTAGAGGCCTAACTATTGCTTTATCTAGAACTTGATTAAATTTAAAACTTGCTCTGTTGAAACCTTCTGAACAGTCCTTAACATTTCCAGTGTCATTACTCTTAGCATTTGCAGAGAAAGTAACGCTAAAAGCGATTAAAAATATAATTAAAATTTTTCTCATTCTTTAATGAATGTGTATAATATCATAATTTTTAATGCAAATTTAAGCTTATTAATATTTAAACATTTATGACTATAAAAACTATATTGAATTATTCACCAAATTTTAATGATAAAAAAAGACTTAAAAAAAACATTAAATTTTTAATTTTTCATTATACAGGTATGAAAAGTGAAAAAAGAGCAATAAGGAGATTAACTAATTTTCAATCTCAAGTTGCAAGTCATTATTTGATTAAAATTAATGGTGATATTGTTGTTTTCGTTCCAGACTTATATACCGCCTGGCATGCAGGAATATCGGCCTGGAAAAAACATAATTTATTAAACAAAAATTCTATTGGTATCGAGTTAAGTAATCCAGGCCATGATTTTGGCTATAAAAGGTTTTCAAAAAAACAAATTAATTCTCTAATTAGATTAAGTAGATTTTTAATAAAAAAATTTAAAATTAATAATAAAAATATTTTGGGTCATTCTGATATTTCACCACTAAGAAAAAAAGATCCTGGTGAGAAATTCCCATGGGAGTATCTAGCCAAGAGGAAAATTGGTTATTGGCATAGTTTAAAAAAAAACAGATTAATTAATCTTAGAAATAAAAAATGCAGTAAATTGTTTAAAAATAGATTTTTTAATAATTTATTTAAAATCGGATACTCTAAAAATTATAAGAGTCAAAACGAAAAACTTGTTATAAAAGCTTTTCAAAGACGTTTTAGGCCTCAATTAATAAATGGCATAATCGATCATGAGTGCTTATTAATAAGCAAAAACTTGGCATATTGTTAATAATTATTTTCTTGAAAATTGAAAATTTAGGCATATTTTGTCAATGCCAGATAAACGACTTATCACTTTAAATTTTTTTAGAGAGGAAAGTCCGGGCTCTACAAAGACGCGGTGCCAGGTAATTCCTGGCGGGGGCAACCCCAGGGATAGTGCCACAGAAAATAAACCGCCTAATCAAGGCAAGGGTGAAAAGGTGTGGTAAGAGCACACCGGCTATATTGGTAACAATTAGCGCATGGTAAACCCCACTGAGAGCAAGACTGAGTAGAGATGACATTGTTGTAAAACTAAAAGCTGTCTTTGGCTAGTCATCAGGGTTAGTTGCTTGAGCCTAAGAGCGATCTTAGGCCTAGATAAATGATAGGTTTAAATGACAGAACCCGGCTTATAGTTTATCTGGCATTTTAAAAGAATCCCTAAAACGTAATATTTTTTAAGTAAGAAATAAGACAAAATAGTGATTGACGTATAGGTTGAAAACCCATAATATCCCATATATTCCCAAATAAGGGATAAGGGAAATTATGAAATATGTTTTTATCTACGTACGAAAACAAACTGGACAAAAAGGGAAGGGTATCTGTGCCTGCTAGTTTTAGATCACATCTTTCAAACTTAGGCTACAACGGAGTAATATGTTATCCTTCATTTAATCACCAATGTATAGAGGCTTGGTCACAAGATAGAATCGAAAAAATTTCGAACTCAATAGACGCTTTAAACCCATTTGAAGAAAAAAAGGATTATTTCACTACTTCAATTTTATCTGAAAGTGTTAATTTACAATTTGATAGTGAAGGAAGAATTTCATTAACATCAAAACTTATAAAACATGCAAAAATTAAAAATAATATGTTGTTTGTGGGTCAAGGAATGACTTTCCAAATATGGGAACCCTCGAACTTTGAAAAATTTAAGGTAACTGCAAAAAAAAAATCAAACATTCATAGAGCTAGCCTTAAATGGGAGCGACAATTTAATAATTAAAAGGAAGAAATATGACTATTAATTTTAAAACACCAGATATCAGAGAGCTAAAACCAAGAATACTAGTTCTTGGTGTTGGAGGAGCAGGAGGAAATGCAATTAACGGAATGATTGAAAGTGGACTTCAAGGGGTTGAGTTTATTGCAGTAAATACAGATGCCCAGGATCTAAAACATAGTAAGGCAAAAAACAAAATTCAAATTGGTTTAAATCTAACAAAAGGCTTAGGTGCTGGATCAAAATTAGATATTGGACAGGCTGCAGCAGACGAGTCATTAAATGATATTGTTAATATTTTACAAGGTGCGAATATGGTTTTCATAACTGCTGGAATGGGAGGTGGAACAGGAACTGGATCTGCACATGTGATAGCAAGAGCAGCCAAAGAACTTAATATTTTAACTGTTGGCGTTGTTACACTGCCATTTTTATATGAGGGACCATCAAGAATGAGAAGAGCTCAGCAAGGATTAGAAGAATTAAGAAAACATGTAGATACAATCATAGTTATTCCTAATCAAAATTTATTTAAAGTTGCAAGTGAGCAAACAACCTTTGAAGAGTCATTTGAACTTTCAAATCATGTTTTGCTTCATGGAGTTCAAAGTATAACTGATTTAATGGTTAGACCAGGTCTAATAAATTTAGACTTTGCTGATGTAGAGCACGTTATGAGCTCAATGGGCAAGGCTATGATGGGAACAGGTGAATCTGAAGGAGAAGGAAGGGCAGCAAAAGCTGCAGAGATGGCTATAACTAACCAATTAATTGATGATTATACTTTGAAAGGTGCAAAAGGATTATTAGTTAATATAACTGGAGGAAAGGATCTTAAACTTTTTGAAGTTGATGAAGCTGTTAACAAAGTAAGAGCTGAAGTTGATCCAGAAGCAGAATTAATAATTGGTGCAATTACTGATCCTGCGCTTGATGGTATAATGAGAGTTTCAATAGTTGCAACTGCTCTTGATGGTCAACAACCAGAGTCAAAGTCAGTTATTAATATGGTTCATAGAATACAAAATCGTAACCCGGGTTACTCTGATTTTTCAAATATTAACAACCCAGGTAATTTCAATTTAACAGCTACCATGCCAAATACTATTACAAGCGGTGCAAATGCATTAAAACTTGAAAATGAAGTTTTAACTGAAGCTGAAACGTCATCAGATTTAGTTGATGCACATGTTTTAAATACTGAAGATACAGGTATTAATCCCAAAATTGAAGTTCCAGATACCGAAAACACTTCTAAAGCAAAAGAAGAAAAAGGAGAGACATCAAATGGATTAGAAAATTTTGGAATTGAAGAAGAAACTCCAGATCTTTTCAATTCTAATGAAGAAAATACTATTAAAGAAATATTATCATCAGAAAATGAAAATGAAGAAGAGGACTTTGAAATTCCAGCTTTTTTACGGAGACAAAAAAATTAATGGTCTTCGAAAAAACAAATGTGTGCCACTATAATACCGGAAAAGTATATGCATTACCCGGTATTGCTAAATGAAATTGTTAGCATTATTTCCCCTCAATATGGTGGCACATTTGTAGACTGTACTTTCGGGCAAGGTGGATATTCATTAAAACTTTTAGATTTTCCAAATACAAAAGTAATTGCCCTTGACAGGGACAAAGATACTTTAAAAAAAGCTGTAAATATAAAAAAAAATTTTGAAAAAAGATTTTTTTTTAAAAATTTAAAATTTAGTCAGTTAAATTATTTAAAAATTAAAAATGAGTATATCAAAGCTATAATATTTGATTTAGGCTATTCTTATGCTCAAATAAAAAATCAAAAAAAAGGTCTTTCCTTTAATTCTAAAGGAGATTTAAATATGAAAATGGGACTGAATGATTTTTCAGCTTCAGATGTGATAAATAAACTTAATGAAAAAGAATTAGAAAAAATTTTTAAAATTTTTGGAGAAGAAAGAGAAAGCAAAAGAATAGCAAGAGAAATAGTTAAAGAGAGAAAAACAAAAAAAATAAATACTGAAGATTTAGTAAAAATCATAGAAAAAACAAAAAGAATTAAAAATTATAAAATTCATTGCGCTACAAAAGTTTTTCAGGCTTTAAGAATATTTGTAAACAAAGAGATTAGTGAATTAATTTATGGACTTATAAACGCTATAAAAATTTTAAAACAGGACGGAATTATTGCAATTGTAAGTTTTCACTCTATAGAAGACAAAATAATTAAATACTTTTTTAAGAGCTTATCTGAACCTAAAAGTGTTTCTAGATATATGCCAAAAACTATATCTCAGAAAAATCTTCTTAAGGTAGTTAAAAAAAAACCTATTTTACCGTCTTTAAAGGAAGTTAAGGAAAACCCTCAATCAAGGTCAGCAAAATTAAGATATGCAATCAAAAAATCTAATTTTAATGATTTTGAAACTGATATTTTAAATAAATTTAAATATTTAATTGATATTGAAAATTATTCAGAAAAATTATGAAAAAAATATTTTCATTTACCGTAATTATTTTTTTAATTATAATTACAACTTTAACAAAAAATTCAACAATCAAATTAGAAAGTAAAATTTTTTCTACAAAAGAAAATATAAGTATCTTAAAAGATAATTATGAACTTATTATGCTTGATTATAACTATTTAACAAATCCAAAAAAATTATTAGATTATCAATCTCGATACTTTGAAAGTGAACTCACTGAAATTGATATTAATCAAATTAAAGAATTAACTTTAGATAATGACAAAATATTGATCGAAGATTTTAAAATAATAAAATGATGGGCAAAAATAGTTTTGATAGAATAGAAATAGAAAATTATGAAAGTGAATTTCTATATAAAAAAGATAAATCGAATTTAAATATTACATTCAATAGAATCGCATTTATATTCTTTATTTTTTTAATTATCTGTACAATATATTCTACTAGAATTTTATATTTAGGAAGTTTAAATACTGGCAGAGAAGTTATTACAAATTATCCTTTAAAAGCAAATTATAGAGCTGATATAATTGACATTAATGGCAACTTTCTTGTTAAATCAGTAAGAACTGTAGATATAGGTATAAATCCAAATCTAGTAATTGATAAAAAAAAACTACTTATAAATTTGAAATTAATTTTTCCTAAAAAAGATTTTAACCAAATAAAAAATAAAATTTATGAAAAAAAATTTTTTTATTTAAAAAAAAAAATAACTCAAGAGCAGTACGAAAAACTGCGTTTACTTGGAGAAAAATCTATTATTCTTGAAGAAAAACTAACTCGAGTTTACCCTCAAGAAAATTTATTTAGTCATATAATTGGTCAGATAGATAATGATAACAACGGAATTTCCGGGATTGAAAAATTTTATGATTTTGAGCTTAAAACTAGAAAAGACCCACTGGAACTAACAGTTAATACTGATATCCAATTCTTGGTAAGAGAGGAATTATTAAAATTTCAGGAAATTTTTAAAAGTAAAGGTAGTGCAGCAATTTTGATGAATGTTAATAATGGTCACATAATTTCAATGGTTTCTTTGCCAGATTTTAATTTAAATAGAAGAGAAGAAATTAAAGATAAAAAATTTATTAATAGAGCAACAAAAGGAGTATATGAACTTGGTTCAGTTTTTAAAACTTTCACTGTAGCTGCAGGAATTAATGAAAGAGAAATAGAACCAAATACATCTTTTGAGGATTTACCAAAAAGCATCAGTTGTGCTGGAAGGTCAATAAGAGAATATGATAATGAAATTCCATCTGATCTAACCGTGGAGGAAATTTTAATTAGATCTGGAAATATTGGGTCAGTAAGAATTGCGCAAAAGGTTGGTATAGAAAAATTTAAGTCTTTTTTAGAGAAAATTGGTATTCTAAATAAAATTGAATTTGATATTGAAGAAGTCGGTCAACCAATTCCATTTAGATGGGGAAAGTGTAAATTGGCAACATCATCTTTTGGACATGGAATAACAACAACTCCATTACAATTAGCAAAAGGTTATTCAATTATAACAAATGGGGGATATGACATAAAACCTACATTAATTAAAAAAAAAATTTCAAAAGATATAATAAAAAATAAAATCTTACGAGATGATGTATCTAATAAGATAAATCCAATTTTAAGAAAAGTCGTTTCAACTAAAGAGGGGACAGCTGGATTTGCTAATATTGAGGGATATCAGGTTGGCGGAAAAACAGGTACTGCTCAAAAAACAACTGGGGGTGAATACTCAAAAAATAAGGTAAATACTTTTGTAGCTATTTTTCCAACATCTAAACCAAAATACGTTTTTGTAGTTTTGTTAGACGAACCTAAGCTAAATAAAGAATATATTTACCACTACAAAGATGGATCTGGATGGAAATATAAAGGTACCGCATATAATACAGCTGGCTGGACATCTGTTGAGGTTGCAGGCAAAATTATAGAGAAAATTGGACCTATTTTAGCCACAAAATACATCGAAGTTAAATAACCTTATGCTGGTAGGGAATTACTTTAAAAATATTAATGTAAAATTTAAAAACCATTTATTTTCAGGTTTAAGTTTCAATAGTACGAACTGTAAAAAAAATTATATTTTCTTTGCGATAAAAGGAAATAATTTTGATGGAAATAAATTTATTTCTCATGCAATAAAAAAAGGTGCGAGAACAATCATTTCCAATAATAGTTTCGAAGGGATAAAAAATGGTATTTTATTTATTAAGTCTACAAATGTAAGAAAATCACTTGCCAAGATTGCTTATAAAATTTATCGAAAAAAACCAAAAAATTTAATAGCAGTTACTGGTACAAATGGAAAATCATCTATAGCAAACTTTTACTTACAAATATTAAGATTAAATAAAAAAAAAGTTGCATCTATTGGGACTTTAGGAATTCATACAATTTCAAAAAGGATTGATTTACAAAATACCACTCTAGATCCTTTAAAATTAGGCAAATACCTTGCAAAATTAAAAAAACAAAATATTGATAATATAATATTAGAAGCTTCAAGCCATGGACTTAAACAACATAGGCTTGATGGGCTTAAATTTAAGGTTGGAATATTTACCAATTTATCACGTGACCATTTAGATTATCATAAATCCTATAAAGATTATTTTAAATCAAAACTTCATTTATTTAAAAATTTACTAATAAAAAATTCAAATGTAATTACAGATTTA
>CACHVT010000013.1 GCA_902583345.1 uncultured Pelagibacteraceae bacterium | reverse complement strand
AAAAAAAAATTATTATTAAGGATATTAAGTATAAAAACAAATATAAATCCTCTTGAAAAAAATTAAAATTTCTATTTTTTAAAAAAATTAAATTATAAGTTAAAAAAATACTAAAGAAAGATACTAGCATTAATATAGAAAAAACTACTTCTTTGATATTCGAATTCAATGCTATTGATAAATTATTAAATGGTAAAAAACCTCCTGATGAAATTAGTGTCATTGCAAGATTAAATGAATCAAATGTCCGAAAATCAAAAATTTTAAACACAATAAACATTAAAAACGTTAATAGCGAATAAAGAATTAAAATTTTTAGTGATTGCTTTAATGTTTCAACAGTATCAAAAGTTATAAAATTAGTTAATGATTTTTTTAAATTATTATCAAAAATATCAATAAGTAAAATTATAGAAGATAAAAAATATAAACCTCCAATCCATTGTGATGAGGATCGCCATAATATTAAACTTTGATCTAAATGTTTGATATTTTCAAAAATAGTAAAACCTGTGGAAGTAAAACCTGAAATAGTTTCAAAGTATGAATCTAAAAATGAAATGTTAAAAATACTCAAATAATATGGAATAGATATAATCAAAGGTAAAAAAAAATAACCTAAAATTACTGTTAAAATTTTATGATAAATTGATATTTTATAAGTATCTTTTTTTTTTAATAAAAAAATGAGACCAAATATGAGCGATACGATTAAAGAATAAACATAACTATCAATACTTAAGTAAAGATTAAAATAATATGCATATATAATATTAAAAAAAGATAAAACTGAAATAATTAAAGAAAAAATACCTAAATAAATTAAACTAAAATAGCTCATTAAAAATTAAATTGAACTAATTCGAAACATATTTTCAACAAGTGGTAGCTGATTTATCTTTGCTAAGAAAACAACTACATCTTTTTTTTGAAAAATAAAATTAGATCTTGGAATTATAATTTCCTCTCCCCTCAATATTGCACCAATTCTAATTTCATCAGGTAAATTTGAATTTTTAAGTTCTTTATTAATTAATTCTGAAGTTTCAATAATTTCTGCTTCAATTACCTCGTATTCTCCATTTAAAATACTATATGCATTTTCAATTGATCCTTTGTGTACATGTTTAAGAATACTTGATACGGTGTTCATTCTCGGATCTATTAAGTCATCTATTTTTAAGGATGACTGTAATAATGAATAATTTGGTTTATTTATTAAAGCCATAGTTCTTTTATCTTTTGAAAATTTTTCAACAAGCACACTTACCATTAGATTATCTTCATCATCGTTAGTAAGAGCAAGTACAGTTTCAACTTCATTTAAATTTGCTTCCGTCAAGACATCTTCCTCTAATCCATTTCCATTAATAATAATTGAATTATTTAATTCTTTCGCAATAAACTCAGCTCTATTTTTATCTTTCTCAATAATTTTTATTCTCACATCCTCAAATGATTTTTCAATATTTTTAGCTAGATTGAAACCAATATTTCCTCCACCAATAATTAATATTTTATTTGATATTTTTTCATTATGACCAAAAGCCAATAATGTTTGCTGCATCTGTAATGAATTGATTACCACGTAAGCTTTATCGTTTTCACTAATCACATCATTTTTTTTTAAAATTTTAAATTTTTCTTTACGAATAACACCCAATATATGAGCTTCTAATTTAGGAAATTTTTTCGTTAATTCATTTAATTTTATGTTAATTAACGGGCAGTTTTTTTCAATGTTAATTTCAAGTAATCTTATTTTATTTTTAGCAAATGGAATATTGTCTAAAGCTCCAGGAGCTTCTAGTTTTCTTTGTATTGATTTAGCAATTTCAATTTCAGGTGAAATAATTACATCTATAGGCAGATTTTCCTTACCATAAACTTTTGAAAATTTTGGATTTAAATAATCTTGAGATCTAATTCTAGCAATTTTTTTTGAAATATTAAAAACTGTATATGCTATTTGACAAATAAGCATATTTATTTCATCGTTTCTAGTAACTGCAATTATCATATCTGCATTGGCACCGTCGGCTTTTTCTAAAATTGATGGATAAGTTGCTTTACCGACTATACCCTTTACATCAAGGGAATCATTTATTTTTTGAATATCATCACTTGACTGATCGATTACAGTAATTGAATGATTTTGTTCTCGTAGCAATTTAGCTATTGTAAAACCAACACGACCAGCACCACAAATAATAATATTCATTTAATTTAAATCTTTTACACCTAATCCTTTTAACTTCCTATGCAAAGCTGATCTCTCCATGCCAACAAATTCAGCAGTTTTAGATATATTTCCACCAAATTTTTTGAGTTGTGTCGTTAGATATTCCTTTTCAAAGTTTTCTCTTGCTTCCTTTAAAGGTACAGATAAAGAATTTTCAATTTTAAAATTATCACCACTAGTTTTTTTTAAGGACTCCTTAATTATACTCGAAACTTTATCATTATTATCAGGTCCTAATATAGCAATTCTTTCAATTAAATTTCTTAATTCTCTTACATTTCCAGGCCAATCATAATTTATTAAATAATGGTTGGTAGTATCAATATCAAATTTTTTTAAGTTATAGTTTAAAGAAATTTTTTCAGAAAAATATTTAATTAATAAAGGAATATCTTCTGCTCTTTTTTTTAGATGATCAATGTTAATTTGAAAAACATTCAATCTATGAAATAAATCTTCCCTAAAGTTTCCCAGTTCAATTTCTTTATCGATATCCTTGCTTGACGAACAAATTATTCTTACATCTACTTTAATATCATGGTCTCCATTTATTCTCTTAAATTTTTGATCTATTAAAACTCGTAAAATTTTTGATTGTGTTTCTAAAGGTATTTCAGATACTTCATCTATCAATAAAATTCCACCTGTTGCTTTTTCTAGTGCTCCATATGATATTGATCCGTTAAATTTTTCCTCACCAAATAATTCTTGTTCGTATTTTTTTACATCAAGCAGTGCTCCATTCAAAATTATAAATGGTCCATTTGAACGTTTTGATAACTTATGAATTTTTCTTGCAATCAACTCTTTGCCGGATCCGGTTGGTCCATTAATAAAAATTCTACTCTCAGACATTGAAAGTTTTGAAATTTGATCTTTGATTTTTTCTATATTTGTACTTGATCCAATTAATTCAAATGAATGAAATAATTTTGAAGACAATTCTTTATTTTGATTTTTTAAATTAAAATTTTCTACAGCTCTTCTAACGAAATTCATTAATCTCTGTTGATCAAATGGTTTTTGGATAAATTCAAAAGCACCAGACTTTAGTGATTTAACTGCCATCTCTATATTCGCATGGCCTGAGATAATGATAACAGGAATATCTTTATTTTTTTTTTTTATATGTGTTAAGAGTTCGATGCCATCATTGTCACCTTTATCCAATTTAACATCAATTATAGCTACATCAGGTAATTTTTTGTCAATTTCGTTTAGTGCCTGATTATAGTTAGCAGCTACCCTTGTTTTATATCCCTCATCAGAAATAAGATCATTCAAAATATTTCTTATATCAGGATTGTCGTCAATAATAAGTATTTCAGTGGGCATCTTTTGGGAAATTTATAACAATCTTAGCACCAATTTTTTGCTTAATAAAATTAATTTTACAATTGTGATCATTTATTATTTTATTAACAATTGATAAACCCAGTCCCGTTCCTTTTTCTTTAGTTGTGTAATAAGGTTTTAAAATATTACTTAAATTTTCTTCAGAAAAACCAAGTCCATTATCTGTTATAATAAGGTTTATATAATCATTTTTTTTCTCAATTACTATATCAATTTTCTTTAAAAAATCTCTATTTTTAGATGATTTTTCTTGAATACTTTCAATAGAGTTTTTTACAAGATTAAAAAAAACCCTACTTATTTGTTCGCTATCACAAACAAACCAGTATACTTTGTCATCATAATTAAAATTAATTTTTATTGTATTATCAATCCCTTTTAATAAAAAGATATTATCTTCTATAATATTTAACAAATTTATTTTTTTAAAAACAGGTTTTGGCATTCGTGCAAAATCCGAAAATTCATTAACTAATTTTTCAATTTGTTCAATTTGCTTATGGATTGTTTTTAAGTGATTGTTAAAATTGTCTTTATTATCAATATCAACAATGTCAGAGTATTTACTTTTTAGTCTATCAATAGTTAGTTGTATTGGTGTTAAAGGATTTTTTATTTCATGTGCTAATTTTCTAGCAATTGTACTCCAGGCTTCATGTCTTTCTTGCAACAAAAGTTTATCTTGCTGATCCTTAAGTTGATTGATCATAAAATTAAAGTTTTTGTTTAAAACTTCTAATTCTTTATCTGTTTCAATTTCTGGAACTTTTGTTTCAAGGTCTCCTTGGCCTATTTTATATGATGCAGATATTAAATTTGAAATTGATACAAAAAATCTTGAAGAGAATCTTATTGCTATTGAAATTGATAAGAATAATAACAAAGATACTACAACTAGATAAATAAGTATAAATGATATTCTTATGCCAGTTCTTTTATTCTCAACTCTGTAATAGAAGTTTATTGCCTCTTCAGACTCTGTTAAGTAGTTAGAAATTTCTTCATCAAGAAACTTAACAACATAAACATATGTGTCTATATATGCGGTTAATTTTTGCAGTGCTGAAGATTTATTTTCAAAAGCGTTGATAATTTTAAGTGGTCTTTCATCGTTAAATACCATATCAAGAGCTTTTTCATTTGGTGGAATAAATTTTTGGTTATTTGTATTAGTTGTTGATATTAAATTTCCTGAGCTATCTATTAAATGTATTTCATCAACATCCCTAATATATTTTTGCGTTATAAGTATGTTTTTAAATCTTGAGGGATTGTCATAAAAAATATTAACATTTTTATTTAAATCTAGTGCAATAAGAACAATATCAGACTCTATTTTATTTCGAACATCTTCAACGTAATTTTTAGCAATTTCATACGAATTATTAACCGCTGTTGTAATTTTTTTATCGAAATACTTTTCTAATGCAAATGAAAAAAGAAATAATGAAAATATAGAAATAAGTATTGACGGGATTAAGGTAAACAATGAGAAGAATGCTATATATTTTTTATTAGCCTTAGATCCTACAACATTTATATCATTCTTTAATGAGCTTTTTATTTCAAAAAAAATTAGAACAAAGAAAATTAGTAATAGAACAATATTTAGTATAAGTAACGTCTGAAGATTCGTTTCATTTAGCTCAAAAAAACTTTTATTTATGAACGTTAAAAATGTTAAAAAACCAATGGATAGTGTAAATATAAAAATTACACATATGAAAATATTTTTTTTGATAAAATCCAACATTATGCAATAAATAAAGTAAATATAAATTTATAAATGAGCATTTGTTTTATAATACTAGCAGCAGGTCAAAGTAAAAGATTAAATTCAACTATACCTAAACCATATATTGAATATAAAGGAAAACCTATAGTCCAACATTCAATAGATAAAGCGAAAAAGGCGAAAAAAATTACCAAAATCTTATTAATAATAAATAAAAAACACAAAAAATTTCTTAATAAGATTGATAAAAAAAATATAAAAATTATTTATGGGGGAAAAACGCGAGGTGATTCATCATACATAGGTTTAAAAAGTATAAGAAATAGCAATATTAAAAAGGTATTGATACATGATGCTGCAAGGCCAAATTTTTCTTTGAAGTTGTTAAACAAGATTACAACTTTATTGAATAAAAATAATTCTGTTATACCCGCAATTAAGCCAAGAGATACGGTGAAGTTCAAAAGTAGAAAACTAATCGTAAATCTGAACCGTAATTTTATTTTTTTGACACAAACACCTCAGGGATTCGATTATAAAGAATTATACAAACTACAAAATAGAAAAAATTTAAATGTAACAGATGATGCTAATTATTTCATTAAATCGAATAAAAAAATAAAATTTATAAATGGGGAGGATAAAAATAAAAAAATTACATACAAATCTGATATTGATGTAAATAATCATATTAAATATGGAATAGGTTTTGATATTCATAGATTAGTACCTAAAAGAAAATTATATTTGGGTGGTATAAAAATTAAATCTTATTTAGGAACTCTTGGACACTCTGATGGAGATCCTGTGCTACACGCAATAATTGACGCAATTCTAGGAGCTTGTAAAATGGGAGATATAGGTCAAAAATTTTCTGATAAAAACAAAAAATTTAAAAATATAAGATCTACAATTCTTTTAAAAAAAGTCATCAAGGAAATTAAACAAAAAAATTATTTTATAAATAATCTTGATATAAATATTATTACCCAAACACCAAAAATTTCAAAATATAGGAAAAAAATTATAAAAAAAATCTCAGATATTTGTAAAATATCACCAAATAAAATAAATATAAAAGGAAAAACTACTGAAAAGTTGGGCTTAATTGGAAAAGAAAAAGCTATTGCTTGTGAAGCGATAACTTCAGTATCAAATTATGAATAATAAAATTAATTTATTCTTTGTTACTCTTTTTGGTATTGGAAAAGTAAGTAAAATACCAGGTAGTATTGCATCATTATTTACAACTATATTTTTATTTTTTTTATTTCATATATTAAATATTTCTCCAAATTTTGTTCTGATATCCATAATTATCCTTTTTTTTGTATCATTGTACGCTGTGAATATTTTTATTAAAAATTTAGATAACAAAGATCCAAAAGAAGTAGTTATTGATGAATTTATTGGACAATCAATTCCTATTTGTCTTTATGAAATTGCACATGAAGGTACAAAGGAAACTAGCCAAGTACTAACTTTTTACTTTATTATGTTCATGTTATTTAGAATATTTGATATCACAAAACCTTATCCTGTTAGCTATTACGATAAAAATTTCAAAAATAGCTTTGGTGTTATTATGGATGATGTTGTGGCAGGTTTATATGTAGTAGCAGTTCTTGTTTTATATATGGTTATTGCAGCATGATGAAACTTTCTCAAAAAATAGTAAAATTATTAATTAAAAAAAAAAATAAAATATCCTTTGCTGAGTCATGTACTGGTGGTTTGCTTTCTAGCACTATTACCTCCGTAAGTGGATCTTCTAAAGTATTTACCCTTGGTTTAATTACTTATTCAAACGAAGCAAAAATAAAGATTCTTAAAGTATCGAAAAAAATTATAACGAGATATGGTGCTGTGAGTCATGAAACTTGTTTATCTATGGTAAAAAATTTAAATAGAATTAGTAAAACAAATATATCAGTATCTGTAACTGGAATTGCAGGACCCAAAGGTGGTAGTAAGCAAAAACCAGTAGGTTTAGTGTTTATTGGCATAAAAAAAGGTAACAAAACATTAGTCAAAAAGCACTTATTCAAAAATAAGAAAAGATCCTCAATTCAAAGAGCTACAGCTAATAAGGCTTTAAATTTAATTTTAGGTTTTCTTAAATAGTTCTTCAGCTCTTTTTTGAAAGGCATCAGCAATTTTGTTTAAACCAAATTGAAATGATTTGGTCATAAGTATATTTAAAAATCGATTTTTTAATTCAAAGTCAACCTCAAATGATACTTCTGTAAGTTTATTCTCTACTTTAAATTGCCATTTATTTTTTAAATATTTTAAAGGTCCATCAAGATTCGTTACATAAATAGTATCTTCTTTTTTTTTAAATTTAACGTCACTTTTGTAAGTATCTTTAAAAGGTCCCTTTCCAATGGTTAAGTCTGCAACTATTAATAAAAGATCATCCTGCTCTTTTTTTTCATATATTTTTGAGTCTAAACAAAATGGAACAAAAATTGGATATTTTTCTATATCAAGTACTAAATCAATTAATTGATTTTTGGAACAATCAATAGATCTTTTAACTGATGCTTTCGGCATTAGTTTGTTTTATTCTATTTTTTTGAAGTTTAGTGAAATCTTCATCTGCATGGTAAGAAGATCTTGTAAGTGGTGACGATGAAACTAATAAAAAACCTTTTGATTTAGCAATACTTTCTAATTCCTCAAATTCTTCTGGATTATAATATCTATCTAAAGGATGATGTTTGACTGATGGTTGCAAATATTGTCCTATTGTTAAAAAATCAACTTTGGCAGATATAAGATCATCCATAACTTGTAAAATTTCATCTTTATTTTCTCCCAATCCAACCATTAAACCAGATTTAGTAAAAATATTTTTATCTATTTTTTTTGCATTATTCAAAAGTTGAAGTGAAGCAAAGTATCTAGATCCAGGTCTTACTTTTCTGTAAAGACCAGGAACTGTTTCAATATTGTGGTTAAAAACATCAGGTTTAGCTTCTATAACTTTTTTATATGAGTCACCTTTTCTTAAAAAATCTGGAGTTAAAACTTCTATTGTTGTATCGGGATTGGTTTTTTTTGTTTCTTTTATCACTTCATTAAAATGCTTTGCTCCTCCATCATCAAGATCATCTCGATCTACTGAGGTAATAACTGCGTGTCTTAAACTTAATTTTTTTACTGCATTTGCAATTTTAATTGGTTCTAAATGATCAAGTGGTTTTGGTTTCCCTGTTATGACATCACAAAAAGCACATGCTCTAGTACAAGTATCGCCCATAATTAAAAATGTTGCATGTCTCTTACTCCAACATTCTGTAATATTTGGACAGTTAGCTTCTTGGCAAACTGTTTTAAGGTTATATTGATTTACAATAGTTTTAGTTAAAAAAAACTCTTGGCTATTTGTAAGTTTTGAACGTATCCAGCTAGGTTTTTTTTTAATTCGATTAATTGGTTTATTAACTTTTTCTGGGTGTCTAGTTATCATTATTTTTAATTATGTAAACTGTTTCACTTTTATTTCCTAGCAAAAATTTGTCACGTATCAAAAACTCTACATAATCTAAATCCAGATTATCAGTGAGTAACGAGTTTTTTTTTTCTAATTTTTTAATTTTAGAAATAAGTTGAATTTCTTCTTCTTGTATTTTTTCAAGATGATTTTTTTTTTTTAAATATGAAAATAGACCTCTTTCTCCCCCAAAAAAACTCATTAAAAAATACAGAATAAAAAAAGTTGATATTATTAAAAAATAGTTTTTTTTTATTTTGTCCAACATTAATAGATTTTATTCATTTTAGCATTTTTTCCTAGTTCTTCCTCAATTCTAAGTAATTGATTATATTTTGCTACTCTTTCAGATCTTGATAGAGAACCAGTTTTAATTTGGTTAGAATTAGTTCCGACAGCTAAATCTGCAATAAATGTATCTTCACTATCTCCAGATCTATGAGATATTATTGTTTCATAACCAATTATCTGAGCAAACTTAATAACTTCTAAAGTTTCAGAGACAGTGCCTATTTGATTTAGTTTAATCAAAATAGCATTTGATGAATTGTTTAAAAAACCTTTTTTTAATCTTTCCAAGTTAGTTACATACAAATCATCACCAACAATTTGAGTTTTTTTAATTGAATTCATCAGTCTGTTCCATGATAACCAATCATTCTCAGAAAATGGATCTTCAAGTGACTTTATTTTATATTTATTAACAATTTTTATGTATTTTTGTATTGATTTATCAATACTTTCAAATTTTTTAGAATGTATTGAATAAAGATTTTTTTTAAATAATTCATTCGCTGCTACATCGAGACAAATTGATACATCTTTACCATTTTTAAAACCAGATCTACTAATTGCTTTTACAATTAAATTTAAAGCATCCTCATTTTTGCTTATCATTGGTGCAAAACCACCTTCATCACCGACAGATGTTGAAAGTCCTTTTTTTTTAATTAAACTTTTCAGGTTATTAATAACTAAAAAAGAAATCCTTAAAGCTTCAGAAAAACTTTTTGCTTTATCTGGCCTTATCATAAATTCTTGAATTCTTAGTCCATTATCTGCATGAGCTCCTCCGTTTATTATGTTCATTAATGGATAAGGTAATTTAAAATCTTTCTTTACTAGAAAAGCTTTATATAATGGAACTTTTTTTAATTTAGCAGAAAGTTTTTTGACTGCCATTGAAACCGATAAAATTGCATTAGCGCCAAATTTTGTCTTTTGTTTTGTACCATCTAAATTAATTAAAATTGAGTCAATTTTTTCTTGATTATGTACGTTTTGATTTTTAAGTTTTTTTGAAAATATTTTATTTACTGAATTTATAGAATTTAGAACACTTTTACCTAAATACTTCTTGTTATTTATATCTCTTTTTTCAAATGCTTCAAAAGTACCAGTTGATGCACCAGATGGACAAATAGCAGATGAACTGATATTTTTTGAAAATACTTCAGCTTCTATTGTTGGGTTACCTCTGCTGTCGAATACTTGACGAGCTTTAACTTTAGTTATTTTACTCATTAATTTTTTTTAATTAAACTATCTATCTCTACCAATTGGTTAATTAAATTTTCTAAATTACTTAATGGAACCATGTTAGGCCCATCTGATGGTGCATTATCTGGATCTTGGTGCGTTTCTAGAAAAACTGCCGCAACACCAACTGCTACGGCTGCTCTGGATAAATATTCAACGAATTCTCTTTGACCACCACTTTTTTCACCTAATCCTCCAGGTTGTTGAACAGAGTGTGTGGCATCAAATACTACTGGATAACCATTTTTTGCCATTATAGGTAATGATCTCATATCAGATACCAATGTATTATAACCAAAACTTGCACCTCTCTCGGTCACCAAAATATTATCATTACCAGAATCTGAAATTTTTTTTGTTACATTTACCATGTCCCATGGTGCAAGGAACTGTCCTTTTTTAACATTTATAATTTTGTTTGTCTTAGCAGCAGCAATGAGCAAGTCAGTTTGTCTACATAAAAAAGCAGGTATTTGAAGAACGTCTGCGTGGCTTGAGACAATTGTACATTGTTCTTCATTATGTATATCTGTCAATATTGGAGTATTTAAATCTTTTTTAATTCTGTCAAATACTGGAAGTGATTTTTCTAATCCAACACCTCTTTTTCCTTTCAAACTTGTTCGATTTGCTTTGTCAAAAGAAGTTTTATATATAAATCCAATTTTAAATTTAGATGCTATTTCTTTTATTTTTCCAGCCATATCCATAGCATGTTGCTCACTTTCAAGTTGGCATGGACCAGCTATTAAGGTAATTTTGTTATTATTGGAAATCTTAATACCGTTACAATTTACTTCTTTACTTTTCATTTATAGAATTTTGTAGCTTTGATAAATGAAGAGAATAAAGGATGTGGAGTTAAAGGTCTAGATTTAAATTCAGGATGGAATTGGACTCCTACAAACCATGGGTGTTTTTTGAGTTCGATTATTTCTGGTAATCTACCATCTGGTGACATGCCAGAAAAAATCATTCCCTTATTTTCAAATTTATCTTTTAAATTGTTATTCACTTCATACCTATGTCTATGCCTTTCAAATATAAACTTTGATTTATAAATCTTTTCTATCAAAGAATTATGTCTTAATTTAGCTTCATATAAACCAAGTCTCATGGTTCCACCTAATTCCTTATTTGTACCTTTGATCAATCTTCCATTTTTATTCCATTCATTTAATAATCCAATCACAGGAAAACAATTTTTATCTAGTTCACTAGAACCAGCATTTTTAATTTTTAAAGAATTTCTTGCAAATTCAATTACAGCCATCTGCATACCAAAACATATTCCCAAAAAAGGAATTTTATTTTTTCGAGCATAATTAATTGCTGAAATTTTTCCTTCTGTTCCTCGTTTACCAAAACCTCCTGGGATTAGAATGCCTGATACACTCTTTAATGCCTTTTTAATTTCCCTTGGTTTTAATTTATCTGATTCAATTCTTACTAAATTAACCTTTATATTGTTATAGATTCCTCCATGAATTAATGCTTCATCTAAGGATTTATATGCATCTTTTAAATTTACATATTTCCCTATAATTGCAATATTAACAATTTTATTTGTTCTTAAAACAGAATTGGTTATTTTTTTCCAAGGCTTCAAATTAACTTTTTTTCTTGGCTTTAGTTTAAAAAATTTTAAAACTTGCTTGTCAAGTTTTTCATTAAAAAAACTTATTGGTGCCTCATAAATTGTTCTAACATCTACCGTCTCAATAACATTGTCAATTGAAACGTTACAAAAAAGTGATATTTTTTTTCTTTGATCTAATGGTATTGATTTCTGAGATCTACAAATAACTATATCGGGTTGGATCCCTAAACTTCTTAATTCTTTTACAGAATGCTGTGTAGGTTTTGTTTTTATCTCATCAGAAGATTTTAAAAACGGAACAAGTGTTAAATGTACAAACAAACTTTTTGCTCTACCAATTTCATTTGAAAACTGCCTAATAGCTTCAACAAAAGGTAAACTTTCTATATCACCAACAGTTCCCCCTATTTCACAAATTACAAAATCTTCATTCTTAATATCTCCTTTTATAAATTCTTTAATTCTATCGGTTACGTGTGGTATAACTTGAACAGTTTTACCTAAATATTTACCTTTACGTTCTTTCTTAATTATATCGCTATAAATTTTTCCTGTAGTTATATTGTCTGATTTTTTTGCAGATATATTTGTAAATCTTTCATAATGGCCAAGGTCTAAATCTGTTTCAGCACCATCATCAGTAACAAAAACTTCTCCATGTTGAAACGGGCTCATTGTTCCAGGATCAACATTTAAATATGGATCCATTTTTCTAACTCTAACTTTATATCCTTGTGATTTTAAAAGGTAAGCTAAGGACGCAGAAGATAAACCTTTTCCTAGTGATGAAACCACGCCGCCAGTGACAAATATATATCGCGCCATGGAATTATGTTATAGCTGATATATTTAAAATTGAAAACTATTAATTATTATTTTCAGGAATTTTTGGTTCATCTACAGTATTTTCCTCTGTTTTATCAATAACTGAGGTCGAAGAGGTAATATTTTCTCTAGAAATAATTGTCAAACTGAGACTACAAATTATAAATAATGCAGCCACAACTGTAGTAGCTTTGGTAAAAAAATCTCCTGCAGATCTTGAAAACATAAAATTTTCTTGGGAAACACCTATGCCCAAAGCTCCACCTTCAGATTTTTGAATTAAAACAAGAGCAACCAAAATAACCGCAATAATGATATTAAGAATTAATAAAATGTTTTCCATGATTGTTAAATAATAGTTTTTTTAACTATATCAATAAAATTATTAGCTTTTTGTGATGCTCCACCAACTAAAAACCCATCAATACCAGCAATTGATCTTAAATTTTTTACATTTTTTGGGTTAACAGATCCACCATATAAAACTTTTGGATTTTTTATTTTGAGGTTTTTTTTTAAAACTTTTTTAATAAAATTTACATTTTTATCAAGTTCATATAATTTCGGTATAAGTCCAGTACCGATAGACCAAACAGGTTCATAGGCTATTATAATTTTATTTGAGAATTTTATTTTTTTTAAACCTGTTGTAATCTGGTTTTTTAAGATTTGGCTTGTAATTTTTTTTTTTTTCTGTGAGTGAGTTTCACCAATACAAAAAATAACATTCAACCCACATTTAATGCACGATTTTATTTTTTTGTTGATCTGTAAATCAGTTTCACCTTCAAATCTATTTTCAGAGTGACCTATAATTACATACTTTGAGCCTATTCTTTTCAACATTTTTGGACTTATAGAACCAGTAAATGGTCCATCAGAAAGCTCGGCATGACAATTTTGTGCGCCAAGAAATATTTTTGTTTTTTTAATTTTGTTTTGAAATGAATGCAATAATGTATATGGAGGACAATAAATTATCATAATTTTTTTTCTCTTATGATAGTTAGCAAATTTAATAACTTTATCTAATGATTTAAGGGATTTTAAATCTCCATACATTTTCCAATTAGCAATAAAATACATATATTTATTTGTCATAATGAAAAATTTAACCTATATGTTTGTCTTTTATAGTTCAATAAATTAAAAAACGATTATGCTACACAATATTAGAAAATTCTCAAAAACTTTTCTTGCCAAGATTGTTTTAGTAATAATGATTATTCCTTTTGTATTATGGGGCATGGGGGGAGTTTTCAACACAGGAAATACAAATAATGTTGCTAAAATAAATAACAAGAATATTTCTACGCAGGATTTTATGGATTTTTTAAATTCTTCAAATATAGATGATCAAACTCTGAGAGAAAATTTAGAAAATAATGTTCTGGAAGAATTAATATCAACTTTAGTATCAGAAAAATTATTAGAAATGGAAATTAAAGATTTAAATCTTATAATATCTGAAGAGTCATTGGCAAAAAATATAAGAAATAATCCAAGTTTTTTTGATGACAATAATAAGTTTTCAAGAACAAAATATGAAAAATTTTTATTAACCAGCAATATTACGGCTTCAGAATTTGAAATGAGATTAAAGCATAATGAATTAAAGAAAAAATTATTTTATTATATTGGTGGTGGACTCAAAACTCCTTTCTTTATAACAAATAATATATTTAAAAATGAAAAAAATAAAATTGATTTAGAATATTTAAATTTAAATAATGCATATTTAAAAAAGACTAGTTTTACTGATGAAAATTTAGATCAATTTATAAAAGAAAACTCCGAAGATTTAAAAGAAGAATATATAAACTTTTCTTATTTAAAAATATCACCCGAAAATTTAGTTGGTTCAAATGAGTATAATCAAAATTTTTTCAATAAAATCGATGAAATTGAGAATGAAATATTAAATGGTAAACAAATTTCATATATAGCATCTAATTTTAATTTAAATCTCATAAATAAAAAAAATTTTATTAAAAATGATAAAAGTAGTTTAATAGAAAATAAAATTTATGACATGAGAAAAAATAAGGTTGAAATATTTGATGAAGGTAATTTCTACATTTTATATCAAATAATTAGCTCTGATAAAATTTTACCAAAGATAACAAATAAACAGTTTAAAGAAAAAGTTTTAGAAATCTTATATCAAAAAAATAAATTTGATTTTAATACAAAAATTTTAAATGAAATTAATCAGAAAAAATTTACTCAGACTAGTTTTGAAAATTTAAGTAACAAAAATTTTATTAAAAAAGAAAAAACTCAATTAACGTCTATTGATGACAATAATAAGTTTACAAAAGATTCTGTAAAAATAATTTATTCTTTGCCTAAAAATTCATTTACCCTAGTGAATGATGAGAGCGAAAATATATACTTAATTAAAATTGTAAATATAAGTAAAGAAAATATTAAAAAAGGATCAGAAGAATATGAAAGTTTCGAAATAAAAGGTAAGACTAAACTGAGAAACCAAATGTACTCATCATACGATAATTTTTTAGACAATAAATACGAAGTTCAGATTAATCAAAAAACACTTGAAAGAGTAAAAAATTATTTTAAATAATGATCAATAGAAACTTCAATAATTTTAAGTTTCGACATAAACGAAAACAAAATCAAGTATTATTTTTTTCAAAGAAAATTAATAAAGATGATGAAGTATTAAATCTTATTGATAACTTTTTAACAGAAAAAAATAGCTTTGTGTTTGAGTCAGTTGAAAAAGGTATTATTAAGGGAAGGTATACAATTTTTGGAAAAAAACCTGATAAAATTTGGGAATTTAACAATAATCAAGCATATAAAGTAAATAATTTTAATAAAAAGAAGTCTATAAAGGGAGATCCCAAAAAAATATTGGAAAATTTAGTTGAGAACTTTAAATTTAAAACACCGAAAAGCTTACCACCAATTTGTTCATTATTGTCTGGATACTTCTCTTATGATATAATTAGATATACAGAAAAAATCCCAAATTCCTGTAAAGATGATTTGAAGTTGCCTGATGTAAGGTTAATTAGACCTAAAGTTCTTATTATTCACGATAATCTTAAAAAAAAAATTTTTTTTATTATTAATGTTTTTAAAGATGAAAAAATAAATAATTATAAAAAAAAGTACTCTGAGATTAAAAATGAGTTAATAAATTTGAGTATTTTAACTACCTCTAAAAAAAACCAGATTGTAATTAATAAAACAAAAAAAAATATTATTAAATCTAATACAACCAAAAAAAGGTTTGTTAATATGGTTAAAAAAGCAAAAAAATACATAAAAATTGGAGATATTTTTCAAGTTGTTTTAAGTCAAAGATTTGAAACCAAATTAACTAAGGAACCTTTGGAAATTTACAAAAAGTTAAGAGTCACTAATCCATCGCCTTTTATGTATTTTTTTAATTTTCACGACTTTCAAATTATCGGTGCAAGTCCCGAAATTTTAGTTAGATTGCGAAATAACAAAATTACTATAAGACCAATTGCTGGAACACGTCCAAGGGGATCCACAAAAAAACAAGATATTTTTTATATGAAAGATTTATTAAATGATAAAAAAGAATTAGCAGAACATTTAATGCTTTTAGATCTAGGTAGAAATGATGCTGGAAAAGTTTCCAAAATAAATACAGTTAAAGTTACAGAAAAATTTTTTATAGAAAAGTACTCACATGTGATGCATATAGTTTCTAATGTAATTGGTACTTTTCATAAAAAATGCACTAGGTTTAAATCATTACTTGCAGGATTTCCTGCTGGAACTGTTTCGGGAGCTCCAAAAATACGCGCCATGCAAATTATAGATGAGCTAGAATTTTCAAAAAGAAAAGTTTATGCAGGAGGAATTGGGTATTTTTCTGCAAATGGTGAATTTGATACATGTATTGCCTTAAGAACTGCTTTAGCTAAAAATAATAAGTTTTACGTTCAAGCTGGTGCTGGTATCGTAGCAGATAGCAAACCTTTAAATGAATATAATGAAACAGTAAATAAAGCTAAGGCTTTGTTGAGATCACTATAGAAATGAAAATATTATTAATTGATAATTACGATAGTTTTACATTTAACTTATACCATTATATTTCATCTCTTAAAACTAGAGTGGACGTTAGGAGAAACGACAAAATTAACATCAATGAAATTATAAGAAACAAATATCAAAAAATCGTTATATCGCCTGGACCTGGAAATCCTAATCAAGCTGGCAATTGTATTAAGATAGTTAAATCTTTCTATAAAAAAGTTCCTATTTTGGGAGTATGTTTGGGTCATCAAGTAATAGGTCAGGTTTTTGGATCAAAAATTATTCAAGCTAATAAACTTATGCATGGTAAAATCAGTAAAATTAAATCGAAAAAAATTGGTATATTAAAAAATACTCCAAATATTTTTGAAGCTACTCGATATCATAGTCTTATAATTGATAAAAAAAGTTTATCTAAAGATCTTGAAATAACTGCTGAAACGAAGGATGGTATTATTATGGGAATTCAGCATAAAAAATATAATACTCATGGTGTGCAGTTTCACCCTGAAAGTATTAGAACACCTATCGGAATAAAAATTTTAAGAAATTTTATTAATTGTAAATAATGAATAAATTTTTAAATAAACTAAATAATCAAAAAGACTTAACCTTTGTTGAAAGTAAAGAAGCATTTGAGATTTTGATGAATGGTGATGCCTCTGATCAAGAAATATATGATTTTCTTACTCTACTTTCTTCTAAGGGAGAAGTATCAGATGAAATAGCGGGTGGTGTATATGTTTTAAGAAAAAAATCTAAGAGAGTAAATGTTCAAGATTGTATTGATACATGTGGCACAGGTGGAGATGGCAAAAATACTTTAAATATATCTACCGCTTCAGCCCTTCTGCTTTCAAGTATGGAAATAAAAGTAGCAAAACATGGGAATAAAGCTGTATCTTCTAAGTGTGGATCTGGAGACATTTTAGAAGCATTAAGTATTAATATCAATTTGGAACCAAAAGAAATTGAAGATCAAATAAATAAATATAATTTTGGTTTTATGTTTGCGCCCAATTATCATAGTGCTATGAAGTATGTAGGGCCAATAAGAAAAAAAATAGCTAAAAGAACTATTTTCAATATGATTGGACCACTGAGTAATCCAGCTTTGGTTAAAAGACAGGTTGTAGGCGTATTTGATAAAAAATTACTCAAAATTTTTGCACATGGATTGAAAAATTTAAATATTAAATTTGCGTGGATAGTAAATAGTGAAGATGGTTTGGACGAAATCTCACCATATGCTAAAACTAATGTTATACAATTAAAAAATGGTCAATTATCGGAAATTTCAATTAATCCAGTTGATCTAAATATTAATGCAGAGAAATTTGAAAACTTATTAGGTAACGATGCTAATTTTAATGCAAGTAAATTAGTTGATATATTTAAGGGCGAGGATAATGATTTTTCAAAAGCAGTTTGTTTAAATGCAGCCGCTGGCCTTATTGTATCTGAAAAATACGAAGAATTTGGAGAAGCATATCAAGACTCAAGAAAACATATTTTGAGTGGGATGGCTTTAAAACATTTAAATAATATACAAAATGTCTGAAAATACTCTAAAAAAAATTATCGATAAAAAAATTGGTAGAATTAATAAATTAAAAAAAATTATTACAATCGAAGATTTAAAAAAAAAAATAGCTGAAAATAAGTCTTATATAAATTTTAAAGAAAAAATAGAAAAGAATATACAATCAAACAAAATTTCAATTATAGCCGAAATTAAAAAAGCTAGTCCATCCGCAGGAATAATAATTAATGAGTATGATCCTTTAAAAATTGCTGAAATATATAACTCCAATGATGCTACTTGCTTATCTGTGTTAACTGAAGAAGATTTTTTTTTTGGTGACCTAAAACATATAAGTCAAATTAAATCAAAAATTAAATTGCCCATACTATGTAAAGATTTTTTTATTGATCCTTTTCAAATTCATTTAGCTAAAAGTTTTGGTGCTGACGCAATTTTAATTATTATTGCTGGAGTTAATGACAAATTAGCAGATCAATTATATGAAGAGGCTATTAAGCTAAATATTTCAGTCATAGTAGAAGTTCATACTGAAGAAGAAGCCAAAAAAGCTTTAAGATTTAATCAAGCTTTAATCGGTATAAATAATCGTAATCTTAAAACACTAAAAACAGAAATTAGTACAACTTATGAGTTGCATGATGTACTTAAAAATCATGCGGGACCTTTAATTTCTGAAAGTGGAATTAAAACAAAAGAGGAACTGTTAGAAATTCATGAAAAAACAAAAATTAAAACTTATTTAATTGGTGAATCACTTCTAAAAAACTTAGATAAAAATTCAATTTTTTCTGTTTTGAAGTCAAATAAACCCTAGTTTTATTGATTTTTAAACTATTGTTAATTTGGAAGAACTTTTATAGAACATGTTTGTACGATATTTGTTCTATGTTAACAAAAAAACAAAAAAATCTGCTTTTATTTATCAACAAGAAGTTGAGATCTTCTGGTGTTTCACCTTCTTATGAGGAAATGAAGGAATCGCTAAACTTAAAATCAAAGTCAGGAATTCATAGATTAATTAGTGCTTTAGAGGAGAGAGGGTTTATTAGAAGACTTGCTCATAAAGCTAGAGCATTAGAAGTGATTAAACTACCAGAAACAGCCTCAGCAAATGATATATACAACAGTTTTTCACCAAGTGTCATTAAAGGTGGTCTCGACAAAGAAAATCAAAAAAATATTGATATGGAAATACCAGTATTAGGTAAAATAGCAGCAGGAACGCCCGTTGAAGCTATACAAAATGAAGTTTCAAGAATTCCATTGCCAAATAATTTAGAAAAAAATGGTGAATATTTTGGTTTAAAAGTTCAAGGAGATTCAATGATAGATGCTGGTATTAGTGAAGGTGATACTGTAATTGTAAAGAAAACAAATACAGCTGATAATGGAAAAATTGTAGTTGCTTTAATTGATGACCACGAGGCCATGCTTAAAAGAATTAGAAGAAAAGGTAAAACAATAGCTCTCGAAAGCGCAAACAAGAACTATGAAACCAAAATATTTGGCCCGGATAGAGTAAAAGTGCAAGGGGTCTTAGTATCTTTATATAGAAACTTCTAATAAAATAGTCTAAATATTTTTTAATGAATAAAGTAGCAACAAGATTTGCTCCATCGCCAACTGGTCCTTTACATATAGGAGGTGTAAGAACTGCATTATTTAATTGGTTATTTGCTAAGAGTAATGGAGGAGAATTTTTTTTAAGAATAGAAGATACTGACATAGAAAGATCTGAAGATAAATATAAAGATCAAATTATTAAATCGTTAAAATGGATTGGAATAGAGTATGATAAAAATGAGTATATACAATCTACAAAAAAAAAATTTCACATTGACATAGCTAATGAATTATTAAAAAATGGAAATGCTTATAAGTGCTATTGTTCAAATGAAGAAATAGAAGAACAAAAAAAAAGAGCCAAGCAAAAAAAAGTTCCTTATATATATGATAGAAAATGGCGAGATAGAGTTGAAGCTGATGCACCAAAAGACATTAAACCTGTAATAAGATTTAAAAGTAAAATTGATGGATCAACTGTATTAAAAGATTTAGTACAAGGTGATGTAAAAATTGATAACAATACTATAGAAGATTTTATTATTTTAAGAAATGATGGTTCTCCTACATATAACTTATCTGCAACAGTCGACGATCATCAAATGAATATCACACATATAATTAGAGGCGATGATCATAAAATAAATACATTCAAACAAATGCAAATTTATTTAGCAATGAATTGGGAACTTCCATCATTTGCACATATTCCACTTATTCACACTACAGAGGGAAAAAAATTATCAAAAAGAGACAAAGCGTCTACTTTAAATGATTACTCAAAGATTGGTATAATGCCTGACGCACTTAGAAATTATCTTCTTAGATTAGGTTGGTCATTTAAAGATAAAGAGATATTTAATTTAGAAGAGAGCATAAAATACTTTAATTTAGAAGGTGTTGGAAAATCCCCATCAAAACTCGATATGAGTCGAATTTTATCAATGAATGAACATTATATTAAAAATATTGACGAAAATGATCTTTACAGACAATTAAGTGAATACTGTGCAACTTATAAAGAAATAAATGATTCAAATAAGGTAGAAAAAATCAAAAACTCTTTATCATTTTTGAAAAACAAAGCGAAAACTTTAGAGGATATATATAAAAATGCTAAATACATAATTTTTGATCAAGTTAACTTTAATGAGGATGATTTAAAATTAATTGATAAAAATTCAAAAAAAATTATATCTGAATTTGCTGCTAAAATTTCAAAGTTAAATGAATTTAATAGAGAAACTCTTGAACCAATCTTAAATGAATTAATTAAAACAAATAATACAAATTTTAAGGGAGTTGGACAACCACTAAGAGTAGCATTAACAGGGTCAAAGTTTGGGCCTGGTATTTATGATATTATTATTTCTCTTGGGAAAAATGAGGTTATTAAAAGATTAAGAAATAAGATATTTGTTTAAAATATTTGCCGCTTCTTCACTAGAAGAAGTTTTAGATCTTATTTGGTCTAAAGTTTTACTACAGGATTCAACTTGTTTTTTTGCAAAATCAGGATTATTCAAAAAATAAACCACAGACTTATAAATTTCTTTTGCATTACACTCTTTTTGTAAAAGTTCAGGAATAATTTCTTTATTATTAATAATATTAATAATATTTGCAAAATTTACTTTTACTAGAGATTTCATGATTAAATAATTTATGAAATTAATTTTATAAATAATAATCGAGGGAACTTTAGAATTACAAATTTCTAACGATACAGTTCCAGATTTTACAACAGCAAATATTGAATTCAACAGCACAGCAGATTTGATATTTTTGTCAGATATAATTTCTATATTATTGAAATTATTGACTTTTAACATTTCATTAATTTCATCTTTATTTTCTTCGGTAGCATGAAAAACAAAAAGATATTTTTTAAATTTATTGTTCATCAATTTAATAAAATCAATTAAAATTGGTATAAGAACTTTTGTTTCAGAAGATCTGCTGCCTGGAAAAATAGATATAATTTTTTTACCTTTTGATATGTTTGATATGTCAATTTTTGAGTTATTTTTTTCTAATAAGGGATGACCTACAAAGGTATTAGTAATACCTTCTCTATTGAAGTAATCTTTTTCAAAATTAAATAACAATAAAAAATGATCTACAAATTTTTTGAATTTCTTTACTCTACCCTCTCTCCATATCCAAACTTGAGGAGCTACATAATGAACAGTTTTAATATTAGGGATAATTTTTTTAACCTTATCCGCCACTCTTAGTGTAAAATCAGGACTATCAATACTAAATAATATGTCAGGCTTAAATTTTATAATTTGGTTTACAGTTTGATTAATTTTCTTTTTAATCTTAAAAATGTTCAACATAACACTTGTAAAACCCATAAATGTTATTTCTTTGAGATCAAAAATTGACTTAATTCCCAAGTTTGAAAGATTGGATCCACCAACTGATAAATACTCAATATCTTTGTTTTGTTGCATTAATTTTGAAATAACAGTCGATGCTAATTTATCTCCAGAGGGTTCACCGGTTAAAATAAAAATTTTTTTCATTTAACTAAAATAAACAATTTATTTTTATTAGCAAAATCTATACATTTTTTTTTATCCAAAAATATATTTTGTTTACTTTTGAGTACAATTCCATTTAAACCGGCTCTTTTACAGTCTTTAAATGTATCCAATCCAACAGTGGGTAAGTCCACCCTAAGGTCTTGTTTTTTTTTTGGAAATTTAATTAAAATACCACTATTTATTTTCTTTTTTTTGATTGATTGAAGTAATTTTTTTGTACCTTCTGACGTTTCTTTTAATATAACCTTATTTCTTACAATTAGTGCCTGAGCATGATCGTAAGAATTTGATTTTTTTAAAATTTTAATACCTCTTTTGATGTTGATTAAGTCATAGTTATTTGGTTTATATTTTGAATAATTTCCACTCCTCAAAGATAGCTCAGGATTAAAATAAGTAGAACTAATTACATTTATTTTATTTAAATATAAAATTTTTATTAATTCATTGAAGATAGCAGCATCTCCTTTTTTTGCTGCTTTAATAATTCTTGGTATATAATAAATACCTGTAATATCTAATTTTAAATCAGAAAATTTAGGTTTTTTTATTTTTCCAGCAAAAATTACTTTTTTACATTTATTTTGCTTAAGAATTTTTAAAATTTTACCAAATTGTCCGATACTTACACGGTATGAATTTAAATTTTTTTTAAAAATTTTATTTTTAGATAAATCTATAATTAAATATTTTAATTTTTTTTTTTTTAGATTTTTTAAAATTAATTTCGGAAATGTGGTTTCCCCAAAAAATAAGCCTATCATTACTATTTACTAAACGGTGTACAAATTGGTCTTTTTTTATCTTTATTTATAAAATTAATAATTTCTTTGACAAAAATATTATCCTTAAATTTTCCATTGAGTTTATTGAGATTGTCATGTAATTGTTCTGTCTTAAAGATTTCTTTATAAGCCTCACTTAAAGTCAAAATATCTTTATTTGGGATATTTCTTCTTCTTAGACCAATTAAATTTACCCCACTTAGATAATTTCTATTTCCATAAGAAACTCCATAAGGAATTACATCTCTAGAAATACCTGTCATTCCACCAATCATTGCCATCTTGCCTATTCTTGAGAATTGTTGAACGCCACAATTTCCACCAATAATTACGTCATCATTTATCTCGGCATGGCCCGCTATTGCAGCACTATTTGCTATAACCACATTATTTCCTATCATACAATCATGAGCAATATGCACTCCAATCATTAATAAATTATTATTACCTATTTTTGTTATACCTCCACCTCCAGTAGTGCCTGGGTTGGCTGTAACATACTCTCGAATGACATTATTGTTTCCAATAACTAGCTCTGTTTTTTCGCCTTTATACTTCAAATCTTGTGGATTACTTCCGATTGATGCAAAAGAATAAATTTTATTATTTTTACCAATTTTAGTATTTCCGCTTAAATTTACGTGAGAATCTAATACTGTACCTTCATCAATATTAACATTTGGACCTATTACTGAATACGCTCCAATAGTCACTGACTGAGAAATTTTAGCTTTTTTATCAATTATTGCTGTTTTGTGAATCATTTTAATTAATTTCTTTTACGAATTTTTTCAAATCTTTTGCAGGATAACCCATAACTTTACTATTATCATCAATGCTTCTTATAACACCACTTCCGCCACCGATCTGAATATTATTGCCTATTTTCAAATGTCCAGAGATTCCCGCTTGCCCACCAATCATAACGTTATTTCCAATAGTAGAGCTTCCTGCAAAACCTACTTGTCCAGCAATTATACAGTTATCCCCTATCTTAACATTGTGAGCCACATGTATTTGATTATCTAAAAATGTATTTTTTCCAATAACGGTATTTGATACAGAGCCTCTATCAATTGTAGATCCACAACCGATTTCTGAATTGTCATTAATTATCACAGATCCAATTTGAGGATATCTATAATTTTTATTTTTATTTGGAAAAAAACCAAAACCTTTTTTTCCTATTATGCATCCATCTAAAACATTAATATTATTCTTAAGAATGGTATTTTTTATAATAACATTAGATCCAATTGAACAATTATTTCCAACTATAACATTTTTTTCAATAATTGTATTATGACCTATTGTGCAGTTTTTTCCGATCTTTACATTTTTACCAATTAGAACATTTTTTCCATACTTAACCTTTTTTTTAAAAGAAGTTTTTGAAATTTCTTTAGCAGTTATATCAAAATTATCATTAACTGATTCTGGATAAAAAATTTTAGTTATTTGCGCAGTTGTTAAAAGTACATTATCGACGAGTATTTTATTACAATTTTTTGGTAAGTAATTTTTAAGTTTTTCTGTAGTAATACAAAATGATGCCTTGGTATTAATGGCTTGATTTTCATATTTTTTTGAGTGAAAAAAAGTAATATCATTATTAGTTGAAGTCAGAAGATCCTTAACATCATAAATTTTTTTATTTTTAAACTTTTGTTTATTTGTAATTCCTAAAAGAATTAATAATTTATTGATTTCAAATGGACCTTTATTTATGAAAAAAGGATTAGTCATTGATAATATTTAATATCAAAAACAAATTGAAAAGCTTATCAAGATTTATTGCTAATTATTTCCTATCAACTATAGTAGCTGACCACTGAGCATCTGCCATTTTTTTTCCATCTACAAAAGCTTCACCTTTGTATTTCCAAACTTTACCATGAGATCTTATGGCTTCTATATTAAGTTCCAATCTACAGTTAGGTATAACAGGATTTCTAAATCTAGCTTTTTCAACACTCATTAAAAAAACTAACTTATTTTCGTATGTAGTCTTGTCCAATCCATGGGCTGTAAGTGCTGCCGCAGATTGCCCGAAAGCTTCAACTATTAAAACTCCAGGCATGACTGGTGAACCTGGAAAATGCCCTTGAACAAAAAAACTTTCTTTTGTTACATTTACTATTGCAGTAGCCGAAAATAGTTTTTTTATATTAATAAGCTCATCTACTAAAAGCATTGGTTCGCGATGGGGTAATAGATTTTTAATCTGTTCTTTATTAAGAGAGTCCGACATTTAATTTAGCTTAATTTTTTTTATTTTATTATCTAAAAGGTTTAGTATTTCTTTAGTTATATTTAATTCTGTTTTTCCAATAATAATATTTTTTTTATCCATTATTAAAGAAATATTTTTTTCTTTAGAGTATTCGGTAAGTATTGGACTTAAATTTTTAAGTATAATTTCCATTGACTCCAATCTTTTTTTTGTCAAAGAATTAATTTTTTCATTTCGTTCATCATTATATTTTTTTACCTCATTTCTCAAGCTGGAAATTTCTTTTTGAAATTGATCTTTTGATAAAATGTTTTTTTTTGCTAAAACATCTTGCTCCTTATTTTTAAGTGAATCTTCTTGCTTTTTAAAGTTTTCTAAATTTTTTTTATGCATATTCTCCAACTGTTTTTTTAAGGATTGTCCTGCAAGTGACCGATCCATAATTAATTGCATATCAATATATGCAACAATATTTTCAGCGAAACTGTTTATTGTTAAAATTTGTGTAAATAAAACTATAATAATAATTTTAAGAATTTTCATTAAAACGTTGTTCCTATTTGAAATCTAAAACTTTCAGTTTTATCTGTGCTTGCTTTAGTAATTGGTTGAGATAATGAAAAATTTACAGGTCCTATAACTGTGAACCAGTCAATGGCAACACCAACTGTAGATCTTATTTTATTTGAATCATCTATCGTATCTGAGTAGTCAACACCCCAAACATTAGCTGCATCTAAAAACATTAGCATGTCCATTGTTTCTAGGGTTTGAAAAACATATGGCACTGTTGCTGCTGCATTTAGAGACGTTGCATAATTTCCTCCTATAAAATCATCAGAATCTTTCGGTCCAATTTTTCCCGCTTCAAAACCACGTAATTTATAACTTGGTAAAAACAACCTCTTCGAAACTCTTACATCATCATCTGTCAATGAATTTATAGCTCTTCCATATAATGATAAACTTAATATCATTTCATCAGTGATTTCTTTATATGTATTTATCTCATATCCATTTAATATTGGTGATCCATCAGAAACTAATGGTAAACTTTGGGTAAATCTACTCAAATATCCTGAGGTTGGTTTATACGATTGATTTCTTTTATCATATGTAAAATTATACAGTATTGATGAGTCAAAATAACTACCTTCTTGTTTTTTTAAAGTATCTGATGCACTACTAGTTGTTTCAAGTTTTTCATTTCCAATTGACAGTCTTGGAGAAAAAAATAAATCTTCAAACTGCTCATATCTGGTCCCTAAAGCTAAAGAATTAAGAGATGACTTGTAACCAAAATCATCGAATTTATCTGTGGTCGTGCTTTGTATTGATGTTGTTAAAGCTCTATCAGAGTAATTAAAATTTGGATGAGTATAACTAAACATACCTTTAATTTTTTGTTCACTAAGAGAGAGGCTTGCATCTAGGTTTATTCCCTTTCCTCTGAAATTGTTTTCAGAAACAGCAAATCCAAAAGTACTGCCTTCAGAACCATATCCTGCTCCTGCAGAAATTTCTCCTGTAGCTTTTTCTGAAACAGAAATATCAATTATTTTTTGATTATCTTTGCTTCCATCTTTCAACTCTGATTTAACAGTTCCAAAAATTCCTTTACTTTTTAAAGCATTAATTGATTTATTATGTAAAATAGTATTAAATGGATCTCCTTCATCAACAATTAATTGATTACGTATATACTGTTCTTGCGTAATATGATTTCCTAAAATGTTTATTCTCTCTACATAAAACTTTTTTGACTCTTGTATTGTGAAAGTTATATTTAACTTATTATCATCAATAACTTCCTCATTTACAACTGCATCAATAAAATCATAATTTTCAAGTAGGGCTATTTCGTCAATTGTATCAAGCAATTTTTCTATTTTCCTTAACGAATAGTTTTTATTTTCTAACTTTGAAAAAACTTTATCTATTTTTGAAAATTTTTTTGTTTCAAAATCTTCAGCAATGACTAAATTTAATTTATTAAATTTGAATTTATTTCCTGCATTTATATTATAGGTTAATGAAAAATATTTATCATCAACTAATTGGGAAAATACATTCTCAATAACAACATTATAAAAACCCTTATTTAAATAAAAGTTTCTTAATAATCTTTTATCCAAATTAATTCTTTCTTCATCAAGATATTTTCCTTTTGATATAAATTTCCAAAATTTCGCCTCCTCAGAGGTAATAATGCTATGTAATTTTCTATCTTTATACTTTTTGTCTCCTATGAAAGTAATTTTTTGTATCAATGCTTTCTCGCCCATATCAATATTGTAAGTCAAGTCGACAGTATTATTATCGTTAATTTTTTCTTGTAGTGTAATTTCAACAAAATAATATCCGGATCTTTTAAATGTATTTTTGATGTTATTTAAATCATCTTTTAACAATAATTTGTTATAAGGATTTTTTTCTTTTAATGTAATTCTTTCATAAAGCTCATCTTTAAACTTTTTGGCCTTTATTCCATTAAATGTGATTGACTGAACAATTGGATATTCAACAACTTTAATGGTTAAAATTCCATTTTCAAAATTTAAAGAGACATCTTCAAAAAAGTTTGTAGAATAGATATTTTTTAAAACTTGGTTCAATTGAGTTGGTTTTAGATCGATATTCCTTTTAACCTCACTAAAATTAATAATAGTAGCATCGGATACTCTCTGATTTCCTTCTATATTAAAATCCTTTAGGATTTCAGAAAATGAATTCGCAGTTAGGAAAAGAAATAAAATAATTATATTTAAAGTTTTTCTGATCATTTTTAAGATCTTATACTTAATGCTTTAGTTTTCAATCTAACATATTCACTTAATTTGTAAATTTGCGTGGGATTATTTGGAGTTATTTGTTTGTATTTAGAAAATTCTTTCATATTTATTATTTTTCTTAAATTTGAATATATTTTCCAAAAATTTATCTTTTTCATTAAAAAAAGATTTACTAATTCATCATTACTACTAACAAGTATAGTTTCAAAAAGAGATATTTTTTTTGGTACTTTTTCAAGCAACATAATTGATGGAAATTTTTTTAAGTCGACATTTTTGAATTTTAAATTATTAAGGTTTGTAAATTTAATTTTTTTATTATCGACTTTTTTAACTGTGTTTTCGTAAATAGAATTGAAAATAGGAATCTTCATATCCGTATCATGTATTAAAAGTTTAGTTAATCCATTATTAAATTTTATTATAGCATGAACATATGATTGAGGATGTATAAGAATTTTAAATTTTGCTCTATCTAAGTTAAAAATCCTTTGCGCCTCAATTAACTCAAAGACTTTATTCATCATTGTTGCAGAATCTATAGATATTTTTTTTCCCATTGACCAATTAGGATGCTTAATTGCAAATTTTGGAGTAGCTCTTTTAATTTTATTTAATTTCCAATTAAGAAAAGGGCCTCCAGATGCAGTTATTACTATTTCTTTTACAGTTTGTATTTTTTTATTTTGTAACAAATACCAAATGGAAAAATGTTCAGAGTCAACAGGGATAAATTTAGTGTTATTTTTTTTTAATTTCTTTTCAATCAAATTCCATGCACATATAATTGATTCTTTATTAGCAATGGCTATTGTCTTTGTATGTTTAATTATATCTAGAGTAGGTT
>CACHVT010000012.1 GCA_902583345.1 uncultured Pelagibacteraceae bacterium | reverse complement strand
TTTTAAATGATAAAGAGTCAAGATTTGGAATTTCATCGTTATCACTAAGAATTATCAAATCATTATCATCAGCATCTTTTATAGCATTTGTCATAAAATTATAAGAAAGCTCTATTCTTTTTAAGCTATTTAATCTTTTCAAGTAATTTGGTTTTTCTCTAGTAATATTATGAAGATCTTTTGGTTCAAAATCGATTACTTGGTAAATAATTTTATCTTTAAATTTAGGATAATTATTTATATCAAAATTTAATTTTTTTTTATTACCACTATGTGAAAATGTAGATTCTACTACAACAAATTTATGTACCTGCTCGTTTAAAATATTAAATCTTAAATCAAGCATCATGTCTTCGGAATAAAAAGTAGTACAGTCGTATATTTTCATTTTAAAAAACTACATAATTTATTCTCTTATTTTACTATTTTTATATTAGCAACATAAAAAGCAAGAACAAAATATTGTAGCAAAGCGTACAAAGCAATAGGAGTAACATATGAAATTTCGTTAAATATTTGTGCACCCACAATAAAACCCATTGCGCCATTCTGTAGTAAGCACTCAACAACAATCGTTCTTTGGGAGTCAATTCCATCTGCAAAAAATTTAGTAAGCACTATAGATACAAATAAAACAAATAATAAGATTATTGGAGATATTATTCCAACATATTCAAAATACCCACCTAAATTCATTCTTTCTTGATAAATAGCTACAGATATAATTCCTAAAAAAAGAATTAAAGAAATTTTATCAAATAAAACAATAATTCTTTGTCTAAAAACTTTGAGAAAACGATTTGTTAATATACCAAGTATTGTTGGAATAGTTATTATAATAAAAATCCTAACACTAATCGACTGAACATCAAAATTTTGAATTTGTTCATTCATTACAAATTTAAAAAGAACAGTCATTCCAATTGGAATAGTAAAAATAGACAATAAACTACAAATTGTTGTTATTGCAATTGAAAGGGAGACGTTACCATCAACTAGTTTTGCAGCATAATTAGAAATAGTTGCCGATGGTAATAGTAAAAGAAGAAGAATACCAATCTTAAGTTCATTTGGCATAGGGTAAAAACTCACTATTAATAAACCTATTATTGGAAGAAAAATTGATTGGCAAATTAGACCAATTATTAGATTTTTAGGTTTCTTAAGTAAATTTAGAAAGTTTATAAAACTTAATTTTAAACCAAGAGAATACATAATAAAAAAAATCGCAAAAGGTCCAACAAGTTTTACAAATTCCATAAGTTATATACAATTATACACTATTTAAAATATTTCATAATTTTAGTAGAATAACTATTAAATTATTAATATTTTATGAAAAAAATAATATTTCTATTAGTTATAATAATTTTTTTTTCACAAGATCTGCTGGCAAATATTGTTAAAGTGATTGATGGAGATACAATAAAAATAGGAAACGAAAAAATAAGATTTGCTGGAATTGATGCACCTGAGTTAAACCAAAATTGTTTAAAAAACAAAAAAAAAATTTTATGTGGTGTTTTATCAAAGCAAGCCCTTGAAAAAAAAATAGGGAAAGAAAAACCAAAATGTGTTGTTGAGGGCAAAGATAGATATAAAAGAAAAATAGCGGAATGTTTTGTAAATGGAGAAAGTCTATCAAAGTTTTTAGTTATTAATGGTTATGCTTTTGCCTATAGAAAATATTCTAAAAAGTTTATAAATGACGAAATCTATGCCAAAAATAACAAGCTTGGTTTATGGTCGATGAAATTTATATTCCCTTGGGAATTTAGAAAGTTATAAAGAGGCTATTACTCCAGTAGTCAAAATTACAATACTAATAAAACCAAAAAAAAATAAATTTTCTTTTTTTTGTTTTCTTTCCTCTTCCCTGACTTTTGACATCAAGCTATTTATGTTCACTCTGTTGGAAGGTTTTATGCTTAATGATGACAATTTCTTAGGTTTAATTGGTACTTGAATATTTTGCTCAATTTCTGCTAAATCTTCTTTATTCATTATTAATTTAAACATGAAACCTTTAATCTAACAAGCTTTAAATTAACCATATTGGGTTGGACCCAAAATGAATTGTGTCCAGATTGGGTTTGCTATATATATGTTAAAGATTAATGAGAAGAAACATTCCCAGTATATCTAATCAACTTACCGAAGAAAAAATTTTCCAAGAAATTAATAAAAATTTTTCTTTATTAATAAATTCTTGGTTTAAATTTCAAATGGAATGGCTTCGAGGGGCTTATGTAACATTTAAAGATCATGATAAATATATAATCATTATATATTTGGTCCATAAAACCATGGAATTTTTTTCAAATAATTTAATAAAGTTAGATTATGATAATTATTACCAAAAAAGTAAAATTGAAATTTCAAATTTTAATATTATAAATATTTCAAAAGACCTTTTAATTAGTAAGGAAACAGCTAGAAGAAAAGTTTTAGAACTTGAAAAAATAGGTGTTTTAAAAAGAGATAAAAAAAAAATAATTCTAGACAGAAGTAAATTAGATTTTCAAAAACCTGGACGTTCAATAGAAAGTATTTCATCCTTTTTGTCTAAATTTTATGAAATTCTTCAAAAAAATGGATATGTGAATAAAAAATATTCTAAAGATTTAATTCAGAATTATATTAAAAAAAATTTTACTCATTGTTGGAAGTTATTTTATGAAATGCAAATACCTTTAGTTTTGGGATGGAAAAAAACTTTTGGCGATTTTGAAACTTGGCACATATGGGGAATAATAGTAACACAAAATAGTTTTAAAAATGTAAAAAATCCTAATTTATTAATAAACCGAGAGAAGTTAATAGAAGGCATTTTATCCAAAGGTGGAGTCGGTATTAATGCTATGTCGGTATCTGATTTATCTGGAATACCAAGAGCTACAGTAGTAAGAAAAATAAAGAATCTATTAAAAAAAAAATTAATAATAGTTGATGAAAAAAAATTGTACCATCCTGGTAACATTGAATTAAAAAAATATGTGGATCTAAATAATAACGCTATGAAATTATTATCATTATTTTCTTGTAAAATAGTAAATTTGCTTCAAGTAAATTAGGATAATTTAATATTTTTATCCTTAAGAGGTTTAAACTCAATATTTACTGGATATTTTTGTTTTTCAACTTCAATATATAAATTTTTATTTGCCAGTTCCTGTAACGAGACTCCAGAGTTCACATATCCAAAAGACATATTTTTTTTATAATTGAATGAATAATTTCCTGATGTAGTTCTTCCAATAATTTTATTGTCTAGATAAATAGGTTCATCATGTAAAAGTAATGGATCACCAGGTTTAGAATTTATTAATGTAAAAATTGAAAATTTTTTTGAAGGTTTTTTATCTTTAATTTTTAACAAAGCGTCTTTGCCAATAAAATCTATATTTTTTTTATAATTTATTGCAAAATTTAAACCAGCTTGATATTGATTTTCTTCTGGAGATATATCATGACCCCAGTGCAAAAAGCCACTTTCCATTCTCATAATATCCAATGCGTGCATACCACAGTTGGATATTTTATATTTGGCGCCCAATTTAATTAATAAATTATAAATATTTTTTGCGTTTTCATTTTTTATATAAAGCTCATATCCAAGCTCACCTACATATGAAAGTCTTTGAGCCCATATTTTTATACCGTTAATTGATACAAATTTTGATGAAGCAAATTTAAAATTATCATTTGAAAAATTTTCATTAGTTAAATCTTGCATGAGCAATCTACTTTTTGGCCCAAATACTCCAAGCACGCAATAATTGTCTGTGACATCATCCAGTATTAAATTATCTGACAGGTTTTTTTTAATATGAAACTTGTCTCTTTCTCGTGTTGCAGCTGAACTGATAATTCTAAAACTATTTTTTTCTATACAAACTATGGTTAAATCAGCCTCTATACCTCCGTCAGTATTGAGCATTTGGGTATATGTACATTTGCCAATTTCATTTTTTATATTAGCCGTACAAAGTTTTTGCAATTCCTCGTGAGCATTATTGCCTTTAAGTTCAAATTTTGAAAAAGGAGTTAAGTCAAATAATCCAATATTTTCTGTGGTATTTTTAGTTTCATATTCTGCAGATGGATACCAATTTTGATAATTATAACTATATTTATATTCAGGTTTATCATTATTTAAAGCAAACCACATTGATCTTTCATATCCACCTGAAACACCAAAACAAGCTCCTGAATTTTCAAGCTCTTGATGATAGGGGGTTTTCTTAATATTTCTCGATGTTTTATTTTGTTTGTAAGGCCAATGCATTCCATACAAATCACCCAAAGTCTCTGTTATTCTATTTTTAATAAAAGTAAGTTCTGAATGAAATTTTTGAAATCTTTTAATGTCATAACTAAATATATCTTCATTTATATGACCATTCATTAACCATTCTGCTGTAATTTTGCCTACCCCTCCTCCGCTTCCAATTCCTATACTATTTAATCCCGTACAAACAAAAAAATTTTTTACTTCTGGCACTTCACCAAGTAAAGTATTTGTGTCAGGAGTAAAAGATTCTGGTCCTGCAAAAAACTTTCTGATCCCAGCAGTTTCTAAAATGGGAAATCTTTTAACTGCAGCATCTAAATAAGGTTCAAAATGTTCGAAATTTTCAGGGAACTCCCCAAAAGAAAAATCTTCTGGGACTTTATTTGTTTTTTCAAATGCTGGAATCGAATTGCCTTCAAAAATTCCTAGTAATATTTTACCTGCATCCTCTTTAATATAAGTTCTATTATCAAAATCTCTGATTACAGGCAAAGTTTTAGATAAATTTTTTATTGGTTCCGTTATAATGTAAAAGTGTTCTGCAGGGTAAAGTGGAATACTAACGCCCATTTTTTCTCCCATTTGTCTTGACCACATACCAGAAGCTAGAACAACATACTCACACTCGATTACCTGTCCACTAACTTTTACACCTGAAATTTTCCCATTTTTAGTCAAAATTTTTTCTACAGGATTTTTTTCAAAAATTTGAGCTCCTTCCGCTCTTGCAGCTTTAGCTAACATATGCGTAACACCTGAAGGATCAGCTGCTCCATCTCCCGGCATCAAAATTCCACCAATAATGTTATCTGTATTTATAATTGGATATTCTTTTTTAATTTGATCTTTGTCAAGAATTCTAACATCTACATCAAAAAGTTGTGCGGTTGTTGCTTGTCTTTGGAGTTCTTGCCATCTTCCTTTATTTTCTGCAATAGAAAGTGCACCATTTAATCTTAATCCAGCAGAGTGATCTACTTTTTTTTCGAGTTCTTTATATAAATCTAAAGTATATTTTCGAATTTTTGTCACAGCAGCACTTGGACCTAATTGACTTACTAATCCTGCTGCATGCCAAGTAGTGCCAGACGTTAAAAGGTCTCTTTCTAACAATATAACATCTTTCCATCCAAATTTTGCGATGTGATACGCACAAGAACAACCTACAACACCACCTCCAATGACTACCACTTTACAGCTTTGAGGAAGAACTTTTTTCATGAGCTTTGATGTATTAAAAAACTTTAAAGCATTTGTAAACCAACACCAGTCTTTGGGTAGGTATATAAATTATAATTTGCGGTTAATTCATCGCCGCATTTAAGGTCTTTAATTGAGACCATAAAAAAATATTTTGCATCACTTTTTTCATGCAAATTATAAAATAAATTTTGACCATTTTCTTCACCATCAAAAGTTTTAGTTGTTGCATTAATATCAATTTTGTCACCAAACTTTAATTTTGGAAGAACATCGCTGACCATTCTTATAACTGTTGGATCATTAGAGTGATTATAAAATCCACCAAGAGGGGTTCTTATATACTTATTCTCAAATTGCTCATCTCTAATATGTGTAACTCCGATAAAAGTATTTTTTTTAATATCAATTGTGCAAAATAATCCTAGTCCCTCAATTGGAGAATTTTTAATAGTTAATCCATCTGGTAAAGGTCTATACATTATAATGCTTCCCTAGGGGAAACATAATTATGACCAAGTGTTTCTGCAACAGCTTTATATGTGACATTTCCTCTATGAATATTTAATCCTGCAAGAAAATTAGGATCTTCTCTAAATGCTTTTTTATAACCATCTTTTGCAAGTTTTGATAAAAAAGGCAATGTTGCCTTATTAAGCGCCAAGGTAGATGTTCTTGGAACTCCACCTGGCATGTTCGCTACACAATAATGAACTATATCATCTACAATATATGTTGGTTCTGCATGTGTTGTGGGCTTACTTGTTTCAACACAACCTCCTTGATCGATAGCTACATCAACTATCACAGATCCCCGCTTCATACTTTTGAGCATTTTTTTAGTTACTAATTTTGGGGCTTCTGCTCCAGGAACTAAAACACCACCAACCAATAAGTCGCATTCTGATATTAATTTTTGCAAATCAACTTTATCACTGTGCTGTGGAATAACTTTATCACCAAATATTTCGCTTAATTGTTTCAATCTTTTTTCAGATTTATCTACAATATGAACTTTAGCTTGAAGACCTGTTGCAATTATTGCAGCATTTTCACCTACAACACCTCCACCAAGTATAACTACATTGCCTGGATTAACTCCTGGTGCACCTCCTAATAATAATCCTCTTCCTTTTTGATTTTTTTCTAAACAATGAGCTCCGGCCTGTACAGACATTCTACCAGCTACAGCACTCATTGGTGCTAATAGTGGCAGCCTTCCGTCGTTGTCCGTTACAGTTTCATAGGCGATACATATACTTTTTGAATCAATTAGTCCTTTTGTAAGTTCCTTTGCTGCAGCTAAATGAAAATAAGTAAAAACAATTTGGTTTTCTTTAATCATTTTTACTTCATTTAACAAAGGTTCTTTTACTTTAACAATAATTTCAACATCATTAAAAATATCTTCTGCTTTATCAACAATTTTTGCTCCTGCATTTTTATATTGATCGTTATCAAATCCTGCCTCAAACCCACCATTATTTTCAACAAGTACTTGATTACCATTTGATGTTAGTATTTTTACACTTTCAGGAGTTAAGCCAATTCTATGTTCTTGAGGTTTTATTTCTTTAGGAACACCAATTTTCATAATAGAAAATTAATTTTTTTTACTTTTTGCGTAATTATTTATACCTGTTCTAAGTTTTTCAATTATTTCATCAATATGTTTTTTTTCAGAAATAAACATCGGAGCTATTATTAAACAGTCTCCAGTAGCTTTAAAATTTACTCCAGCTTCATAACAGTGTTTAAAGCATGTAAATCCTGCAACACCAGGTTTTTTATCCATTTTCATGTCTATCCCACCCATCATTCCATAGCCCCTTATGTTATCTATTGCATCAATATCTTTTAACGAAAATAGAGCTTCTTGAAAATAAGGAGCCATTTCTTTAGATCTATTAAAAATATCTTCTTTTTCAAAAATATCTTGAACTGCTAGTGCAGCAGAAACAGAAACTGGGATACCAGAGTAGGTGTAACCATGAAATAATTCTATAGTTCCTTTAGGTGAGCCTTCCATAATTGCATGATAAATTTCTTCTTTACATGCAACTACTCCCATTGGGACAATTCCATTTGTCGTTGCTTTAGCCATTGTCATTATGTCTGGAGTGACACCAAATTCTTGAGCTCCAAACGCTGAACCCATTCTTCCCCATCCCGTTATCACTTCATCAAAAATTAAAAGTATTCCATGTTTATCACAAATTTCTCGAAGTCTTTGTAAATAACCTTTTGGTGGAACAAGTGTTCCGGTTGAACCGGCAACTGGTTCAACGATACATGCAGCAATATTTTCTGCTCCAAAATTTAAACAAATTCTTTCAAGATCCTCTGCAAATTCTATTCCTGTATCTGGTTGGCCAGAAATAAATTTATGCTCCGGTAAATGTGTATGTCTCATATGAACAACACCTGGCATTAAGATACTTGCAAATGCTTTAACATTATTTATCATCCCTCCAACTGAAGTCGCACCAATGTTCATTCCATGATAAGCTCTTTCCCTTCCAACAAATCTAAATCTATTCCCCTCGCCTCTAGCTTTGTGATATGCAACAGAAATTTTAATTGCAGTTTCGACCGCAGTTGAACCACAAATGGTATAAAAAATTCTATTTAGATTTCCAGGTGTATGTTTTGCTATTCTTGTTGCAAGCTCGAACGATCCACCAAAACCTTGTTGAAAAGGTTGACAATAGTCTAAAGTTTCTAACTGTTTTGTTATAGCACTTATAATTTCTTTTCTTCCATGTCCTAAAGGATTGCAAAACAATCCAGAGCTTGCATCGATCATCGTTTTGCCTTCATGATTTTTTAAATAACAACCTTTCGCCTCAGTTATTAATCTTGGTTTTTCCTTAAAATCTTTATTTGATGTAAATGGCATCCAATGCTCGTTAAGAGAATTAGGCATTTTGAATTTATTTTCTGAACTCATAATATTTTTAAATTAGTTAACATTATTTACTTAGACTAAAAAAAATTTTTTAACTAGAAGATTATTTTAGCATATATTATCCATTAGTTAGTAAAAATACAATTAAAAGTTGTACTCAAAATAATTAATTAGATCATTTACATCCATCAAAAATTCAAATTAAATACGGGTTTATTAATTAATAAAAGGGGTATAAATGAAAAAAATAATTAGTTTTATTCTAAGTTGTTTTGTTGCTCTTAATTTAACCATTGCAGTTGCAAACTCAGCAGCAAATGAGGTTAGAGTAGCTTACTTTTTAGAATGGCCAAGTCCGAATCTTGAAGATATGCAAAAGAAAAATTTTGCTAAAGCTCTTGGTGTGCCAGTTAAGTGGACTAACTTTACAAATGGTGGAGCAATGACTGATGCTATGCTAGCAGGAGATATTGATATTTCTTACTCACAAGGTTTAGTACCTTTCATTAATGCTGTAAAATCAAAAGCGCCAATTAAACTTGTAGATATTGCTATGGAGTATGGAATGGGAGGAACAACTTGTGTTACCTCTAATGCTTCTGGAATAACAAAAGCAAATGCTACTGAGTTAGAAGGTAAAAAGGTTGCTGTTCCACTTGGAACAATGGCTGAATATGTTTTTGATGAAAGTATGAAAGTTGTAGGAGCTGACAGAAAAAAAATGGATATTATTCAAATGGATCCTGAAGAAGGAGCTGCTGCATTAGTAAGTGGTGATGTTGTAATGGCATGTTTATTTGGTGGTAACTCTATTAAAGCTGCAGTAGCAGTTGGATCTAGACTACTTACAGTTCAAGAAGCTAGAGATGCAGGTATCTTAGGTATAGATATTACTTCAGTAACTACAAAGTTTATGAAGGAAAATCCAGGAATGTTAAGAACTTTCATCGAAGTAACTCATGAAGCTAATGCAAGATATAGAGCTGGAAAAAGCGATATGAACTCAATGGCTAAAGCTTCTGAAATGAAAGTTGGTGACATGAAAGAAACTTTAGGTGGTTTCAAATTCTTAACACCTGAAGAAACTAAGAATTCTATGGAGAGTGGAAATCTTGATGCATTCCTAAAAGGAATGGGAACACCAAGAGGAAACGTAGATACTAGTTTCTTACCTCTATAATAAAATTAGAGAAAGAAAAATTTAATAGGCGCCAATTTTTTAAATTGGTGCCTATTTTTTTAATAAGAATTCTAATATAAAGTCATTTATGAGTGATTTAGTTTCTCAAAATTTAAATATGATTTTTAAATCTCCAAAAGGAGAAACAGTTCATGCATTAAAAGATTTAAATTTTACAATTAAAAAAGGTGAGCTTTTAACTGTGCTCGGTCCATCAGGGTGTGGAAAAACTACTTTATTAAATATAGCAGCAGGTTTTATAAGACCAACGTCTGGAGCTATAACTTTAGGAAATAATGAAATTAATGGACCAGGTGTTGATAGAGGAATGGTTTTTCAGCAAGGAGCTCTATTCGAATGGTTAACAGTAGCTGAAAATGTAAATTTTGGATTACGAATGAAGAAAGAGGATCCTAATACTACTCAAAAAAAAGTTGATGAATGGTTAGATATAGTTGGATTAAAAGGATTTGGTAATACACCAACCTACCAATTATCTGGTGGTATGCAACAAAGAGTTGCTCTTGCAAGATGTTTAATAAATGATCCTGATTTAATACTAATGGATGAACCTTTGGGAGCGCTTGATGCTTTAACAAGAGAAAAAATGCAGTCTTTAGTTTTAAAAATTTGGAAAGAAACAGGAAAAACAATTATTTTAATTACACATTCAGTTGAAGAAGCATTGTTGCTTGGTGAAAGATTATATGTCATGGCGCCAAGACCAGGGAGGATCCACAAGGAATATAATCTGCCATTTGCTTCCATGGGACTAAAGGAAGATCTAAGAGAAATTAAAAAAAATAAAGAGTTTTCTCAAAAACGAGAGGAAATTCTTGAAATGATTTGGAACATGGAAGAAGAAATTATGGGTAAAGAAAGCTAAATGTTAACTCAAATAATCACTTTTCTAATCTTTTTTGCAGTAGTTGGCTGTATTCTTTATGGAAGAAGATTAATAAGAACTGAAAAAGTTGATGCAGTATTTGGAAATCCTGAGAGAGCGTTGGGTGGTACACATTGGGTAATTGTTGGAAGTAGTTTTTTACTTTTAATCTGGCTCTATTATTCTTGGGATATTGCTAAAGGATTTTATCCAAAGTCTGCAAATGAACTTTGTCAAGTTGCAAAAGTAAATGACTCTTTGCTTGGATTAAAATATCAATTTCCAATAGAAGAAAGAGAGTTCAAGAGTACTTCACAAATAAAAAAAGAAAACAAAAACTTAAAGATCATTCAAAATGAAATTCAAAATTCTGAAGAATTAAATAATCAACAAAAAAAGATACTGGTTAGTTTTATAATTAAGACCAATCAACTTATCCCATTACTTACAAATGAAGATTTACTTGAAAATGAAACTAAGCAGAAAATAAGTGAAATCACAGGAAAAATTAATTTTTTAACTGAAAATTTTAAAAAACCTGATTATCCATTTGAAACTAAACAAGAACTTAATGATAGGCTAAAAGCTGTAAATGAAGAAGGCGGTTGGGGTATTACTAAAGTAGATGCGGGCTCAGGTTCTATTGAAAATACTTTAGAGGTACCCTTGGTACCCGCAACGAATAGAGGTTTAAAGTTTCATACTGTAGCACAAGAACTTAATTTAATTAGTGATGAATTTTTTAAATTAAGAAATCATAATCCACAATTTAAAAATAAGATAAAGGAACTTAAAGATCAGATTAAGGCTTATAGAAATGATTTAAGTGATAACGAAGAAGTGGCTTCTACTTATGCTAAGAACATTGTTAAGATTGCTAGAAGAATTGAATTTGCAAGTATCTATCCTCCAAAAGCTTTAGATAAGATGCAATCTGCAATTATCAATTTTGATAATGCACAAAAAGATGCTCAAGGGGGGCTTAGATTTATAGATATATTTTTATTCCCAGCTGGAACAATAGTTGCTAGTGGTCCAAGTTGTTCAGAGCAAGGCTCTGGTAGATGGTTGCCTAAACCATCAGATACTTTCAATAAATTCATATTGATGTCAAAACCTAGTGTTGGTTATAAAGATATTCCTCTTTTGTGGATACAAATGGTTGATGTAAGTAAAATGATTGGATTCATTTTACCAGATTGGATTGCAGATATTTTGCCTGGTGAATATCCAGTTCATACTAAAGATGGAATAGTTGAACAAAATTTTAAAGGTAGAGTTCTTAAATTTGTAACTGGGGATTTTAATTTATTTAAGATACCTGTTCCATATGGACATATTTGGGATTCTTTTTTAAGAGTTTTTCTAGGTTTAGTTTTTGGAATACTAATTGGTGTTCCTTTAGGATTGTTCATGGGTTTAAATAGATTCGCAAAAGGTTTTTTTGACCCTTTAATTGAACTGTATAGACCTGTGCCACCTCTGGCATGGGCACCTCTTATCATATCTGTTCTTGGTATAGATAATACAGGAAAAGTTTTCTTATTATTTATGGTTTCACTATCTATTATGATAATTTCAGCACGAGCAGGTGCTTCAGGTACACAATTGTCAAAGATCCATGCTGCTCATTCACTTGGCGCTTCTAAAAGACAAATATTAAGATATGTAATTTTTCCTAACTCTTTACCTGAAATTCTAACTGGAATAAGGGTTGCGGTTGGTATGTGCTGGGGAACTCTTGTTGCGGCAGAATTTTTAGCTGGAACAACCGGTATTGGTTTTGTTGAAAATGTCGCAAAAAAATACTTTCAGTATGAGGTTATCTGGATAACTATATTTATTATGGGTATGCTGGGACTTTTATTCGACGTTACTTTAAGAAAAATAATCGATAAAACTATCCCATGGCGTGGAAAAGGATAATCTTTTTAATAATTTTTTATTCATCTATTGCACAAGCTGATGATATTAAACTTAGCAAAATAGTAGAATTAGATAAGCCTTGGGGCTCATCATTTATAAATGAGGATGAAATAATAGTTACAGAAGTAGAGGGTAAAATAAAAATTGTAAATATAAACACAAATAAAATATTAAATATTGGACATAATTTAAATTTTCTAGTCTATGGCCAGGGTGGTTTACTTGATATTTTATACAAAGATAAAAATATATGGATTTCTTACACTGAGAATAGAGGTAATTGGAAAACAAGCACATCAATAGCAAAGGCCAAGTTAAATAAGAAAAAATTATCTTTTTCTAATATATTTCAAGCTGAGCCACCAATTGATTCTGGGTATCATTTTGGGTCGAGGCTAGTGATTAAGGATAACTTTTTATTTGCAACAGCTGGAGAAAGAGGTGAAGGGATGATAGCTCAAGATCCAACTAGTCACCCTGGAAGCATTATTCGAATTCATCTAGATGGCACTATTCCAAAAGATAATCCAAAATTTCAAGGTAAACACAATTGGTTACCTGAAATTTTTCAAATCGGTGTTAGGAATCCACAAGGGCTTTTTTTATCTCCTTTTGATCAAAAAATTTATATGTCAAATCATGGTGCTAAAGGTGGTGACTGGTTTGGTGAAGTCAAAAAAGGAGAGAATTATGGGTGGAAGATTTTAGGATGGGGGGGTACAAATTACAGTGGAACTAAAATCGGTCCAAAGTGGAAACCGGGTTTTACAAAAGCTATAAAATACTGGGTTCCCTCAATTGCTACTAGTGCAATAACAATTTATAAAGGTGAAGAATTTAAAGAGTGGAACGGCTTGGCATTGATAACTTCATTAAAAGATAAATCTCTTAGAAGTCTAGATTTTTCAAATAAAAATGATGTTAAAGAAAAAATTATATTTAAAAATAAAATTGGAAGAATAAGAGATATACAAATTCATCCAAGTACTGGTAAGATATATTTTTTGAGCCAAGATGGGCTTTGGTTAATGGAAAAAAAAAAATGAATAAAAATATTTTTAAATTTAAATTATATTCATATGTAGAAGTTGTAAATTATTTTAAACAAAATAAATTAAAAAATATAATTCTATTTTCTCAGGCTAGATCAGGTTCAACATTCGTTACAGAAAATCTTTCAAAATTAACTGGTTTTAAAAATGAACAAATTTTTAATGAAATAAATTTTATTGATAAGCATTTCTCTTACGTTAAATATTTTACCAAAAAACATAATAATTTTTTTTTAAATATAAATGAGTTTATTTACAAAAGAACAGAGTTAAAAAAAGAAAATACCTTGTTTATTTACCTATATAGAGATCATGAAGAAATTGAAAAATCATATGAGAAAGCAAAAAAAAACAATTTTTATATGAGATGGGATGAACTTTATGCTAGATATAAAAAATTATTTCCTGAAATTGATCAAAATTTACATGTTTCTTTATTTAATCATTATATATGGGAAAAACAAATATCAAGTTTCAACCACGTATTAACTTTAGATTTTAATTCTTTTAAAAATTTAGATAATTTTATAGAAGATAGGTCAAAATTTACTGGCATGAAACAGCAAAACTACGATGTTGTTCACAATTATGCAAAAATACAGAAAATCAACTTTAATATTTTTGAAAAATTTTATTTTTTTTGTAGAAGAAAATTTGAAAGTAGAAAAAAAAATATAATTAATTATTAATTATTAATTATGAAATTTGTTAAAATAAAAAAAATAATTAAGAAAATTTTAATTAAACACAAATTAAGTAAGAATCATTCAGAAATTTGTTCTAAAGCTTTAATAAATGCTGAATTAGTAGGTGCACACTCACATGGATTATCAAGACTTAAAATGTATTGTGATAGAATTAATCAGAAAGTAATTAATCCAAAACCTAAAATAAAAATAAAAAAAATTTCACAATCAATATCTTTGATTGATGCTAATAATAGTATAGGATTTGTATCTGCTGATATTGCAATCAAAAAAGCTATATCAAGTGCTAAAAAAACAGGTATAGGTTTAGTTGGAGTTAAGAATAGTGGTCATTATGGTTTATCAGGTTATTATGCGGAGCAAGCGGTTAAAAAAAATTTAAGTGTACTTTGTTTTACTAATGCCCCACCAGCAATAGCTCCTTTTGGAGCAAAAAAAAGTTTATTTGGAACTAATCCAATTTGTTTTGGTACCCCCACATCATCAAAAATTCCTTTCATACTTGATACATCAGTTTCAGTAATAAATAGAGGAAAGATAAGGGTTGCAGCAAAGTCGGGAAAGAAAATTCCTAAAGGAGTCGCTTTAGATAAAAAAGGAAATCCAACAACTAATGCAAAAAAAGCTTTAGCAGGTATCCAATTGCCTATTGCTCAATTTAGAGGATCAGGCCTTGCATGGATGGTCGATATATTAAGTGGGGTTTTTACTGGAGCTAGCCATGGTGGAAAAGTTAGAGATCCTTTTGATGATTTTAATGGGCCTCAAAATGTAGGTCATTTATTTATAGTGATGAAATCCAACCTTTTTGTAAGTAATTATAAAAATAGAATTAAAGAAAATATCAAAAGGATAAAAAAACTACCCAAGTTAAAAGGAGTAAAAGAGATTTTATACCCCGGACAAAGTAGGTTTGCTCGTTACAGAAAAAACGTTAGTAAAAATATAATACTCTCACAAAATGTTAAAGAAGATTTAATTAAATTATTAAATTAATTTTTTTTAATTTTTAATAATCTATTTCCAATATTTTTATATTCAGTGTAATTTTTATTTATAAAATTAAAAACTAGGGGATATTTAATACTTAATGGCATATCCCAATTATCCGTCTTACCGTTTAAAATGATTAAGTTTGTATTTGTCATTTCATTAATCATTTTTTCTTGGTTGCTAATTGAACCAATGGAATAAACAAAATAATATCTAGTACAATTTGGCTTCTTTAACAAATATAACAACGCAGCATCATTAGTAAAAAGTTGAATGCAATTTTCATTTTTGACTATATTTGAGGTTAACTTTATGAAATTAAAATCTTCCTCTGATAAAAAAAATTTATCCTCGGTGGATACATATTCGATAACTCTACCTTTAAAAGAGAAAATATTATTAATATTTACATTTACTATAAATAAGTAAATGAAAAAAATAGGTGAAATTAAAAAAATAACAATGTTAGATTTTAAAATCTTCAATTTTGATTTAGAGAAGTAATATATAAATCTATATAAAATATAAAAAGTAAGAAAGATTGCAGGATAAGCAAATCCTTGTCTAATGTGAGGACCATCAGACCTTCCAAGTGCATACAAATAACTCAAAAAACTTAAAATACATATGGCAAGTAAACAAAACTTAAATTTTTCTGTATTTTTACTATTACTTCCAAAAAATAAATTAAATGAAATTATCAATGAAAATAAAATTACTATTAAATTTTTGGTGGCTCTAGCAGAATTTTTTTCATCTGTAAAAGGTAATGGATGAACTATTCCATATGTATATGGTGTATATTTGATTATTGAAATTGAATTTTCTAAAAAATAATAGAATTCTTTATTATAAAAAATAAAAAACAATACCCAAAAAAATATTATTGAGCTTAAAAGTATAGATAAATCAAAATACTTTTTATTTATAATAAAAAAAAATATTATAAATAAAACAAAAAATATTAATATAATTCCTCTATCAAGACTCCAAAAAAAAACAAAAAACGAGAGAAATCCAATTAAAAAACTATAGATATAATTTCCAGTGAAAATATTTTTTAGAAAAAAAATTACACATAATAATATTGGTATTTCTCGGAAAATAAATAAATCTGTAGAATTAGAATTGTAATTGTTTACATTCATTAAAAAAAATGACGATGCTAAAAAAAATATAATTTTATAATTTTCATCGAAATTTAACGTATTAACAACAATAAGTATTAAATATAATAACAATATTTTAGTGATAAATGAGTATATCAAATCTAAATACTTCATTGATCCAATAGTTTGTTTATCGAATAAGTTCCAAATAAATTTTGTTCCAAGTGTTTCATAAATAATTCCAACAGATACAAATGATCCTGACCATAAACTTCCATCTATAGAATTTTTGAATGCTGAGCTAAGTCTTTGTCCAGAGTGAAATATATCTATCTTTTCGATTATTAGAGGTATTGATAAAAATTCGAAAATTAAAATAAGAAATGTTAATGAAAAAAAAAAATAAATTTTAGTATTTATATTATTGTAGTCTTTAGTAACTTTAAGGTTCAAAAACAAATTCAAAAATGATTTTTTTTCATAGTGTAATTTGAACAGTATATGACTTATTAGAGGAATAAAGATAAAGCAAATATATCTTATTATATCATTAAATGAATGATGATTATTTCGAAAGTATTCTCCTGCTATCTGATAATTGTTTGTAGGTAATTTTATAATTGGCCAAATATAATTAGCTATTAATATCGAAAGTGATATGAAGACAAAATAATGAATTTTTTTTTCAATTTTCATTTTTATTATTTTTAAACTATAAATAAACAAATGAAAGCTGATATTGCTATAATTGGTGGTGCTGGACACATCGGGTTGCCTTTAGGAATTCTTTTTGCAAATAAAGGTAAAAAAGTAATTCTTTATGATAAAAATAAAAATAATATTGAAAAAATAAATAAGCTTAAAATGCCATTCATGGAAGAAGGTGGTGCCAAGCTTCTTAAAAAAAATAAGAATAAAATTTTTGCTACTACCGACAAAAAATTTCTAAAAGAAGCTAAAATAATTATCATTTGCATTGGAACACCTGTTAAAAAATCTAAACCAGATTTGAATTTTTTCTTTAAAATGTTTCGTGAGGTTAAAAATTTTTTAAATCCAAAAAAATTATTAGTTATCAGAAGTTCGATTTATCCAGGCACTTGTTTAAAAATACAAAAATTTTTAGGAAAAAATTTTAAAAATATTTCCTATTGCCCTGAAAGAGTAGTTCAAGGAAAATCTATTACAGAACTGAATAAACTTCCCCAAATAGTTTCAGGTGTATCTGAACAATCAATAAGTCAATCTAAAAAATTATTTAAATTAATTTGCAAAAAAATTATTATAACCTCAATTCTTGAAGCAGAATTAATAAAACTTTTTTCTAATGCATGGAGATACATCAATTTTTCAATATCAAATCAATTTTTTGCAATCTGCGAAAAATTTGGAATTAACTTTAATGTGTTAAGAAATAATATGATTGATGGTTATGAAAGAAATAAAAGTATACCAAAAGCAGGTTTTGCTGCGGGACCATGCCTATATAAAGATACCGCTCAATTGAATGCATTTTTACAAAACTCTTTTACACTTGGAATAGCAGCAACAAAAATAAACCAAGGTTTTCCGAAATTTATTTACGAAAAGATAAAAAAAAAATTTAAAAATAAATTAAGAAAAAAAAAAATAGGTATTTTAGGTGCCGCGTTTAAGTCAGATATAGATGATACAAGAGACTCTCTATCGATTGAGCTTTACAAATTTTTAAAAAAAAAGGGATTAAAAGTAAATATTTCAGATGATTACGTCAAAATGCAAAATTTAGTCGATAAAAAAAAACTTATTAAATACTCAGACATAATTATTCTAGGAGTTCCTCACTCTTCATATAAAAAAATTAAAATTCCTAAGAATAAGTATCTTATTGATAGTTGGGGCTTTTTTGAAAAATAATATCTTACTATTGGGTGGATCTGGTACTTTAGGTTCAAGAATAGTTAAATCAAAAATTTTTTCAAACCTTAAATATCCATCCAAAAAAAAATTAAATATTTCAAATAAGAAAAATATTGAAAAATATTTATTTAAAAATAATATTAATTTGGTATTACATTGTGCTGCACTTGCAAGAGTTAAAGAGTGTGAAAATAATAAAAAAAAAGCAAAAAAAATAAACGTTGATGGTACGCGAAATATAGTAAATTCAATTTTAAAATTTAAAAAAAAAAGTATTAAGTTAGTATTTATTTCAAGTGATGCAGTTTACCCTTCAACAAAAGGAAATTATAAAGAAACAGATAGATTGAGTCCATATAATGCTTATGGATGGACAAAAGTAAAGGGTGAAAAAATAGTCAAAAAATTAAAAAAATATATAATAATAAGAACTAGATTTTTTGATAAAAGAAAAATTGCTTTCAAATATTCAGCAACAAATATTTATACTTCTAGTTTGGAAGTTGATAAATTGGTAAAATATATATCAATTTTGATCAAAAAAAATTTTCAAGGGATAATTAATGTTGGTAGACCAAAAATTTCTGATTATAAAAACTATAAAAAATATAAAAAAAATTTAAAACCTTGCGATAAAAGTAAAATATTAAATAAAATAAATTTTAAAATTGCAACTGATGCCTCTTTAAATATTAAAAGGTTAAAAAAATTTTTATGAATAAAATGTCTTTAGAAATTATAATACCAATTTTTAACGAAGGTGACAAAGTATTAAAATTGATGGAACTTTTTCAAAATAATATTAAAAATAGTTTTAGAGTACTTTTTTGCTACGATTTAGAAAATGACAACATTTTTCAATACAGAGATAAGTTGAATAAATTTAATTTTGAGATTATGTTTATAAAAAATCCATATCGAGGTCCATGTTCTGCAATCAAGCAAGGTTTTAATAAAGGTAATTCTGACTGTGTGATTGTATACCCGGCTGATGATTTTATTAATATTAATCTCGTTGATAGCATGTATAAAGAATTTATAAAAGGAAGCGATATAGTTGCTGCAAGTAGATTTATTAAAGGCGGTTCGATGAAAGATTGTCCAATAATAAAATCAATGTTAGTTAGAACAGCATCATTTACTTTATACCATTTGTCTAGTATCCCAATAAAAGACGCAAGCAATGGTTTTAGATTATTTTCAAGAAAACTATTAAATGAAATTAATATTGAATCTAAAGTTGGTTTTGCTTATTCACTAGAGCTTCTAGTAAAATGTAATAGGCTAAAATATAAAATTTCTGAAATACCAGCTCAATGGGAAGAAAGAAGTGAGGGATCGAGTAGATTTAAGGTTTTTAAATGGTTACCTCAATATCTAAAATGGTATATCTATGGTTTGTCAACAACATGGTTAAAAAGAAAAAAAATTTAAAAAAAAATATTCTTGTAACTGGTGGAAGTGGTTTTATAGGATCAAATATTACTAAATACCTAATTAGAGAAAAGCATAATGTTATGGTTTTTGATAATAATTCACGTGGAAAATCAAGTAGACTTAAAAAAATAAAAAATAAAATTAAATTTGTTAAAGGAGATATTAGAGATAAAAAAAAATTGCTTTCTATAAATAATAAAGTAGATACAGTGATTCATTTAGCTTATGTGAACGGAACAAAGTTTTTTTATAAAAAGCCTTTCGAAATTTTAGATATTGCAGTAAATGGATTGCTCAATATTTTGGAGTTTTGTAAGAAAAAAAAAGTTAAAAACTTTTTCTTAGCTTCTAGTTCAGAAGTTTACCAGAACCCATTAAAAATTCCGACAGATGAAAACGAAATGTTGAAAATACCAAACATTCATAACCCAAGATATTCTTACGGAGGTGGAAAAATTATATCAGAACTTTACGGAATAAATTTTGCGAAAAAATTCTTGAAAAAATTTATTATTTTTAGGCCTCATAATGTCTACGGTAAGGATATGGGAAATGAACATGTAATACCTGAGTTTATAAATAGATTCAAAAAATTAGGAAATAATAAAAATTTCTTAATTTATGGAACTGGCAAAGAAGTAAGATCCTTTATACATATAGATGATTTTATTCACGGTTTTGATAAAGTATTTAAAAAAGGTAAAAATCAAGAAATTTACAATATTGGAACAAACGAAAAAATTAAAATAGCCAAATTAGCCATGTTAATAGCAAAATTACTTAGAAAGGATATAAAATTTAAGAAAACTAAAGTTTTAAAAGGAAGTCCTAATATGAGATGTCCAAATATAAAAAAAATAAAAAAAATTGGTTTTAAACAACATATTCGATTAAAAGACGGTATTAAAAAAATATTAAATTAATGAAAGAATCCTTTTCAAAAGCTATTACTAAATGTCAAATATCTAATTCAAGTAAACTGAGTTCTTTAATTTTTTTAGGGTACTTACCACCAGTAAATACTTTAAGAAAAATTGGATCTGTTCCTAAAGAAGAAATATCTTTTCCTGCAGAATTGCTATATTGCAAAAAATCAAAGCTGGCTCAACTTGGGTGTATTGTAAATAAAGAGATATTATTTCCTTATTCATATCCATACACAAGTAGCACAACAAAAATATTGAGGGAAAATTTTACTGAACTCTACAAAGATACCAAAAAAATTATTACACTTGATAAAAATGATTTAGTAATTGATATAGGTTCTAATGACGGAAATCTTTTGAGTAATTTTAAAGGTAATCACAAAGTTCTAGGTGTAACTCCAGAAAAAATCGGAAAATTAGCTATAAAGAAAGGGATCCCAACTATAATTGATTATTTTAATTCAAAGATCTCATCCAAAATAGTTAAAAAATATGGTAAAGCAAAAGTAATTACAGCCACCAATGTATTTGCACATATTGATAATATAAACACAATTGTAAAATCAATTTTAAAAACTTTAAAGTCAGATGGAGTTTTTATATCAGAATCACATTATTTGCTCCCATTAATTCAAACAGTTCAGTATGATACTATCTATCACGAACATTTAAGATATTACTCGTTAGAGAGCTTAAGTTTTCTTTTTAAAAAACATAATTTAGAAATAATTAATACAAAAGAGATACCTACCCATGGTGGATCAATAAGAGTTTATGCTGCAAGAAAAGGAATTTACAAAGTTTCAAATAATGTAAAAAAACAATTAAGAAAAGAAAAAAAATTCTTAAATAAAAAAAGTTTTGATAATTTTAGAAAAAATGTTGTTACATCTAAAGTAAACTTATTTAATATTATAAAAAAAATTAAAGATAAAAATAAAACTATTTTTGGTGTTGGGGCTCCCTCGAGAGCATCTACACTGATAAATTACCTTGGACTTGATCAAGATATTATTGATTGTGTATTAGAAATTAATGGTTCGTACAAAATTGGCAACTATATTCCAGGAACTAAAATACCAATTTTAAATGAAAATCTTATTTCTAAAAAGAAACCTCACTATCTAATTTTATTTTCTTGGCACATTAAGAATGAACTGAAAAAAAATCTTAAAAAGAAAGGCTTTAAAGGAAAATTTATAATACCTTTGCCAGTTCCAAAAATTGAAAGTTAAATTTTGTTTATTAGAGAGTAAAATGCAGCTATATGTGATGCATTATTAAATTTTTTTTTTTTAATTAAGCTTATTATCTGCTTTTTACTTTTAAAAAAAATATTTATATTTTTTTCTGGTTTTTCAATTTTTTTTATATTTTTTGAAAAAAAACAAATACATGTTCTTGATCCTCTACCCGGATCTGCATAATACTCAATTAATTTTTTAAGTTTAGATAAAGTTTTAAACCCTGTCTCCTCAAGCAATTCTCTTTGAGCTGCTTTTATTGGTGACTCGCCTTTATCAATCCATCCCATAGGAAATTCGTAATTTTTTTTATTTATAGGTTCTCTTTTTTGTTTAACTATCAAAAATTTTTTTTTAAAAATTGTAATTACAATTACGTTGTTTGGTTCTTTGAAATAATGATAGAATTCTCCTTTTTTATATTTTTTATTAACTAATGTTATACCAGTTGTTAGTTTTTGATTTTTTTTCACAATGCTATTAATATTGATAATTAAGTTTATGTCTATATACTTTTAAAATAATGAATAGATATTATAATAAATAATTTTTTTATTTATTATTAGTGTAAAACTTACATTCGATAAAAATTTGAATTACTTAATTTTTATTTATTTTCGAAATCATTCCGCTTTCATAATGGCCAGGAATATTGCAGGCTGCTTCTAAAACAGTGTCGCTACTAAACTTCCAAATTATTTCACCTTGTTTTTTTGGTTCTAGTAAGACGCTATTAGAATGTGAGTGACTCATAGAATGATCCTCTTTCGATATCTTTTTCATTTTTTGATTATCAATCTTATTCCCCAATAATATTCCATACTCAACCATCTTCATCATTTCTTTTTGATGACTCAGATGCATTTTTTTTGTAGCAATATTAAATTCGTGAACTAGGTCACCGTAATTAACAACAACAAATTTTATTGTTTGTTCTTTTTTAATATTAATTATCTCTGGAATAAAATAATTGTCATACATTTTTACATGGATAATTTTATCAACCTCATTTATCTTTCCTTTTTCACCTATATTTTTTATTGATTCAGCAGAAACTACATTTGCAATTATTAAGAAAATAAAAATAAATTTATACATATTTTCAAATTAATCGAGTCTGCAAATTCAACAATGAGCCCTATTGACACGTGCTTTTTTTTATATATCTAGACTTAAATGAAATTAAAAGAAAATTCTAAAGCTCCTATATTTAGATTGCCAAGTACAGATGGAAAGTTATTTGAACTTAATAAAATCAAAAAAAATTTAATTTTATATTTCTATCCTAAAGATGACACACCGGGATGTACAATTGAGTCAAGAGACTTTAGCAAATTGAACAATTTAATTTCAAAAAATAATGCTATTGTTATTGGAATATCAAAAGATAGTATTGAAAGTCATTTAAAATTTAAAAAAAAATATAATTTAAAATTCAATTTATTATCTGATGAAAATCTAAAAGTTATTAAAAAATACGGCGTTTGGGGTAAAAAATCTTTTTTAGGAAAAGAATTTATGGGTATTGTAAGATCTACCTTCTTAATTAATTCTAAAGGAAAAATTCATAAAATTTGGTCAAATGTCAGGGTAAAAGAACATGCAAATGAAGTATTAAAAGAGTTAAAAAAAATTTAAAAACCTTTGTTATGAAAAAATATATTAAGTATGCAATTTATTTTTTGATTTATATTACTTTAGTTTTTATTCTAGCTGTATATTTTTTAAAAAATGGAATAACATTATTATAAAATTTAAAGATTTCTACAGAAATTAAAAATTTTAATAATGATGTGTTTATGAGAACGTTTTTTTATAATTTATTAATATTTCTAGCACTTATAATATTTGGGGAGTTAATATTCGGATATTGGTTTTCGAAAAATAACTTTGGAATTTATATGAATGATGAGAGAGATAAAAATTGGAAAACAAACTCAAATTTCAATGGAAAAAAATATAAATTTTTTTATAAAAGAAACTTTTATGGTTTTAGAGGTGAGGATTTCGATCCAAAAAATGTAAAAATTATATTTAATGGTGGAAGTACTGGAAATCAAAGATTTACACCAGAAAATAAAACTATTGTTGGCTTATTGAATAAAAAATTTACTTCTGAAAATATTGATATTAAAATTTATAATGCATCCACAGATGGTAAAAGTATAAAAGGTATTATTTATGATTTTACACATTGGTTCCCTAAAATTGATAAACTTGAACCTAAATTCTTAATTCTTTATTTAGGTATTAACGACCGTATTTTATCTGATGATAGAGATGAATTTCAATTTGATTTAAAAATTAAAAAAAAAAAAATTGATAGATTTAAGGACTACGTAAAAAATAATAGCTTTATAGTCAGAAAATATATTTCTACAAAAAATACTTATTTTCCAAAAAATACCAGCGATTACAATTTTAACAGCGAAAATTTATATGATAATTTTAAATATATTAATTATAATACAGCTAAAAATTTAGAGAAGAATTATTCAAAGGATGATATTAAAATATTAGCACAATTGGATAATCGATTAAAATCTTTAAAAAATATTATTAAATCAAAAAATATAATACCTGTAATTATTACGCAAGTTACCTTTGAGGGCCTTAAAGATCAAAGATTGTTTCTTATAAATGAGAGACTGAAGAAATTTTCAAAAAATAATAATTTTAGTATTATAAAATTAGACGAAATTATTCTGATGGAACTTAATGACTTTTATGATGAGGTACATACAACGCCACAGGGGTCTAAAAAAATAGCAGATTCAATTTATCCTTATTTAAAGAATATTTTACTTAATCAAACTTAAAATTTACCCTTTTTTTTTGCACCCTTATAAAATATTTTGGATAGCTCATCGTTAGATTTTTTTCTAAATTTAATATTTTTTTCATTCATAAGAACCTTCGCTCTTGGTACATAATTGTGAAATTTAAATTTATCAACTCCTCTCGCTAATTGTACATACATTTTTCCTAAAACTTGATTAACATTAGTACCAATATAGCTTTGAACAACAAAGCCAATTCTTCTATCACTACTTTTATTTAAACCTGACCCATGTATAACAGCTGGGTGATGTAAAGACATTTGTCCTGCTTTTAAAATAATAGGTTTGGTCTCATTATAAGGAATATTTTTTATAGTTTGACCTCTAGTCAACAAATTATTTTCATCAAATTTTTGATCATGAAATTTTAATTTTTTTTTATGTGATCCAGGCCACATTCTCATACATCCATTTTTTTCATTTGCGTCAGTCACAGCAATCCATGCTGTTACCCAGTTATAAGGCTCTAAACCAATATATTTTGCATCTTGATGAAAACTAACAAATCCTTTTTCTTTTGGATTTTTAATAAAAAGAGTAGTACCACAAATTAATATATTTTTACCTATAACACTTTCTACAGCATCTAAAATTTTCGTATTATGACAAACTTTATCAAATGTTGGTGAAATCAAATGAACATAGTTTCTGCCTAAGCTCTCAATTTCTTTTGGCCATTTTTTTTCGATATATTCTATTTCATCTCTGATTTCATGAGCCTCATGTTTAGATAATACGTCTATTGGAGAAATATATCCACTATCTTTATATTGCTTAAGTTGTATTGATGACAAAAAAGAAGACATTAAATTAAACTATTTTTTTATAAATCCTATCCTCAAAATGTAAGGTTGGAAATCTAAATTTTTTTAATAACATGAAATTATTATTTACTAAAATATCATTACATTCGTTAAAATTTATATTTTTATAAAGGTTAAAAAATTGTTTTTCAATTATTATAAAATTAATCTCCTTCAGAGTATTAATCGCACCTTTCAGGACATTTATTTCGTGTCCCTCAACATCAATTTTCAACAATGAGTTCTTTAAATTAAAATTTTTAAAATAATTGTCAATCGTAGTTGTTTCAACTTCATGTACTTTTCTTTGATTGTTTTGGTCTAATAAAAAATTTTTAATTTTTAAAAAAATAGAAGATTCATCCAATTCTTGAAAAGAAGATGTTGATGTGAGTTTGTTTAAATAAAACTTTTTCTTTGTTATTGTATTACTAACACCAAGATTAGAAATAATGATTCTTTTATCATTTATAAAATTATTTTTTAAAATATCAAAAATATCCTTCTGTGGTTCAAAAGAATAAACTTTTTTAAATGAAATATGTGGGGTAATATTTTTAATAAATTCACCTTTATGAGATCCAATGTCTAAAATTAAATCTATTTTATACTTTTTTAGAAATTCAACTATTCTTTTATGATGATAGTTTCTATCAACAAAATTTATAAAATTTTCAAATATCATAAGGATTTTTTAATTATTTTTTTTAATTAAAAAAACAAAAATTATAGAGGTAATAAACATAATTAATGAATATATTGCTGCAGGTATAATATAAGCAACATCATTGAAAATTTGTGTTCCAACAAATATTGCTAATGTTCCATTTTGCAAACCACATTCAAGAGAAATACATTTTCTTTGTTCTATTCCAGTTGCAAAAATTTTTGCGATATAAAAACCAATAAACATCATAATTATATTTAATAGGAACGTTATTGTCCCCGCTTTCAGCATGTACGGTATAATATTATATCTCTCTTGAATTATTGCTCCAAAAAGAACAATAAGAAATAAAATTAATGAAATAGTTTGAATAATTTTTTCATTAGAGGAAATAAAGTTAGTTGCAAATTTTCTTATAATCATCCCTAAAATTACTGGACAAGTAACGACTAAAAACATTTTAATAGAAATGCTAGTCATTGAAATTTCATTAGTATCTGTTGATGCATTAAGTAAATCTATTGATTTAAAAATTATAAAAGGAACAGTAAAAATACTTAATAAACTAATAATTGCTGTTAAAGATATAGAAAGAGCAACATCACCATTCGCAAATTTAGTTAAAATATTAGAAGTAACTCCTCCAGGTGCAGCTGCTATTATCATTAGTCCAATTGCTAATTCTATTTGAAAATCCAATATAAATACTAAAGCAAACGCAATAATGGGCAAAAAAACTAATTGACAAATAAGACCTATTAAAAAATCTTTAGGTTGTTTAATTATTCTTGTAAAGTCCTGTATTGTTAATCCCATCCCAAGAGCCAACATTATTAAAGCCAGTGATATTGGGGCAATTTTTGCGACTATTTCCATTTTAAGACATTTTAACTTACTATATACACTTTTAAAATTATATAAAAAAATAATTAAAATGCTTTCTAATAAACAAATAGTTTGCCCAGACAATTTATTAAATGTTGCTCATAATAAAAAAAGAGTCATGGCTGGAATAGTTAATGCTGGAAAACCTTTGGCAATGACATCAACAATGGATGCTGTAAATAAAAATTTAATTATTCCAATTTTAATTGGAGATAAAAGTGAAATTGAAAGTTGTGCGAATAATTTAAAATTTGATATTTCCCAATATGAAATAATTCACGAACCAACTGAAAATAATACTGCAAAAATTGCTGCTAAATTAGCTTCAGAGGGTAAAATTAAAATTATTATCAAAGGCCATATACACACAGATGTTTTAATGAAGGAAGTGATAAAAAAGGAATATAACCTACTTGGAAAAACTAGATTGAGTCATATTTGGCACATGACTTTGAATGAAAACGATAAACCTTTGATTATTACCGATGGAGCTTTAAATGTAATTCCAAATCTTAAAACAAAAATGCATATCCTTAGAAATGTAATAGATTTTTCTCATAGAATAGGAATATCAAGACCAAAGGTAGCAGTTTTATCAGCTACAGAAGAAGTTCTTGATAGTGTGCAAAGTTCATTGGATGCAAAAGAAATTACTGATTTAGCTCTAAAAGAAAATTTAAATGCAGATATTTTTGGCCCTCTAGCTTTTGATAATAGCATATCAAAAAAATCTGCTGCAATCAAAGGCGTGAAAAATGCTGTTGCAGGCCAGGCTGATGTGATACTTGTGCCAAGTGTAGAAACTGGTAATGGACTAGTAAAAATGATGGTCTATTTCATGGGTGCTTGCGCTGCTGGAGTTGTAATAGGAGGGAAAGTTCCAGTTGTCATAACTAGTAGATCTGACGAAGCCCCCGCAAGATTAGCTTCAATCGCTGCGGCATTAGTTGCATTAGATTAACTAATGATTTAAAATTTTAACATTTTTATGGCAATTAAATATTTAAAGAAGTCTCCAAAGACTTCATCAACTGACGACGTTAAGACACGTGAAATAGTACAAAATCTTCTTAAAGATTTGGAAAAATCTAGAGAGGAAGGTTGTAAAGAACTTACAAAAAGATTTGATAAGTATGAAGGTGAAATTATAGTTTCTAAGGAAAAAATTTATGAAATAGGAAAAAAATTGGATCAAAAGACAAAAGATGATATCAAATTTTCCTATGATAGAGTAAGAAAATTTGCTGAGGCTCAGTTAAAAAACTATGGGCAAGATTTTGAAGTAGAATTATCAAATGGTCTATATGCTGGTCAAAAATTAATACCCGTAAATACAACTGGTTGTTATATTCCTGGAGGAAGATATGCTCATATAGCTTCTGCAGTCATGAGTGTAACTACTGCTAAAGTTGCCGGGGTTAAAAATATTATTGCTTGTAGTCCTCCAAAAGAAGCAGTTGGAGCGCATCCGTCTATAATTTATACAGCAGATTTATGTGGAGCAGATAAAATACTTAATTTAGGAGGTGTTCCCGCTATTGCAGCGATGGCTTATGGAATGTTTGGAAATAATCCAGCTGATATTTTAGTGGGACCAGGTAACCAATATGTAGCTGAAGCAAAAAGAATTTTGTTTGGTAAAGTAGGGATTGATTTATTCGCAGGCCCAACCGAAATCGCAGTTATTGCAGATGAAAATGCTGATCCAGAAATAGTTTCAGTTGATTTAGTTGGTCAAGCGGAACATGGTTATAACTCACCTGCGTGGTTATTTACAACAAGCAAAAAATTAGCTCATGATGTTATCAAAAGAGTTCCAGAGTTAATTTCTGAATTACCTGAACTACCTCGAACAAACGCTGAAGCAGCTTGGAGAGACTATGGAGAAGTTATTCTTTGTGAAACTAATGAAGAAATGGTTATGATTAGTGACAAGTATGCTCCAGAACATTTAGAAGTACAAACTGAAAATTTAAAATGGTTTCATAATAACTTAAAAAATTATGGTTCTTTGTTTATTGGTGAAGAAACTACAGTCGCGTATGGTGATAAATGTTCAGGAACAAATCATATTCTTCCAACTAAAGGTGCAGGAAAATATACTGGAGGATTATTTGTTGGAAAATTTATTAAAACTCTAAGTTTTCAAAGAATGACAAAAGAGTCTACTAAAGAAGTTGGAGCTACTGCAGCGAGAATCTCAAGATACGAAGGTATGGAAGCGCATGCTCGTACTGGAGATGCAAGATTAAGAAAATACGGATATTCTAATTAAATATTTCGATTTTACTAAGGCTACTTAATCTATAGCCTTAGTAATTCAATTTTTAAAGTGAGTTAATTAATTCGGCAGCTATTTTTTTTGATTTGCCAACAAATTTAATTTTTTTTATTGCTTCTAAATTTGATTTATCGTTACTTACAACAACAAACCCTATCATTCCCATGCTTTTATGTGGAGTGCACCAATAAGCATAGATCCCAGGAACTGTAAACTTGTATTGAGTATCCTGGTTAAATTTTGATTTAAACTTCTCAACACCATTTGGAACGCCACCTTTAATGAATTCTACATTATGACCTTTTGTAGTTGCTTTCCAAAATACTGTATCCCCTACTTCAATCTTAACTACTTTTTCGGAATAAACCATGGATTCTTTTCCAAGCTTATTAAGCATCTCGATAGTTACATCAGCAGCAAAAGATTTACTACTTAGCAGTAGTCCAATCAATATTGACAACTTTAA
>CACHVT010000011.1 GCA_902583345.1 uncultured Pelagibacteraceae bacterium | reverse complement strand
TATCAGATGAAATCGTTGCAAAAGTATTAATAGACAAGCAAAGTCCTTTTCTTAGATCAATAATTATCAATAAAGGAAGTAAAAATAATATAAAATTAGGAATGGCTGTTTTAGATGGTGAATTTCTTGTTGGAAAAGTTGTAGAGGTTAATTTTACAACATCGAGAGTTTTGTTGCTATCAGACCTAAATAGTAAAATCCCAGTTATAATAGAACCCGAGGGATATCAGTCTATACTTTCAGGTACAGGAAAAAATGATGGCATTATACAATATTCAAAAGAAGAGATTTTAATTAAAGCTGGAAGTTCAGTTTATACCTCAGGATCTGGTGCTATATTTAAATCAGGAATACCTATCGGAGAAATTTTAAATAAAAAAAAAGTAAACTATCACTCAGATTTTTCACAACTCAAATTTGTAAAAGTTGTAGCTTTCGAAAAAGAGAACAATTAATGAGCAAAATAGGAAAATTAAATTTTTTAAATAAATTGTTAGAATTGGGGCCAATTTTATTTTTGTATATTGCTGTTTTAAATGAATTTGATTTTAACTACTTAAATTTTGCATACTTTTCTTTTAATTTTCCCTTCATATTAATTTTTTATTGGAGTTTAAAAAAACCGGAATATTTAGGGTATGGATTAATATTTTTTGCAGGTCTTATAAATGATGTCATTATTGGTTTTCCATTAGGCATAAGTAGTTTTACTTATCTTTTTATTTGTGGTTTTGCCGCGTATTTAAGAAATATTACTTTAAGACCAAATGTTTTAAAAGATTGGCTATTTTTTTTATTTGCAGTTTTAGTTGTTAACTCATTAAGTTACTTAATATTAATTTTATTCTTTAAATTAAAAATAAATTATTTAGATATTGCTATAAATATAGTTTTTACATTTTTCTTATATATTATTTTCGCAAACCTATTTAAATTTTATCAACAATTGATTAGAGGAACTGAGCAAAATGATTAGTGGAAGTGATACAAGTTTCAAAAAATTAAATACTATAAATAGAAGAATGTTCATTTTTTCAGCGGCAAAGATAGTAGTTTTTTCAGGAATTGTTGCAAGATTATTTACTTTACAAATAAATCAAAATAAAAAATATTTAACTTTATCAGATAAAAATCGACTAAGAGAATGGAAGTTGCCTCCTGAGCGCGGAGAGTTCACAGATTTTTTTGGAAATACTATTGCTGGCAATCTTAAAGTATATCAACTTCATGTAGTTCCAGAGCAGGTTGAAGATTTTAAATATTTAATGGTAAGATTAAAAGATATTTTAGATTTGAGTGAAAAACAATTCGAAAAAATTGTAAAAAAAAAAAAATCACAGAAACCTTGGGAAACATTAGTAGTTTCTGAAAATTTAAGCTGGGATCAATTTTCTAAAGTAAATTTTTATCTTCATGAGCTAGTTGGAGCAAAACCAGTTTTATCTGTAGCTAGAAGTTATCCTCATAATGAGAACTTTACTCATGTTTTAGGTTATGTTGCACAAGCTAGTCCAAGTGATTTAGCAAATAATGAAATAATTAAAAAAAATCATGTACCAGGTTTAAGAGTGGGAAAAATTGGATTGGAAAAAGCTTTTGAAAATGATTTGATTGGATCTAATGGAATTCAAAGATATGAAGTTAACGCATATGGAAAAAGAATAAATCAAATAGATTTTTTAGAAGGTAAAAAAGGAAAGAACATTAGATTAACCATTGATACCGAGGTTCAAAAACTTTCAAATGAATTACTTGCAGATAAATCTGGATCGATAAGTGTCATGGATATTTATACAGGTGATATAATAGCTATGCATTCATCACCTTCTTTTAATCCAAATTTATTTTTGTATGGAATAAGTCAAGAAGACTGGCAAAAAATTATGGAAAATCCATTAAAACCTTTAATAAATAAAACAGTTGCAGGATTATATTCACCAGGTTCGACAATTAAGCCTTTGGTCGCTCTATCTGCATTAGAAAACAACGTTATTTCTCCAAAATTTAAAGTTAAATGTACAGGAAAAATGGAAATGTACGGCCAAGCTTATCACTGCTGGAAAAAAAAAGGACATGGATATATGGATTTAAGAAATGCAATTAAACAGTCTTGTGATACCTACTTTTATGAAATTGCAAGAAAACTAGGAGTTGATCGACTAAATAAAACAGCGCTGAAATTTGGACTAGGAGAAAAGGTTTTCGGACAAACATTTATTGATGAAAAGAAAGGTTTAGTTCCAAGCACTAAATGGAAAAAAGACAATCTCGGCTTAGGATGGGTTTTGGGTGAAACTTTAATTACTGGAATTGGTCAAGGATATATTCAGACAACTCCATTACAACTGTGCTTGATGACTGCCCAGCTCGCAAACGGAGGATATAAAATTTATCCCAGAATTAAAGCTGAGAAAAATCAAGATTCTTTTGAAGTTATTAAAAGCAAAATAGAAATTATGGCCAATAAAAAAATAGAAGATGAAGACACAACTATTTCTCCAATAATAAAAGCAAGAAATTTTCTAAGTACAGAAAAAAACCAACATAAAATTCTTTATAGAAATCAAGAAAATATCAAATTTATACTAGAAGCAATGTGGGGGTCAACTAACGAGGTAATGGGAACTTCTTTTGCATCAAGATTTGATGATAAAAAATATCAATTTGCGGGAAAAACTGGAACAGCTCAAGTAAAAAAAATAACTGAAAGACAAAGAGAATTAGAACTCAAGGCAAAAGATATGCCTTATGAAGATAGAGATCATGCATTATACATTGCTTTCGGACCTTATAAAAATCCACGTTACGCTCTAAGTATTATTGTTGAGCATGGTGGATCAGGAAGTACAACAGCTGCTCCAATGGCTAAAAAATTATTTAAATTGATAATTGATCGTCATGAAGAAAGAGAAAAAGTTTTTAAACAGAATTTAATAATATCATAAATGTATCAAACAAGATCAATCACAAATCAATTAACTTTTTTTCAAAAAGTAAGATCATTTGATTTCATATTATTGGTATGTGTTTTGATAATTGGAATAATTAGTTGTTTTTCAATGTATTCAACTGATGGGGGTGATTTGTTATATCATAGCAAAAGTCATGCAATTAGATTTTTTGTTTTCTTTTTAATGATGATAGTATTTTCTTTTTTTAATATTAAGTTCTGGCATTCAACAGGTTATTTATTTTATTTTATAGTTTTAGGATTTTTAATTTGGGCCTCATTATATGGGATAACTGCATCAGGTTCGCAACGTTGGGTTAGCTTATATTTTATTAACCTACAGCCATCTGAATTAATGAAAATTGCAATTATTGTTTGTTTTGCAAGGTATTATCATAGAGCTCAAGTTAGTGATGTAAATAGTTTTAAAAATCTTTTGTTTCCTATTACAATTTTAATTATTCCAATAGCATTGGTAGTTACCCAACCAGATTTAGGAACTTCAATTTTAATTGCTCTTAGTGGATTAGTTGTTTTATGGCTTGCAGGTCTAAATATAAAGTATTTTATATACTCTTCTCTATTTTTTGTTATATCATTGCCTTTTGTGATTTCATTTTTAGAACCTTATCAAAAATTAAGAATACTAACTTTTTTCAACCCAGACAAAGATCCTTTAGGTGCTGGTTATCAAATAATTCAGTCAAAAATTGCAATAGGCTCTGGAGGTTTAACTGGAAAAGGTTTTTTAAAAGGAACGCAAAGTTATTTAGATTTTTTACCCGAGAAACATACAGATTTTATTTTTACTCTTTTTTCTGAAGAACATGGTTTTACTGGATCAACTTTTCTATTGGCAATATATGCAATAATGATCTTTAGAATTTTAAGAATTGGCTCTTTTACAAGAAGTTATTTCGCTAAACTTTATTGCTTTAGTTTTGCTGCTGCAATTTTTATTTATATCACTGTCAACATGAGTATGGTTTTGGGACTGCTCCCTATTGTAGGCTCCCCATTGCCTATTATGTCATATGGAGGATCATCAATGCTTGCAACCATGTTAGGAATTAGCATTGTAATGAGTGCAAAAATTTACAATAAACAGGTAATTTCATAGTTTTTTCAATAAACACTGTCCTAATTAACAAAAAAAATTCATAAAAGGACTATTTTGGGCTTATTCTTAGGTTTATTCATTGTTATTATATGTTTAATATAAAATGTAAAAATGTTTGAAAAGTTAGAAGAATTAGCAAAAAATAATAAAAAAATATCGGATTTTCATATTAGAAGTGGATGGCCGTTAGCTTTTAGGCAAACAGGAGAAATTCACAAAGTACAAGAAGTCTTAGTTAAAAAACAAGATTTACAAGATCTTATCTCTACAAATTGCAATGAAATAGAAATGAAGAGATTTCAAGATACACATGAACTAGACTCATCAGTTACGTTAGCTGGTCTGAGGTTTAGAGCAAATTTTTACAAAACAATTCATGGTCCTGCAGCAGTACTTAGAAGAGTAGAAAGTGTAATACCAACCATGGATCAATTTGATTTACCACCAGTACTTTATGATATTATAGATATGCATAAAGGCTTGGTATTAGTAACTGGGCCAACTGGCTCAGGTAAATCTACAACATTAGCTGCAATTGTTAACGAAATAAATAAAACTAGAACTTCAAATATAATTACCGTTGAAGATCCAGTCGAATTTATACATAAAGATATCAAGAGTATTGTATCTCATAGAGAAGTAGGAAAACAAACACAAAGTTTTGCTAGTGCTTTGAAAGCTGCTCTTAGAGAAGATCCTGATGTAATTCTAGTTGGTGAAATGAGAGACTTAGAAACTGTCTCACTTGCATTAACTGCAGCTGAAACAGGCCACTTAGTTTTTGGAACTTTACATACAAGTGGTGCTCCAAGTACAATTAACAGAATTATAGACGTGTTTCCACCAGAACAACAAGCTCAGATTCGAGCACAAATTTCAACATCGTTAAAAATGGTTGTTACTCAAAGATTACTTAAAACAAAAGACGGACAAGGTCGTTGTGGTGCTTTTGAAGTGATGAAGTGTACTGCTCCTATACAGAACTTAATTAGAGAATCTAAGATTCATCAGATCCCAAGCATCATGCAAACTGCTGTAAAGGAAGGTATGATTACAATGCAGAAATCATTAGAGGAGTTAGTCAAAGCTGGGAAAATTGATGCAGGTGCCGGAAAAGAACATTAAAGGATTTAATTTGCTAGAATTGATTGTAGTTCTTGCAATCATAGGCGTTATATCTGCTGCAGCATATCCTAATTTTTCAAGCTGGAAAAAAAGTAGAGATGTAAGATCAGATGCTTTAAGAGCAAAAAAATTATTTGAGGGGATCACTGCTCAAGTTCAAAGAGGCATGTTTGCTTTTGTTCAAGTACGTGTTGATTCAACAGATGACAACGTTGTTTTTACAACTAAAGGAATGAAAACAGATACCTTAGCAAAAAAAATAAATGACGGTGACAGCACTTGGAACACATCAGTATCTTCTAGATGCAATATTACTTCAGATGATTATTGGGATGTAGACGGATCAAAAGATGAAATTATCGAAGTTCAGACAGTATCTTTTAGCGATATTGCTACAAATTTAAATAGCGATTCAGCAGTATGTTTTTCCAAAAATGCTAGGTGGTTTAGTGGAGCAGGTGGTTTGCTAAGCGGAGTAGGAGATGACGCAGTCGTAGACAGTAGTTTAATTATATGTGAGAAAACAGATGCTGTATCTAAATGTGAATTAAGCACCACGGGTGAACCAACTGACGAAGGTAATAATTTGATATATTCTATAGATTGGACTAGGTTTGGGGAAATAACTTTGGATAAATGGAGCAGTAAAAAACTAGATTGGGTTTTGCAAAATTAAAATGAAAAAATTTAAAAATATTTTAGGTTTAACAATTTTAGAAGGGCTTGTTTCGACAGCAGTTGTTGGTATTGGTTTTATAGCCATACTTCAAATGGTCAATTATTCAGTACAATCAATTGACACTTCAGGGGAAAGAACTAAAGCAAATTACCTAGTAAGTATGATGGCTGAAGATGTTATTGGGCATAGAGATAGTATCTACGGTATAGATTCAATGGTAGATAAAGTAGTTATAGGTATTGACGGAACAGTAACTGTTAATGAGGAAGAAAATGAAAGTGCAAGGAAATTTTCAGATCATTTGGCTCAGGCAGAATTTTTTTCAGGAGCATGTGGTTCATCTGCAACCTTAGCTGCTATTTCAGATGGAGATAAAGATCAAGATACAACGCAACAGAATAATAATAATTCAAATCCACCATCAAGTATTTACGGAACACAGTTTAAGGATGGTCCCTCGAATAAAGAGGAAAAATGGAAACAGGTATTTGGTGAAGATCGTTATCTAAAATGTAGGGGGGATAAAGATATAAAAAAAATGAAAATGTATAAAATTTGCAGATGGACTGATCAATGTCCAAATTATTCAGATGCTGCAGTAAATGACAATGGAATGTACGTTGGCAGAATTCAAGTTAATTTAAATAATGGTAGGAAAAGAAAGTTCCTATATTTTCAAGCTGATTACAACACAAGAAAATGAAAAGAAATAAATTAAAAAATATAGCAGGTTTAACTCTTTTAGAGATGCTAATAGGGGTCGTTATTTCATCAATCATGATGGGAGCAATTTATACAACATATTCAGTTGTCAGTAATAGTTACGGTCAAGTAACAGAGAGAGCAAAAATTAGCCGTTCAGGTCGTGATATTGTAGAAATGATGATGAGAGATATTAGAATGGCTGGGTTTAAGTATATTTTAGGAACTAATGGACTTGGGTATCCAGATAGAAGTTACCTGCAATTTGTAGGAGGTGATGTCTCAATTGCTGAAAGTCACGATCCTTTAATTATAGAAAAAGGTGAGAACGCATTAGGCCCTGTTGAAGGTAGCCATCAAAGAATAAGTGTTAATGATCACCCTGATGAAGGCAGTAAATGTTGTGACAGAATACATATTGTTTATGATGATTTTAATCAAAACGATGCAACACAACCTTATAAAAGATATAAGATAACATATTTCGCTGCACCAGTAACAGATGGTGATGGTCAAAGGTATGCTGCATTTAAAACAGTTAGGAGTTGGTCTCAGCCTCTAGATTCGGAGACTGGACAATGGATTGATGATTGTCCTGAGTGTTATGTGGGAGAAAAAATTCGTGACCATATAGTTGATATAGAATTTGTTCCGCTAGATGCTGAAGGAAGAGTTCTTTCACCACTCCCACAACCTGGAACTGATACAAATGCTAGGGATAATCTTTATAAAATTAGAGCTATTGATTTAAGAATTACTTTCAGATCTAAAAGTAATTTTTATAGATTTAAAGCAACAAATGATAAACCTAGATTTGTAAAAGGTTTAGGAGACAGGGGACATAATTTTGAGGATACGAAATTAAGAGACTCCGTTGTTGTTACTATTCATACTAGAAATATAGGGAGCGGAATATAATTATGAAAAGTAAAAATGAAAAAGGGTTTGCTCTAGTTCTGTCTCTGTTACTTTTGCTTGTTATGTCATTGATGGGTGGAGCGTTAATAGTAATATCATCAACTGACCATCAAAGTAATAACTCTAGTGACGAATATCAACAAACATTTTATGTTGCTGAAACAGCTTTGCTTGAAGGAGAAAAATTTATAGTGAACCAAATGATGGGACCTTGGGTTAGCGTATCAAAAGTAGTTGAAGAAAAACCCGTGGGATTAAGTGATGATGAAAGTGCAAATTGGGACTTAATGGCAGCCGAAATGACAGCTAGACAGGAACAAGGAATGGCAAGGTATACTGATCAAAGAGACCTACCTACAAATCGAAAGATTGTAACAGATACACCGTGTTTCAATAGTTATAGAAATATAGTCAAAACGAATGTTGAATTAGAAGATGTAAATTATCCAAATACATTGGCAGTTGCGGCGCATGAGGTTAACAAAAATTTTGGATATTTAATTAAATCAGTATTTGGTGATGTAGCAATTGATACTTTGGCAGATACAGATACAATTAATAGGGAGAAAGCTCATATGGATAGATTTAGATATGAGTATTTCATTGTAAATATCGGATCAGCTAATTTTAGGGGAGCAGGTTCTAGTTTAAAAAAAACAACTACAAATACGCAATCATCGGGATCCGCATATAAAATTTACGGCTGTGGATATATGATGTCAAAAGATGAAGCAAAAGATGCTAGTTCAATTGGTGAAGGATTTTCTACTGAAGGTTGGGCAGCAATTACTGGAAAAAAACCAGATATATTAGTCGCTCTTGAAACCGTAGTTGTACTATCAAATTGATATGTTCAAAATAGATATATTCATTAAAAAGTACTCTTTAAAAATTTCTACAAATTTTTATAATATACTTATGTATAAAAATTATTTTATAATTTTTGTTTTAATATTATTTACTAATAATTCTTTTGCATGTGATGCACTCAAATTAACAGGCACTTCTGTTTCAAAAGCACAAAATACTTTTTTCATTATTGATGGATATTCAGAGGAAGACTTTGATGAGTGGGCTACCGTTCAGTACGTGGGTTATACAGTTGATTTTTGTCCCAAAAGTAATTTAGAAAATACTTACATAAACGTTTTTGTTTACAAATCAAAAATTGTTGGCATTCGGGTAGAAACAATGGATGTTGGTGCAAAAGAAAACGAAATATATGAATTTGCTAACAATACTTATGGTAATTTAAGTCAAGATGTTAAAAATAAAAATTGGTTTGGCTATAAAGATATTAGTGTTGGTCAAGACAAAATACTTTATGCGAAAAATAAAGATTTTAATGGAACGATCGAAACCCTTGATATTTCAACTGAGGAATTGATAGATTTTACAGTAGGAGAGGAAGTTATTTTAGCAGTCAACTAAGTTATGAAAATTTTTGCAAAATATTTTTTATTTATATTTATAATATTAGAAATTGCTCATGTAGCAAAAGTAAATGCAAAACCAGTTCCTCCTGGTTCAGGAGAAGGAGATGTTCCTGCAAATATTTTGATTTTAATTGATAGTTCTGCAAGTATGAGACGAAGAATGAGCAATAGAGATGCTATTCAGTATGTTCCAAATGCAATATACGATTCAAATGGAAATATACTTGCAGCACAGTTTAGAAATAATGGAGTAGTAAAATTTAACGCCGACGGAAGTAGAGACAGGGAATTTAACGATAATGTTGGAAGATACACTGGTAATGTATCTGATTCATGCGAACTATCATCTACAGGAATGGGTTATGGTGGATCAATAACTAAAAATACAGTTGCGCGGCACACTGCTGATATCAGGTTTGCGGAAGAATTGTCTACGGATAATGGAGTAATTAGTAATGAGGATATATTTTTCTTCAGGTCTAATGACCGTCAGCTAAGAGACGATCAAGCAATTGTTGGATATTCTGAGGATGGACAGGATTGCAAGATGTACTTGGAACTTGGACTAACAATTCAAGCAATGGATTATCAAAATATTGGAGACGAACATTTTTTATTTGTTACTGGTAGAGTAGGTAATACTTCTGCATTTGTATCATTCAATTTAAACACAGGTCAGAGCAGTGGTGTTCAACAATTTGGAGGAAATGCCACTAATTCATTTGCAAAATTTGGTAGGCTCACTTGGAGAATAGCCGTCAATAGCGATGCCTCAATGTTATATATAGGTCGAAATGATATATGGGGATTTACAATGGGGAGAGTTGGTGACGCTTATCAAATTACTGATAATGTGGCTCCTAGAGTATATAGAAGAGTAAATAACGGAAATTTAGATACGCAATTAGCACCTGTAACAGCTATAGAAGTGTCAGCCGATGATGATGATATTTTATATATAACCTCATCAAGAAGACATGTCATACAAAAAGTTGAGCTTACTACTAATACAACGTATACAATATTAGCAAGAGCAGGTAGAGGAAGACGAGATAATGGAGCAAATATTGAAGCTGCAGGAGCTCTTGCAGCTAACAATGTTAGATTTAATAACCCAGTTGGTATTACTGTAACATCAGATAGAATTTTAGTCGGGACAACAAGAGGAACTATAGATGTCTTCAATGAAAATTTGTTTACTGCAGATAATAGAGACACTGCTTGGCTACTACAAATGGGAGGTGGAAATGTATCTAGATGGGTTGGTGTTAAAAAAGCAATGAGCGCAATTATAAGTGACACAACATTAACCAGTGGAGCTCATTTTGGTTATGGACACTGGAATGCAGGAGAAACTGGAGGTCCAAGAACAGGAGCTAGAGGTGGAAGATGGTGTCATTTTCGAGATGGTTGCACATATTATGGTGGCTGGACTGGCGATCATCCAGATGGTCAATCAACTCAATGTAATAGAGACTCATGTTTAAATGTAGGAATAAGTGCTGAAGGTTATACAAGAATTTTAGATCATCTAATCCCTCAAGGTTTAGCTTGGGGTACTGATGCAAACGCTTACTCTATAATGGCGCACGATTATTTTAATAATGATTTTGAGGCTTACGATGAGGACTCAGAGTGTCAATTAAATTATGTAATTGTAATTGGTGATGGAATGATGAGAAATAATACCTCCGCCATTCCTAGAATTGAAGCATTAAGGGACAAAGAAAATCCAGTTAAAACTTTATTTGTTGCTTATGGAGGTGGAATTAATACCCGTGGTATGGAAATTTTTGATGCAATGGCTGTTGCAGGATCGTGTCCTGGCGGCGACTCTAATAGTGACGACTGCGAACCGACAATAGTTGCTGATACACCTGAATCATTAAAAACTCAATTAACTGCAAAAATTAGACAGATACTTGCTGAAAAATTGTCATTTACCGCTCCATCTATTACAGCAACAGTTCAAGAGGGTGGTTCTTTATATCAAGCACAATTTGCTTACGAGCAATTTGGAGAATGGCAAGGTACTATATTAAGAAAAACTTTAAATGCAGATGGAACTGTTATTCACGATATAGACCATGGTGGAAACTGGGATGCAGCGGAACAAATCCTGGGACAAGCCTCAATAGCAGACGCTGCTGATACAAGAAATTTATGGAGCGCAATACCTGGAACACCTTACATTGGTAATTGGGATAATTTTAAAACAGAAAATTCAGATGATATAACTGAATTATTTGAATTATTTGGTTACAATATTACTGACTACCACAATACAACATCATACTGCGCAACAAGAGGATATGTTGGCGACGACGGAACTTCTGATGATCTTTTAGGTTTAATTAATTTTATGAAGGGAACTGATTATTTTGATTATAATGGGAATTGCAATGTCACAGAAGTAAGATCTCACGTACTTGGAGACATTTATCACTCACAATTAATAGAAGTGGGCCCACCTGATGCCAATATTATGTTTACAGGTGCAAATGAAGAAGCTTATTTCAGAGCGACTAATAATTATCAAAGTTTTATGCAAAAACATGCTACAAGAAGAAACGTAATCTATGCAGGTTCTAATAGCGGTGTACTCCATGCTATTAATGCTGAAACTGGTGTAGAGGAATGGGGCTTTATTCCACCGTTCATTGCCGGATTACTTCCTTCAATAATGAATCCGGACCTCAGTGGAAAAATTGATGGTAGCAGAGGTGGAAGTAATGCAATTTTTGGTGTTGATGGTTCACCAGTAGTTCATGATGTTTTTATTAAAGGTATTGATGAAGAAGGAAATTTAGAGGATCAAAAAAATTGGCATACTATTTTATTTGTTCCATATGGAAGAGGTGGAGCAGGATTTTCTGTCTTAGATGTAACTAATCCTATATTAAAAGACAACTTAGGGCCTATACATATGTTTAGTGTATTTAATGATGCAATTAACAGCACTGTTTATATGGCTGATCACGAAGGTCAAATTACTACATATCCTTATTCATCAGGTTCAGTCAGTATTCAAGATTCTTTAGAGGCAAAAAGAGCGGGTGAAAATCTAGATACAGCCTTTACTGCAGATGGAGGTGATAACTCGCTTGATCCAGATCATGCTTCTTACTGTGATAGCTCAGACGATCCTGATGTAATACAAAATTGTGCCAATCAAGATGCTATAGCAGTTTGTCAAGATAATACAGTTGCAACTACAACAAATTTATTTCATTCTGATGCACTAGGAACAGCCTCGTGCTTTAAAGGTACAAAATTTAGGTTTCCTGATTTAAAACCTAAAGCAAATGCAGACGGAACTGTACCTAAGTCATCATTAAAAATTACAGAAAGAGTCTCTGGAACTTTAGTAACAATAGATTTTACAAGCGCAGCATATGTAGATGACAACTTAGTAATAACATTTCCAACTGAGAAGATTTATAACGCAGGTGGTAGTCCTTTAGAAACATCGCTGACAAACCAATTTACTATTGCAACATCATGTACTGCAGCTACTGATATTCCAACACAATATGATTATAGTCAGTTAGGTGAAACTTGGTCAGCCCCGAGAATATTTAGAATTCCTTCAGAAAACAGTAGTAAAAGAAGCAACTCAAACAATGATAAATATGTTGCAGTAATGGGAGCAGGTATGGGTGCTACGAATTTATGCGCTGGGTCGGCGGTATTTATAGTAAATTTAGATAGAGATGATATAAGCGGTATTGAACCTGGAACTATTTTTGGACATACATCTAATGGAGGTCCAATAACAATTATAGATACGGTTGTAACTAATGCAGCTGTAACAGCGCAACGGGATTTAATAGAAGTACAGACAATCGATGGTGTTGAAACAGATGTGGTAGTAGGAACTGAGACTGTCACTGTAAAAGCAGCAACTAGCATTCATGGGGCGACTACTCCAAATGGTAGCGATATTGGTAACTCTTTACCATCGTCTGCAGTAGTTATAACACCAGATACAGCATTTAACATTCCTTGGAGAGGAGCAATGGTATACTTTAATGACCTTGAAGGAAAAATAACAAAAATAAATTTAACAAGCTCTACTAAAAATGATGCAGATCTTTTTGATCAAACTACATTGTTTAGATTAAATGCTAATACCGATAATAAAAGATATAGCTATTTTTCAATGGATGCAGGAATTGGACAAACAACGAGAGAATTTTGGTTATTTGGCGGTACAGGAAACTTTAATGATATAGGCGGTGGTTCTAAAAATATGGATAATATTTTATATGGTATTAAAGATCCGAATTATCCTTATTTTGTTCATTTAAACGGTGTAATTATACCAAGAGAAACTGAAGACTCTTTTTTAAATCTTGCGCACACAGGTGCTAATGACGCCCCAAGCGTTGACCAAGCAGCAATATGCAAAAATACTACTGGAAAAATTAGTTGTACTGATGGACCTTCAAGAGGACAGCAAGCTTGGGTGGTACATTTAGATACGCCTGATGGAAAGGGACCTAATGAAAATAGTACAAATACTTTTAGAAAATTATCAGCTGCACCAACTTTATTTAAAGGCCAAGTTTATTTCCCAATCTATGAGCCACCTCAAGGAGCAAACCCTTGTAATATTGGTAATGCCTATATCTGCGTTGCAGATGATGAGTGTGGATCAAATAATTCTCATCTTTTAACCAGAGGAGGTACTGCTAACGGAAGAGAATGTAATTTTGTTAGGGAAGGTATTTTATCTGAACTTGTTATTTTTGGAGATAAGTTGTTTGCAAACGTTGCAGGACCTAAAGAGGATGCTGAGACTCTCTATTCAGTTTTAGCTGCTGCTGGAGAAGTTGAGGCAAGTAGAGGTAGCTGGAGAGAAAGTGGCTTCTAATTAACTTAAAATTTTAAGATAAAAATATATAATCCATACAAACATTGTTGTCATCGTTACAAATATTAGTGCTAAACCAACCAAAGTATCTTGATTTACTTTCTTTCGCCATTTTTTTGGAAAAAAATTTAATGAATATGCATAAACAATAATAAAAATATTAAATGCCGAAAGCAAAATATTAAAAAAAAGAAATTTATCCATTATAAAAATAAGTTTTTAATTTGATTTGCAAAAGATATATAAATGATACATCCAATTATAATATAAGGTCCAAAAGGAATTTGTGTAGACATATCTTTAGTTTTTTTTATTAAAGACGGAATTGAAAAAATTAATGCAACCAAAGAAGAGATAAAAATAGTAAAAGGGATACTAAACCAACCAAACCAAAAACCAACTACAGCAATTAATTTAGCATCACCCAGCCCCATACCTTCTTTCTTCCTTAAAGTCTTATAAAAAAAAATAATTAACCAAATTATTGAATAACCAAACAATCCTCCTATTAAAGAATTGATATAGTTTGGAAATAAAGATTGATTTAAATTAGGATCAAAAGATTTTATAAAACCAATTAACATCAAAGGGAATGTTAATTCATTTGGAATAATATAATGTTTTAAATCAATAAAAAAAATTATTATAAAAAAAATAGTTAATATTACTAATAATAAAGTCGTGATTGAAACTCCATAGAAATAATAAATTAAAACAAAACTTATTGCGGAAAGCAATTCTACTATAAAGTATTGTAAACTTATTTTGGATTTACCACATCTGCATTTTCCTTTTAAGAATATAAAAGATAAAAGAGGGATATTATCATACCAATTAATTTGCTTTTCACAAGAAGTGCAAAGAGATCTTCCCTTTATAATATTTTTTTCCAAAGGAAGACGATAAATACAAACATTACAAAAGCTTCCCCAAATGCCACCCAAAATAAAAGCTAGAGTATAAAGCACGTATTATATTTTAATGTGAGATGCAATTTCCAAAACACCATCTATACAATACTGTATAAACATCACTGCATCTTGAATATGCAAATAAAAATTAGGTGCGTGTATTATTATTTCCATTATTGTTAAAATTACCAAAAAAGATGTAAAATGCAAAATATAAAATATGTTTTTTAAATCAAAAAAGCCTCAGCCAATTAAAGAAGACTCAAGAATAAAGGACTTAAAGATAATCACTCAAATGAATCAGGAGTTTGCAACTTCTCTTGATCTTGGCGAAACTTTGCAAAATTCTTTGGAAGTAATAATCAAAAGAATAAACGCGCAAGCTGCAAATATATTTTTGATTGAAGAAAAAAAACAAGTATTTCAGTGTATTCAATCAAAGCACCAGGCCTATCTAGAAGATTATGAAATTCCTTTAACTCAAGGAGTAATGGGTAAAGCTGTTTTACAAAAAAAATGTATTAGAGTTGGAGATGTAAGAAAAGATGTAAGAGAAATTGCTGAATTTTATTTTGATTTAGATAATAAAACAAACTTTACTACCTATTCTGTATTGTGTGCACCACTAATTGCTGCAAACGAATGTATAGGGGTAATACATTGCTTAAATAAAAAAACAATAAATAAATTGTTTGAGGAAAGCGATCGTAAACTTTTAGAAAATTTATCTGCACCAGCCGCACTTGCAATAAGAAATGCAAAAATGGCAAAGGAGTTAGTTGACAAAAACAGGATGCAAAAAGAAATAGAAATAGTTGGAGAAATACAAAAGACACTGTTATCAAAAAACAAAGACGAATCTTTTCCAATAGCTGGAATAAACATTCCTGCAAAAGTTGTTTCTGGGGATTTTTACAATTTTTCAGATTTGGGTAATGGTAAATATGGTTTCGGTGTTGCAGACGTATCTGGAAAAGGAATTAAATCATCTTTACTTATGTCTAAAGCTTCAAGTCTTTATAGATGTTTAAGTAAGACAATTTTTTCAGCTTCAGAATTATTAAACTTGTTAAACAAAGAAATCTGCGAAACAGCTGCCAGAGGCATGTTTGTAACTATGTTAGTAGGAATATATGACAGTTCAAAAAAACAATTGCTTATATCTAATGCTGGACACGAACCTCCTTTAATTTACTCAAAAGACGAAAAATTTTCTACCCATGAAGACGCAGGTCCACCTCTTGGTATTATGGCAAAGATATCATACAAAGAGACCACAATATCTTTTTCAGATAGTTCAATGTATATATTTACAGACGGTATAACCGAAATTAAAGATCCTGATGGTAAAATGTTAGGCCCAGAAGGTTTTCAAGGCTACATTAAAAAATATCAATCAACTCCAAACAACGAGAGATTACAAGCAATAATAAGAGACATCGTTAAATCTGGAAAGATACAAAAAGATGATTTGACAATAGTGGTTATCGATGGAAAATAACAATGAGCGGTATACCTAAAGAAGTGATTTTATTGCTTTAATTATAATCACATTGCTTTACCGGCCGACTTCAAATGTTTGAACATATAATTTTGCATTAGAAAAAAGAACTAACATTATTTTTTAGAAAAAAAATAAACATCAATTAAATCTTCAAAATGAATTCTTCTTTTAGATGAAAACATAGGAGGAGTATCAGAAAATAAAACTAGTAAATCATTTTTATTCATACGATTGATAAATTTAGAAATACTATCATTAAATAACATTTGATTATTATAAATTTTACAAAATTGTTCACTTAAATTAAGCGGAAAATTTTCATTACAATTTATATACGCAGTATCGTAAACAGGCTCTACAGGAACATGATTATTTACAGTTAAAAAAATAACAAAATTATTTTTTTTATATTCAATAATTTTTTCTAAATTATTTAGGATTGCATGATCGCATATTCCACTATACTTTTGATTACAAATTTCAAAATTTAATTCTTTTAATTCTTTTTTGAAAAACGTTTTATGAAAAAAACTTTTATATCTTGAGCGATCAAAAAAAGATTCTTCGTAGCTATGAATGTACGTTAATCTTTTATCTTTCATTGAATTTATCCAACAATTATTTTCTTCAACAAAATTTTTTAAATCACTAACTATATATTTTTTAAAATTTACATTTTTATTACAAAAAAATTCCATTTCTGCACCTTGAGTTGTTAAAACTCTATTCCATTTTTTTTTAAAATTTTGAATTATTAAACTATCATTTCCTAATTTTATTTTTTTAAATAGATTGTCCTTAAGTTTTTTATTTCTAAAATTAGGATAAGACTCATTTATAATTACATAAATGTTTTCATATTTTTTTTTAGTAATAATTTCACCAAAATTTTTAAAACTTTTGAATTCTAAATTTGTATCAAACTGTGAAAGCTGTCTTTTTCCTGAAGGGTTACTATCAAAATAAAGATAAGAATATTTAACTGTATTAAACCAATTATCATTTCTAAAAAAACTATTGTCAACATATTGAGAGATATATTTTACACCATAGCCTATTAAATCATTCGAGGTCCACGTATTGGTTAGATGTTTGTATCTATCCACAAGAGTTAAATGTGTATGACTTGGATTAAAATTAGTTAAAATAAAAATAATAACAACAATAGAGGAGGCGATAATTTTTTTTGTATTAAAAATATTTTTTTTTAATACAAAATTATAATTTATTTTCTCTATAAAAATAATAGAACCTAAAGAAAAAAATAAAAAATAAAAAATATTTATATTTTCATGTGCAATATATATTACATATTCAAAGTTTAAATTATTTAAATTATTTATAAGGAGTTTATAAAAATTAAAATCTAGACCATATATAGAAAAGAAAGAAGTTTTTGCCTCAAGAAAAATAAAAAAATATAATAAGAAAACATTAGCTGAATAAAAAATTGATTGAACCGAAAAAAAACCATGATCAAAAGCTGGAGTTTGAATTAAATAAATCAAAGAGAAGAAATTTATAATTAGAATTCTAATTAAATATTTTTTTAACCAAAGTTTCATAAATTAATAAAAACTGATTTATTTTTTAAAAGAATATTGAAAAATAGAAACAATAAAAACTGATATCCCATATGCAAGCAAAAATAATATTACAGTGAATAATAATAAAGTAAATTTATTAACCCCTTTATTATCAACTACATTTTCTATTTGCTTTTTTAATTCTTTATTTTCGTTTTCTAAAAGTTTATTTTTAAAAATCTCTTTTTCTAGTTTTATTTTTTCGTTTTCCTTTAAAAGTTCAACAATCAGATTTTTACTAGTTTTGTTTTCCTCAATAGTTTTTGTATACAATAATTTAAGAGCCTCATTTTCAGCTTTCAATTTTGCATTTTGATTTTTTAGTTGTTCATTTATTTCTTTAAGCTTTCCGAATTCCAATAGATTTTCATCAATCTTAATGTTTGCAAGTTTTAAATTTTCATCTTTATTACTTGACCTTTGCTCTTCTTTTGAAATACCAAGTGATTTAGTCACTGAAAAAGCTGCAATTTGGTTGATTAAGCCATCTTCGTTGCCATACATTAAATCTAAATCAAAGTTTATATCTTTAGCTTTTTTAGTTAATGAAACACCCGCGTGATAGCCTGACCAGGTTTCTTGAGAACTTGTTACATTACTATTTTCATTTCTTGCAGTAATTTTTATCTCATCGTTTAAACTACTATTTAAAGTAGCTCCAAAATAAGGTTTTAAAATGAAATTACCTGGCAGTCCCTCTGTGTATGAAACTTGAAATCCTCCACTTAATAATTGCTCAATACTTTCATCAACGCTTAAATCCCCATCGGTAAATTTCGATAAATATTCTGGAAATCTTTGTAGTCCATAAGTACTTTCAATACTTATGTTCAAATAATTTTCATCTCCTGTTCCAATTTTTTTATTAATTTTCGCATTAATAGCAGCAAACTCACTAAGAAAGTCATTGGTTCTTTTTTCAACTTTATCTGTATCGTAATCTTTAACATTTAAGTCATTTACTCCTATCATTGGAGTAAAAGAAGCTCTTATTCCTTTGTGTTCATAAGTGTTTTTTAGTCCTAAAATAAAATTATCTCCACCTAAAAACTCACCATTATCGAAATCACCTTCTTGATTAGAGTAGCCAACAAAAAAATTACTGATAATTGGATATCCTCTCCATTCTATTGGACTTAACATACCAAGTATTCCACTAGATGCACCATCATACACACCATCTCTTTTTTGATAGCTATGAAATAATTTAACAAATCTATTATTACATTTTCTTTTTAGTTCGTTATCATTTTCATTTCTATCAACTGTTGTACATTCATCTGGCCACTGTCCTCCTAAGTAATTTGCTGCACCAAATACACCTCTCATCTTAGTTAAAGTATTTTCTGCTCGATATTTTTGATTATTTTTTTCAACTTCAAGATTTTCTCCCAAAATTGTTAGGGTTCCATCATTACTGGAGCCCCCACTATCCAAATCCTCTGTAGTTAAAGTATATCCGTTTGTTCCTGTATTATTTTCTATTGTTAAATTATCATGATTAAAAATTGTTACGGTAACATCTCTATTATTGTCAGAACCTAATACAATTTTAGAATTGGTATTACCTAAATCAATTCCTTTGTTCCATGTTGCTCCACGATTGATGTTGATTGTAGTTGTAGCAGTACCTGACGCATCGTCTTCAATTAAAATATCTTTTGAAGTTCCGTGGCCAGAAATAGTTCCTGAATTAGTTATAGTAGCTGTAGTTGCATCGTTGGTATAAATTGCTGGTCTATCATCTCCGATAGTTTCAATTGTTCCAGAGTTTGTAATGGTTACAGTACCAGATGAACCTCCTGCACAAATTGCACAAAGTGCTTTTACATTACTTTGACTGACACTTACTCCACGCATTCTAATTGTTCCTGAATTTGTAATATTTGTTTCAGCACTACTACTTCCCCAATTAACAATTGTTCCATGAGTTTTAGAAATTATACTTCCAGCATTAGTAACAGTGAATGTACCACTGACATTTTTATAATTTATAGTACAACATCCTCCTGTTGATTCGATTGTACCAGTACTTTCATTATCAATAGTAGGACTAACTCCCGATGTAAGAAAAATTGTATGATGTTTACTATTTTGTATAGTTCCGTGATTTGTTATTTTCAAATTTTCATTTGACTCTCCATGGATTGCTACATTACCAGTTCTTGACAAAGTAACATCTTCGTTAACAGTTAACTCATCGTCATTTGAACAATTGAGCATGCTAGTAGAGTCAGAGCTTAATGTGGTATCGCAAGCTCCTCCCCAAGCAAAATTGCTCATAGATAAAAAAAATAAAACAAAAAATAATAACTTCTTCATAATTTAATTAATGATAGCTTATTAAACTCATAATGGGGAAAAAGATTGATTGTACCTATTTTAGGTTGTACTCTACCTACTATAGGGAGAATAAAAACTATAATGAGTAATGAAAAAACTAAATTAGGTGAAAGTAAAGTCATTTCTTTAGATGATGCAAAGAAAGCCAGTAGGCAACAGGAACATCCATTTTCCAATGGCTTCTATCACTGGGTGATGTTCGTTCTCTCTTTATATACAAGAGTACGTGAAAAATTAAACGTAGACTATGAATCTTTCGTAATAATCCAAGTAGTTGTTAGTCATTCACTTTATGAAATAAATAAATCAGGAAACAAAACATTTGCCGAGCTTCAAGAACAAATGACAAGAATAACGCAAAAAAAAAATGCAAACACTAATAAGTTAACTTTTGCAAGTATTTCTGAAGTATTACAGCTTCCAAGAGAAACAGTAAGAAGAAAAGTAATTTCTTTAAGTAAAAAAGAAATTTTGACTTTTAGTACTTATGGAGGGATTAAACTTGGACCAGCTTACAATACAATTTATAAAGACTTTGTAAGTCAAACCACATTAGATTTAAGTTCATTGATGAAAAAGTGGGAAAAGAGTGGCACATTAAAAACATTATTGGAGTTTGATAAATAAAATGAGTAAATTTTTTTATGGACTGTATGATTTAGCAAACTCTGCGTATACAATGATCATTATAACATTTGTAACTTCAACTTACTTTGCAAATCAAATTGTTGGTAACGCACAACTAGGTGCAGCGTACTGGCAATGGACCGCAGGACTTTGTGGAATTATGATTGCGTTTACAGGACCGTTTATTGGGGCGATGGCTGACAAAAAGCCTAAAGGAAAAATAAATTTCTTACAAATATTTACTTTACTTTGCATTCTAACAACTTGTTTGTTTTGGTTTTCAAAACCAAACTCAAATTATATTTTATTTACTTTAATTATTTTTTTTATTTCAAACTACTGTTATGAAGTTGGAACAATATTTTACAATTCGTTATTGAAAAAATGTTCAGATGAAAACAATATTGGAAAAATATCTGGGTTTGCATTTGCATTAGGTTACATTGGATCGATACCAATACTTTTATTGGTTTTATATTTTTTTATTTTACCTAAAACAATTCCTTTCGGCTTAGATAAAAATAATTTTGAACACATAAGATTTATTCCATTGATTGTTGCGTTTTGGTTTTTTATTTTTTCTTTACCAATGATGAGTTATTTTAAAAAAAAAATATCTTACGAAGAAAATAATGACACAACACCAGTAGTAAAGAAAATTATTGAAATAATTTGGAAAAATAAATTTACATCAGTTGGAAAGTTTCTTTTAGCAAAAATGATTTATTCTGATGCATTAATTGTACTGATTGCAGGAGGAGGTGTTTATGCTTCAGGAGTTTTTAATTTTAATTCAAGTGATTTATTAAAACTTGCAATCGCAGGAAACATTGTTGCATTCGCTGGAGTTTTAATCGGTGGATACTTAAATGATAAATTTTCTTCTAAAACAATTATTTTATTTTGTATTGTTGTATTAACATGCACAGTTGTTTATGGATCAATGATTGCACAAACAAAAAGTGAATTCTTTTACAATGTAATGGTAATTTCTTTTTTTATAGGCTCTATTCAAAGTGCAAGCCGTGTAATGATGACAAAACTATTATCCAAAACAGATTTAGGAAAAGGTTTTGGTTTGTTTAGTTTCTCCGGAAGAGTTACTGCTTTTGCTGGACCTTTAATGGTTGGAACTTTAACTTACTTGTATTCACAAAGAATTGGTTTCTTATCTGTTTCCCTTTTTTTTATTATTGGTTTTTTATTAATGCTTTCAGTAAGGAACGTATAATTTAAAAAAATTAAAAATTTTTAATAAGTTTTCTATATTTAGTTGAAAGTTTTATAAAAATTTAAAAAATTAACCTTTTTTCCAAAATACAACTCTAAATTTTATCTTTTTTTTCGAAAATTTATTAATTTTTTATATGATTGGGAGATAGAATTTTATTTTTTAAAAATATTTTTGTTCTCTAACACAAAAACTTTTTACTCTAACACAAAATACCTACTTTAGGTTGAAATTGTAAAAATTGTTGATTTTATTGACTTTTAAAATTTTTTTTTTTTCATAAAAACTCTAACACAATCATAAATTTTATCATTGTGTTAGAGTTTTTATGTTTTGTGTTAGAGAAACTAAATTTTAAAATCATTTTCATAAAATTGGTGGAAATTTTTTAATAATTAATAATTATCGATTTTACTTACTATTTTAAGTATATGACCTAAAATGAGCATACAACTTTTACTTTTGTGTTAGACATTTCTCTAAATTGTGTTAGAGATTTGTAATATTGTGTTAGAGAATAAATTAATTTTTTATGAGTGAAGACGGAAAAGATAAAATAGATAAAGTCGACGATCAGAGTTCTGACGATAGTCAGAAGAATCAATCGGAAGATGTAGATGAAAATCGAAAAAGTAATGATGAATTACAATCTGGAAGTGAATCATACATAAGTGTTGACCAATCTACTCAAAATAAAACAAATGAAGATGTTCAAACTCCAGAAGCCCCCAAAAATGAAGAAACAAAGCAGGAAGAGAAAAAAGAGCATGAGGTAATTCATAAAAAAGATGGAAGATTACATATATATGTAAGACAAGATAAATATAAGGGCGAGCTTAAATCAAAAAATTGGGTTGGAAGGCTTTATATTGATGGAAAACAAAAAATTTCTTCATCAGGTACACAAAATTTAGAAGATGCAATTCCTATTTTAGAAAAATGGTTTGATGGTGTTCATGCAAATAAAGAAAAAGAAGCTTCAAAAACAGAAGAAACTCAAGATACATCAGGCCAGACTTCAGCGACTAGCTCGAGTGCAACTTCTGCTCCAGTGGTAGAAGCTACCCCAGCACCAATTACACCTCCGGTAGCAGAAACACCAAAACCAGTTGTAAGTTCAGTTGAAAACGAAAATAATCAAAAGCCACAAATTAATGTGAGCGATAATAAAGAATCTACAGAAAGTAAAAAATCTATTTCTGGTTTATTAGATAAATTAAAAAATATAAAATTAAAAAAACCATCTTTTGCAAGTGGTCTCAAAATGCCAAAAGCGTCTAGTGGCGGGGCAAATAATTTTAAAAACAAGCTAGACAATTTTTTTAAATCAAAATTGGGAAAATCTTCTGCACAAGGTGAAGAAATACTTGGAGTAGAAATAACAAATAAAGAAATTAGATTAGCACAAGTTGCTTCTAACAAAGCAAATCAATGGGTATTAGAAAAATTTTATATTCATAAAGTAGAACTGCCTGAAGATTCAGTTGTTTTGGAAAATTCTGAAAAACTTGGAGCTGAATTAACAATTGCCCTTCAAAAATCGAAAATCAAAACACCAAATGCTGCAATTGCGATACCTGTTACAAGTGCAATCATAAGAGTAGTGACAGCACCTCTTATGAAGGATGAAGAATTACAAAAAGCAATTGAAACTAATTCTCTTTGGGAAAACCTTGTTCAATTAACTGATAATTTAGATGATTATTCTATATTTCATCAAGTAATAAACAGGAATCAAAAAGACAATACAATGGATATCTTATTTGTTGCTTCAAAACTTTCAGATATCAACAGTTACACGTCAATAATAAAATCAAGTGGACTAAATCCTGTTATAATTGATGTTAAATGCTTCGCATTAAAATCAGCAGTAGACCAAATAAATCAAATTTCACAAAAAGCAGAAGATACAAATTTAACTGCAGTTTTAGAATTTGGTTTAGATGAAAATTATTTGATGATTTTATTCGATAATAACCCAATTATTACTGATATATTTCTAAGAGGACAAGATAGACAAATTTTAAAATCATCACAAGTTCAAGAAGAAAAAGAAGGTTTAGTTAGAAGATTTGTTACACAGGTAAAACAAGCTGTTCAAGACTTTGAAACAAAATATGAAAAAAGAATTAGAAATATTAAAGTTGTATCCGATTTAGAAAATATTGAGGAATATTTATCAATATTTAGAACTAATTTGGTTAATATTGGTTTTAAAACTTTTGATCCAGTAGATGGGTTAAAAGTACCCCAACAACTTGAACAATCAATTAATTTAGAAAACAGATCATATCTTTCTACAGTAATTGGTCTAGCTTTTAGAAAGCTAGATGTATTTGGTTACTATAAATTTGTTACTGCAGTCAAAAACATAAATTTACTTCCTAATAGAAAAGGGATGGTTAAACAGAAAAAAATGAAAGCAATATCAAATTTTGCTTTTAAAGGAGTTGTTGGAGGAGTTGTTGGTGTTTATCTAATACTATTTGCTTTATCATTCTGGAATATTCATTCTTATAATAAAAAATTAGCTGATTATGGTAAAGTTAAGAAAGAGCATTCTTTAAAGTTAAAAGAAAACAAAACTATTGGAAAAGAATTAAAACTAATCACCACAACTTTGAAATTAAGCAAAAGTCTTAAATCTAATAAAGATTTGAGTTATAGAATTTTGGCACAAATTGCAGCCAGTGTTCCAAAAAGAGTAAGATTTGACCGAGTCGATTATGACGGAAAATCTAGAGTGACCATTCAAGGAGTTGCGGCAAGCGACCAAGATATTTTAAAATTTATAAAAAATTTAAGCAATCAAAGGTATATTAAGCAAGCATCTTTATCGTCAATGAAGCTGCCAAGAAAATCAGCAACTGGAATTACAATGAAAGGATTTAGAGTTTTTGTTTTAATTGATCCAAAAGGTCAAAGCAAAACTTAAATTATAGACATGGACCTAAAAAATATAGATTTAAAAAATATTAAAATTGAAGATCTAAAAGAAAAAATACTTCAATTAGCTGATAAGAAAACATTAGTTAAGATAGGTATTTCAACGGGAGCAATTATATTATTTTTAATAATCTATTATGCTGTTTTAAACCCAATAGTTGATAAAAAGAAAGCCCAGATTAATGACATGAATAAAAAAAAGCAGGAGACTGCTAAATTTGTTCAAGAAATTAAATCTAAGAGGAAAAAAATTAATGAATTAAAACCGAGATACGATGCTTACTCAACTTTATTTCATACCAAAGCGGAGGTAGAAGGTTTATACGAAACATTAAGTTATTATGCAGGAATTAATGATTTAGTAATTTCTAAAATTGAAAAGAAAAAACCAAAAGCAGTTTCTAAATCCGAGGCTTTAGATAAAGCATCAGGAAAATCCTCAAAGAAAAAGAAGAAGAAGAAGAAGAAGAAAACTAAAAAGAAACAAGCCTCAAATATGGCATATTACACAATACCAGTTAATTATGAGATAACTGGTAACTTTCTAGGTTATATAAAGTTTAAAAGGTCCCTTTCACTATCAAAAAAGATGTTAAATTTTGACAAGGAGTCGATAAAAGTGGTAAGAGGAGATACAACCGGTGCGATAAAAGTTGATGGAGTATTAACTATTGTAGGATTGGCTGATGAATTTTAAAAAAATAATTATATTAAGCCTTGTAGCTTTATTTAGCATTTTTAATTTGCATGCTGAAAATCACGATACTGAACAAAATATAATTGAAAGAGCCAAAGAAATTAATCAAAAGGTAAAACAACAACAAGCTGATAAGCAAGCAAATATTAGTTCAGAAATTGGCAAAGAGGAACCACTTCCTTTGAATGATCCATTTGTAGGTGATGCATCTTTAGGGGGAGCGAATACTGTTTCTGTAATTACTAATAACGATGAAGAGAGAGCTCAAATGAGTTTGTATAACTTTAAACTTGTTGGAATAATGAATGGCGAGTATGAAAGTTTTGTATCTTTAATTAATGCATCTGGTGAAGTTGTTACTTTACAAATAAATGAAGAATTGAGCCCAGGGATAAAACTAATAGCCCTGAAATCAGAAAAAGCAATTTTTGAAAAAGACGATAATGCCTTTTTAGTTATAAATTTTAAAAATCAAATTAAAGAAACATCGGAGCCTTTTTAATGAATTTAAAATCACTTAAAATTTTAATCTCTTTATTGTTTTTGACTTTTATATTGAGTGGTTGTGCTGAACACATGGCTAAGGTTAAAAAAAAGAAAGTCTTTAAACATGATACGCCTTTAATAAAAGAAGATGTAAAAAAATTGGGTAAAATTGAAGTTGAAAAAAGTGCAAATATGGGACCTTCTCCTGTTGAAGGAGATATTAAGGTTTTAGAAAAAAGAAAGAAGATTTCATCGGTTAAAGAAAAAAATTATTTAATGATTCCCGAAGAGTATATGTTGCTTAAACAAAATGTATCTTTCAAGTTTCAAAACCTAGATTATAAAGAAGCAATGGGTTTGATGGCAAAAATTGGAGATGTTAATATATTAGTAGGAGAAGAGGTTGCGGGTGCTATTTCAGCTGAATTATCAAACGTACCGTGGGACAAAGCTTTCAATGCATTACTTGACATGAAGAACTTTGCTGCGGACATAGATGTTGCAAGTAATATTATAAGAGTTCACTCACCAGCTACACTAACCTCGCAAGAAAGTTACAAATCTGCAAGAGCTTCAGCAGTGAGAAAAAAGGTAGAATTAGAAAATTCTGTAGAACCAATAGTTTCAGAAATATTTAGACTTTATTATATAACACCAGCAGAAGCTAAAGCTACCATAATAGAATTGTTCACCTCAGTTGGTGCCGATACTTCTTATTCTCCTATACAAGTGACTGAAGAAAAAACTACAAGATCAATAATTGTAAGAGGTAAAGAAAAAGATTTAGATGTAGTCGATAAAGTAATAAGAGAAATTGATGTTAGAACTAAGCAAGTATTGATTGAAGCTTTTATTGTTGAAGCAACTTCTACTTTTGAAAGAGCATTAGGAAATAAACTTGGTGCTGCTTATACCAGAAACCGTGAAAGAATTGGTGGTACAGTTGGTGGTACAACAGTTGGCGCTGCAGATGGATCAGGTGCAGAAATTTCATCTGGCACAGCTGCTATTAGTGCAGCAGGAAGCGGGAGCACTGACGGTTTATTTAATTTTAACGCAGTCGGTGCTACGAGCGGTATAGGTGTTCTTAAAAGAACAGGTTCTGCTGTTTTAAAATTACAAATAGAGGCTTTAGAAAAAGAAGGTTTAGGCAAAACCATTTCTAATCCTAAATTATTTACTTTAGATAATCAGGTTGCATCTATTACTCAAGGTGTTCAAATACCAGTAGCCGGAACTGATAATACTGCACCCACATTTAAAGATGCTGCTTTAAAACTAACCGTAACCCCAAGTATAATTGGTGACGGAAACGTACTTTTGGAGGTTCAGGTCAATAACGACACTCCAGATAGAACAGATCCAGCTGCAGTAGGTATTAACAAAATGGAAATTGCGACAAAACTTTTAATAGCTGACGGGGATATCGTTGTAATTGGGGGAATCAAGAAAAATGACATCTCAAACGCAGCCGAACAAGTTCCTGGGGTAAGTAAATTGCCCATTATAGGAAAAATGTTTAAAGGAACAACGAAAAGCGATAGAATGAATGAACTTTTAGTGTTTATTGCACCAAGGATTTTATAATGCTTAAGATTAGTAGAGAAAGTGAAATAAATTTAATTAATGTCTTAATTGATCACGACATTATTTCTGGAAAAGATTTACCAAATATAAAAAAAGTAAGTACTGAGAAAAATTCATCCCAAATAGATGCTGTGTTTGAGCTTAAACTTACAGACGAAAATAAAATTTTAGATGTTTTAGTCAAGGAACAAAATTTAGAAGTAGTTGATCTTGCGAAATGTGAAATTACAGATGAAATAAAATCAGTATTACCATCTAATTATATAAAAATGAATTTTGTAGCTCCATTTAAAGTTGAAGGTAGAAATTTACATATTGCGATTTCTGATAGTTCAAAGCTAGGGTTAATGAGAAACTTAAAAGCTATTACAAAAAAAAATATCGAATTACATGCAGCAAAGGTTACACAAATTTCAAATTTTATTGATAAGTTATTAAGTGAGTCAGGAGACGTTACAGCTGAAAAAATTAGAGAGGAAAATGTAAGTAAAGAAAAAACAAAAACTTTTGAATCTGATTTAGGTGATGCAGGAGAAGTTTTAGAAAAACCTCCAGAAGAAGATATTGAAGCAATCGAAAATGAATCAGAAGTTATAAAATTTAGTACGGCTGTTGTTGCAGATGCAATTAAATCTGGAGTTAGCGACATACATATCGAACCTTATAGATTTTCTTCTAGAGTTCGTTATCGTCAAGATGGAATGTTACAAGAACAAGAACAATATAGAAAATTTCTTCATGATAATTATGGAGCAGTTGTTACCAGATTTAAAATTATGGGAAAATTAGATATTGCAGAAAGAAGACTCCCCCAAGATGGTGCTATTAACTTTAAAATTGATGGTAAAGTAGTCGACTTAAGATTATCTATTTTGCCAACCGCAAACAATGAAAGAATTGTAATGCGGGTTCTTAACAAAGATGCAGGAGATATAACATTAGAACAACTTAACTTTGAAGATGCTGATTTAAAAAATTTAAGGAAAGCAATTCACGGAACACAAGGATTGATACTTGTAACAGGACCAACAGGTTCTGGAAAATCAACAACACTTTATAGTATTTTAAAAGAAGTTAGCAAACCACATTTAAATATATTAACCGCAGAAGATCCTGTTGAATATGAATTAGATGGAGTAGGACAAGTTCAAATTAAAGATGATATTGGTTTAACTTTTGCTGCAGCGTTAAGATCTTTTTTAAGACAAGACCCAGAAATAATTCTAGTTGGAGAAATGAGGGATAAGGAAACAGTTGATATAGGTCTAAAAGCAGCTTTAACTGGTCACTTAGTATTTAGTACTCTTCATACAAACGATGCACCTAGTACTATTACTAGATTGCAAAATATGGGCACTCCGGACTATCTAATTAGTGCAGCTTGCCAATTAGTGCTCGCTCAAAGACTTGCAAGAAGATCTTGTAAAGATTGCAGAATACCAGACGAGGATGTAACGCCAAAAGTTTTGCAAGATTTAGGTTTTAGTGCAGAACTTGCATCAAGAGTTAAGGCCCTAAAAGGTAAAGGTTGCGCGAAATGTAAAGATAGTGGCTACAAGGGTAGACAAGGAATTTATGAAATTTTAGTCGTTTCAAAACCAGTTAAAGAGGCAATTTTAAGAAAAGCAACTACTCCAGAATTAAGATCTATTGCAATTAAAGAAGGTTTCCAAACAATGCAAGATATGGGCAGAAGATTAATTGCAAATGGTGAGCTTAATTTTAGAGAGTATGAGCGAGTTCTATCATCGGAATAATAATATATTTTAATGGAAGCTTTTACATATAAAGGTATTTCTGAGGGTAAATATGTCGAGGGAGAAATTGAGGCTCTAAATCAGGATGAGGCATCTCACAAACTAAAAGAACAAAAAGTAATTATAACAAATCTTGTAAGAACAAAGAAAAAAAAAGCTGAATCAAAAGCAAAAGGAAAAAAGTCCGGCTTTTCCCTTTTTGGGGGCAAAAAAAAACCTAAAGCAGAGGACATATTAATTTTTTCAAAACAATTTGCGACCATGGTGAAAGCTGGCTTGCCTATACTTGAAGTTTTAGGCATGTTGAGAGATCAATTGGAAAATCCGGGCATCAAAGAAATAATAGAGGATATTAGGAAAAGTTTAGAAGGCGGAGTAACTTTATCAAAGTGTTTTGAAAAATATCCTCAATACTTTGATAATGTTTATTGCAACCTTATTAAAGCCGGTGAGGCCAGCGGTAAATTAGATGTTTTCTTATTAAAAATTGTTGAGTCATTAGAAAAAAAAGAAAAAATTAAAAAGAAAATAAAAGGTGCTTTAATGTATCCAGGCATAATGTTTACAGTTGCAATTACAGTAAGTGCTTTTATGTTAGTTAAAGTAGTCCCTGTTTTCGCAAAAATGTACGATGGAATGGGCATTGAACTTCCAAAAGCAACCGCAACAATTATGGCTATGAGTGATTTTTTAAGAGGCACAGGTGGAATGATTTTACTTTTAGGAAGTATTGTCGGTTTTATAATCTTTAGATATTTAACAACCAAAAACGCAGCCATAAGATATAAATGGCATAAACAGATTTTAAAATTACCTGTATTTGGTGACATGATTTTAAAATCATTACTTGCAAGAATTTCATTAATTATGGGAAATCTTAGTTCTGCGGGAGTAAATTTATTAGAAAGTTTAGAAATTGCAAAATCAGTAAGTAATAATGTTGTAGTAACAGAGGCTTTAGAAAATGTGAAGAAAGGTGTTTTTTCTGGTGACACTTTAACTAAACTTTTTTTAAAGGAACCTATGTTTCCTCCCACATTTAGCCAGTTGATTTCTGTTGGTGAACAAACTGGTCAATTGGATGAAATGTTTGGATCAGTTGCAATGTATTACGAAGAGGAATTTGATACTTCAGTAGAAAATATGTCAAGCTTGATTGAACCAATTATGATTGTCTTTATGGGAATTATGATAGGTGGCTTGATGATTGCAATGTACTCGCCGATATTTAACGTTGGTGCAATTATTGGTTAAATTTTTTTGGTTAATATAAGATGATTAACCCATCCACTTTGATCTTTTTTGAAAACTGCATTATCCATAATTTGTTTTATAAAGAAAGTTCCTAAGCCACCAGGTTTAATATCATCCAATTTTCTATGTTTGACATTTTCAGGAACAACTGCCTTACCTTTGTCAAAAAAACCTATTTCTAAATCTTTATCTTTTAAAGAAATTTTTATTTCCATTCTATCTGCAGTCTCTTCAACTCCTTTATATCCATGCTTAACTATATTTTGTGCTGCCTCAGCTATTGCTAATACTAATTCATCTTTTTGTTCTTGAGGTAGATTTATTTTTTCAAAAATTTCTCTGCAAAAAACTCTTACATCTTTTAGGCTTGAAGTGCTTACAACAAAATCCTTTGACTCTGATAAATTCATTATTCAAGGTTTAATATCTGCTCAAGTTTAGCCATCATTATAACTTTTAAAACAGATTTACTTACTTCTTTAATAACCACCTTAGTATTCTTTTCTAAAGCTTTTTGATGGCTTTCAATCAAAACTGAAATTCCAGATGAATCCATATATGAAACATCTTTTAAATTTAAATGGACCTCTTTTCCTGATTCTACAATAGGTAATATTACTTCTTTTGCTTTTTCCGTAACATCCATATCGATTTCTCCATTAAGAAAAACCGTACTTATATTCCCCTCATCTGTGACCTTGTATGACATAGGGCTTTATAAATAACACATTAAATTATTATTAAAATCAATAAATAAGACCCATTATGGGCATTTGAAGTTGTGATAAGACAAATTTTATCTCATTTTTTAGTGTTTACTTAGTGATTTATTTTATATTAAATGCACTATAATTTAATTTAAAATTATTAAAGGAACATAAAATGAAAAATAATAAAGGATTTACGCTTATAGAATTATTAGTTGTAGTTGCAATTATAGGTATTCTTGCTGCAGTAGGTACTGTTGCATATCAAGGGTACATATCAGGAGCAAACAAAAGTGCAACTAAATCAAATCACGCATCAGCAGTAAAATATATAGCTGCGGAAGTTGCAAAATGTTCAATTGGTGAAACAGAAGTAATGAAAACTACTACTGGAGCAACTATGTCATGTAGTGATAGAACTACAGAGGGTACAGTAGCTGCTGCTGCAGTAGCCGCATTGTCTGATTTCAAAAACGCTTATGATAGTGATGGTAGTGGAGTTGCTAGCAGTACAAGCGCAGTATTAGGACAAGTTAGCATAGATGATGATGGATCAAATGTTACAGTTAAAACATGCTGGGAAGATGGATGCGCTTCAGGGGTTGTGAGTAATAATACGATCGCCATCGAGTAAATTTGTTTATAATTTTTTGAAATATAAAAAAAATTTATGACTACTAAAAGCTCGGGATTCAGTTTAGTCGAGCTTTTAGTGGTTGTTGCTATAGTTGGTATTATTGCATCTGTTGGAATTGTCTCTTACAATGGTTATGTTTCAGGAACGAAAAAAACCAGCACTAAAAACGCAATGCAACAAATATCGTTAGGTCAGTCAGACTATTTATCAAGCTACGGTGAATACTACGACTCAGGTTGCCCACCAAGTTGGACCAAAGGCAATTCCGGCGCGGGAGACTCATCGGATTTAATTGAACAAAATTTATTTGCTAGCGGTGACATAATTACAAGAGAAGCTGGATGGGATGTATGTGTCGAAGTGGCCGCAGGAGGATATATAATCAAAGCAACCAATGGAACAGAAAAACTAACATTAGATCAAAACGGTACTTGGGGTGACGATTACTAAAGTTTTGCCTGAGTCGTTTATCTTATGAAAAAATCGAAAAAAAAAAGTCAAAAAAAATTAAAAAATAATCCAAAAAAAAATTCTAAAAAAATAACAGTACTTCCTGTTTTATTTGTTATCGCTTTATTGTCTTTATTTTCTGAAACAATACGTACAGTTCCTGCTGGTGCTAAAAGTGAAAGTTTTAAAAATATTTCTTTTGAATTACCAAGTTTTAATTCTACAGAATTAGAAAAAAAAATAATCAATAATGCCACGTTATTTATTGTGAAAAGAAATAATGCCTTTTTAATAGAAGAAAATATTATTCATGACGAAGAATTAATTGTAAATGAAGAATATAATTCACTACTAAAAAAAGAGACAAGTTTTGAAAAAGTTATAAAAAATCAAGAAATAAAGAAAGAAAACAAAATATCAGAAAAAGCAATTATTGATGTTTCGAAATTAGAAGAGAAAATTAAGGTAGCTTCAGCTGTTAAATTAACCCAGGCCGATACATCAACAAAAACTATAATAGTAGAAGGAGAGGAAAAAATTATTCCAGGTTCAGCTGATAAAAATATAACTTATATTCAAATTTTACAAAATCCAAATGATTTAGATTTAAACTTAAAATATGCAAGACAACAAGGTAAGGCAGGAAATTTTAAACAAACAATAGCAACTCTAGAAAGATTGAATATGATTTATCCAGACAATGTAGAAATAAAATTATATTTACTATCTGTTTTAGTACAAGCGGACTCCCCAGATAAAGCCTTAACTATAATCGAAGATATTAAATCTAATGAAGATTTAACAGCAGAAGATTTAGAAACTGTAAATGAGATCGAAGAACAAATGAAAGAAAGAAAAGCACCTAAGTTATGGAATTTTTATGCAGATCTAGGCGGAGGTTTTATACAAAACAATAACGTTAACAGCGTTTCAAAGAATAGATTACAAGTAAGTTCAGATGTAATTGTTCCGTTTAACACTGCAATGCACGATAGAACTTATAATAGTAATTTTGGTATAACTGCACTCAGAAGAGTTGGTGAATCATCCTCACTAATGATTAATGCAGGTTTTGCAGACTCAAGACAGGTTACTGATACTACAGATGATTTTGATAGTTATAGTTTGTCAGTTGCTTTCGATACAACAATTGGAAATCAAAGTATTAGTCCATCTATATCCTTAAGTAAAACTGATAATGGAGATGATGCTGATAACTTTGCTACTATGATAGGGATTGGGGGATTTTTTTCAGGAGGTGAAGAAGATCAACATTCATTTAGTTATGGTTATTCTTTATCAGATTCGAAAAATAATAGAAACATGAATGATACAACTGCAGACGAAACTAATGCAGTTGGTCATAGTGTTTCAGTAGGATATGATTTTATGCTTAATGAAATAGTTTCTACCTCAACAGGCTTAGGTTACAGTATTTCAGAAGCAAAAGTTGGTTCAAACGATTTTCACACTTACGATTTCAGTTTAAGATTAAATTTAGCATTTCCTTGGGCTTATATCTCTATTGGAGATGCTTTAAGTTTTAATGACTATATTCACCAAGATACAAGTGTTGTTTCTAACATTATAAGATCTGACGTAACGAACACAATGGATATTTCAGTCACAAAAGCTATTGGAGATTTTATTCCTATTTTGGATCCAAACAAAAACTTGTTTATAAATTTAGCTTATGAGAAAGTGATATCTGAGGCCAATATTATGAATTATGATTATATTGCTGATTCTTACTCCTTGAGTTTCACCAAAGGTTTTCAATTAAATAAATAATTGAAAATGTAATTTTTTATTAAATCATGAAAAAAGCAGCAAAATTATACTTAATATGGTCAAAATTTAATTTTAAAGATGTTGAAATTGTAATATAAATTTTACATAATTTTACTTATGAGAAAAATTTTATCTCTAATTATTGGATTTTGTTTATTATTAAACACGTCTCAATCTCAAGAACTGAGTATAGAAAAACAATTGGTTGGAATTGTCGGTGCTATATCTGGCACAGTTAAAACAGAAACAAGAACTTTAAAAGCTGGTGATAAAATTTATTTAAACGAAACTATATTTTCAGGAGATGGATCAGGGACACAACTTTTATTATTAGATCAGTCGACATTTACTATAGGCGCAGATTCTGAGGTAATAATGGATACTTTTATTTATGATCCTGCAACAAATGATGGAAAAATAGTTGCAACAGTAAAAGAAGGAAGTTTAAAAGTTATTTCAGGTCTTATAAGTAAAAAAGATCCAGATAGCTTAACAGTAAAAGTTCCAGAAGGAACGCTTGGTTCAAGAGGTACAGAATTTCAAACTATAGTTTCCAGAAAAAATAAAAGAACAGATACATTGTTGATCGGCCCAGGAAAAAATAATACTCTAGGTTTAAGACCTGGAGCAGTGCTTGTTGGTAATAAGTTTGGGAATACCATGCTTAATAACCCCTATACTTTTGCAAGTATGACGTCAGGAAAGAAACCGGGAAAAGCAAAACAAATTTCACAAAGCCAGCTTAAGAAATTTAAAAAAAAAATGAAGGCACTTAGAACAGCAAAAATAGAAGGTGCTTCAAAGGAAGAAAAAAAAGCAATAAGAAAAAAAATTAGAAAAGAACTTAAAGAGGCTGGGCTAGATAAAGAGGAGATTAAAACACTTATTAAACAAAATATTAAAGTTGATAAGGAAAAAAGAATTGTTTTATTAAAAGAAAGAGGTGAAGACGTTTCTGATTTAGAAACACCTGACCAAAGTATTACTGAAGAAAATACTATAGAGCAAGATATCGCAGAACCTGAAACACCTGAAATAGCTGAACCAAAAATTTTAGAACCAAAAGAGCCGAAGCAAGAAAAAGCTAAAGAAAAGAAAAAGAAGAAAAAGAAAAAATTAAACAAGAACAAGAAAAAGAAAAAAGAAAAAGCTAAGAAAAAAGGAAAAAAGAAAAAAGAAAAAGCTAAGAAAAAATCTAAA
>CACHVT010000010.1 GCA_902583345.1 uncultured Pelagibacteraceae bacterium | reverse complement strand
TTTCTATTCAAAAGAATTTTCTAATGTTGGAAGAAGCATTCATTATTTAGCTGTGGCGGCAACAAATATGTACGAGAACACAAGAGTTTCCGTGCAAAAATTTATAAATGCAAGAGATAAAAATGAAATAGTTTTTACAAAAGGAGCTACAGAAGCTATTAATTTGGTTGCAAGTACATTTGGTCAAAAATATTTAAAATCAGGAGATGAGGTATTATTAACCGAATTAGAACATCATTCTAATTATGTTCCTTGGCATTATTTAAGAAAATCTAAGGGAGTAAAAATAGAGTTTGCCGATGTAAACGAGGAGGGAGAAGTTACGCTTGAGAGCATAGAAAAAAAAATTACATCTAAAACAAAAATTATAGCTATCACTCATCTTTCCAACGTGACCGGTGCTATTTTGCCTATTAAGGAAATAACACAACTAGCTCACTCAAAAAATATTCCAGTATTGGTAGATGGTTGTCAAGGAGCTCCACATTTAAAATTAGATATGCAAGACTTAGATTGTGATTTTTTATGCTATATCTTGTCATAAAATGTACGGACCGACGGGCTTAGGAATTCTTTACGCAAAAAAAAAATGGTTAGAAGAATTACCACCATACCAAGGTGGTGGAGGAATGATAGGCGAGGTCAAAAAAGAAGGTATCACTTATGGTGATTTACCTAACAAGTATGAAGCAGGAACAATGCAAACTGCACAAGTCATCGCTTTTGATGAGTCTATTAAGTTTTTAAATAAAATTGGAATAGAAAATATATCAAAACATGAAAATGAGGTTTTGATGTATGGAGAAGAAATACTTAGAAAAAATAACTCAGTTAAATTAATTGGAAATCCAAAAAAAAAAGGTGGAGTTTTGTCTTTTACAATTGATGGAATACATCCACATGATATTGCTACTATTTTAGATGAAGACGGTGTGGCAATAAGAGCTGGGCACCATTGTTGTCAAATACTCCATGACAAATTAGGTTTATCTGCAACAGCGAGAGCCTCCCTGGGTATTTATAACACCAAGGAAGATTTTGATATATTAGATAAAGCAATAAATAAAACCAAAAAAATTTTTAAATAAATGAACTTAAAAGAACTTTATCAAGAAATAATTTTGGATCATGGAAAAAATCCTAGAAATTTAAGAAAAACTGATAATTTTAATAAAGATGCAAAGGGACATAATCCTTTATGTGGAGATAAAGTACATGTTTATTTAAAACTTGATGAAAGTAAAAAAGTACAAGATATATCTTTTGAAGGCCAGGGATGTGCAATATCAATGGCATCAGCATCTATTATGACTAGCATGGTAAAAGGCAAGGAAGAGCATGAGGTAAAAGAGATAGTAAATGATTTCTTAGAAATGATTAAGGAAAAAGAAACTCTAAATACAAAACTTTTAAGTGAAGATGAAAAAACTAAATTAATGTGTTTATCAGGAGTTAAACAGTACCCAATGAGAGTAAAATGTGCGACATTGTCATGGCACACTTTAACATCGGCTATTGATAAATCTCAGAATGAAATTAATATGGAAAGTACGGAAATTTAATGAATTTAAAAGACAAAGTTATTATAGAAATAAAAAAAATATATGATCCTGAAATTCCTGTTAATATTTATGAATTAGGCTTAATTTATGACATTTCAGTTAAGGATAGAGACATAAGTGTAAAAATGACACTAACTACACCAAACTGTCCGGTAGCAGAAAGTTTACCCAAGGAAGTGAAAGATAGTATTATGTCAATTAAAGAAGTTGGAAAGGTTGATCTTGATTTAGTTTGGGACCCACCTTGGACAAAAGATATGATGTCTGAGGCTGCTAAATTGGAGTTAAATTTGTAATGGACCCTATAATTAAATTAAGTGAGAATGCAGCTAATAGAATAAAAGAAATCATGGCTAGTGCAGAAAAAGAAGCTCTAGGAGTTAGAGTGACAGTTAAGTCAGGAGGTTGTGCAGGCATGTCTTATGTTATGGAATATTTAAAAGAGGTTAATCCAAATGATGAAGTTATTGAAGATAAAGGAGTTAAAGTATTTATAGACTCTGCAGCTGTGATGTATTTATTGGGCACTGAAATGGATTATAAAAAAGAGGATTTTTCATCGACTTTTGTATTTAATAATCCTAACGAAACAGAACGATGTGGTTGTGGCGAGTCTTTCAAGGTTAATTAATTTTTAATTAATAATACTATTTACAGTCATATTAAAATTTTCTAAAATAAATTAATTTTAAATCCGTTAATATGAGTAAAGAAAAAATTTCACAATTAGAATCCTTGAGAGCTAAATCAAAAAGAGAAGCAGACTTGTTCTTTTCTTTGTGTGAAAATGGCCAAAATTTTGTAGAAAGTAAAAAATTAAAAGACGCTTTAGATCACTCTGGTCTAAAGCCAAATGATAATAGACTTCAAAGTCTTTTTAAAAGACTTGAAGCTCATGGTGATAAAATTGTTTTTGAGGACTTTATTAGCATTATAAGAACATCTGGTCTATTAGTAGAAAAGGCTTTGAGAGGGCAGTTAGCATTGCCTGATTTTATTGATTTTTCAAAAAATATAGATAAAATTTTTGATGAAGTTAAAAAAATCAGATCTGGTGAATTGGCATCGTATATTCCGCCGCTTGCAGAAGTTGATCCAGATCAATTTGGTATTGCTATAGTTACAATTGATGGTCAAATTTACCAAAGAGGTGACTCACAGACAGATTTTTCTTTTCAATCAATGTGTAAGCCATTTAATTACTGTTTTGCACTCGAAGCATTAGGTTTGGAGCAGGTTTCAAAACATGTAGGCAAGGAACCTTCAGGAAGACAATTTGATGATTTAACTTTATTGGCTAGATCAGCTTCAAGCAATGGTTTTTCACGTGTCCCTTTTAATCCAATGGTAAATGCTGGTGCAATTATGACAGCTGGTTTAATTGATCCTGATGACTCTTTTACCCAAAGACTAAGACACATTAGACAACAATTTGGTCGCCTTATAGGTTGGACTGCAGATGAAAGCCCTAGTGCTGAGATGCCAAGATTTAATAAAAATATGGCACGTCAAGAAAATTTCAAAGGCTATAATAACATCGCCATGGGATATTTATTGATGGCAACTGGTAGTTTGCCTCATACAAAAACTGATCTACATAGGGATATACATCCAGATGAAGATGAATTTGATTTTTATATTGAACCAGCTGTTACCGAGGCACTAAAACTTTATTTTAGCATTTGTTCCTTAGAAATGACTGCTACTGATGTTGCAATGGCAGCAGCTACACTTGCAAACAGTGGTGTTTGTCCTATTTCTCAAGATCGTGTTCTAAGTCAAAAAACTGTTCGTAATTGTTTACCAGTACTACAGTCTAGCGGAATGTATAATGCCAGCGGTACCTTTTTCCAACAAGTTGGTTTACCTGCAAAAAGTGGAGTTGGCGGAGGTGTGCTACTGATTGTTCCACAACTTATGGGAATTTGTATTTTTTCTCCACGTTTGGATACTCAGGGTAACAGTGTGAGAGGAATAGAGATGTCTAAAAGACTTACATCAAAATATCTTGTTCATACTTTTGATGGCACAATGACAGATACTGATCGACTGGATCCCAAATTACCTATTGCTAGATGGGAGGCAAACAGTTGTGGAGAGGCAATTTGGGCCGCAAGCAACGGTAATATAAGGACTTTAGAAAGTTTAGTTAGTCAACAGCGAGATCTTCAAACAGGTGATTATGATATTAGAACACCTTTGCATCTTGCCTCAGCAGAGGGCCAATTGGAAGTTGTAAAATTTTTATTAGATCATGATGTTAAACCCATACCTGATCGTTGGGGAGGTTATCCTATCTCTGATGCGAGAAATAATAATCATAAAAAGATTGTAGATTTATTTGAAAAATTAGACATTAAATATACTGAGCCTTTCCATTTAGTTGAAAATCCAAAAGGTAAAAGCGATAAAATTGCTAAATTTGACGATGAACTTATGGTCATCGAATTACTCTTTGCAGCAACAAAAAATAATGTAGATAATATTCGTCATTTAGTTGCCAATGGTGTGCCAGTGAATGCAGGCGATTATGATTTAAGAACTGCTTTACATTTAGCAGCAGCCGAAGGCAGTTTAGAGGCAGTAGAATATTTAGTAACCCATGGTCATCCTTTGAATGTTCGTGACCGTTGGGGCGCTACACCATTAGACGAAGCTAAAAGAGAAAAAAGAAAATCGGTAGTTGACTTTCTTAACAAGTATAAATCTTAGCTTAAATATCTAAATAATTATTCCTAAAACTAGCAGCTATAGTACATTTGAAATTCGATTGGATGAGGTGTGTCTCTAAAAGTTTGTACTTCTTCCATTTTTAATTCTATGTAAGCATCAATTTGATCATCTGTGAAAACACCACCTTCTTTTAAAAATGCTCTATCAGAATTTAAAGCAGTGCATGCACCTTTTAAGGATGTACAAACTGTCGGGATACCTTTTAATTCATCACCCGATAATGCATACAGATCTTCATCCATTGGACGTCCTGGTTTAATTTTATTTTTAATACCATCTAAACCAGCCATCAACATTGCTGCAAAAGTTAAATAAGGGTTTCCAGATGAGTCTGGAAATCTTACCTCTACTCGTTTTCCATTTTTACTGTTCGAGAATGGTATTCTACAGCTCGCTGATCTATTTCTTGAAGAATAAGCCAATAGCACTGGCGCTTCAAAACCTGGAATTAATCTTTTGTAACTGTTTGTTGAAGCATTAGTGAATGCATTTAGCGCCCTTGCATGTTTTATTATTCCACCAATGTAGTGTAGACATGTATCTGAGAGACCTGCGTATTTATCACCCGCAAATAATGGCTTTTTATTTCTCCATATAGATTGGTGTACGTGCATTCCTGATCCATTATCACCTTTTACTGGTTTAGGCATAAATGTAGCTGTCTTCCCAAATGAGTGAGCAACTTGATGTACTGCGTACTTATAAATTTGCATGTTATCGCCTTGAGTAACTATCGTATTAAACATAGTTCCAAGTTCGTGTTGACTTGGTGCTACTTCATGGTGATGTTTTTCAACTTGTACACCCATTTCTTTCATTGCTTTTAAACATTCAGATCTCAAGTCTTGTCCACCGTCAACTGGAGGGACTGGAAAATATCCACCCTTAACACCAGGTCTATGTCCCATATTTCCATTATCGTATTTTTTTCCAGTGTTATATGGACCTTCTGTACTATCAATTGTAAAACCAGTGTCATTCATTTCATTTTTAAATCTTACGTCGTCAAATACAAAAAATTCAGCTTCAGGACCAAAATAAGCTGTATCACCGATCCCCGTATCACTAAGATATTTCTCTGCTTTCTTGGCAGTTGATCTAGGATCTCTTTCGTAATATTTTTTAGTTATTGGATCCATTACATCACAAAAAATCACAAGAGTGTTATGAGAAAAAAAAGGATCAACAAAAGATCTCGATAGATCAGGTTTTAATATCATATCAGACTCATTTATTGCCTTCCACCCAGCAATTGAAGATCCATCAAAAAATATTCCATTATTCAACATTTCTTCATCTACTGTTTTTAAGTCTTGTGTAACATGTTGAAGTTTACCTCTTGGGTCTGTAAATCTTAAATCTATGTAATCAATTTCTTTGTCTTTAATCTGTTTTAATATTTTACTAGCGCTCATATTTATATCTCTCTCTTATTTAATTTGTCTGATTACTTATCAAAAAAATATAGAATTAGGTTGTTTATTATTAAGATATCACCTATGCATTTCTTACATATATAAATGGTATTTGTATTAAAATTATCAATTCACTTATTGTTACAATTTAAAGTTGTATGGAAAATTTATTAAATAAAGAATCGGTTAAAAGAGCAGAACAAGTACTCAAAAATTTTGACCAAAATTTAAAAGTTATAGTATTAAAAAATTCAGCAAAAACAGCTCTGGATGCTGCAAGCTCTTTAAACTGTGAAGTAGGAGCGATAGTTAAAAGTTTATTATTCAGAGCAGATGAATTTTTTGTCATGTGTTTGATATCTGGTGACAAAAAATGTTCCCTTAATAAGTTAAAAAAAATCATAAAAAAAAAAGATGTATCTATGGCAAATCCTGATGAGGTTAAAAATCAGACAGGGTACACGATAGGCGGTGTTTCACCAGTTGGACATATTAATACTTTCGATATTTTTATAGATAATACTCTTAAAAGATTTAGTAAAATTTATGCTGCAGCTGGTCATCCAAATTGTGTTTTTGAAATTAATTTTGAAAACTTAACAAAAATTACAAGTGGAAAAGTAATAGAAGTGGTAGAATGAAAAAACCTAAATTAATTGACTATTTACTTCTTATTTTTTTAGCTCTGATTTGGTCTTCTGCGTTTTTTAATATTAAAATTGCTACAGATTCATTTGGTCCAATAACAATTGCTTTTTTAAGAGTGTTTTTAGCATCAATACCACTATTGTTACTTTGTTATTTTAAAAAAATTAAGATAGAGGCTTTTTCTAAGGAGTGGTATTGGTTTGCATTAATAGGTTTTATTAACTTAGTTGTACCATTTTTTCTGATTGCTTATGGAGTAAAATCAGTTCAAAGTAATTTAGCTGCGATTTTAATGTCGAGTGGACCTCTTACCTCAACAATACTTGGTCATTTTTTTACTAAGCATGATAAATTTAATTTTGTTAAAACCACCGGTGTATTAATAGGATTTTCTGGAATCATTTATTTATTTTCAGATAATATACTAATTAATGAAAATAACTTTTTATCAGCATTATTAATTTTAACTGGTGCAACTGGATATGTAATTGGTGGTGTACTAACTTTAAAAATAAGCTCAAAGAGAAATGAAAATGTAACTACGTCAATTTGTATATGGGCTTCAATTATACTTTTGCCATTAGCACTTGTTTTTGAGAAACCTTGGACTTTAGATCCAAATATAAAATCTACAATTTCTTTAACCTATCTGGGAATTGTTTGCACTGGTTTAGCTTGGCTGCTTAGATTTAGAATTTTAAAAAATAATGGATTAATTTTTCAGTCTCAAGTTTCTTATCTTATACCTATTTTTGCAATTATTTTAGGTTATATATTCCTTGGTGAACTTATTACTTCAAAAGTTATTGTTTCCCTTACTGCTGTTATAATTGGAATTTATTTTGTGAAGAAATCATCAAATTAGCTTAACGATTTTATTATTTATTTAGAAATAATTATTTATAAATTAAATAAAAATTTTATAACCCATTCTTAGGGCTACGAAAAGAACTAGACCAGATGTAATCAAAGCTAAGATTCTAGCAGGAAATACCTTTAAGTTTAAAAAATTGCCTACCTGTCCTCCAATTAAAACAGTCAATAAAAGAAACCAATAACTTTGTATCTCGTTCAAAACTGTAGCTTTGGTTAAATGACCTATAATTCCTGATACAGAATTTATTAAAATAAATAACGATGCAGCTGTAACTATTTGTTTCGGTTTAGCAACTTTTAGTAAAAAAAGAACTGGACTTAAAAAAATTCCTCCTCCAATACCAACAACTCCAGAAAAGAAACCTAATATTCCACCAATTAATATAGAAAAAAAAGTTGGGATTTTTTTAAAAATTTTATTTTCTTCATCATAAGACCTAAAATTTATTAATAGCAATATCCCTGCTAGAGATAAAATTACAAATAAAAGTATTTCAAATATTTTTTTTTCAACTGTTAAAGATCCACCAAGAAAAGCAAAAGGTATAGATCCAATCAAATATGGTATTAATAATTTTAAATTTAGATTTCCTGCTCTTATGTAGTTAAGACAATTTCCCAATACGACAATAATATTGCATGATAAAGCTAAAATTGGGAATATACTGTAAGGAATTCCCCAAATTAATAACAATGCAAGATAGGTTGATCCACCTCCAAAGCCAACACTGGAATATAATATAGCAGTTACAAAAAATAAAATTGATAATATAATCATCTTAAACTTATGAATGTAAATATAGCACTTTTAACTGTTACTGATACCAGAACTTTAGATACGGATAAATCTGGTAATATTCTTGAAAAAAAAATTAAAAAAGCAAAACATAAACTAATTGACAGAAAAATTTGCAAAGATAGCAAAAAAGAAATAAAAAAAATTATTAAAAATTGGCTTAAAAAAAATAATATTGATGTAATAATCACTACTGGGGGTACTGGTCTAACTGGCAGAGATATAACACCAGAAGCCCTAAATGAAATTGCGGATAAACATATACCAGGATTTGGTGAAGTTTTTAGAACTTTAAGTTTAGATACAGTTGGGACCTCTTCTATTCAATCGCGAGCATGTGCAATTCTTTCTAATGGCAAGTATATATTTGCTTTACCAGGTTCTTCAGGTGGTGTTACAGATGCGTGGGACAAAATATTAGTACATCAATTAGATGTTAATCATAAACCATGTAATTTTGTTGAATTATTTCCTAGGCTTAAAGAAAAATAAAAATTTTATTTATTTTCTCTTGTTGCTATAAAAACTCCTATAGAGGCAATTATAAATCCTAAAACATCATATATACTTAAAGTTTCGTTTAAAAAAATCCATGCAATTATAGCAGAGGTTGCTGGAATAAGAAAAAATAAAGAAACTGTTTTGCTAGCTGAATTATGTTTTATTAAATACATTAAAATAGTAAATGCGCCAAATGAAACTAGTAAAATTTGGTGACTCATAGCTAAAATAAATGTTGAAGAAAAATTAATGTAAGGTTCAACTAAAAATAAAACTATTAAAAAATGAAATAAAAATCCTCCAATTGCTTGATACATGTTACTTACTGGTAAGGACAAGTTATTACTTAACTTTTTCTGCCATAAAGTCGCGCTTGTAACGGCTAACAAAGATATAAATACTGCAATTATTCCAATAGTTGGTAATGCTTTACCAACTTCAAGTCCAAGTACTATTGCGGCACCAAAAAAACCCAGTATGACACCGATCCACTGCTTAATTGAAACTTTCTCATTTAATAATGGACCTGCTAAAGCGTTAGTCAAAACTGGATTAAGTGTTACTATTAAAGCCGCAATGCCAGTTGGTAGACCTTTTGATATAGAAAAAAAAACACCTCCCAGGTAAATTCCATGAAATAAGATACCACTTAAAATTGCCTCAATTGTATATTTTTTTTTAACTAGGATTTTTTCTTTCTTTATTATAGAAAATATAAAAAAACCAAAAGAGACCATCGAAAATCTAAAAGCTAAAGCCGCGAAGGGATCACTATTATCAACTATAGGTTTGGTTGTGATAAAAGCTGAAGACCACAGAAGTATAAATATTAGTGGATAAAGTCTGATCATTTAAAAAAAAATATTTATTTTTGATATTTTTCTTTCCATTCAGAATAAGACATCCCATAAATATATTTTCTTGCATCGGGATCCGAAATTTCAATTCCTTTTTTTCCCGCTTCTTCCCTGTACCATTTAGATAAACAGTTTCTGCAGAAACCTGCTAGATTCATCAAGTCAATATTTTGAACATCTTTTCTTTTATCTAGATGTTTTAACAACCTTTCAAATGTAGCGGATTGCAATTCCTTTTTTTCGTTTTCATTCATAAAAAAATATTAATCAGTTTTTTGATAAGCACAATATATAGTATTTTACAATTTCAAGTAGAAAAATAAAATTATTACAAATAGACAGATATTAAAATCACTAGTTAAATGTATTTTAATGGCTATTAAAAGAAAAAAAATAGCGAGTAAAAAGACCAAAAAAAATAGATCTAAGTTGGTCAAGTTATCTAAAAAAAAAATTAGAACCTTAGAAAAAGCAAAGAAAAAAAAGTATATGACTAATTCTAGTTCTAAAAAATCTAGAGAAGCTAGTAGACTTAGAAAAAACAAACAACATAGAGGAGTGAATAAAATGAGTGCAGAAGCAATGAAAGTGTCTTCGGTACTAGATACATCTCATCTGAAGGTAAAATTTCCGTTTAAAGCTAAATACGGAAACTACATTAATGGAAAATTTGTAGAGCCTAAATCTGGCAAATATTTTGATAATGTAAGCCCAATATCTAATGAGAAAATCTGTACTGTTGCACGATCAAATGAAAAAGACGTAGAGGCTGCATTAGACGCAGCTCACGCAGCTTTTAAAGAATGGGGCAAAACAGATATTACTACAAGATCAAATATTTTGTACAAAATAGCTGATGTTCTAGAAAAAAATCTAAACTTATTGGCGGTAGCTGAGTGTTTAGATAATGGAAAGCCTATCAGAGAATGTATGGCAGCAGACTTACCACTGGTTATTGATCACTGGAGATATTTTGCTGGAGTAATTAGAGCAGAAGAAGGTTCTATTGCTGAGATAAGCAATAATCAATACTCTTACAATTTTCATGAACCATTAGGAGTAGTTGGTCAGATAGTTCCATGGAATTTCCCATTATTAATGGCAACATGGAAATTGGCACCAGCTCTTGCTGCGGGAAATTGCTCGGTTTTGAAACCAGCTGAACAAACACCAGCATCAATTATGGTAATGATGGAACTTATTGGAGATTTATTACCTCCAGGAGTTGTGAACATTGTCAGCGGTTTTGGGTTGGAAGCAGGTAAACCTTTAGCATCATCTAAAAGAGTTGCTAAAGTAGCATTTACTGGTGAAACAACAACAGGAAGATTGATTATGCAGTATGCTGCACAAAATATAATTCCAATTACACTGGAATTAGGTGGAAAGTCTCCTAACATTTTCTTTGAAGATGTAATGGATAAAGATGATGACTTTTTCGATAAATGTATCGAAGGTTTTGTAATGTTCAATCTAAACCAAGGTGAAGTTTGTACTTGTCCGAGTAGAGCTTTGATACAAGAGTCAATCTATGACAAGTTCATGGAAAGAGCTATTGCTAGAACAAAAGCTGTTGTACAAGACAATCCTTTAAAAATGGAAACAATGATTGGAGCGCAGGCGTCAGTAGAGCAAATGGAGAAGATTAAATCTTATCTTGAACTAGGTAAAAAAGAGGGCGCTAAAGTTCTAACTGGAGGAAGCGTTAGCAAGCTTAATAGCGGGTTAGAAAAAGGTAATTATATCCAACCAACTATTTTTGAAGCTAATAATAGCATGAGGATCTCACAAGAGGAGATTTTTGGTCCAGTTGTATCTGTTATTAAATTTAAAGATGAAGCAGAGGCATTGAAAATTGCTAATGATACTCTTTATGGTTTAGGTGCAGCTGTATGGACTAGAAATGGTAATTTAGCCAACAGAATGGGTAGAGAGATACAAGCAGGTATAGTATGGACAAATTGTTATCATGCTTATCCAGCTCACTCACCATTTGGTGGTTATAAACAATCTGGTGTTGGAAGAGAAACTCATAAAATGATGCTTAATCACTATAGACAGAATAAGAACTTGCATGTCTCTTATGCTGAGAAAAAATTAGGCTTCTTTTAATCAAATAATATATACTGGCCCATGATTCGAAATCATGGGCCGTAATTTAAAAATGAAAGTCTCAGCAACTCATTCAGCACTCAATTTACTATCTGAGCTTCAAGAGAAGTATGGAGAAAAATTAATGTTTCATCAATCAGGAGGATGTTGCGATGGAAGTGCACCTATGTGCTTTCAAGAGGGAGAATTTCCACTTGGAGATAACGATGTAAAATTAGGCGAAATCGGCGGCGTACCTTTTTATATGAACGGTGATCAGTATGAAAAATGGAAACATACAGATCTGACAATAGATGCTGTTAAAGGTATTGGTGGTATGTTTTCTTTAGATAATGGAACAGGTAGAAGATTTCTAACAAAATCTGAAATTTGCTTAGTTGTTGATAATGATATAAAAAATCAAGTTAAGTAAAGATTTTAATTAGCTTGTATAGGATTACCTTTTAACCATTCACTGTCATCATTTTCGTAATGCTCTTTTTTCCAAATAGGGGATCTTTTTTTTATTTCCTCAATAATAAATCTCGAAAGAGTATATGCTTCAGCTCTGTGTGGGCAGGCAACAGCAATAATAATACTTATTTCACCAAGGCCTACATAGCCTTTAACATGCTCTATAAAAACTGACTTTTCTTTTATATTAAATTTATCGACAGTTTCATTATAAATTTCTTGAAAACTTTTAATTACCATTTCATCATGCGCATCATAAGTTATTCCAGTAACTTTTTTATTTTCATTATTCTTTCTGACTGTCCCATAAAAAACTATTGACGCACCAAATTTAGATGAAGCAATAAACTCTTCAGCATTCTCTGGTTTTATCTTTTCTTTTTCAAGATCAACTAATTTTGCATGGAGCATTAACCACCTCCGATTGGGGGAATAATTCCAATTTTTTGGTCTTTTTTAATTAAATAATTATCTGTAATAATATTATTATCCTCTGAGCAGAATGATGAGGACTCAATTATTTTTTTAAAATTATCATTACCACTGAATTTACTATCAACGTATTTTAATATTTTTTTTTTAAGATCCTTTATTGAACTTTTTTCATCTAAATGAAATTCAATAAAATTTTTTTCACTTAATTCTCTACTAGCACCGTATAGTTCAAGTTTAATTTTCATAATTAAAAAATATTTTCTAAAAATTTTGGTAATCCATCTGGATTAGTCCAAAATCCACTTTTCCCACCTTCTTTAATTAATAATTTAACGTTATCAATTTTAAGATTGGGATTAACTATTTTACTTAAATCATAAATAGTAATTAATGCGGCATTGACACCCATGATTGCCTCCATTTCAACTCCAGTCTTTGCGACTGTTGATACAATGCAAAAAACATCAAGTGAGCTATCGGTTTCATTCATTACAATTTTCGTTGCTGTATGATCTATTGGTAATGGGTGACACAAAGGTATTAAATCGCTTGTTTTTTTAACCCCTAAGACAGCTGCTACTTCCGCTAAACTTATAGGATCACCCTTTGGCATTTTTTTATTTTTTATTAAATCAAATACCTTTTTACCCACATAAATTTTTCCTGATGCCAGGGCTCTTCTAAAAGTTTCTCTTTTTTCAGAGACATCAACCATGTTAAAAGAATTTTTTTTAAATATTTCTTTAGCCCAATCTTTTAATTCTTCTTGATCTACTAATTTGGCATTTTTCATTATCCTCCAGTTGTAGATAGATTTGTAGTTAGACCTGTTTCGCCTAGTTCTAAGTAATGAGATTCTTTTTTAAACCTCATTTGCTTTAAAACTAGATCTTTTAACTCCTCAATTTGATCATCTTTTTGTAGCAAATGTCTGATACTTATTCCGGTATTACCAAACAAGCATAATCTCAAGTCACCTCTAGAGGTAATCCTTAAACGATTACAAGATTTACAAAAATCTTTTGAGTATGGAGCGATTATACCAAACTTACCTTTATATTCTGGGTTGATATAATTTAAAGCTGGACCTGCATCTTTTCCTAAAGTCTGATATATCCATTTTTTTTTGTTAAGATAATTTTTAAAAATTTTAGATGAAACATGATATTTATTAAAATAATCTAAATTATCACCAGTTCTCATTAATTCTATATATCTGTAATCAATCTTGTTTTTTCTTATAAATTCAGACCAGTTATCAAAATCTTTTTCTGATACATTAATACCATTTAAAAGAACGCCATTTATTTTAATATTTTCAAAACCTAAATCTTGAAGATTTTTTATACCTTTTAAAATTTCTGGAAGCCTGTCATGACCAGTAATATTTTTGAAAGTTGCACGATCTAGACTGTCAATACTAATGTTTATTCCGTTTAACCCACTATCAACTAATTGTTTTGCTTTTTGATCAAGGTGATAACCATTTGTTGTAATCACAACTTTTTGAATACCTGAATCAATTTTTAAAGTTTTCACGACTTCGAAAAAATCTTTCCTAACAGTTGGTTCACCACCTGTAATTCTAATTTTCCAAACTCCTAATTCAGAAAAACACTTTGCAAGTCGTTTAATCTCGTTTAAATGAAGAAATTTTCTGTTGTCGCTCTTATCAACTTGGTATCCGTTAGGTAAACAGTAACCACATTTAAAATTACAAACATCCGTTATAGACATTCTTATGTACGGAAATTTTCTACCAAAACTATCTTGGAGAACTTGCATAACAATTTAAATTTATACTAGAAAAAATAATTTATAAATTTAAAATTTTTTAACATTCCAGATGAAATAAAGATTTATACAACTTATAAGTGTAAAACTATAAATTGAAAATATTTTTTTTTTTTATTTTTGAGCATCTTTTTTTTTGTTAAGCTTGTTTTACAAACATAGTTGAGGAGATATATGAGAAAAATAGAGAAAAAATTAAATTTAAAAAGAAGAAGTTTTTTAGCGAGCACAGCATCAATTGCAGGATTGGCCGCAACAGCATCGGTTGTTCCTATAAGTATTTCTAGTGCAAATCATAATGATGGAGAAAAAGGATTACCCGATTTTATAAACTGGAAAGATAGAGACGCATTAATAGTACATTCAGATAAGGGAATTGAAACCCATAGAAGCGCAATTGGCGAGAGTTTAATTACCCCAAATAGAAATGTTTATATAAGAAATAATATGCCAACAATGACTGATGCCCAAATTGGCAATAGAAATGATTGGAGAGTTTCAATTGAGGGTGTTAAGAACCCAAAAACTTTCACATTGGCTCAACTTAAAAAGTTGGGTCATACGACAGTAGCAACAATTTTACAATGTTCAGGTAACGGTAGAGGTTTTTTTGAGCATAAAGTAAGAGGATCTCAATGGAAAACAGGAGCAGCGGCTTGTGTTTTCTGGACAGGGGTACCAATGAAAGCGGTTGTTGATGCTTGCGGAGGAATTAATGGGGAAGCTGTTTTCATGACTTCTGCTGGAGTTGATCATGAACCGACTGGTTTAGATCCTAAAAAAGCTATGGTTGAAAGATCAGTTCCAAAAAAGGCTTTTAAAGATGCAATGTTAGCCTGGGAGATGAACGGTGTTTCTTTACCAAACGCCCACGGAGGACCTTTAAGAATGGTTACTCCAGGTTATTTTGGAATTAATAATGTTAAACATCTTGGTAAAGTAGCTTTTACCGCAAAAGAATCTTCTGTAAAATATATGAAAAAAAGTTATAGAATTTCACCAATTGGCAAAAAGGGATCTCAATATCCATCTTGTTGGGAGATGCCAGTGAAATCTTGGATCACTAGGCCTACTGATGAAACAGGAACAGTAAGAGCTGGCAAGGTACAGATAGTTGGCGTTGCAATGGGTGGGACAAAAAAAATAAGAAGTGTTAAAGTATCTACTGATGGCGGCAAAAGTTGGAATAGAGCAAAATTTATTGGCCCTGATTTAGGTAAGTTTGCTTGGAGACAGTTTGCTTATGAGGCAAATTTATCCTCAGGAACTTATAACATAGCTAGCTTAGCTTCTAATGGTTCTAAAAAACAACCAGAATTAAGAATGGAAAACAGAAGAGGATATGCACATAACGGTTGGAAAGACCACAGTGTAAATATTACTGTAGTATAATATAAGTAACAGTTATAAAATAAATTAATGAAAATTTTAAGATTTTTGTTAATTATTTTATTATACTTTACATTTAATATTCAAAATATAATTGCCGATGAAACCAAGATGCTTAAAGGTCTTGAAATATTTAATGAAACCGCAGCTTGTGCTGGTTGTCATACTATGAAAGCAGCGGGCGCAGAAGGTAATGTTGGACCAAATCTTGATACCGTAGATTTAACAGTTGAATCTGTAATTGATATGGTTACTTACGGACTTGGGGTAATGCCTGCTTATGGAGAAGATGAGATTTTAACAACTGAAGAAATTGAAATTGTTTCTAAATATGTCGTAAATTCAGCGGGTAAATGAATAAGCCTCTAGTTTCAATTTTAATTACTAGTTTTAACAAAGGTAAGTATTTAGATAGGTGTATTAAATCCTGTTTAAGCCAAACTTATAAGAATTATGAAATCATTGCCTTAGACAATTATTCAACAGATAACTCTTACAAAATCTTATATTTATATAAAAAAAAAATTAAAATTTTAAAAAAAAAAAGAATAAGCAGGTTTCCCATGGCAAATCAATTAAACTTATTAATTAAAGGTTTTAAAATATCACAAGGTTCAATAATTTGTCTAATGGATGCTGATGATTTTTATTATTCAAAAAAAATCCAAACAGTAAAAAATGCTTTTTTAAAGAAAAAAAACATAGATGTTATTTTTGATTTACCGATAATTAGTTATAAAAACAAAAAATATAAGTTTAAATTAAAAAATAAAAATCAAAAAAATATTTGGCCATCAATCATCCCCACAAGTTCAATTAGTTTGAGACGATCATTCTTTAAAAAATTAGTTAATCTTAAATTAACAAAGGATTTTAATTTGTTAGCTATAGATTTTAGAATAAATGTATTATCAATTAATATTTTAAAAAACTATCATATTTTGAGAGGAAATCTTACATTTTATACAAAAGTAGATGATGGAATAATGTCAAATATTAAAAAATATTCTAAGCTTTGGTGGGTAATGCGAAAGCAAGCACATCAATTTATGACAATATTATTAAAAAAAAATAAAATTAAATATAAAAACTTAGATAATTCGCTAACGAAAATTATTAATTTTTTTTTATAATTTTAATTGAAGATTGTTTAATAAATCGTTTTAAATTATTTAACTTCTAGTCCTTAAAGACTAGAAGTTAAATTTAAATAATTTTCTACTGCCCTGGTGGTTTGTATCCTATTTTGCTTGCTTTAGTTGTAGCTTTTGTAAAGTCTATAGCCTCCAACATTGTCATGTTTTTGACAGCACCTGATGCTTCTACAACTAGTTTAATAGCAGCAAAGTCATCGAATGATCCTACATCAGCTATAACTATAAAATCATATGAACCTCTTACAATATCCATACTATGTATAGTTCCACCAACCGCTTTTGTTAATTGTTCTACAACAGCTTTTCTATCGCTTGTAGGATCTTTCATGAATCCCTGAAAAGCTTTCTCAGTGTAATTACCCATTATATATGCTTTCATAATAATCTCCTTTCAATACATTTTAAAATATCATTATTGCAAAAATACTATAATGAGTAAATTGCATAGTAGACACACCTTATGGTAATGATAAATTAAGTTTATGTACGAAAAATATGGACAATTTATAGATGGGAAGTGGCAAGCGTCTTCAAATAACGAAACATATGAAGTAATAAATCCTGCAAATGAAGAAATTATAGGTAGAGCATCAAAAGCAACACCCGAAGATGTTGATCGTGCACTTAAGTCCGCTGCAAAAGGTTTAGAAGTTTGGAAACAAACATCACCATGGAAGAGATCATATATCATAAGAAAAATTGCAGACAAGATGAGAGAAAAACAAGATGTTTTAGCTAAATGGATGACTTTAGAAGTTGGTAAACCATTTGGTGAAGCTAAAGGAGAAGTAGGTGGATCAGCAGATATTTTTGAATGGAATGCAGAAGAGACAAAAAGAATTTATGGACAAACAGTTGAGAGTAGATTTGTTGATACTAGAGTACATGTATATTATCAACCAGTAGGGGTTGTTGCAGCATTAACTCCGTGGAATTTTCCTTTGGTATTAAGTTCTAGAAAAATTTCTACAGCTTTAGCAGCAGGATGTTCAGTAATTGTAAAACCAGATGTCATTACGCCAGGAACAGTAATGGAATTAGTTGATATATGTAGAGAATGTGGAGTTCCTCCAGGTGTCGTAAATTTATTATCAGGCGATCCCCCAAGTATTGCTCAACAATTAATTTCATCTGACATAATTAAGAAAATTTCAATAACAGGATCAACAAGAGTAGGAAAATTAATACTAAAACAAGCAGCTGATAAAGTGCAAAGAGTTACAATGGAACTAAGTGGTCATTCACCATTTATAGTTTTTGAGGATGCTGATATTCAAAAAGCGACAGATATGGCCATTTCTGCAAAGTTTAGAAATAATGGACAGGTTTGTATATCACCAAACAGGTTTTATATACATGAAAACAAAAAGGATGATTTTGTTATTTCATTTATTGAAAAAACGAAAAAATTAAAGATCGGTAACGGTATGGATCCCGATGTTCAACTTGGTCCATTAACGACAAAAAAAAGATTAAATGAATTAGAGGAACTAGTTGAGACAACAAAAAAAGAAGGTGCTAAAGTTTTACTAGGAGGCAAAAGGCCTTCTGGCTTTAATAAAGGTTTTTATTACGAACCAACGATTTTTGACAATGTAAAAGATGATTTTACTATAATGAAAGTCGAACCTTTTGGTCCATTAGTGCCAATGTTGTCATTTAAATCTTTTGATGAAGTTATTAAAAGAGCAAACAATAATGATTTAGGTTTGTGTAGTTATATTTGCACAAATTCTATGGAAAATGCACACCGAGCATCCGAAATGATGGAGACCGGGACTGTTGCGGTCAATACACCATTAGTTGCTCTAGCTGAGGCTCCATTTGGCGGCATCAAACAAACCGGTTACGGTAGAGAAGGTGGATCAATGGCCATCAAAGACTACTTAAATGTTAAATATACTCATCTTGGTATTAAAGGTTAATTAAATTATTATGGCCGAAATATTTATTGCTTTTGGGGCAGGTTTAATAAGTTTTCTGTCACCGTGTGTATTACCGTTAATTCCAGGATATATTTCATATATTTCTGGAAGTTCTCTTAATGAGCTATTAGAAAAAAAAAATATAAATTTATCACCCATAATTTTATTTGCATCGGGATTTTCAATAGTCTTTATAGTGTTTGGTGCATCAGCAACATTTTTAGGTAAGTTTTTATTAAGTAATTCATTTCCATTAAGAATAGTTGCAGGACTAGTAATCATTATATTTTCACTTCATATGTTAGGAATGCTCAAAATTAAATTTTTGAATTATGAAAAGCGGCTTCAAGCAGACAAAAAAAAAAGTATTTTTAGTTCTGTTTTAATAGGAATGGCTTTTGCATTTGGATGGACACCTTGCATAGGTCCAATTCTTGGATCAATTTTACTTTTAGCTTCAACTACAGAATCTATTTCTAGAGGTATATTATTATTATGCTCATACTCCCTAGGTCTTGCTATTCCGTTCATTTTGTCTGGATATTTAATTCAAAAATTTATTATATTTTCAAAAAATATAAGACAGAAGGTAAAGCTTATTGAAAAAATAGGTGGAACTTTGCTTCTCTTAACTGGTATTTTAATTATTACAAATCAACTTCAGGTTCTAGGTTTTTACTTGCTAAATTATTTACCATTTCTTCAGAGTATCGGCTAAATTTTTTTTTGAGGTTTGTTAAATACTATCAATATAACTCCAATAATAATTATAGCTCCTCCAATAAATAACTCTTTAGTTGGTTGCTCACCTAAAAGAAAAATTGCAGCCAATAAACCGGTGGGAGGTATACCCATGGTAACTATTGGTAAAACTTTGTATAAAGGATTATTTTTTAAAACATAATAGAAACAACCATACGTAATTGGTTGCATGATAAAACCTAAATATATTGCAATCATCCACGCTTCAAAAGTTGCTGACTTAAAATAATTAATTGGGTTTCCATAAAAAATATATGAAAGAGCAATTAATATAGGACCAGAGAATAAACCTAGCCATGCAACTAGCGCTAATGGATTTACTTCTTTACTTATTGGCTTTACTAAGACTTGTCCTAAAGCCCAAAAACTTGACCCAATGATAGTTAAACCAATACCAATAATCTTACCCTCTAAATTAGGAGATCCTGTTAAAATATATACTCCAACAAAAGCGATAGTTATTCCTATTAAGGCTCTTGTTGTTGGTTTTTCTTTAAGCATAAAATATGCAAACAAAACTCCGAAAGGAACTTCAGTTTGAACAAGCAATACAGCTGCTGAAGCGTCAATTAAACTTAAACCAGTATAAGTCAAACTGTACTGCATTGTATTTGCTATTAGAGATACAATAAATATATTTTTAAGATATCCTTTTGGTATTGGAAACCACCAAATTAAAAGTGATGCTACAAAAGTAAATCTTAAACCCATCAACAATATAGGAGGCAAATACTCCATGGCGGGTTTAGCTATGACAAAACCAAAACCTAAAAAGATTGGGACTATCGCAGCTATTAAAGAATCGCGAAGGGTCAAATTTTAAATTTTCTTTTAAGATGTCTTAATTTACCCTCTGTACTATCAAAATCAATATAACAACCTTGTAAAAATCTATTTCCTTCTTTTGGATCGTATTTTGTTCTTCCATGTAGAATTCTATAATTATCCATCATGATAAGATCTTTGGGAGCTAATTTAAATTCTATTATATTTTTTTCCGAGTTATATAAATCAGATAATTTTTTTCTAGCTTTATAATATCGATCTAATTTATTTTTTTCTAACATTGGAACATAATCTAATCTCGGGCTAAATCTTACTTGTTTAAAATTTTTTTCATTATCTAGGCGAATTAATTCAGACCAATCTTCAAGTACAACGCTTTTATCTATAAATTTAAATCTTACTTTAATTTCTGTAAGAATTTTATAGGCTTCTGGATCTTCTTTTTTTAAATTTTCAGTAACAGTGTAGCCATCAACCAAAGTTGAGTAACCACCACTTACTTCATTTTCTATACAATGTAACAACTGAATGCATGGTACTGGATTTCTATATGGATTATCTGTATGAGGGCTTAAGTTTAAAGTTGTGTACGCCAAATCATTTGGATTTGTTTTAGACTTAACATTGAAATGTTCCCCAAAATTAGTTCTTCTTACACTTCCAATAGAATTTGCAAATTTAACTATATAATTATTTTCTGTCGGTACATTTTTTATAATTACAAATCCATATTCATAAAAAGAAACTAACAAATCATACATTTCTTTCGACTCATTAAAACCTTCTTTAAATTCAAAATTTTTTACATTCTGTAAAGCTGAGTCCCATTTTTTTTTAGGAATTAATTTTATTACTGTGTCCTTATTTGAAAATTCAGTTTCAAGTTTACCAATATCAATTTTAGAATTAACTCCATCATTGAAATTTACTTCAAGAAAACCATTTTTAATTTCAGCTTTTTTTATATCTATTTCACCATTCATTGTTGAAGGGTCAAACAACCTTTGTTGAGTACCTTTGTCTAAATACTGATCACCATCAACTCTTTCCCTCAACCAAAAAGGGTGTATTTCTTGGACGGATTGACCGTTGTTAAAAAAAATTTTATTTTCATTTAATTCAATTTTCATAAGCTTTTTTGAGGATTATTTAAAATTATGCTTTAATCAAGATAAATAAAATAGTATGTGATCACCTTATGTCCGAATTAAATTCAAAAAAGATTAGATATTTTGCTGCTTTTTTAAACAAATTAGCGAGAGACATGACAAGGTACTACACCCAAAAACTAGATAAACCTTATAAGGTTATAAACAAAAGCAAAGGAAAAGGTTATGATCCAGTGACAAAGGCTGACAGGGCTTTTGAAAAGTTTATAAGATTAAGAATTAAAAAGAAGTTTCCTAAACATAATATAATTGGAGAAGAATTTGGTAACAAAAAAACTAAAAGTGACTTTACTTGGGTAATCGACCCAATCGATGGAACAAGATCATTTATAATTGGTAACCCAACTTGGAGTAATTTAATTGGATTAAATTACAAAGGAAATCCAGTTGTAGGATTAGCAAACTTTCCAAAGTTGAATAAGTATTATTTAAATACTTCAATAAAAAATGCTTATGTAATTGAAAAAGGTAAAAAAAGAAAATTACAAGTTAATAAGAAAGCAACTTTAAAAAATATGAAACTTGCAGGAGCTTTTCATGGTTGGTTATCATTAAAAAAACAAAGCAGAATACCAAGGGTTTTAAAACTTATGCAGTTTCCATGCTTTGATGCTTTAAGCTATATGCATTTTTGCGAAGGTAAAATTGATGTTGTACTTCAATGTCAGAATAAAATCTGGGATGTCCATGCAATAATTCCGATAATTTCTGCGGCTGGCGGAATTGGTTCAACTTGGAATAATAGAGATGCAAAATATGCTGGAAATGTTTTGTTTTCTGCAAATAGAAATATCCATAAAAAAATGCTAATTCTTCTTAAACCAGCATTAAAATAAAATTAAAAAAATATGAAACAGAAAAAGTTTTACAGAGATTTAAAATTTGGGGTTCTAAAACCAAAAATATTTATAATTTTATTTTGCTTATTTTTTTCATCACTTGCTTTTGCAGCAGCTCCAGGTAAAACTTGGAAAGATGCTCGAATACCATCAGGTATTTCTGGTTGTACTTCTTTTCAAGGTTTCAGTCTTTCAAATGATAGAACTGAAGATCCTTTGGATGTTATTATAAGTGAAGATGGACATACTATATTTACAGTTAATCAAGATATGCAAAGTACTTTGAATCTTTCAATGAATAAATTAAGATTAGCCAATCAATTAAAGACAACAAAAACAGCTGAAAAAGCAGCTGGAACTGGTTCAGCTGACTGTAATGATATAAATGGATTTAATCCAAAGACTTATGCAGGCAGTACAATAGGTAATGATCAATACTTTGACATAAACATTAGTAGAGATGGAAAAATATTTATATTGTTATCAGGTTCTCTAGAAGTAGTTAGATTTGATTTGACTGTGCCTTATGATTTTAAAACTGCTACTTTTACCAGTGAAGGCCCTGCAGCAGGTACTCAAGAGCAATCTTTATCATTTAGCAGGGATGGAATGACTATGTTTTCTCTCCAAGCCACAAATGATACGCCCGTCGTAAGAACTTTTTCATTACCATCACCTTTTGATATAACTTCTCGTACTGAAACAAATTCTGTGAATTTAACTTCACGTGGATATTCTTTAAGAGATGGTTTAGTAGAAAATTTCCAAGATATAGAATTTAATCGAAATGGGAGTGAAATGTTTATCTTAAGTAAATCATCGACTGAACTCAATAACCAAATTCTTCAATTTAGTCTTGGAAAAAATTATGATCCAGCAACAGCTACATACGTAGGAGCTTACACATTAGATTTTACACTAGATCCAGATCATAGATCAGATGAATTAGCTAGGCCTTTTGGATTTGCATTTTCTAGTGATGGAATGAATCTTTATTATGTTCAAAAAAAAGAATCAGGCGGTGTCGATAGAATTACACATATTGAATTGGAATGTCCTTTTGGAATTGCTCGATGTTCATCAGACCCTACTGCTTCAATTGGTTCTCAAGTTGAATTATCAAAACAAAACATAAGTTTAAATGTTTCAACTATTTTTAAAAGATTTGAGTGGATAAAAAGAAATAGAAATAGCGATAACCTTAATAATCTTAATGTTTCCATCAAATTCGACAACCCAATGTTAAATTACTGGGTTAAAAAACTTCCTACTAAAATAGTTTCAATTAATGGCCCAACGGAAAATGGTCAGTCTATAACCATTGGTAGTGAAAATAAAAATAGTAACAACTTAAATAATTTTACCACTAACATTAAATCAGATAACCCGTTGTTAAGTTCTTGGATGAATAAACTTCCAGAAAATATAGCTGTATTTAAGGTATCTCGTAAAGAGAAGTTAGGTAAATATAAAAAAAGTAATTGGTCATATTGGAGCCTAGGAGATTTATCTATAAATAATTATGACAAACATGGCTTTGAAAAAGCAAAAGACATTAAATCGGAAGGTTTAACGTTTGGTGCTGATAGAAAATTCGGAGATAATAAATTTTTAGGTTTAGCTTTAAGATATGGAGGCAATAAATCAAACATCAGCGCCTCACAGCAAAAAACTGATATGGAGTCTTTAACTTTAAATATTTATGGAATTATCCCAGTAAATGAGGATAAATATATTAATGCTGTGGTAGGTTTAAGTGCCTTAAGATTTGATAATAAATATTTAGGAAAGTTATCAGGAGAAAGAAATGGAAAGCAAGCTTTTACATCAATAAATTATAGAACCAAAAATACTTATGGCAAGTTCAATATAACTCCTACCGGAAAATTGACTTATGGAGTAACACGTTTATCTGATTTTACAGATTTTTTAAGTATGGCTATCGATGCATCAACTACTGATATTATTTATGCCGAGGATACATTTGAGAGTGGAGAATTCCTTGTTGGTTTTTTATTTGAAATGGATAAAATTAAAAATGATCAAGGAACTTTTCAAACAATGGGTGGAATAGAAATTCTTTATGATTTAACTCCCGATATAGATTATAAATATAAATATGCAGGTTCAACCGAAGTTAACAAAGACACAATTTTAGGAAAATATTCAAGAAGAAGTTTAAAAACAGAAATTGGTTTTGAAAAGGTATATTTAAATGGTTTTACTGTATCTCCATTTTATGAACGAATTACTAGTTTGAGCAAGAACAATGAAAGAAAACATTATACAGAGAGATTTGTAGTTAAAATTAGCCGATCAAAAGAAGAAGATAAAAGTCAGTTTTCGTTCAACTTTGATCCACTAAAAAATAACTTAGCACAATTGAATTATTCAAAAAATATCAATGGATTTGATGTTAGATTTAATACTGATTATAATTTAAGCAGCGATATAGATCTTTATGGAGCAAACATTGAAGTTTCAAATACTTTTTAGTTTATTTACGGGAATTTTCTTTAAAAAAATTTAGTTTTCACAATCTACCTGTTACATTAGTATCGCTTACTATTTTTTTTTATGATTTTTATGTTAAAAAAATTTTTTGGTACTTTTAGTATTACTCTATTTGTTCTAGTCTTTTTAAATTCTATAGCTTTTGGAGCAATTTCATATGTTGATGATATTGATGTTCCTGCAAATGGTTCCAATGGTCAGAACATTCCTCATGGTGTAGCTTTTAATTCTGATGGTACAAAAATGTATGTTATTGGTGCATCTGCGAACAGGGTAATTCAGTATACATTAAGTACACCTTTTGATATTTCAGAAGCCACTCTTTTGGCAGGAAGCGTTTGTACCGAAGGGATCGCAGGTGATGGATTAAAATTAACATTTAACTCAGATGGATCTAAGTTTTTTATAGTTGATGATGCTACTCAGGATGTAGAAATATTAACTTTAACTACAGCCTACGATATTTCAACTTGTAGTAATACCGGTAGCAAAGATTTTGACACTACCAATCTGAGAGATTTGAAATTTAGTAATGATGGAAAAAAAGTTTTTTTGTATGATCAAGGTGGAACTCATTCTCTAAAACAATATTCACTTTCGAGCGCATTTGATATATCAAACCCTACTTTAGTTACAACATATACTGGCACAGATAGTAAAACTCTAAAAGTACTTACAGGTAATAAGAATAAAGTAAATGGCTTAGTGTTTAGTTCTGATGGATCTAAAATGTTTGTAACAAATGATACAAAAATTACTGAATTTACTTTATCTAATCCTTTTGATTTATCAAATGTTACTCAAGAAGGTAGAGAAAATGTATCAGATCAAGTTGCTAAGATATCCGGAATAGCTTTCAATAATGATGGTTCAAAAATGTTTGTAGTAGATTTTACCTCAACTGGTACATCTGATATTCATGAATATAATGTAACATGTGGTTTTGGAGTAAAAAAATGTATTGATCCAACAGCAAATAAAGATGATGTTGCATCTGTTGAGTCTCAATCTGAAGGAACAAAAAAATTAATACAACACACAACATATCCGGTACTAAATCGTATGGAGTGGCTAAGAAGAAACAGTGACAGAATAAACTTAACTAATCAAAATATTAAGTTTCAATTTAATAATGAAATGCTTAATGCACTTTCAAGTAGTTTAATACCTATTTATTTTTCTAGCGATAATTCCAATGAATTAAATTATCAAAATTCAAATTGGTCTTTTTGGAGTGAAGGTAGCATCAGTATAGGAAGAACAGGAGACTCTGCTACTTCTTCATTTAAAGATATTACAGCTTCTGGAATCACTCTTGGAGCAGATAAAAAAGGTGAAGATGATATTATGAGAGGTATTGCATTAAGATTTGGCGCTGATGACGTTGATGTAGGAGATTTAGGAAGTGCTTTAGATATGAGTTCATTTAGTTTGACTTTTTATGAAACTAGACCCAAAGGAGAGAAAAGATTTGTTGATCATTTATTAGGTTTAAGTTTTTTAAATTCTAATTTGATTAACAATAGCGGTTCTACTTCAACAGATGGTGACAGGTATGGTGAACAGTTATATGGATCTTTAAGTTTAAGAGATACATTTTCAAAAAATCGATTAAACTTTACTCCTAAATTAAAAATCAATTATGGAATAACACATCTAGGAGCTTATGAGGAGACAGGCGCCGATGGACTTAATTTAGAATTTAATGACCAATATATTGGAAATTTTACGTCTTCTTTAGGAACAAGTTTAGATAATACTTATGACTTTAAAATTGGGACTTTAATTCCATATTTTGATTTTGAGTATTATGCTGATATGAGTCCATCTTCTCAACAAACATTCTCCTACATATCTAATGGAGAAGAATTTACTCTTAAAAATATAAATAATTCTACTCATAATTTTATGAGTAGTATTGGACTTGATTTTATATCAGAAAATGGTTTAAGCTTGATGACTAAATATACTAGAGATCAAGCCAAACAAAATAAGAATGACAGTTTTGTAATTGCTTTAGATTATAAAAATTCTCAAAGATCTTCTTATGCTATGTCTATTCAAGATACCTCAGCAGAGTTTTCTCACAACAGAAAATTTAATGGTTTAAATATTGATGTAGATACTCATTATGGTTTTTTAAAAGATGATCCTGATTATGGTGCAACAATAGAAGTTTCGAGCAAATTTTAGTATATTAAAATAAATATAGGAGGATTGATGTCAATATTTAAACCAATTAATGAAAATCAAGCTAAAGGAAAAGTTAAAAAAATTTTTGAGGATATAAAGCGATCGAGAAAAATAAAAAAAATTCCTAATTTTTGGAGATCATTAGCACATAATCCAAAATTACTAGAGAGAACTTGGAATAATCTTAAACAAATAATGAAAAAGGGCGCTCTAGATCCTGTTACAAAAGAGCTTATTTATGTAGCGGTATCAATCACTAATAGTTGCGAATATTGTATCAGATCGCACACATTCGCTGCTAAAAAAAAAGGTGCAACTGACGAAATGATTAAAGAAATGATTGATGTTGTTGGTATCGCTAATCAAAACAATAAATTAGTAGAAGCATACCAGGTAGAAGTAGATAAAATTTATAAATAATTTATTCTAAAACAGGTAAAACCTGCCGCATTAAAAAATACCTAAATATCTGATAAGTATTTGTTTTCCTTGTAAAAATATTATGAAATTACTCTTAATTCTTGGGAATCAATTGTTCCCTTTAAAAAATATTGATCAGTATAAAAAAGATCATATTGTTTTCATGTCTGAAGATTATGAGTTATGTTCCTACGAGAAACATCATAAGCTAAAAATTTTATTATATCTATCCTCAATGAGATCATATGCTGAAAACTTACAAAAAAATAAATATAAAATTATTTATTCAAGGATTGATTCAACAGACTTTAGAAAAAATTATATAGAAAAACTAAAAAGAGTTATCTCATCAAAAAATATTAAAGAAATTACTTGTTTTGAAATTGAAGATAAATTCTTTGAAGTAAAAGTTAAGACATTTATAAATAAATCGAAAATAAAATTAAATTATGTAAAATCTCCAATGTTTTTAAATTCTAGGGAAGAATTTAAAACTTACTTATATAAAACAAAAAAACCTTTTATGGCTACATTCTATAAAGAGAGTAGACAGAAACTTAATATTTTAATGAAAAAAAACGGTACTCCTGAAGGAGGCAAATGGAGTTTCGATGAGGATAACAGAAAAAAACTTCCAAATGATATTTCAATTCCAAAATTTCCTAATATAAAAAAAACTAAACATACCCAAACTTTAATACCTATAATTGAAAAATTATTTAAAAATCATCCTGGAGGTACAAAAAACTTTTGGTTTGCAACAGAACATGATGAAGCAATTAAGTTATTAAATTTTTTTATAAAAGAAAAATCAAATTTATTTGGTGATTATGAAGATGCAGTTAATCAACAAAATAATATTCTTTTTCACAGCGCTCTTAGTCCATACTTAAACTTAGGTTTAATTACACCTGATTTAGTTGTAAAAAAAATTTTAGATTTTCATACAAAAAAAAAAATTAGATTAAATTCATTAGAAGGATACATAAGACAAGTTATTGGATGGCGTGAATTTATGAGAGGAATTTATCAAAGTTATAGTCGAGAAATGGTAGAAAAAAATTTCTTTAACCAAAATAGAAGAATGAAAGATAGTTGGTATAATGGAACAACAGGATTACCACCATTAGACCATGCAATAAAAAATGCTCTTAATTATGGCTGGTCTCATCATATTGAAAGACTAATGATACTTTCGAATATAATGAACTTATGTGAATTAAAACCAAAAACTGTTTACAAATGGTTTATGGAAATGTTTGTAGACTCATCAGACTGGGTGATGGTACCAAATGTTTATGGAATGGGATTGTTTAGTGATGGAGGAATTTTTGCAACCAAGCCTTATATATGTGGTTCAAGTTATTTTATGAAAATGATGGATTTTAAAAGAGGAGACTGGTGCAATACAATGGATGGTTTGTATTGGAGATTTATAAATAAAAATCGAGGTTTTTTTTTAAAAAATCCTAGACTTTCAATGATGGTAAGAGTTTTTGACAAAATGAAAAAAGAAAGAAAAAAAATTATTTTATCCGAGGCTGAAAAATTTATAATAAAAAACACATATGGGAATTAAAGTTTTTTTTAATAATTCATGTAATGTTTGTAGATTAGAAATTAATCATTATAAAAAAATATCTGATAGTAATTTAGAGTGGATTGACATAACAAATAATGAAGAGGCACTTAAACTTACATCTAAATCCCAGAAAGAATTATTAAGAAGACTTCATGTTATTGATAATGGTGAAGTGATAGGTGGGGCAAAAGCCTTTGTGGTGATTTGGTCAAAAATTCCTAAATATAATTTTCTGTCAAAATTATTTTCTATAAAACCCTTTTTTATTTTATTTCATTATGTTTATGAAATCGTAGCTTACTTTTTATTTTTAAAAAATAAAGGCCAACTCAAGTGAAAAAACAAAACCTGCCCTCAAAAATTTGTATAATTTGTAAAAGGACATTTGTTTGGAGAAAAAAATGGAGATTAAATTGGGATAAGGTTAAGTATTGTTCAAAAAAGTGCTCAAGATTTTGAAAATTAAACTGCTTCTGAAATAATTTTTGGTATAAAATTTTTAAAATTAAAAAAACCTTTATTACAAAATTTCCATGAATATTTGTCTATTTTTCGGTAAAGAAATTCAATATTTTCTAGATTATTGATATTAATATAGTCAAGATTTTCGCCCACAGAAGGGTAAAAAGCATAAACGTTTTCTTCAATATTTTTAACATCAGCAATATTAATTCTTTCACATTTTATAGATTTTTTGTTTAATCTTTTTTCTTGGTCGTCTAAAAGAAATTTTTTAAAATTTAATACATTTTCACTCAGGATAATTTGCCTTGTTTCGTTTTCGTTTGATATTAAATAAATTTTCTTAAAATTATTATTTTTAAAATCTGAATTTTCAAACGATAGGTTGTTATCAAAAACTAATAAATTTTTGTTCTCAACTAATTTAGCATCTTTGAATTCTTTCGAAATAATTCGATATAATCTTTCATCGGTTTGTGGAAGAGAATTTTCATTTAACTTTATTTTATCAAACTTATTATTAGTAAATTTTTTTATATTCCATTCTTTTGCAGAATAATGTTTACCTTTTGTCTGAATCCCAGCTACCCATCTCCACCCTAAAGTATTTGAAGCGCTGTCTCCATCAAGAAGATGTTTCATAAAAAACTCAGCACCCAGTTGCCAAGGAAGCTCCAAAGTAAATATCCATATGCTAGCAAACCACATTCTTGCATGATTATGAAGATAATTGTGTTTTTTTATTTCTTCTACCCAAAAATTAAAACAATCAATATTTGTTTTACCTTCTATAGCATCTGAATAATTTTGATTATTTTTAAAATTTGATTTTATTACCTTTAAGTCTTGTAAAAAATCTGTCCAAACATTTGATCTTAACTCCATCCAACCTTTCCAATATACTCTCCAAAGAACTTCTTGAATAAATTTTTCGGTTTTAATAAAGGAAAATTTTTTTAATGATTTATTTATAATTTCAACTTCATTAATTACTCCATGACTTACATAAGGTGATAAGCATGAGACATTTGATCTTTTGTTAGGCCCAAAGTCAAAATTTCTTAATCTTGAATATTCCATAAGATTTTTTTCTATAAAAGTATTTAATTGATGAATAGCAAATTCTCGTGAAGGTTTAAAATTCATAATCATTCATTTTACTTCTAGTTTTTTTTCTATGTTTTGATGGACGTCCCCTTACTCTTTTCCGCCAAAGAACATAACTATTTTTTTTCAATTTTTTTCTCATTATGGAAATAACTTCTTTTTCTTTAAGACCTGTTCTTTTTTTTATTTCTTCAAAAGAAATTTTGTCAGACCAGGCCATGCCAATGACGTCATCAATTTCCTTTTTCATAAAGTAAAATTAATTCAGCGATGATTTTCCACCATCTACACCAATTATTTGACCGGTAATAAAGGGACTTTCATCAGTAAGTAAAAAATTTGCCATTGACGCAACATCTTCTGGCTTTCCTATTCTCTTCATTGGGTGTGATTTTGCAATTCCTTCTGCCATCAACTTACTTTTTAAAATATTCTTCGACATTTTTGAGTCTGTTAATGTTGGGGCAATACAATTAACTCGAATGTTGGGTGCAAATTCTGCTGCCAAAGAAACAGTTAATCCTTCTATAGCCCCTTTCGCCGATGAAATTATGGCGTGATTAGTAAAACCTTTTTGTACTGCAACAGTAGAAAAAAGAACAATTGAACCTTTATTTTTTTTCAAATTTTCTTGTAGAGATTTTATAATTTCAATAACAGGAAAAAAATTTAAATCTAAACATTTTTGGAAGTCTTCCTTTTTTGAACTTTTTAAAGGTTTTAAATCTATTGATCCAACACAATATGCTAAACCAGATATATCTTTTTCTTGAAATTCGTTTTGAATAGTCTTTGATATATTATCACTGAGAACATCTAAAACTGTATATTCACAATTTAGTTTAGCTGATAATTTTTGAAGTTCTTCGTTGTCTCTTCCAATTATGTGGACATCTTTATTTAATTTTGATAGTTGCTCAGCAAGTTTTGTGCCAATTGATCCCGTTGCCCCAAAAATTAAATATTTACCCATATAATTAATTTTTCCTTGGATCTTTAATACTTCTTAAAATTTTTGCAATTCCTGATATTTTTAAACTGATAAAAATTATATAGACTAATGTTGCTCCAAGAGCCATTGTTGACAAAAATACAAAGATAGCTGTTAAAAATTTTTCCGTAAACCAGTTTTCAATATCTGAATTAGCTAAATACAAAATATTCCAAAATAGTAAAAAAACTATTTCGTAGGTTATAATTATTTTATAAAGCGGATTCATATATAGATTAAAATGATTCTAAACTATAAATAGTTCTTATAATAAATTTTTCAATCAATTAAAGGTTTTTAGTTGTTAGTTTTGCCTAACAAATTTACCATTAAGACACCAGCGACAATTAATCCAAGTCCAATTATTTCATAAAGATCAGGTATTTGATTAAATTTATATATTCCAACAAAGGTTGTTGCTATAATGCATAGGCCAGCAAAAGAAGCGTAAGTTATTCCTACTGGAATAGTTTTCATTACAAGGGACAATGCGTACATGCAGCTGACAATTGCTATTGCGGTTAAAACACTAGGTATAAGGATTGTAAAACCTTGTGCCCCTTTAGCAAATCCGTTTGCAGTAGTGCCAAGAATAACTGCAACAATTAATATTATATAGGCTGAAAAACTATTCACAGAGTGAACATTAATATTATTTTGTAATTTTATCTACAAATTTTTTTACGATTGGACTTAACACTAAAACTGTGGCTATTGCAATTGGCAAACTAACAGACCAAGCTTTCAAAAATCTATTAATATAATATTCATCTATTCCTGTATTTATAAATGTTATTAGCAGTGTCATTACTAAGCTAGTAAAAAAACCAACTATTAATACAAAAAGTAATTGTGAATATTTTTTTGGAATCACTATTTTATTGAACAGTAACAATCTATATAACTTATATTGTTTGTTTTTTTATAATTAGCTTTAATTTTTCTATCATAATCAAAGGTGTTTTCATTGCAGGATAGATTTTATGAGCTTCAATATAGCTATCAATTGCTTTTTGGTAATTTTCAAGAGCGGTTTGAACAAGTCCTTGTCCTGAGAGAGCACCAAAATGCCTTTTTTCAAGTTTTAGAACTTCGTCAATATCTTTTTGTGATAGATCATAATTACCCATTAAGTACAAAACTGTAGCTCTTTTATTCCATCCTTCTGCCCAATTAGGATCGAGCTCTATCGCTTTTGAAAATACATTATGAGCACTAGTAAGTTGATTTTGGTACATGTATTGCGAACCTTTGGCTAAAAGATCTGTTAGTGTTTTTTCTGAAGGATGGGTACTCCAGAGTTTCCAAATTTTATCTTCAATCTCTTTTGCTTCAGATAATACTTTCTTAGTTTTTAATTCCTCAAAAAGTTTATCTAATTGTAATTTTTGATCTTCTAACGCATTAGCTAAGTTCGAAAAAAATAAAACAAAAAAAATTAAAACTATTTTTTTCATTAATTAAATTTACTTAGGTAGTTTAGTTGCACCTGTCTCTTGATGAACTACTTTGCCATCTTTGAACTTATAGTAAGTCATCACAGCTTCTTTGTTGCCATCTTTAAAGCTTACAAAAGCATGTTCGAAGCCAACCTCATCATTTTCAAAAAGAACTCTAACTTTTTCTTTATGAACATCCTTCATTCCTACCCATTTTATTACATCTGCTTTACTCAATTTTTTGCCAGATGAATGCATTGGAAACTGATAATCATCATGTATCAAATGTTCAGCTCCAGCTGAGTCCCCATCGTTTATTATTTTTGTCATTTTTTCTATTATAGACATATTTACACTCCTTTTATTATTATTAGATTTCCGTCAGTATTTTCCAATCTTAATTTTTTGATTTGGTTATAATCATCTGAGTTGTACCATTCCAAGGCTTTTTCATAGCTTGAAAATTTTATTACTACATTTCTTGTAAAGTCCCATTTACCCTCTAAAGATTTAAATTCTCCTGCTCTCACAAGATATTCACCTCCAAAATTTTTAATAGTACTTGGAACCTTATCAACATATTTTTTATAACCCTCTTTACTTTTTAAATTAATTTGAGCAATGACGTAAGCAGACATTACTTTCCAGGCTTAACAACTGTATTAGCTGCATTAGCAGCATTTTGGAAAGCTTTGTTATAATCAATTACTTCATGCACCATTAAATCATCCATTAGACCAGAGTTTTTAAAAGCAACCTTCAAAGCAAGAGCTTGCTCATACTCACCCTCAACGCAAGAGATTACATCAAACCTTCCTCTTACCCATTCATAGCTTATCATTTTTAAGCCTGCTGCTTCCGTCACTTTTTTTGTAGAAGCATATCTATCAGCAGATGGATCATTCTGCATTCTCTTCATCAACTCTGCACTAATTTTTCCAATTAAATAAAATTTTGCCATTTTTTTTCCTTAAACTTTTGATAAATTGTAAATTGTGTAGCTATCCATTGTTTCATCTACAATTGGTTTTGATACTCCATTGCTTTCGAAAAACTTATGTAAAGCATCCTCATCATGTACAAAAATCTTAAACATAATTACTTTTTTGTCTGGGGAGACTGAGGCTATAGTTTTAGGAACATTGGCTATTTTTTTTCTTTCCTCCATACCAGCATCCGATTGCATAAAACCCATAAATTTCTCGAACATTCCATCTTTTAACATACCAACTACCAACATTTCTTTTTCCATTTTATTTATCCTTTCTTAATAATTTATGATCTCATTTTGTTAAAATCCATGATTTGATCAATTATTTGATGTTTATGTGGTTCATAAAAATCATTCATTGATCCTAATTGTTCATTTATCGCTTCTTCACTCTCAGCCTTCCAGTGACAAAACATTATTAAATCCTCCCCAGGAGAAACAAATGATGATTGGCAAACTGCCTTTGGGCCTGTTGTAGATTTTACAATATCTTCAGGCGTCATTGACCCCATTGTTTCTTGCATTTTTTTCTTCATTTCTACTGATTTAAAAATATGTGTTGTTAAATAATCTTTCATTTTTCCTTCCTTTATTAAATTTATTTTTTCATTGCATTAAACATGCTGAGAGTGTCATCAAATGTCATCATCGTAACCATTTTTCCATTGTCGCCAATTTCAAAATAATGGCCAAACATTGTATCCATTCCGTCAGCTGCCGCTTTAACTCTTACAAATACTTTGTTTCCTTCGGCTATCATATCCATTGGAGTTAAGTGAAAGTTTGACCACGTTGCAGGTATCTTGCTCATTGCCGCCATAACAGCTTGAGGTCCTTTATGAACACCTGACAAAGGATGCACACCTTCTTTACCTGGAAAAGTCCAAGTAGTATTTTCATCAACCATCTCTTTAAAAAAAGTTTCCATATCACCTTTATTAAAAAGGTCATATCCCATCTTAGTTCTTTCTTTTGCGTCCATTTTATTTTCCTTCCTTTGTTATATTATTAGTAAGTGTATTCTCCATTCATTTGATTAATTGTAGAGGCAACGCCAGATCTACCTTTAAGGTTTTGTCTACTTGAAAAACCTTTACCAGTAATTTTCTCGTATTTTCCAGTTCCACCAATAATTACAAATGTACCAGACCCACCAACGCCACCAGTGCCTTTACCTTTATAATTCATGAATACTTTTTCACCATCAAATAGATAGAATGTACACATACCGGTTTCATCCTCAAATTTTCCTGCTTGTAATGTAAGTCCACCTATACAGTGCATAGTTGACTTATGAAAAATGCTATCCGGATTTTTATCTGTTAATCCCACTTGTCCATCATAGGTTACACTCATGTTTCCATTGCCAGCATTCATTACATTCGTTAACCAACCACCAGTGCCACTTGTGTTGAATTTACCTGAAGTTGTTTCAGCTAATGAATATGAGGTGAAAAAAATAAAAATTAAATTTAATATAAATTTTTTCATTTGACTCCTTTGTTAAAACAAAAATATATTTAAGAATTGCTATTCTAAGTAAACAATTTATTACAATGCAGGTATGTGGTTTTTAGATCCAGGTAGGAAAGGGTAAGCCTTTTTCCTCTAAAAATTTTTTATTAAACAGCTTAGAGTTGTATTTATCAGATTTATCACAAAGTATTGTAATGATAGTTTTTCCTGGACCAAGTTTTTTACCAAGTTTAACAGCTCCAGCAATATTAACTCCACAACTAGTTCCGAGACTTAAGCCTTCATTTTGAATTAAATCATAAATAATAGGTAGCGACTCTTGATCACTAATTGAAAAAGCTCCATCAATTTTAGCTTCTGCAAAATTTGCTGTAATTCTGCTTGAACCAATACCTTCTGTTATAGAATTTCCCTCGCCTTTTAATTCTCCGTTTTCAATATAATTATATAATGATGAGCCAGCTGGATCAGATAAATATATTTTTACATCCTTATTTTTTTCTTTTAAGTAATTACTAACTCCTCCAATGGTACCTCCGGTACCCGAAGAACATACAAAACCATCCACTTTACCTTCGGTCTGTGACCAAATTTCAGGTCCCGTTGTTTCATAATGACCTTTGGCATTAGCTGTATTATCAAATTGGTTTGCCCAAACAACACCGTGATTATTTGTACTTTTTAATTCATCTGCTAATCTTCCAGCTACTTTTACATAATTACCGTCATCTTTATAAGGTTTTGGTGGAACCAACTTTAAGTCAGCCCCAATATTTTTTAACATATCTTTTTTTTCCTGGGTTTGGTTATCGTTCATTACGATTACAGTTTTATAACCAATTGAGTTTCCAATAAGACATAATCCAATTCCTGTATTTCCCGCTGTTCCCTCTACAATCGTTCCACCTTTTGAAATTAATTTCTTCTCCTCAGCATCTTTAATAAGCGCTAATGCCGCTCTATCTTTAACTGATCCACCAGGATTTAAAAATTCTGCTTTTCCATAAATATTACAACCAGTAATTTGTGATGCAGCATTAAGTTTGATCAATGGAGTGTTCCCAATTCCGTCAGTAAAGCTTTTTTGAATAATTTTCATTTAGTTCTATTTCCTCTTAAGGCAAAAAATAAACCGCCAAAATATAAGATTACATGAAAAGAGTCATAAAATAAGACATAAAATAAAGATTCAGGTTCAGAAATTAAAATTACACCAGTCATAATCCCTGCAATTACAATTCCAGAAAATCTTGTAATCAGGTCTCCAACCCAAGGCCATTTTGCTGGTAACCTTAATATTCCTCCAACCAATAAACCAATACCAGAAAAAAATTCTCCCCAAGCAACGAAAAACCATACTGTCATAGGTAAGTTATAACTTGCTGCCTCAGATGGATCTAAAGGTAATTTAGTATAACCTTGTTGAATAAAAATAATTGAAAAAGGTATTCTTAGCAACCAATTTGAACCTTGAAATTCTGGCAATTGTTTACTTATTTTTTCTAAAAATGACATTTTTTAAAATTTACTTTAGTTTTTAGTTTTTATCACTTTCATGTGTAATACCGTAGGGTTTGAATGCCTCATCGCTAGATGTACTTTTATTTACATTTTTAGCAGGTATCCCAACCATTACAGAATTTTCTTCAACATCTTTCGTTACTACTGCATTAGCACCAATCTTTGCATTCTTACCTATGACTACTGGTCCTAGAATTTGTGCACCAGATCCAACAACAACATTGTCCATCAAAGTTGGATGTCTTTTTATATTTCTCTGATTGTCAGAGTCAATACTTGGAGATATTCCTCCTAAAGTAACCATATGATAAATAGTTACATTATCTCCGATTTCAGAAGTTTCTCCGA
>CACHVT010000009.1 GCA_902583345.1 uncultured Pelagibacteraceae bacterium | reverse complement strand
GAATAATGTAGTTAATTTTCCAGAAAATTTGAATTCAGGAGATAGAGAGGTTGAAGCAATTATTTTTGCAGCAGCTGAACCTCTTGATATTGAAAGTATTGAGACCCGTGTTTCAAAAAAAATTAATGTTTCAAAAAGTTTAGAGAGATTGCAAAACTTTTACTCAAAAAGGGGCATCAATTTAGTATGTATCACAAAAAAGTGGTCTTTTAGAACAGCTGAAAATTTATCAGCACTGATGTCACAACAAAAAAATGTTGAAAAAAAACTATCTAAAGCTGCTATAGAAACACTTTCTATAATTGTTTATCATCAGCCTGTAACAAGAGCTGAAATTGAAGAAATTCGTGGTGTTGCTTTTGGAACAAATACTTTAGAAATTCTGATGGAATTAGATTGGGTAAAGCCTAGTGGTAGAAAAGATGTTCCCGGTAAACCTATACAGTATGTAACAACTGATAATTTTTTAAGTCACTTTAGTCTTAAAAAGTTGTCTGATCTTCCAACAGTTGATGAACTTGGTTCAGCGGGTTTAATAGATAGCACAAGTATAGATTCTTCAATTTTTGGAACTGGTAAATTTTATCAAGAAAAACAAGATGAAAAAAAAGAAAACATTTATTCAAACATCGATGAAATGTTGAGTAGTACCTTAAAAAATGATGACAAATAGAAACAAATAGAAAAAGAAACTTTGAATTATTAATTTAAAAGGGTTATAAATAGATATGAGTATAGGTTTTTGGCAAATAGCAATTGTTGTAATTTTAGTAGTCCTTTTATTTGGAAGAGGTAAGATTTCAAGTCTTATGGGTGATGTTGCAAAAGGTATAAAGAGTTTTAAAAAAGGTATGTCTAGCGACGTAACTGATGATAACGAGCCCAAAAACATTTCAGAAAACAATCAAGACTCTAATAAAAAAGAGTAAATCAAATGCCTCAAATTGGCTGGTTTGAGATATTAGTAATAGTTGGAATAGCGATTATTGTAATCGGTCCAAAGGATTTTCCGGTAATGCTAAAAAAAATAGGGTCATGGATTGGATCAGCTAAAAGATATGTTAGTCAAATCCAAGAGGAAGTATCCATAAATATTGATGATGATACTAAAAAAGAAGATAAAGAAAAAATAAGCAAAGGTGAAGATGACAAAAAATGACGGAGAGGGTGGATTTATTTCTCATATTGAAGAATTAAGAAAAAGATTAATTCACTCTTTTATATTTTTATTAATTTTTTTTATTATTTGTTATTTTTTCGCTGAATACCTTTATGGTTTTTTAGTTGAACCTTATTCTAACGCTGTAGCAAATGATGGTATTGAAAGAAGACTAATTTTTACTGCACTTCAAGAAACTTTTTTAACATATATTAAAGTTGCTTTTTTTGCAGCTTTTTTTGTTACATGTCCATTTATTTTAATGCAGATATGGAAATTTATAGCACCTGGATTATATAAACATGAAAAATCTGCAATTTTACCTTATTTAGTAATTACACCAATATTATTTTTTTTAGGAGGAATGCTTGTTTATTATTTAATAATGCCATTAGCAATAAAGTTTTTTTTATCATTTGAGACTACCGGAATAAATACAAATCTACCAATTCAATTAGAAGCAAAAGTAAACGAATATCTTTCACTAATTATGAAATTAATTTTTGCATTTGGATTAAGTTTTCAATTGCCTGTAGTTCTTAGCCTCCTTGCAAGAATAGGTGTTGTTGATTCTCAATTTTTAAAAGAGAGAAGAAAATATGTTGTTGTAATAATTTTTGCTGCCGCTGCAATTTTAACACCACCAGATCCAGTTACCCAAATTGGTTTAGCAATTCCACTCTTAATTTTGTATGAATTATCAATTTTTTCTGTAAATATAATTGAAAAGAAAGCAAAAGATAATGCATAATATTAAAGATATCAGAAATGATCCTAATAAATTTAAAGAATCTTTAAGTAAAAGATTTTTAGATGTAGATCTAAAAAACATTTTAGATCTAGACCAAAAAAATAGAAAGTTAATTCAAGAAAAAGAAAAGTTAGAGAATGAAAAAAAAGAAATTTCAAAATCTAAAAATAAAGATTTATTTGAGAAATCTAAAAATATTTCAAAAAAAATAGAATTACTAGAAAACGATCAAAAATTAATCAAAATTGAATTAGATAATATTTTATCTAGTTTACCCAATATACCTATGGAAGATGTGCCAATAGGTAAAGATGAAAACGCAAATCTAGAAGTCTCTAAATCAGGCATACTTCCTAAATTTGATTTTAAACCTAAATCACATTTTCAGTTAGGCGAGGATCTCAAAATGCTTGATTTTGAATTGGCAACTAAAACTACTGGATCAAGATTTGTTTTTGTAAAAGATAAACTTGCTATGCTTGAAAGAGCAATATCAAATTTTATGCTCGATATTCATACAAATGAAAACGGTTATCAGGAAATATCACCACCATTAATAGCTTCAGAAAATACAATGTATGGTACAGGACAATTACCTAAGTTTGAAAACGATCAGTTTGAAATTGTGTTTGATGAGAAAATTGAGCGTAAATTTTTAATTCCTACAGCTGAAGTAATTTTAACCAATATGGGAAAAGACAAGATATTTCAATTAAATGAACTACCTCTAAGACTAGTCGCATCTACACCTTGTTTTAGAAGAGAGGCTGGTAGTTACGGTAAAGATACAAAAGGTATGATCAGACAACACCAATTTTATAAAGTTGAATTAGTTAGCATCGTTGAGCCTGAAAATTGTTTAGATGAGCTTGAAAGAATGACAAATAGCGCAACAAAAATTCTTGAATTGCTTAAACTTCCTTATAGAAAAATTATTTTATCATCGGGTGATATGGGTTTTAGTGCTGAAAAAACTTTCGATATTGAAGTTTGGCTTCCTTCAGAAAATAGATACAGAGAAATATCTAGTTGTTCTTCATGTGGCACTTTTCAAGCTAGGAGAATGAAATCTAGGTATAAAAATAAAAATAATGAAACTCTTTTTTTAGGAACACTTAATGGAAGTGGTTTAGCTGTTGGAAGAACATTGATTGCTATACTAGAAAATTATCAGCAGGCTGATGGATCAATAATTATTCCAGATGTTTTAAAACCCTACATGAATAAACTTGAAAAAATAGTAAAGAAATAGAGTTGTTTTAATAATAGAGATAGTATAAATAAATCTTAAAATAAGGAGTTAAATGTCAAATTCAGGAATAGGCCAATTTATACCATTAATTCTTATATTTGTAGTTTTTTATTTTTTTCTAATAAGACCACAGCAAAAAAAAGTTAAAGATCACAAATTGATGGTAGAAAATTTAAAAAGAGGCGATAAAGTTATTACCACTGGGGGTATTATTGGAACTATAGAAAGAGTAATGGATAATGACAGAGCCGAAGTTTCTATTTCTGGTGATGTTAAAGTTGAAGTTGTGAGATCAACTGGAATTAGCGCTTTACTAAATACTCCACAACCAAAAAAATAACATTAATTTAAAGTGTTATATTTTTCTAAAATTAGAATTATTCTAATAGTAACGTTTACACTCTTATTCGTTTATATATTCCTATCTAACTTTATTAAATTCGATGACAATGTATTCAATAAAAAAATTAATCTCGGGCTTGATTTACAAGGTGGATCTTATTTATTACTTGAAATTGACAATTCTCCAGTAATTACTCAAAAACTTCAAAACACTATACCTGAACTTAAAAAGTTTTTTAAGGAAAAAAATATTAACTTAAGAAATTTTAGAATTCTAAAAGATAATTTTTTAGTATTTGAAATTCTTCCAGATAACATAGAGGAAGTAAAAGAAATTCTTCTTAATAAAGATGAAAACATTATAAATCAATATTATCCAAGGTATAAAGCACATAAATTTGATTTTTTAGTTGAGAATAATTTATTTAAATTAAATTATTCAAAATACGGATTAATTGAAATAAAAAATTCTTCACAAGATCAAGCCCTAGAAACTATCAGAAGAAGAGTTGATGAAGTAGGTACAAATGAACCTAATATTTTAAAAAGGGGGAATGATAGAATTGTTGTTGAGCTGCCAGGTTTAGATGATCCATCAAGAATAAAAAATTTATTAGGAAAAACAGCTAATTTATCTTTTAGATTTGTAATAAAAGGTTCTGAAGAAACTTTTGGTTCCGATTTGTTAGAATTTGAAGATGGCTCTGAAGAGGCAATTGTTAGCAAAAGAATAATTCTAAGTGGTGACAACTTGTTGGACGCTCAACCTTCTATGGATAGCCAAACTAATGAAACTGTAGTTACTTTTAACCTAGACAGAGTAGGCGCTAAAAGGTTTGGAAAAGCAACCACGACAGGTATAGGAAAAAGATTAGCTATAGTTTTAGATGGTAAAATTATAAGTGCCCCAGTTATTCAAGACGCAATTGTTAGTGGATCTGGACAAATAAGTGGAGATTTTACATTTCAATCTGCTACAGATCTAGCTCTTCTTTTAAGATCAGGAGCATTGCCTGCACCTCTTAATATTATTGAGGAAAGAACTGTTGGACCTGACTTAGGAAAAGATTCTATAAATGCTGGGATTATAGCTTTAGCAATAGGTTTCTTTTTAGTTATATTATTTATGATTATTAAATATAAAATATTTGGGTTGATAGCCAATATCACGCTAATTTTAAATCTATTCCTATTGGTAGGAATTTTAACATTGTTTGAGGCTACCCTAACATTGCCCGGAATAGCCGGAATAATTCTTACGGTAGGTATGGCAGTAGATGCAAATGTTTTAATTTTTGAGCGAATAAAAGAGGAAAAAAAAGATGAAAAAAATCAATTAATTGCATTTGATAGTGGATACGAAAAATCTAAAACAGCAGTAATTGATGCTAATATTACCACTTTAATTGCCGCAATAATTTTATTTTTCATGGGATCGGGACCCGTCAAAGGTTTTTCTGTAACTCTTGGTGTTGGCATTTTTACAACTTTATTCTCAGTTTATTTTATAGCAAGATTATTAACATCTTTATACGTCGTAAAAAACAAACATAAAGAAAAGCTAATATGATAAAAAAAATTCCATTTAATAAATTTTATAAACTATTTAACCTTATTTCTCTAATATTGATAATTTTATCGATTACTTTGTTATTATTTAAAGGCTTAAATTTTGGAGTAGATTTTAAAGGTGGAACTTTAATTGAACTACAAACTACAGATAAAAATATTAAAGTTACAAATATAAGAGATTCCTTAAAACAAATAAATCTTGGAGATGTTTCTGTTAAAAATTTTGGCTCAGATCAAGATTATTTAATTAAATTTGAAAAAAAAAACTTTAATAACCCAGATTTTATTAGCAATATTAAAAAAAAATTATCCTCTTCATTAGGTAATGGGTTTGAATTTAGAAGAGTTGAAAATGTTGGTCCAAAAGTAAGTTCTGAATTATTAAAGTCAGGTATAATAGCTGTAGTTCTATCATTAGCCGCGATGTTAATATATATATGGATACGTTTTGAGTGGCAATTTAGTGCAGGAGCTATAATTGCATTATTTCATGATGTTTTAGTAACATTAGGAATTTTCTCATTATTAAATTTAGAAATAAATTTGTCTATAGTTGCTGCAGTTCTTACAATAGTAGGATATTCAATGAATGATACAGTAGTCATATATGACAGAGTAAGAGAAAATCTTAAAAAATATAATGATATTAAAATATTTGAGCTTACAAATATTTCAATTAATGAAACTTTGTCCAGAACTATAATTACTTCAACAACAACTTTGCTAGCACTTTTTTCTATTTTTTTCTTTGGTGGTGAAATATTAAAAGGATTTTCTTTAGCAATGATACTTGGAGTTTTTTTTGGGACTTACTCCTCAATTTATATAGCTAATCCAGTACTGGTGTTTTTAAAAGTATCTTCTAAAACAATATTAAAAGAAGAAAAAGATTAATAAAGGTTTTGCGCTGCTACCATAGATAATAACATTGGAAGTGAAAGTAATGTATTTGTTCTAGAAAATAGCATCGCCGTTCTTGCGGACTTTGCTTTTTTTTCTGGTTCGCATTCTACCATTCCTAAAGCTCTTTTTTGATTTGGCCAAATTACAAACCATACATTAAAAGCCATTATAAGACCTAACCACATGCCAATACCTATAGCTGTATTTCTTCCACCGCCAGAACCAATTCCTAAAGTCATTGATTCATGTAGATAACCATTTAAGTGACCTAGTACTAAACCAGACACAATAGTCAAAAATGCAGCCCATCTGAAATAAAATAATGCAGCTGGTGCTATAACTTTTCCTATGGCAGGTTTTTGGTCATCTGGAATTTTTGCCATATTTGGTATTTGAACAAAATTGAAATACCAAAGTAATCCTATCCACATTATTGCAACAACTACGTGGATAAATCTAACAAACCAGCTCCAAAAATATCTATCAAATTCGAAACCATCATTTCCAAAAAATAGACCCAAAAACAACAAAACTGCTAATCCTAATGATGCGTGTATTGTTTTTGGTAAAGATGATAAAAAGTTTCCCATAGATTATTTATACACATTCTTCATGTAATTTTAAGCTGTTTTTTTAAATTTATTATTGAGCATAGATTTTAAAAAAGTACCAGTATAACTGTCTTTTATTTCGCAGATTTCTTCTGGTTTACCTTCTGCAATAATTTTTCCTCCCTTTACTCCTCCCTCAGGACCCATATCTACAATATAATCAGCAGTTTTTATTACATCTAAATTATGCTCTATAACCACAACAGAATTACCTAAAGCAACAAAGGTATGCAAAATTTCTAAAAGCTTTTTTATATCATGTTGATGAAGTCCTGTAGTTGGTTCGTCTAAAATATACATAGTTCGACCAGTTGATCTTTTAGATAGTTCTTTTGCTAATTTAATTCTTTGTGCTTCACCGCCAGATAATGTGGTAGCTTGCTGTCCAATTTTAATATATCCAAGTCCAACTTTTTTAAGAGTAAGAAGTTTGGTTTTTATATTAGATATATTTTTAAAATATTCACACCCTTCATCAACGGTCATATTTAAAACATCAGCTATACTTTTATCTTTAAATTTAATTTCTAAAGTTTCTCTGTTGTATCGTGTCCCTTTACACTCATCACATTGAATGTATACGTCTGGTAAAAAATGCATTTCATATGTTATTACACCATCACCCTCACAAGCTTCACATCTTCCTCCTTTTACATTGAAAGAAAACCTACCTGGTTTATAACCTCGGCTTTTTGCTTCTGGAAGTCCTGTAAACCAATCTCTTATCGGTCCAAAAGCACCTGTGTAAGTAGCCGGATTTGACCTTGGTGTTCTGCCAATAGGAGATTGATCAATATTAATTACTTTATCTATTTGTTCTACACCTTTAAAACCTTTGAATGCTTTTGGTAATTTTCTTGATTTGTTGTTATTAAGTGTCAAATTTAAAGCATTGTATAAAGTTTGCAGTATTAATGTTGACTTACCGCTTCCAGATACTCCAGTTATACAAGTAAAACTACCGAGGGGGACTTTTAAATTAACATTTTTAAGATTGTTACCTGTTGCACCGGTTATTTCTAAAAATCTTCCATTTTTTGCAAGTCTTCTTTTGTTAGGTATTTGTATATATAACTTATTAGACAAATATTTTCCAGTTATGCTCTCTGTATTTTTTATAATTTCATCATAATTACCTTGTCCAACAATTTCTCCACCTTTACTTCCGGCTTCTGGCCCCAAATCAATAATGTGATCAGCGTTCATCATTGTTTCAGTATCGTGTTCAACAACAATAACAGTATTTCCTAAATCTCTTAATCTTTTTAATGCATTTATTAATTTGACATTATCTTTTTGATGTAGCCCAATGGATGGTTCGTCTAAAACATATAAAACACCTGTAAGGCCCGAACCTATTTGAGAGGCCAATCTAATTCTTTGGGATTCACCACCTGATAAAGTTCCAGATTCTCGTGAAAGTGTTAAATAATCTAAACCAACATTAAGCAAAAAATTTAATCTTTCGTTAATTTCTTTTAATATATGTTCTGCTATTTTTAATTCGATTTTAGTTAGTTTAGTTTCAAGATTTTTAAACCAACTTGTTGCATCTAATATAGATTTATCTGTAACCTGGCTGATATTCAAACTATCTATTTTTACACATAAAGCCTCATCTTTTAACCTTTGTCCATTGCATTTTTCACAATCCGTATCAGATTGATATTGTGCAATTTCCTCTCTTTTCCAATCACTATCTGTTTCAAGATATCTTCGTTCTAAATTATTAATAACTCCTTCGAATGTTTTTTTATAAGAGTATTTTTCATATCCATCATCGTAAGAAAATTTAATTTCCTCTTCATCGGAGCCAAATAATATTATATCCTTAATCTTCTTACTCAATTTGCTCCACTTTTCGCTTAAAGAAAAACCATAATGCTTAGACAGCGAAGCCAAGGTCTGTGCATAATACATTGTTGTTGTTTTTGACCAAGGTTCAATAGCACCTTCGGCTATAGTTTTTTTCTCATCAGGAATAACTAATTTTGGATCAACATTTAATTTTATTCCTATACCTTCGCATTCTTCACAAGCTCCATAGGGGCTGTTAAAAGAAAATAATCTAGGTTCAATTTCTTCAATTGTAAAACCACTTTCAGGACATGCGAATTTAGTTGAAAAAACTATTTTTTCTATTTTTCTGAATTTTTTTGGTAATGTTTCATTTTCATATTCTACAAATAACAAACCATTGGATAAGTTAATAGAAGTTTCTATACTTTCGGCCAATCTATTTCCCAAATCTGAATTTAAAACAATTCTGTCAACTAATATAGAAATGTCATGTTTAATTTTTTTATTTAACTCAGGAGCTTTATCTATTTCATAAAGAACGTTATCTATTTTAATTTTTCTAAAACCTCTTTTTTTGTATCCTAAAATATCTTTTTTATATTCACCTTTACGACCTCTAACTACTGGGGAATATAAATATATTGTAGATTTTTTTGGAAGAGTCTTAATTTTATCGACTATTTGAGATATTGTTTGTGATTGTATTGGTTTTCCTGTAAAGGGAGAGTAAGGGATTCCAACACGTGCATACAGAACTCTCATATAATCATAAATTTCTGTTACTGTCGCCACTGTAGATCTAGGATTCTTAGATGTATTCTTTTGCTCAATTGAAATGGCTGGACTTAACCCTTCAATTAAATCAACATTAGGCTTTTTCATTTTATCTAAAAACTGTCTTGCGTATGCCGACAAGCTTTCAACGTACCTCCTTTGACCTTCTGCGTATATCGTATCAAAAGCTAATGATGATTTTCCTGAACCTGACAGGCCAGTTATTACAACAAACTGATCCTTTGGAAGCTCTAAAGATATGTTCTTTAAATTGTGTTCTTTTGCGCCCTTTATAACTATCTTTTTTTGCATATTTTCAGTTGCTTTAAATTAATAAAATTAATAATGAGATTAAAATTATGATATAATTCTACATCATTAATTTTAAAAAATATTAAAATATTATGGCTGGAAGTTTAAATAAAGTATTATTAATTGGTCGTTTAGGCGCAGACCCTGAAATTAAGCAAATGGTTAATGGGAAAAGTGTAGCACGTTTAAGTTTAGCAACTAGTCAATCCTGGAAAGATAAGAATACAGGTGAAAAAAAGGAAAAAACAGAATGGCACCGTATAGTTGTATTTAATGAGGGCTTAATTAATGTTGTTCAACAATATCTAAAAAAAGGAGCCCAGATATATGTTGAGGGTCAGTTGTCTACTAGAAAGTGGAAAGATGAACAGTCCGGTCAGGATAAGTATTCTACTGAAGTATTAATTCAAGGATACAATTCGTCACTTACTATGCTTGGCGGTGGAGGACCAGCATCGGCAATTCAAAATGATAAAAATCAAACTAGCTCGAAAAATTTAGAAGATATAACTCAATCATCGAACGATTTGGATGATGATATCCCGTTTTAGTTTTTATGGAAAAAAACGAAATTACCAAAGATAAGAATATAAAATTAATATCAATGCATGATGAAATGAGTTCATCATACTTGTCATATGCAATGAGTGTTATTATTAGTAGAGCACTCCCGGATATAAGAGATGGTTTAAAACCAGTTCATAGAAGAATTTTATACGCTATGCACAAAGGTGGCTATGATTGGTCTAAACAATTTAGAAAATCTGCAAGAATTGTTGGTGATGTTATAGGTAAGTACCATCCACACGGAGACCAATCCGTATATGATGCTTTAGTTAGAATGGTTCAGGATTTTTCCATGAGCTTACCATTAATAGATGGTCAAGGTAATTTTGGATCTGTGGATGGAGATCCTGCAGCAGCAATGAGATATACAGAAACTAGACTTTCTAAAGTTTCTCAATTTTTAATAGATGATATTGATAAAAATACAATTCAATTTAAAAGCAACTATGATGAAACTGAAAAAGAACCATCTGTTTTACCGGCTCAATTTCCAAATCTTTTGGTAAATGGTGCTGGTGGAATAGCCGTAGGCATGGCAACAAGTATACCTCCTCATAACTTAGGCGAAGTCATAAATGGAACTCTGGCTCTTATAAACAATAAAGATATTAAGTTGAGTGAGTTGATGAAACATATTCCAGGTCCAGATTTTCCAACAGGAGGAATAATCATAGGCAAAAGCATTATAAAAGAAGGATACAAAACTGGCAGAGGTTCTTTTAAAATAAGAGGAGATATTAAAATTGAGCAAATGAAAAATGGAAGAGAGCGTCTTGTGATTTCTTCCATACCTTACCAAGTAAATAAATCAGTTCTAAACGAGAGAATAGCAGAATTAGTTAGAGATAAAAAAATTGAAGGTATAAGAGATATTCGCGACGAATCAAATCGCGAAGGTGTAAGGGTCGCTATTGATTTAAGATCTAATACAGAACCAGAAACAGTAAAAAGACAGCTTTTTAAATTTACATCTATAGAAAGTTCGTTTGGATTTAATACTTTGGCTATAGTTGATAGTAAACCAAAAAACTGCAACCTTAAGGAATTTTTAGAAAATTTTTTAAAATTTAGAGAAGATGTAGTAATCAAAAAAACTAAATTTGATTTAAAAAAAGCAGAAGATAGAGCGCACATTCTTGTGGGATTATCTGTAAGTGTTGAAAATTTAGATAAAGTAATAAAAATTATTAGAAATTCAAAAAATCCAGATGATGCAAGGGAAAAATTACTTAGTATAAAATGGAAAATACTTAAATCTTTAAAATTAATAAATTTAATTGATTTAAAAAAACCAAAAAATACTTATTCTTTAACAGAAAATCAAGTATCTTCTATTTTAGATCTTAAGCTTCAAAAATTAACTGCACTTGGCATTAATGAGATTGAATCTGAAATTAAAAAATTATCTGAATTAATTGAGCAGTATAAAAAAATTATCAATTCTAAAAAGGAACTTCTTAAAGTAATAAGTAAAGAACTTAATGATATTAAAGAAAAATTTTCAGTTCCAAGAAGAACTAAAATTATTGATGCTGTTCTTAATTACGACATTGAAGAAACTATTCAAAAAGAGGCAGTGATAATAACAGTCACTCTACAAGGATATATTAAAAGGGGTGCTTTAAGCAATGTTAAACAGCAAAAAAGAGGTGGAAAAGGAAAATCAGGCATCAAAACAAGAGATCAAGATTCCGTGGTTCAAACTTTATCTGTAAATACACATACTCCAGTATTGTTTTTTTCAACTGAAGGTCTGGTTTATAAAATTAAAGCATGGAAGATACCCGAGGGCTCTACTTCATCTAAAGGAAAATCATTATTTAATATTCTTCCTCTTAAAAACCATCAGTCTATAAGTTCGATAATGCCTTTCCCTGATAATGAATCTGATTGGAAAAATCTTTGTATTGTATTTGCTACATCAAAAGGCAAGGTTAGAAAGAATCAATTAGATGATTTTTCATCAATAAATACGTCAGGTAAAATAGCCATGAAATTAGATACAAATGATAAAATAGTTGGTGTAAAAATATGTAGAGATGATCAAGATATTATTTTAAGCACTCAAAATGGAAAATGTATAAGATTTGACTCTAAAAAGTTAAGAGTTTTTAAGGGTAGATCTTCAAAAGGTATTAAAGGTATAAATTTATCAAATGAAGATTGTATTGTCTCTCTTTCAATTATTAACCAAGATTTAAAAAAAAATGGAAAAATATCTAAAGACGATAAAACCGAAATTAAAGCAAAAGAAAAATATATATTATCAATAACTAAAAATGGTTTTGGAAAAAGAACATCTCATTATGATTTTAGAGTAACAAATAGAGGGGGAAAGGGAATAATCGGTATTGTAAACTCGGAAAGAAATGGAAATGTTGCTTCATCATTTCCTGTTAATGAAGGTGATGAAATATTAATTTCAACAAATAAAGGGAGAGTAATAAGAGTTGCTGTTAAAGAAATTAGAATAGCCGGTAGAAATACTCAAGGCGTAAGAATTATTAAGTTATCAGGTGATGAAAAAGTTGTTTCAGCTGCAAAAATTGATGATAATTTAATATAATGAAAAAAAGTGCAATTTATCCTGGTACATTTGATCCTATTACTTACGGTCATATAGATGTTATTAAAAAATCTTTAAAAATAGTAGATACGCTTATTGTTGCAATATCAGATATTAATAACAAAAATTATCTTTTCTCATCTGAAGAAAGAGTTGAAATAGTGAAAAGAGCCCTATATTCAGATCTTAAATTAAGTAAAAATAAAATAAAAGTTATCACTTTTAAATCTCTAACAACAAATCTTTGCAAAAAAAATAATTCAAATATTATTTTAAGAGGTTTAAGAGCTGTTTCTGATTTTGAATATGAATTTCAGTTAGCTGGCATGAATAGAAAATTAAATAATAATATTGAAACTATTTTCTTAATGTCAAATGTTGAAAATCAAATTATTTCGTCTAATTTCGTAAAAGAAATTATTTCACTAGGTGGAGATATTAAAAAATTTACTACTAAAAGTACAATTAAAGCATTAAAACTTAAGTATGAATAAATTTATATCAAAAGTATTAATTTTACTTTTTTTTACAACAACAAATATAATAGGAGATGAAAATAAAATGATATTAAAATTAAAAAATGGAGAGGTGAAAATTGAATTATTCCCAGATATAGCGCCTAATCATGTTGACAGAATAAAAAAATTAGCAAATGAAGGTGCTTATGACAATGTAGTTTTTCATCGAGTCATTGAAGGTTTTATGGCTCAAACAGGAGATGTAAAGTTTGGAAACTCTTCAACTGATAATTTCGATTTAAGACGGGCTGGAATGGGTGGATCTGATTTACCTGATTTAAAACAAGAATTTAGTAACCTACCTCATGATAGAGGAACTCTATCAATGGCAAGATCTCAGGATCCTAACAGTGCAAATAGTCAGTTTTTTATTTGTTTTAAAGCAGCTCCTTTCTTAGATAGGCAATATACTGTATTTGGAAAAGTAATTGAAGGAATGGAATTTGTAGATAAGATTAAACTTGGTGACTCAAATAATAATGGTGCTGTAACTGACCCAGATAAAATTATAAGTTTTAAATCTGAATAATACAAAAATTAATGGCATTAAAAAAATTTAGTTTTAATGTTTTAAAAAATAATAAATACGCAAGACTTGGTATTATTAAAACACACAGAGGGATTATTGATACACCAGCATTTATGCCCGTTGGTACACAGGCAACAGTGAAAGGCTCCTTTATTGAGGATATTATCAAAACTGGCAGTCAAATTATTCTTTCAAATACTTATCATTTAATGATCAGACCGGGAGCCGACAGAATTAAAAAATCAGGTGGTCTTCATAATTTTATGAATAGCAAACTTCCAATACTTACTGACTCAGGAGGTTATCAAATTATGTCTTTATCTAAATTAAATAGAATAGATAGAGAGAAGGGTGCTATTTTTAATTCACACATTGATGGAGCAAAATTTATTCTTAGTCCCGAGGAATGTATAAAAATACAAAAAAAACTTAATTCTGATATTGTAATGGTTCTAGATGAATGTCCAAAAAAAAACTTAGATTATAATATAATTTCAAGGTCAGTTGAGCTCTCTACTTACTGGGCAAAGAGATCAAAAAAAGCATTTGGAGTCAACAAGCACAAAGCATTATTTGGTATAGTTCAGGGAGGATTGTTTAATGATTTAAGACTAAAATCTTTAAAAGATTTAATTAAAATTGGTTTTGACGGTTATGCTGTTGGTGGATTAGCAGTTGGCGACACACAGGAAGAAATGTTTAAAATATTAGATTTATTAAAAAATCATTTACCTCAAAATAAACCAAGATATTTAATGGGGGTTGGAACACCGTCTGATATTTTAGGTGCTGTGAAAAGAGGTATTGATATGTTTGATTGTGTTTTACCAACAAGATCAGGCAGAACTGGTCTTGCTTTTACATGGAATGGTAGAATACATATAAAAAATTCTAAACATAAAAAAGATAATAAACCGTTAGATTCTAGGGTAAAAAAATTTAATTTAAACAAATACTCCAAAAGTTATTTAAATCACTTATTTAATACTAATGAAATGTTGGGATCTATGATACTTACGTTGAATAATATAAATTTTTATCAAGAGCTAATGTTTGAAATAAGAAAAAATATAAAAAAAGGTACTTTCCATCAGTTTTATAACAAATACGCTAATAAGTTATAATAATTCACATTGATAATGGAAAAAAAATCACTATAACAAATTCTCATTGTGGGCCGTTAGCTCAGTTGGTAGAGCAATTCCCTTTTAAGGAATGGGTCGTTGGTTCGAGTCCAACACGGCTCACCATTGAATTTCCATTTAATGGCTGAAATACCCCATTCTTTTAACTCTTAATTATTTTTCAAAAGTAGTGTAGGTTGAGTGTGTGGTTTGGGCGGGTATATCTAGTAAATAAGACGTGTCTTTTTATTAGATGGGATTATGAAATTAGATACAGGAACAGAATTACCAGAGAAATTTGTATTAACAAAAGAATTTAAAGATACATTTGACTTAATAAATCAAACAGACACAAATTTATTTATTACTGGTAAGGCAGGCTCAGGTAAATCAACTCTACTTGAGTATTTCCGTCAAAATACAAATAAAAATTTTGCAACATTAGCATTTCAAGGCATCACAGCAATAAAAGCTAAAGGACAAACTATTCATTCATTCTTCAAATTAGGTCCACATTTTTTGGGGAAAGATGATGTTAAAGAGTTAAGAGATAAACAAGTTATACAAAATTTAGATACAATTTTAATTGATGAAATATCAATGGTAAGAGCAGACTTATTTGATGCTATTGATCTATCATTAAAAAAAAATCGTAAAAATGACAAACCTTTTGGTGGTGTTCAAATGGTATTATTTGGTGATGTTATGCAAATAGATCCTATAGTTGGGTCAGATGATGAAGTAATGGAAAAGTTTTATCCAAATGGACCTTTCTTTTTCAACTCTAAATCTTATTCTAAAAAAGATTTTAAACAAATTGAACTTACTAAAATTTTTAGACAATCTGATAAAAAATTTGTCAACTTATTAAATAAAATAAGGATGAATAAATTACAAAATGAGGATTTATCTATTTTAAATAATCAATTAATCAATAGAGAAGAAGTTCCAAAAGATACCATTATATTAGCTCCAACTAATAGAAAAGTTGACGATATAAATAATACTAATTTATATAAATTAACAACTCCAACCTTTAATTATAATGCAATAGTAAAAGGGTCTTGGAAGGATAAAGAACACCCAGTTAAAAAAGAGATTGTTTTAAAAGTAGGTGCACAAGTTATGATAACCAAAAATGATACAGACGAACCTAAAAGATGGGTAAATGGGACATTAGGAATAATAACCTTTTTATCCAAAGATCAAATTAAGATAAAAATTAAAGACAAGATTTTTTCATTAGGTAAAACAAAATGGGATAAATATAATTATAAATTCAGTGGTAATAAAGTAAATGCATTTTCAGTTGGATCATTTATACAATTTCCTTTGAAACTTGCTTGGGCTACAACTATTCATAAATCACAAGGTCAGACATTTGACAATGTTTCTATTGATTTAGACACAGGTTCATTTGCACACGGTCAAACTTATGTGGCTTTAAGTAGAGCAAAATCGTTAGAAGGTATTTCACTTTTAAAGAAAATACAAAAAAAAGATATTATTTTTGATGCTAGAGTACTTGAATTTATTGGTCAAAAATTAGAAAATAAATACATAAGTGAAATATTAAAAAATGCACCTAAAAGTAAAAAAAAAATAATGCCTAAATCCAGTAAATCAAATAGCAATGAATGGACAACTAGTGATGATAATAAACTTTTAGCGCTTTATAAAAGAAATGTACCAGAATTTGCTTTAGCTAAAATATTAAAGAAAAGCCTTACTCAAATCAGAGAACGAATAATGTATCTTATGAAAAATAACTAGGGTGGGGTGATCAGGAATCTACTCAGCAAGCAATTCCTCTGCACGGACTTACACAACAAAAAACTGTACACTTTCTAAACACTTGAAAAAAATTCTGAAGATCCAAAAACTAAACACTTTTTTTAAATTTCTAAAACTTAAGGTGTACAGTGAGTGTACAGTTTTATATTTGAAATTTTACTCATTTATTCAATTCTAAACCCTCCATACGAACGTTAAATGAAGGTTTTTTTGTTTTTAACTGGAATTTTCTTTGTTGTGTAGTATTCTTTAAGGAATGGGTCGTTGGTTCGAGTCCAACACGGCTCACCATGTATTAAAAACTAACTAATTTTGTTTGGCGGATATTCAATCATTACTTGATATATCCAATCGTTAATTTTTTTAATTCTATTATCCGGCGATGGGTGAGTACTCATAAATTCTGGAACCTGTTTACCTTTATTAGCTTCCTTCATTCTTTTCCACAGCAGAGGCGTTTCTCTTATATCATAACCTGAAAGTGATGAAAAAATTAATCCTAAATAATCAGCTTCACTCTCTTGTTTTCTATTAAAAGGATTAAAGATACCAATTTTTGTAAGAAGACCTACTGTATTCATACCAGTAGTTCTGTTAACTTGAGAAAGTTTACCACCACTTAAAACATCAGTAATTTGTGTTGCTACATTAATAACAGTGTGTTGGCTTGCTCTTTCAACAGAATGTTTTGCAACAGCATGAGCTATTTCGTGACCCATAACTGCTGCCATACCATCTTTGTTTTTAGTTACATCAAGCATACCAGTATAAACAGCAATTTTACCTCCTGGCATACACCAAGCATTTTTAATTTTTTTGTTATCTATTAAAATATATTCCCAATCAAAGTAGGCGGTAGGATCATTTTGATTTGTTTGATCAAAATATTCACTAATTGAGTCCTGCATTTTTTTACCGATATCTTTGATTTGTGATAGTTCTTTCGAATCTTTAATGATTTTTTCTTTTTCTTTTATTTTTTCATAAATTTCAGCAGCTTGAGCATTTAATTTTGCTTCGGGGATTAGCTTTAGCTGTCTTCTCTCTGTAATAGGTGTTGTGCCACATGATGGAAGTATTAATCCACAGCATCCGCACCCCATATATGTTAAAAATTTTCTTCTATCCATTTCTTTAATATATTATATAATTTAGTATAAATCTCAATGATGTATGGCTGCTAAAAAAAAAAAGAAATCAATAGCATTAAAACTTCGAAATTACTTTTTTACTGGTATAGTTGTTTTTATTCCAATTGGTTTTACACTATACCTAACAAAATTTTTAATCGGTATTTCTTCAAAATTAATACCCGAAAAAATAAATCCTAATACATATTTACACTTTTCTATACCTGGATTAGAAATTATCCTAACTGTCATATTTATTACTATTGTAGGTGGATTATCTCTATCTTTTTTAGGAAAGAAATTTCTTCAACTCGTTGATGATTTGTTTAAGAGAATACCAATACTAAGAACGATTTATTCAGCAATTGGTCAAATGACTGAAACCTTTACAAAAAAAGATAATAGTAAAAAATCAGTTGTTTTAGTAGAGTACCCTAAGAAAGGGTCCTGGGCTGTTGGCTTTGCTACAAAAGACAATAAAACTGAAATGTCGAAAAAAACTAAGGAAAGTCTTGTGAATGTTTTTATTCCAACAACTCCCAATCCTACGAGTGGTTTTTTAATAATGTTTCCAAAAAAAGATCTTATATATTTAGATATGACATTTGAAGAAGCTTCAAAGTTTATAGTTTCTGCAGGAACTTCTAATCCAAGAAATTAGACAAGATCATTTAATATATCTGCTCTATCATATAACTTTAGCAAAGTGTTATAACTTCTCAAATCTTGTTTTTCATTTTCGATTTTTTTAGTTTCTCTTTCTGCTAATAAAAACAAGTCCTCGTTTAGCAAAGGATCAGCAAGCCTGAAAGTTTGAAGACCACTTTGTTTAAAACCTAACAACTCACCATAACCTCTTAATTTCATATCCTCTTCAGAAATCTTAAAACCATCACTATATTTTTTTAGTATATTTATTCTTTTTTTAGCATTTTCACTCAAAGTAGATTTATACATTAAAACACAATAAGATTGTTTTTCACCCCTACCAACGCGACCCCTTAATTGATGTAATTGTGATAGACCAAATTTATTAGCATTTTCTATTATGATTACTGCTGCATTAGGAAAATCAATTCCAACCTCTATTACTGTTGTTGAAACCAAAATATCTATTTTTTTTTTAAGAAAATCAGAAAGTATTTTATTTTTTTCTACTTTATCTAGTGCCCCATGAAGAAGACCAACTCGGTTTTTAAATATTTTTTTTAATATCTCGTATCTTTTAATTGATGATTGGTGATCTAATTTTTTTGATTCTTCAATTAAGGGACATACCCAGAATACTTGATCTCCATCTTTAATATGTTTTTTAATAAACATAATTACTTCATTAATTTTAGACTCTGGTTTGCTATATGTTATTACATCTTTCCTGTTGCTGGGTTTTGTTTTAATAATGGATGTATCCATATCTCCAAAAATAGTCATTATCATAGTTCTAGGTATAGGTGTTGCTGACATTACCAAAACATCACAATTTTTTCCTCCTTTGTCAGAAAGTTTCTTTCTCTGTTTTACTCCAAATTTATGTTGTTCATCTATTATTATTAATCCTAATTTCTTAAATTTTATTTTATCTTGGAATAGAGAATGTGTACCTATAAGAAAATCTATATTATTTGTTGATAGATCATGAATAATTCTTTTCCTATCTTTATAATCAGTTTTACCAGTTAGTATAGCCATGTTTATTTTTTTTGAAAAAAGTTTATTAGCTAAATTAAAATGCTGCTGTGCAAGAATTTCTGTTGGAGCCATAAGCGCGACTTGAAATCCACTCGAAATTACATTGATACTTGCAATTAAAGATACAATCGTTTTTCCGCTACCAACGTCACCTTGCAAAAGTCTAAACATTTTTTGACTTGATTTAAGATCATGATTTATTTCATTTATTGATTTTATTTGGTCTTTAGTTAAATTGTAATTTATCTTTTTAATTAAAGAGCCATTTAAATTTACATTAAATTTTTTTCCTTTTTTTTTAATTTTTTTAATTGACTTTCTGATTTTCGAATTTATTAAAAAACTCGACATAATTTCGTCAAATATTAATCTATTTAAAAAATCCCCTTTTTGGTTAATATTTTTTGGGTCGTGCAATTGTAGAATAGATTGTTTCCAGGTTATATTTTTAAATTTCTTTAAAATAATTTTATTATGCCATTCTTGTAAATCAGGCAAATTATCCAGCACTGAATTTATAATAGACAGGTATTTTTTTTCATTTAATCCGTCTGTTAAACTGTAAGTCGGTTGAATTTTTTTTATGATGTTTGTATTTGATGAAACATTAGTTGGGTTTGTAATTTGATATTTATTTTTATAGTATGAAATTTTTCCACTTATAGTAACTTTAGAATTTAAAGGTAAAATCTTTCTTATATATCCTTCGTTGCTATTAAAAAAAACACATTCTATATTTCCAGTTTCATTTATGCATGAAACCCTATTAGGCAAATTTCTAATCCTTGGGAAATTGTATTTCTCTACATTAACTATAACTGTGTGAATTTTGCCTATTTGCAACTCATTAATCTTTGATATTACACTTCTATCTGTAAAATTTCTTGGCAAACTCCATAATAAATCAAAAACAGTATTAATGTTCTTTTTTTTAAATAATTTTGTAGTTTTAGAACCAATACCTTTTATGATATTTATATCAGAAAGTAAAAAGTCATAATCATTCATGTTTTATTTATATAACTATGTCATCAAATAAAGAAGAACTTAAAAATAAAATTTTTTATCGAGCTTCATATAGAGGAACGAAAGAAATGGATATATTAATGACAGGCTTCGTAAGATCTATTATAAACGAACTAGATGAATATCATTTAAAGATTTTAAATGATTTTGTAAACATGGATGATGAATTATTGAAATCATTTAAAAAAAAAGAATCATTAATAAACACTAATGATGTTGCAATGATAGAAATTATAGATAAATTTCAAAAATATTTATCTTAATGGCGGAGAGACTGGGATTCGAACCCAGGAAAGAGTTGCCCCTTTGCCGGTTTTCAAGACCGGTGCTTTCAACCGCTCAGCCATCTCTCCGTGAGCTAGTTTTTATAAGTATAATTTATAAATTCAACCAAAAAAAAGGTATATTAATTTAGTAAATTTTACTTTGCTTATAGTTATCCTATAAAATCCTTTATTAAATAACTTATTATAAATGATAGTATATCAACAATCTAATTTATTTATGAGTCAATCTCAGTTCAAAAAAGGAACAATTTACTCAATGGCAGCATCATTGTGGTGGGGCATTTTTGGTACTTTATTTTTTAAGTATATTAGTTTCATGGGACCTATAGAGGTAACAGTTCACCGGTTAATATGGACTTGTGTTATTCTTTTTTTTTCAACACTAATTTTTAAAAAATATAAAATTTTAAAAAGAATAGCAAAACAGAAGAAAAAAATTATAATTTTATTTATCACCAGTATACTAATTTTCTTAAATTGGGGAACTTGGATATATGCAATTTCCGTTAATAAAATTATAGATGCAAGTTATGGTTATTTTATTTTTCCAATTTTGAATATTTTTTTAGGTTATATTTTTCTTAAAGAAAAATTAAATTTAAAAAGAAAACTATCAATTTTAGCCGTTGTTTTTTCGTCTATATTTTTACTTTTTAATTTAGATTCTTTTCCAATAGTTGGTTTTTTAGTTGCTTTTTTTTGGAGTTTTTATAATTTACTACGAAAAAAAATAAGTGTTGATACAGATGTAGGCTTGTTCATTGAAAGTCTTTTTATGCTACCTATTGCTTTAATAGTTGCATACTACATTTATTTAATGGGATATAACGATTTTTCATATAATTATCCTGTAAATATTTTGTTATTATTTTTTGGAGGAATTATGACTTTGATTCCTTTATTCTTATTTGTAAAAGGATTAGAAAAAACTACAATGGCAACTTCTGGACTTATATTTTTTGTAACCCCAACTAGTCAATTTTTACTTGGTTTTTTTTATTTTAATGAACCTTTTAATATTACAAAATTTATTAGCTTTGTTATTATATGGATAGCTGTATTTATTTATTTACACGATTTATATGAAAAAAGTACTTAATATATTTATTTTTTTATCAATTATTGCTACTTCAAATCAGGCACTATCGAATGATGAAAATTTTCAGGATTGGCTTGGATCATTTAAGACCTACGCGCTGAAAAAAAATATTTCAGAAAAGACATATAATATTGTTATGTCGAATGTTCAATTTAACCCTAAAGTAATTGAATATGATCGTTATCAACCAGAATTTTATGAGGATACCAATACATATATAAAAAAAAGGACATCAAGTAAAAAAGTAGAGAAAGCAATAAATGTATATAAAAAAAATAAAAAATTTATTGATAAAATTGAAAAGGAATTTTTAGTTGAGAAGGAATTACTTTTGGCTCTTATGGGCATAGAGACAAATTATGGTTTATATTTAGGAAAAATGGATATTTTGTCATCATTAGCCACTTTAAGTTTTGATAAAAGAAGACGTGATTTTTTTACAAATGAATTGATTACTGTTTTACAATTAATCGATAAAAAAATTATTGATCATAATATTCTTTATGGTTCATGGGCTGGTGCATTTGGTAATTTCCAATTTATGCCATCTACAATAAAAAATTATGCTATTGATTATGACCAAAATAGCAAAATTGAACTTAGAGAAATTAAAGATTCATTTGCTTCTGCTGCAAATTATATTAACAAAATAGGGTGGAAGAAGAATGATTTTTGTTTTGATGAAATAGTTCTATCAAAAGATATACCAAAAAAATTTCTAAATACATCAGCAAGAAAAATTAAAAATAAAACTAGTTTTAGTAAAATTAAACAATATTTATTAAATGGTGACGATATTGATATAAATAATAAAAAAATAATTGGAATAATTACACCAGATAGAGATATTATTCCAAATTCTAAAATTTTGACTCCTGCCTACATAACATCAGATAACTACGAATTAATACTAAAATGGAATCGATCACTTAGATTTGCATTAGCAGTTTGTACATTAAAGGAAAAAATAACTAATGAACTATAAAATTTTACTAATTTTCGTTATAATTATTTTTCCTGCTTGTACTATCGATTATAAAAATTCTAAAAAGAAAGAAATATTACTTAAGAATGTTTTTAAAAATAATGGATTTGCTTTAGTTTATAATGATAATTTATATAAAAACAAAATTATTAATAGGAAACTTGAGGATAGACAATTGATAATTTTCCAAAGAAATTTAAAAAAAGGTTCAATTGTAAAAATAAAAAATAATCTTAACAATGAGGCCATAATAGTTACTGTTGGGAAAAATGCAGAGTATCCAATTTTTAATAATTCTGTTGTAACACAAAGAATAGCAAATGAAATTGGTTTAGACTTAAGCCAGCCCTATATTGAAATTACAGAAATAATAAATAGATCCTCATTTGTCGCAAAAAAAGCTAAAACTTTCGAAGAGGAAAAAACAGTTGCTGGCAAAGCACCTGTAGAGTCTATTAGTATAAATAATTTGAATTCAGACGAGGTGGAAGTTGAAAAAGTAAAAGAAAAGAAATTCTCTTATATTATAAAAATTGCAGATTTTTATTTTGAAAATTCAGCTAATGGATTAATAAAAAGAATTCAAGATGAGACTATAATTAAAAAAATAAACCTGAAAAGACTATCAGAGACAAATTATAGAGTTTTTTTAGGTCCATTTAACAACTTAATTTCACTAAAAAAAGCATTTAATGATATAAATTTGTTAAATTTTGAAAATATAGAAATTATTAGAAATGATTAAAAAATTTTCCATCTTATTATTACTTTCTTTAACAATGACTAGTGTGTCATATGCTAAATTTGATATCAAAGCTAGTACCGCTATTCTTCAAGACTATTCGTCTGGGGAAATACTTTTTGAGAAAGATGCTGATAGAGAAATATACCCAGCTTCTATGACAAAAATTATGACATCAATAATTGCTTTTGAGCTGATAGAAAAAGGAGATCTAAGTTTGGATGATAAATTTCTGATTTCTGAAAATGCCTGGCGTTTGTCTCAATCTGGTTATTCCTCAATGTTTATAATGGTAAATGATGAAGTAACTGTAGAAGATTTACTTAAAGGAATAATTATTGCATCTGGTAACGATGCTTGCGTAGCTTTAGCAGAAGGTATAGCGGGGACCGAGGAAGAATTTGCTGTTCTAATGACATCAAAAGCTAAAGAACTTGGAATGATTAATACTAACTTCTCCAATTCTTCTGGTATTAATGATCCAGAAAATTATTCAACTGTCCGTGATATTTTAATCATGTCAAATTATCTTATAAAAAATTATCCAAAATTTTATGAGTATTACAAAATAAAGAATTTTACCTGGGACCGAACAGGAGGTGATCCAATTACTCAAGGAAATAGAAATCCATTATTATACAAAAACTTTGGGGCAGATGGAATTAAAACTGGTTATTTAGCAGTTGAGAGATACTCTTTAGCTGCATCTGTAAAAAGAAAAAATCGCAGATTAATTGGCATTGGCAGTGGATTCAAAACCAAAAAAGATAGATCTAGAGAATCGGCAAAACTACTTACTTATGGAATCACTAATTTTGATTTAATAGAAGTTATTAAAAAAAATACAGTGATAGCAGAATTAGATGTTTGGCTTGGAAATAAAAATAAAGTTAAAACATACATTAACCAAGATATTTATAAAACAATACCTAAGGCTAGAAAAAGATACCTTAAAGTAAGCATTGATTATCAAGGACCAATTGAAGCTCCAATAAAGAAAAATGATATTTTAGGAACTTTAAGAGTATTTTATAAGGATGATCTAATAAACGAGTATAAAGTTTTAGCATTTGAGGATATTAATAAGGTAAATATTTTCTCCAGATTAATAAAATCAATAAATTACTTGATTTGGGGTGATGTATAAAAAATCTTTAATTGTTTTTGAGGGCATAGAAGGGTCGGGAAAGACACTTCATTCAAATTATCTAGCTAACTATTTAAAAAAAAAAAAAATAAAATTCCTTAAACTACGAGAGCCTGGAGGCAATGTTAATTCAGAAAAAATAAGAAAATTATTATTAAGTAATAGGTCAAAATTTCATAAAAAAACAGATCTACTTCTATATTGTGCAGCAAGGAATGAAAATATAGAAAATCAAATTAAAAAAAATTTTAGAAAAAAAATAATAATAATTGACAGATTTGTCGACTCGACTTTAGCTTATCAACATTATGGTATGAATATAAATTATCAATTTATTAAACTTATTAACAAGTATTTACTAAATAATATTAAAATAGATTTAACTTTTTTAAATTTGGTAAATTATAAAAATTTAAAAAAAAGGCTTTCAAAAAGAAAAAATCTTAATAGATATGATAAATTTAATATAAGTTTCTATAAAAAAGTTCAAAAAGGCTACATAACAATAGCTAAGAAAAATAAAAATAAATATAAAATTATAGATTCTAATAAAGATATTTTTAAAAATAGAGAATTAATTATAGAAAGTGTAACAAAACTTTTAAAATGAATATTGATTTAAATACACAAACAAAATTATATGGATTAACGAGTGACTTAAAAACTTTAATTAATCTGTACAATAAAAATATGATGTCAAATAAAATTTTATTATCTGGACCTAAAGGTATTGGTAAGTCCGTATTAACAAATCATTTTATAAATTATATTTTTTCAAAAGATGAAGAACATCCATATGATTTGAAAAATAATTTAATTAATTTAGAAAATAGATCATTTAAACTATATAATAATAATTCACATCCAAATATTTTTAATATTGATCTTTTAGACGAAAAAAAAAATATCGAAATTAATCAAGTACGTGAAATGATTGATTATGCCAATAAATCAAGTTTTAATGACAAACCTAGATTTGTTATTATAAACAATTCAGAAAAATTAAATACAAATTCTTTAAATGCTCTATTGAAAATTGTTGAGGAACCTAATGAAAATTTATTTTTTATTTTAATTCACAATAATGATAAAAAAATTCAGGATACATTAAAATCAAGATGTATTATATTTAAGTTAAATCTAACGTTCGAAGAAACTATTTTAATTTCAAACAAAATATTGAATAAGAATATACTAGAGATACTTAACGATGAATTGATCTATTATTATTCCACGCCTGGTGAATTTTATAGTCTAATACAATTTGCAAATAAGTATAAAATAAATTTAAAAGAATTTTCTCTAAAAGATTTTTTACTCTTATTAATTAATGAAAATTACTATGTAAAAGATAAATTTATTAAAAATTATATTTTTAATTTAATTCAACGATATTTTTTAAAACTCACATATATGTCTAAATCAAAAAAAATTACTTTTCTCTACAATAAATTTATTAAAATGTTTCATTACTGCGATAGATATAATCTAAATTATGATAATTTAGTTTTAGAGTTTAAATCACGAGTATTAAATGAATAAAAATTTTTATATTACTACACCAATATACTATCCTTCTGCAAAACCACATATGGGTCATGCATATTCAAGTATTATTGCTGACTTCTTTGCTCGTATAAAAAAAATTCAAGGATATAAAGTTTTCTTTTTAACTGGTACTGATGAACATGGTTTAAAAATTCAAAGGGCTGCTGAAAAAAAAGGAATGGATCCGAAAAAATTTTGCGATGAAATAAGTATTACCTTTAGAGATTTATCAAAAATCTTAAATCTTAGTAATAATGACTTCATTAGAACTACAGAGAAAAGACATTTTATTTCTGTACAGCATTTATGGAATATACTTGAAAAAAAAAATGAAATATATCTATCTAAATATTCTGGTTGGTATTCTGTATCGGATGAAGCTTTCTATTCTGATGATGAAGTTGAAGATGCTGATGGTATAAAAAAATCTAAATTGTCAGGCTCTAATGTTGAATGGGTTGAAGAAGAATCATATTTTTTTAAACTTTCCAAGTGGCAAAAACCTCTTCTTAAATTTTATGATGAAAATCCACAATTTATTCTTCCTAAAAGTAGAAAAAATGAGGTTGTTAATTTTGTAGAAAGCGGTTTAAAGGATCTATCTGTGAGTAGAAAATCATTTACATGGGGTATTAAAGTTCCTTCAAATGAAAAACACATCATATATGTCTGGCTAGATGCTTTAATAAACTATCTGAGCGCCCTAAATTATCCGGATTATAGCAATGAACTCTATAAAAATTATTGGCCGGCATCTATTCATTTAATTGGTAAAGATATTTTAAGATTTCATGCTGTTTACTGGCCAGCTTTTTTAATGGCTGCAGATATTCCTTTGCCAAAAAGAGTATATGGACATGGATGGATTTTATCGGGAGAAGAAAAAATGTCTAAGTCAAGAGGTAATATATTAGATCCAATTGAAATTATTAAAAAATATGGCTTAGATCCATTAAGATATTATTTAATTAAGGAAGTTTCCTTCGGAAATGATGGAAGTATTTCACAAGAAAAATTAGAAAGCTCAATAAATAGCGATTTAGCAAATAATTATGGAAATTTATGTCAGAGGGTAATCGCTTTTAATGAAAAAAATTTTAATTTAGAAATACCTAAAAATATAAGTTTTAATGAGACTGATTTAAAAATTTTAAACGATTTTAATGATAATTTTGAGAAGCTCATAGAATATATAAATATACAAGATATAAATTCATATATGAATTTTGTTGTTGAAAAGCTTTTTGCTTCAAATAAATATTTTAACGATGAAGAACCATGGAATAAAAAAAAAGATACTAAAAGATTGAATACTATTATTTATGTTTCGCTTGAATTAATTAGAAAAATAACTATTTTACTTTATCCCATAATTCCCAACAGTTCACTAAAAGTACTTAATGTTTTTGAAATTAAAGAAGATCAAATTTTATTCGAAAGTATAAAAAATAATAACTTTCTTATTGAAGGTAAAAAAATTAAAAAAATGGAAATACTTTTTAAAAAGATTGACAAAAATGATTGACTCTCATTGCCATTTAGATCATGAACCACTTTTTACCAATTTAGGTGATGTAATTAAAAGCTCTAAAACTGAAGGAATAGATAAAATACTTACGATATGCACTACCTTAGAAAGCTTCAAAAATATTATAAAGATAATTAAATTTGATAAAATGATTTACGGAACATTTGGTATACATCCACACGAAACAAATAATTGTATCTTAAACTGTAAAGAAATAATTAAACCAATTGTTGAAAATAAAAAAATTATAGGTGTGGGTGAAACTGGTTTAGATTTTTATTATAATAATAGTGATAAAGAATTGCAAACTAAAAGTTTTATAAATCATATTGAGGCCGCTCAAGAATTGAATGTACCTTTAATTGTTCATTCAAGAAATGCAGAAATTGAAACATACGATATACTAAGTAAATACAATAAAAAAAAAAAAATTAAAATCTTAATGCATTGTTTTACAGGATCTATTGATTTTGCTAGAAAAATGCTGTCCCTTAATGCTTTTTTTTCAGCGAGTGGAATAATTACATTTAAAAATAGTAATGAATTGCAGTCTACTTTTAAAGAACTTCCAACTGATAAGTTGTTAATAGAAACAGATAGTCCATTTCTAGCTCCAGTACCAATGAGAGGTAAAAAAAATGAGCCATCTTTTATAAAATATACTTTAAAAAAATTGTCTGAAATAAAAAATCTTGATAATAAAGAATTAGATAAAATTACTACAAATAATTTTAACAATTTGTTTTTTAATTAATGTCTATTAAGTTTACTATAATGGGATGTGGAAGTTCAATGGGTGTTCCCAGAGCTGACGGTTATTGGGGTAATTGTGATCCAAAAGAAATTAAAAATTATAGAACTAGATGCTCTGCATTACTTACAACAGAAAAAATGACAATTTTATTTGATACCTCTCCAGATTTAAGAAATCAACTATTAAGAGAGAAGGTTAGGAATATCGATAAAATTTTTATTAGTCATGAGCATGGTGACCAAACACATGGTATAAACGATTTAAGAATATTTTTTTTAAAAAGAAAAAAAAAAATTGATATTTATACTAGCTATAATACAAAAAAATATTTGAAAAAAAACTTTTCATATTGTTTTTCTGATAGTGCTGACTATCCTGCAATTTTAAATTTCAAAAACCTAAAAAAAAAAATTACTTTTAATAGTAATAATGATAAAATTACTGTAAAGCCATTAGTTGTTGGGCATGGTAAGATTGATTGTTTAGCTTTTGTAATTAATAATAAATGTGCTTATGCTAGTGATGTAAATAAAATTAAAGAAAAAGATTTAAAATTTTTATCAAATTTAAAATATTTAGTTATAGATTGTTTAAGATTTTCACCACATCCTTCACACTTTAATTTAGAGGAATCTCTTAAACTAGTTGAAAGAATAAAACCAAAAAAAACCATTTTGACAAATATGCATTCCGATCTAGATTATAATTATTTATTGAAAATCTTACCTAAGAATGTAAAACCAGCTTACGACGGATTATCATTTTATATTTGATGAAAAGACAAAAAATTATAGTTACAGGGGGAGCAGGATTTGTTGGTAGTAACCTAATCAATCTATTAATAAAAAAAACTAAGTATAATATAATAAGCATTGATAACTATTCGTCCGGTAATATAAAAAATCATATTAATTCAAAAAGAGTAAAATACATAAAGGGTGATACAAAAAATATATTTTATTTACTTAAAAAACCTAAAGAAGTAAATACAATTTTTCATTTTGGTGAGTTTGCTAGAATTTATCAAAGTTTTTTAAAAATGAGCGAATGTATTAATTCAAATACTATCGGTAGTAATGCTGTATTCAATTACTGTCTAAAAAATAAAATTAAACTAATTTATTCAGCAACATCAGCTAATCTTGGTAATAAAGGTAAAGACAAAAATCTATCACCATATGCTTTTACTAAAGCAAAAAATTTAGAACTATTAGAAAATTTAAAAAAATGGTTTAAGTTTAAGTATGAGGTAATATATTTTTACAATGTTTATGGGCCTAATCAAATTTGCGAAGGTAGAATGGCGACAGTTATCGGCATATTTGAAAACTGTTATAAAAAAGGGAAACCTTTACCTGTTGTAAAGCCTGGGAATCAAACAAGAAGATTTACACATATAAATGATACCGTAAAAATTTGTTATTTGGCTTGGAAAAAAAACCAATGCAGACATTATAGCATAGCAAATCATAAAAGTTATTCAATTCTAAGTATTGCCAAAATGTTTAATTCTCAAATTATTTTTTTACCTAAGCGAGCTGGAGAGAGATATGCTTCGGCACTAACAAATATGAATTTATCTAATAAAGTTTATAAGTATTTTGGTAAAATCAATCTTAAATCTTATATAGATAATTTCACTAAAAAATTTAATTAAGAATTTTATCTATAACCTTTGTTATTTTGCTGGACATCGGATTAGTGAAAGATACATATGTATCAAAAATTTTGCCATCTTTACCTATTAAAATTTTATGAAAATTCCATTTTGGCACAGCTGATTTACCATGGTTTTTCATGGCCCATTTATAAATTTCATGTGCGTTATCACCCTTAACATCATATATTGAAGTCATTGGGAAATTTATATTAAAATTGACCTCACAAAACTTTTTGACCTCTTCGTCGCTATTTTTTTCTTGATTGAATGAATTAGAGGGAACCCCTATTACAACAAAATCTTTATCTCGATATAACTCCCAAAGTTTTTGTAAATCTACATATTGTTTCGTAAAACCACAGAAACTTGCAACATTAACCAAAAGAATCACCTTATTACGATACTCAGAAAAATCTATTATTTCTCCTGTGATTGAGTTTATTTTAAAATCATAAATAAGTTTATTATAACTAGCTGAAGAAATATTTTTAAAAAATAACATAAATATTGATATAACTAGAACTATTATTTTTTTCATTATTATTATTTATTAGGTGTAAGTAATATCAAGAAGTAACCAAATAAAGTGGATAATAATGACCCAGTCAAAACTCCAATTTTTACTCCATCCATATATTGCATATTCTCAACAAAAGCTAAATTTCCAACAAAAAGACTCATAGTAAAACCTATTCCAGTTAAAACACCAACACCATAAAAATTAAACCAATTGGAATTATTTGGCATTTGAGCAATTTTAAGTTTTATAGAAACATAAGAAAATACAAAAACACCTAATTGTTTGCCAACAAATAATCCAACCAGTATTCCTAAAGGAACTTTTTCAAGTAAGGATTCAAATGAAAGACCCTCTAATGACACACCTGCATTTGCAAAAGCAAATAATGGCATTATTCCAAAAGCAACATATGGACTAATTGCATGCTCTATCTTAATCAATAAAGAATAGTCTTTTTCTTTTTTCCGGTGTGGTATTGTCATAGCCAACAAAACACCTGCTATTGTGGCATGAATTCCAGAATTATGTGTAAAATCCCAAAGAAATATTCCAATTACTAAATAAGGTAAAAACTTCGTTATATTGAACTTGTTTATTATTAACAAAATTATAAACGCTAAAGTCATTAATATTAAATATTGTATATTTAAATCACCAGAATAAAATATAGCTATAATTACAATTGCTCCTAAATCATCAATTATCGCTAAAGCGGTTAAAAAAACTTTTAAAGATAAAGGTACTCTTTTACCCAATAATGACAGAACACCTAAAGAGAATGCAATATCTGTAGCTGAGGGTATAGCCCATCCATTGAGAGTTTCGCTATCACCCCAATTAATAAAAATATAAAAAAGTGCAGGTATCAACATTCCACCTACAGCTGCAATTATCGGCAATAATGCTTGTTTCATATTTGAAAGTTCACCTTGCAAGAATTCTCTTTTAATTTCTAAGGTCACAAAGAAAAAAAATATTGCCATAAGCGCATCATTAATCCAATGAATTACGGAGAGTTTTAATCCAAAATCATTAACTCCAATAAATAAATATTTGTTTAAGATTGAAAAATATAAACCAGATAAATTAGAATTGCTGACCACTAATGCAATTATAGCAGCAAATAATAGAACAAGTCCGCTTGCTGCTTCTAGTTTAAAAAACCATTTGAAGGGTTTAGAGATATAATTAATCATATTTATTTAAACAAATCTTTAATAAATAATATTATATCTTTTACTGTTTCATATAAATTATTAAGTATTAAATCAAATCCTGGAATTAGTAATTTAATAGAGTTTTTAAATGTATCTGCTAAAATTATTAGTGCGACAAAAGTAATTATCGATACAATCAAGAAGCTCAAAATGCTAATTTTGCTTCTATTTTTATTCTGTTTTTTTTCAGTTACTGATATTGCTGTTTCTGCTTCAGTTATTAGTTCTTCTGTACTATCAGGAACGTTTTTATCAACAAATTCTGATACTTTTTTTTCAGGTTTTGTTATTTTTTTTAAAATTTCTTTTTTTTCTTCATTTATATTTACCTTTTTGAAGAACCATTTATGACTACAAGAACCACACTGGAGCATCTTTCCTTTTTCTGGAATTAAAGAAGCGCTTACTTCAAATTTTTTCTTACATGCTGGACATGCAATTATCATAATTTCTTATATATCAGATTTTAATTAAAATTCTTCATTTTTGGTTATATTTATCCTTTGAAAATGCTATTAACTACTGTATTAGTTACCCATTCGGGGCGTAGCGCAGCCTGGTAGCGCATCTGGTTTGGGACCAGAGGGTCGCAGGTTCAAATCCTGCCGCCCCGACCATTTTATGAAAAAAGCAAAAATTTACATACCATCTAAAACTGCAATGCAATCTGGCTTAGGTAAAAATAAGAAATGGATTATAGAATTTTACACTGAAGATAAGAATATTAATCCCTTAATGGGTTGGGAAACTTCTTCTAATACTCTTTCTGAAGTTAAAATAGAATTTACTTCAAAAGACTTAGCAATAAATTATGCAAAAAAAAATAATATTCAGTATGACTTAATTGAACCTAAAAAAAGAAAATTGGTCAAAAAATCTTATGCAGATAATTTTATAAAATAAATGTTTAAATTCTTTACTGATAAAAAATGGTATTTGTGGAGTATAGGTGGAACAATACTTATTTTAGCAGCCACATGGTATCAAGTACAACTTGACGTAAAAATTAATGAATGGTTTGGTGAATTTTATGATACTTTGCAAAAAGCACTAGCTGAACCAGGCGCAGTAACAGAGCAACAATTTATTGCTTATCTTTTTACATTTGCAAAAATTGCTGCCGTCTACATATTGGTAGTAATTTTTAGTGATTATTTTACTAGTCATTGGACATTTAGATGGAGAACAGCTATGGCAGACTTTTATCACGATAATTGGAATTTTGCTTCATCTATAGAAGGAGCTTCACAAAGAGTACAAGAAGATACTCTCAAATTTGCTAGAATAATGGAAAGTCTTGGTGCTGAACTTTTGAGGAGTATAATGACATTAATAGCATTTACTCCAATTCTATGGGGTCTATCTAAAAGTATTACCGTGCTTCCATGGATAGGAGAAGTTAACCATGCATTAGTTTGGGTTGCTATTATTTCAGCTTTAGGTGGAACATTTGTGCTTGCTGCAGTGGGAATAAAATTACCTGGTATTGAATATGATATTCAAAAAGAAGAAGCTGCTTACAGAAAAGAATTAGTTTTAGGTGAGGATTTTAAGGAAAGTGCCCAACCTGATAAAATTCAAAATTTATATGGTGGTGTTAGAAAAATACATTATAAAATGTATTTTCATTATTTATATTTTAACGCTGTAAAATGGAGTTACTTGCAAGGAATGGTAATTGTGCCTTATTTAGCTTTAGCACCTACAATAGTAAGTGGTGCTATTACTCTAGGCTTTGTCCAACAAATTATTAGAGCTTTTGGAAGAGTAGAAACCTCATTGCAGTATTTAGTTAGAAGCTGGCCCATAATAGTTGAGTTAATTTCTGTTTGGAAAAGACTTAATGAATTTGAAAATAAACTTAAAATTAATACAGACAAAAAAACAAAAGAAAGTATTTAGTGAGACTTGATAAAGAGTTAATTGATAAATTGGTAAATATAACATCTAATGCGTCAGTTTCATGTTACAAATATATTGGAAAAAATGATAAAATAAATGCTGATAAAGCAGCAACAGACTCTATGAGAGTCAATTTAAATAAATTAGATATTTGTGGAAAGGTTGTTATTGGCGAGGGAGAACTAGATGAGGCACCTATGCTTTATATAGGTGAAAAACTGGGTACAGGTAAAGGACCACATATTGATATAGCAGTTGATCCAGTTGAGGGAACAAATTTTCTGGCAAAAAATTTACCAGGCGCTTTATCTGTAATTGCAATTACACTTAAAGGAAATTTATTTAATGCTCCCGAAACATATATGAATAAAATAGCAGTCCGAAAAGATGTTCCATATGATGCGATTGATTTAGATTTTTCCGTTGAAAAAAACATTAAAAATATTGCTGATGCTTTAAATAAAAATTTAAATGATATAAGAGTCTGTATTCTTGATAGACCTAGGCATAAAGAAATAATTAATAAATTAAATAATTTAAAAGTTAATATAAAACTAATAACAGATGGTGACGTATCAGGAGCACTTTTAGTTACAAATAAAAAATATAAAGTTGACTTATTTTTAGGTATAGGTGGTGGACCTGAAGGAGTTTTAGCCGCATCAGCACTTGATGCTTTTAATTGTAAATTTCAGGGAAGATTCATTTTTAAATCAGATGAAGACATTAACAGAGCAAAAAAAATGGGTATTAAAAATTTAGATAAAAAATATGAATTAAGCGAGATAGTTCGTGGTGACTCTATTTTTTGTGCTACTGGGATCACATCAGGGGATCTTGTAAATGGTGTAAAAATAGACAATGGAAAATTTATTACAGAAACATTAGTTACTCACAAAAACTCAACTAGTAATATTGTAAAAAAGGAGCTACCTTTACTTGATTAATTATAATAATTACAATAAAAGATCCAAAATTGGTCCCTTCGTCTATCGGTTAGGACACGTGGTTTTCATCCTCGAAAGAGGGGTTCGATTCCCCTAGGGACCGCCAAAAAAAATTATTAATACATACATAATATTTAATGTATCTTGTCGTTTTTATTAATATAATTTAATGGAAATAATATGAGAAAAACTCTTTTTACACATGGTCAAGTATATAATTTAGATCAAGTTAAAGAACTTAATAAATTAATAAAAAAAAATTTTATAACCACAGCCAAAGATCTGCCCGCGGATCAAAGTGTAAAAACTTCAGAAATAAAATTTGTTAAATTAGGATCTGTGGGCAGTTTATTAAATCCTTTTATACAATTTTGTGTTTCAGCAAATGTGAATGCTTATGGATTTGATCTTTTTCCTTTGAATTCTGATAAAATACTAAATCTAAATATTTATAAAAAAAATACAGAGTATAATTGGCATACTGATGGTGAACCTAATAATCCAATTAGAGATATAAAACTTACTTGCCTTTTAAATCTATCTGAGAGTAGTTATGATGGTGGAAATTTAAAACTATTCGATCGAAAAGAGGTAGATGTTGAAACTTTCAATAAACCAGGAACTGCTGTAATATTTCCGTCTTTTATTAATCACAAAGTTACTAAACTGATTTCAGGTGAAAGATATACATTGGCAATATGGTGGTACGGACCGAAATTTAGATAATTTTTATGTATTTTTACGTCTATATGTTAAAAACTATAGGTAGCAAATATAACAAAACTTATGTTGGTTATACATATAATTTAAAAAATAGACTAATTAAGCATAATAATGGAAAAGGAGCCAAGTCCACAAAAGGTCATAAATGGAAACTAATCTATAAAAAAAAATTTAAAACTAAATCAGAAGCAATGTCATTTGAGTATTTTTTAAAAAAAAAAAGACATTTTAGGAATAAAATAATAAATGAAAAAAAAAATAGCCATAGTATTACCTTATAAAGAAATTTTTTCTAAAAATTATGCTGGCGCAGCATCAATTTGGGTAAAAGATTATAACGACTTGTCTAAATTATCGAACGATACTGTAATATATGGAAATCTTAATAAAAAATTAAAACCAATAACAAATAATTTTAAAAATTTAATTTTGAAACAGAGCGTCTTTTCTAAAAATAAAATTTATATTAATTCTTTTTATAAAGACTATGTAAAATATAAATTTGACGTAATTGAAATACATAACAGACCAGAATATTTAAATTTTTTAATTAATAGAAAAATAAAATCTAAAATAATATTTTTTTTTCATAATAATCCAAAAGAAATTCGGGGATCTAAAACTCCCTCAGAAAGACTTCTTATATTAAATAATACAGAAAAAATATTTTTTGTAAGCAAATGGACGATGGGTAAGTTTTTCGAAGACTTACCTTTTAGAAGTAAAGCTAATTGTGAAATACTATATCCATCAATTAAAAAACCAAATAAATTTAATAAAAGAAAAAAAAAACAGATCGTTTTTACCGGAAAATTAAATTCCTCAAAAGGTTTTGATTTATTTGGTCACGCAGTAATTGAAATTTTAGAAAAATTTTCCGATTGGAAAGCTATAATAGCTGGCAATGAACCACGTGAAAAATATAATTTTAAACATAAAAATTTAAAAGTATACAATTGGCTCCCTCATCAAAAAATATTAGATTTATATTCAGAATCTTCAATTTCTGTTGTTCCATCAAGATGGGAAGAGCCATTTGGCAGAACATCAATGGAGTCAGCAGCAAATGGTTGTGCAACCATTACATCAGCAAGAGGTGGTCTACCAGAAACTTTCAATAATGATCTTATTTTAAAAAAACTAACTTCTAAAAAGATTTTTTTAGTATTAAAAAAACTAATACAAAACCCAAAAAAGTTAAAACAAATACAACTAAAAAATTTTAATAATCTAGTACACAAAATAGAAAATTTAGTCAACTACCTAGATGCAGTTAAAAGTAACCTTTTACAAAAAAAAATTAATATCAGTAAAAATATAGGACCTAAAATTTTACACATTTCTAATTTTAATGAAAAAAATAATCAAAGATTATTTAATATATCTATAGCTTCTAAATTATCAAATGGATTTATAAGAAATAATTGTGATGTTATAAATTTTAGTTATAGAAATTATTTATCTCAAAAAATTTTTCCAAACCTTGATAGGGATATTCTTGAAATAAATAATAACTATAAACCTGATTTAATTCTTCTTGGACATAATAACATACTTCAAAAAAATACATTGTTTGAAATTAAAAAAAAAAAAACAAAAATATCTCTTTGGTATGAAGATCACGTTGCAAACTATGGTCCAAATTGGAGAAATAATCTTAGTTTAATTGAAAAAAATAATGATTTAATTGATTCATATTTTATTACCACGCATCCTGATGTTATAAAGACCAAAATTAGTAGAAATAAATTAAATTTTTTACCTATTCCAGTTGATAAAAATATTGAAACTTTAAGTATATATAAACATAAACACAGATATAAAGATCTGTTTTTTGCATTAAGTCATGGTGTGAATTTTGGAGGTTTAAGACAAAATACCAAAGACGAAAGAGAAACTTTTTTAAATAATTTAATTAAAGTAGGAAAAAATATCAATTTCCATGTGCTTGGAATTAATAACGATAAACCAAAATGGAATTATGATTTATATAAGGAAATGATGATTTGTAAAATGTCGTTAAATTTGAGTAGAGGAAAACCATTAAAGTATGCATCTAGCAATAGAATAGCATCCTATGTTGGAAATGGAATACTTACATTTATCGATGAGAAAACAAAGTTTCATGATTTTTTTAGCAAAAAAGAGATGTTGTTTTATAAGAATGAGAAAGATTTATCAGAACAAATCAACGATATTAAAAATGATATTAATAAAATAAATAAAATCTCGGCATGTGGAAAAAAAAAATACTTTGAAATATTTAATAATTTAATTGTCTCAGATTCAATTACACATAAGACCTTAGGATCTACACCAAAATACAAATATGTGTGGTCAAAATAAAGTTATATGCATCGCTGGAAAAAATCAGTGTGCAATTGAGGCTTTAAAATATGTGGTCAAAAATTTTAAAAAAAAATATAAAATTTTAGCTTTACCTAACTCTAGCGACAATGGAGTAAATACTTGGCAAAAATCATTTAAAAAATATTGCAAAAATAATAAAATTAATATTACTTCGCTTAAAAATTTATATAAAATTGAAAAGCTTTTTTTTTTTTAATTGGAATATGAAGATATTTTAAAAGTTAAAAAGTTTAGATCAAAAAAATTGTTTAATATTCATTTTAGTGTTTTACCAAAGTTTAGAGGATGCCATACTAATTACTTTCAGATACTTAAAGGTGAAAGTATTTCTGGAGTTACCTTTCATATTATTGATAAAGGAATTGATACCGGAAGTATCATAGATGTAGCAAAATATAAGGTAAGAAAAAATGATACAGCCTTTGAAAATTATTTAAAACTTCTTAAGAAGTCGTCATATCTATTCAAAAAAAATATTAGAAAAATATTAAAAAATAAATTTAAATTAAAAAAACAAAATCATAAAAAAGCAAGTTATTATAGTAGAAAAAGTGTAGATTATAAGAAACTTATAAATATAACAAAACTAGAACATAATTTAAAAACACATAATAAAATAAGATCTTTAATTTTTCCTCCTTTTCAATTACCTATTTATAATGGTAAAAAAATAAAAAAATCAATTTATAGAAATAAAAAGATTCATTTAATAACTTAATATGATTTATAAAGTAGCTTTAATTGGATATGGATATTGGGGACCTAAACTTGCCAGAAACTTTCTAAACTCAAATAATTTTGAAATTACTTGTATTGTAGATAAATCACTGAACAATCTTAATAAAGCAAAACAAATTTTCCCAGCATCAAAATTTTACCAGAATCACAAAATGATAAATATTAATGAAATTGATTTAGTTGTTATCTGTTCTCCTACTAAATTTCATTATGAAATGGCAAAATTTTTTCTCAAATCAAATCACGTCTTAGTAGAAAAACCATTGTCACTTAATATAAAAAATGTAGTTGAGCTCGAGAGATTATCAAAAAAATATAATAAATTGTTGTTTGTTGACTACCCATTTATTTTTTCTGGATCAATAAATTTTGTATACAAGATAATTAAAAATAAAAAATATGGTAAACTATTAGAAATTGAAAGTTTCAGAGAGCAAGCCCCAATAAGAAAAGATGCAAATGTTGTATGGGATTTAGGTGTTCATGATATTTCAATATTAAAATATCTTTTAAATAGTATTCCTACAAAGGTTAGAGGATTAAAATATAATACTGCAAAAATAAAAATGAAAGATACTGCCTATATTAATTTATTATATAAGAATAATCTAAAAGTATTTATAAAAAATTCATGGATCTCACCAACCAAAATTCGTCTGATAAAATTTAAGTTTCAAAAAGCTATTATTACCTGCGATGAAAATGAACCATTATATAAAATTAGGATTTATAAAAATAATAATCAAAGTAGCACAAGATATAAACTTGAAATACCTGATATTGATATTTCTGAGCCTTTATATAACTTAGTTAGCTATATTTATAAAAGTATAAAAAAAAAACAAAATCCAATCTTTGCTAAAAATTTTAATGTAAGTATTACTAAAATTTTAGAAAAAATTTAAGATGATAAAATTTTATGATTTAAAACGACTTGATAGAAAAAAATACCCAAAAATATTAAAAAAAATTAAAAAAATTTTTAATAAAGGTGATTATATTTTAGGAAAAGAAGTATCAATTTTTGAAAAAAACTTTTCTAAATTTATCGGCTGCAATTATGCTATAGGTTGCGCAAATGGTACGGATGCTATCACACTTGCATTAAAATCTCTAAATCTTCCTAAAAACTCTGAGGTTATAATGCCTGCTATGACTTATTGCTCAACTGCTTTTGCTATAATTAATGCTGAATTAAAACCTGTTTTAGTAGATCTTGAGAAAAACAAACCTACTATAGATATTAAAAAAATTAATTCTAAATTAAGCAATAAGACTAAAGTTATAATGCCTGTTCATTTATATGGATCCGTTGTGAACCTTAATGAAATAAAAAGCATAATTAAAAAAACCAAAAAAAAAATTTATTTAGTTGATGATTGTGCTCAAGCTCATGGCGCTTCTTTAGGATATTTAAAAAGTAAAAGAGTAGGTTCAATTTCTGATATATCTTGTTTTAGTTTATATCCAGGAAAAAATCTTGGTGCCTATGGAGATGCCGGTGTGATAACAACAAATAATAAAAAATTTTATAAACTTCTCTCAAATCTCCGAAATTTAGGATCGTCCAAAAAGTTTATTCATGATCATATTGGTCAAAATAGTAGACTGGATACAATTCAAGCGGCTATATTAAGTACAAAACTTAAAGACTTGGATTTTTTAAATAAAAGAAGGGTAAAAATCGCAAATTATTATGATAATTTGATTATAAATAAGAAAATAACAAAATTAAGTTATTCCAAAGGTTGTGTCTATCATCAATATGTAATTCTTATCAAAAATAGATCAAAAATGGTTAAATATTTGAGTAAAAATAAAATTCAGTATGGCTTCCACTATCCTTATGCAATCCATCAATTGAAAGCACTTAAGAAATTTTTTAAAAATCAAAAATACCCTAATTCTGAAAAAATAGCAAAAGAGGGTATAAGTTTACCTATTGATCCTAATTTGTCTTTAAAAGAAATTAAAAAAATAACAAAAGTTTTAAATAATTTTAGTTAATTTGAGTAAAAAAAAAATAATAA
>CACHVT010000008.1 GCA_902583345.1 uncultured Pelagibacteraceae bacterium | reverse complement strand
TGGTCAAATGGTGATCTTGAGCCATCAAGTTGTCTTCCTCCATGATTTGAAACCATTATACCTGTGCATCCAATATCAACCGCTCTCTTAGCGTCCTCAACACTCATCACACCTTTCAGTGCAAAGTGTCCTCCCCACTGAGCACAAAGTTTTTCAGCATCTTTCCAGTTCATAGATTGATCTAACATTGTAGAAAAATAATTTCCGATAGAAGTATTAGTATCAGTACCTTCTTTTACATAATCTTGAAGATGAGGTAACTCAAACTTACCCTTGGTTAAATAATTTATTCCCCACATTGGTTTTATTGCAAAACTAAATAAACTAGATAAAGTTAGTTTAGGAGGAGATGTGAAGCCAGTCCTTAAATCTCTTTCCCGATTTCCTCCTGTTATTGTATCTACTGTCAAAGCCATGACATCAAATTTAGCTGCCTTTGCTCTTTCCAAGCAAGAATCATTTAGACCTCTATCTTTATGAAAATAAAACTGAAACATTTTAGGAGTATCTATCATCGAGGATATTTCTTCTACACTAACAGTAGCTAAAGCTGAAACACCAAACATTGTATTAAATTTTTGAGCAGCTCTTCCAACTGCTCTTTCTCCGTCATAGTGAAAAAGCCTTTGTAAAGCTGTTGGTGCAAGATAAAAAGGTAGGTCTAATTTTTTACCAAATATTGTAGTTGATAAATCAACGTCCTCAACACCCCTTAAAACATTTGGAACTAAATCAACATCATCAAATGCACTTGTATTTCTTGCATAAGTTATTTCATCATCTGCTGCTCCATCAATGTAATGAAATATAGGAGATGGAAGTTTCTGTTTTGCTAATTTTCTAAAATCACTAAAATTGTGACAATCTTTTAAATTCATTTAAATTTTTAAAACTTTTTAAGAAAATTGAACATATAACTATTTGCCCCAGGATTTTTATCTCCTAAACTAGCATTAGACAAATGATTATATGAGATGCCAAATTGACTTTCCCTAGGTAAATCAAGTGATATTTGTACTTCACTTTTAAACTCAACTAGATGTCCTAAATCTTTTCCATCTCCTTGGTTGTATACTCCAGGAGTAAAGCTAGGTGTGATATTAATATTGCCCAACTTGTACATTGCCTGCACACCAGTATAAAAATAGCTTGCATTATCTTGAGTAATTAATGCTCCCGTGACTGGGGACAACGTGCCTAAAAAACTTTCTCTTAATAAATTTTCGTTTTGATGCTGAAAACCTAATATGTGAGATCTTTTTCCATCGTCACTGAAATCAAACATTCCAGTATAAATGTTAAATTCATGCTGTTGATCAAAAATTTTTTTAATATCTTCACTTTTTAAAGGTGCAGAAATTAATAAAAAAATACTAACAAAGAAAAAATATTTATTCATAACTTTTTTTCTAATATAAAAATTTTACCTTTTATATACAATTAAAATTTTCTAAAAACTAATTTTTTTAGTATTATTGCACCTCCAACTAAAAATAACAATACTGGTAACCCCCACAGAATAACCGTATTTTTGTTCAAACCTGTATCGTATACAATCCATTCTCCATATTTATCTATAAGTTGCTTGTAAATTTCTCTCTCATTTAAGCCTAGTTTAATTTTCTTGCTTATCAGAAGTTTCATGCTGACTGCAAAATCAGACTGGGAGTCGTAAATTGATTGGCCTTGACAAATTAGACATCTTAGATTTTTTGAGATCTTTATCACTAACTGATCTTCTTTATCAGCATAAGATATGGTTATAATATTTAAGAATAAAATAATTATAAAAAAAAATTTCAAAGTTTTCATTTTAATAAAGAATTTATTTGTTTTATTGAGTCATCTGTTAAATTCCCAATATACGTTTTTATTATTTTTTTATCTTTATTAATTACAAAGGTTTCAGGTATTCCATATCCACCAAACTCGATTGCTATTATTCCTTTTTTATCAATTACAGTTATAGAAAAAGGATTTCCTAATTCTTTTAAAAACTTTTTTGCTCTTTTTGGGTCGTCTTTATAATTTAGACCAATAATTTTAAGTGAAGGATTTTTGCTTAACTCCATTAGTTGTGGATGCTCTTCTCTACAAGGTGCACACCAACTTGCCCAAATATTTAAAATATAGAATTCATTGCCAGAGAATATTTCATTAGAGGTAATTTCCTCGTTTAAAAAAAGCTCTGTTGAAACAAACTCAGGTAGCTCTCTTTCCTCTGATTTCTCTGGAACATAAATGCTTGAACTGTCCAAGCTTTTAAATAATACAAGAAAACAAAAGCTTAAAAAAAATATTAGTACAAAGAATAAAATTTTATTTTTCATAAAATCTTTTATATAAACTTAAAAATCCTCCCACAGCTAACAACAAAACAGATATCCAAATCCAAATCATAAAAGGTTTAATTTGATATCTTACATTAAAATACTCTTCTCCTTTAATTATATTCATAACTAAAAATTTATCTTTCAATAAGTCTACTTTAATATCTGCTTCACTGGTAATGATGACTGGCTGATCATAAATTCTCAGTTCGGGTTTAAATTCATAAATCTTTTGTTTGTCATCCTCTATTGTAAATGATCCTACGACTGATTCATAATTTACTTTCCTGCTATTTTCTAAAGAATTAAAAATTATTTTTTCGTTTTTAAAATTAAATTTATCTCCCACTTTAAGATTTACTATTACCTCTTTTGACAAGATACTATTTAATAAAATACTTAAAATTAAAAGACTAAAACCAAAGTGAGCTATTTTTTTTGAAAGGTTATATAAATCTTTTGTAAAAAAATCTTTTATAGTAACAATGAATAGATATAAAGAGGATGATAATAAAATAGTAATGGTTAAGTTTGTTTGACCAGATTTATAAAAAAGAAAAAGTGATAAAAATAAAGAAATTAAAAAGAAAATAAAAAGCTGAACTTTATTTTTTATGTTTGTCTCTTTAATCCATTTTAAATTAGGCCCTATAGACATAAAGACCAAAAAAAATACTAAAAAAGGTATAATTAATTTGTTATAAAATGGAGGCCCAACAGATATTTTATGATCAGTTAATACCTCCAAAAAAATAGGGTATACAGTGCCTATTAATATTACTGATAAAAAGTACATCAAAAACCAATTATTTACTAAAATCGAAACTTCCTTACTTAAAAAATAAATTTTTTTGTAGTCATTTTGATTTTCTTTATGGAAAAGAAAAAAAATTATTACGGAAATACTTACCAATAAAAACAAAAATGATAAAATAAAAATACCTCTTGATGGATCGTTTGCAAATGTATGAACAGAGTTTAATATTCCAGATCTTACTAGAAAGGTTCCACACATACTTAGAGTAAAAGTTGCTATAGATAAAATTATTGTCCAAGACTTTAAAATTTCTCTTTTTTCAAGAATAAGAACACAATGCAGAAGAGCTGTTAAACAAATCCAAGGCATCAACGAAACATTTTCAACCGGATCCCAAAACCAAAAACCACCCCATCCCAGCTCATAATATGCCCAAATGGAGCCTAACATGATACCAATTGTTAAAAAAATCCAAGATATTAAAATCCATAATTTAATATTTTTTGCCCAGTCTTTTGAGATATAATTTTCTATAACTGCAGCAAGTGTTGCAGAAAATATTAACGATGAGCCTACATAGCCTATATATAAAATTGGAGGATGAATTGCTAAGGCTGGATCTTGTAAAATTGGATTAAGACCAAGTCCTTCAATTGGCTTTGGGAATAAATAGCTAAAAGGATTTGAGGTAAATAAAACAAATAAAAAAAAGCCTATTATTATTACTTGTTGAAATATTACAGTTAAGACTCTGTATTGTTTTAATTCGCTCCGGGAATTAATTAAAAATAAAAATAAAAATAAAGTTAAAACTAATAACCACAATAACAAGCTTCCTTCATGATTACCCCATGTACCGGATATTTTGTAAAAAATCGGTTTATTTGTATGAGAATTATTAAAGACAGTTTCGTTACTAAAATCAGATATTATAAAACAAATTACTAAACTAGTGAAACTAACTATTACAAAAAAAAGTTGGAAAAATGATGATGGAATAATACGTTTATCTATAACTTTACCCTGATAGCTTTTTAAGGAAAATATAAAAATTAAAATTGAGCTCAGCAGGCCCATTATTAATGAATAGAAACCTATATGATTAGCTAACAATTTATTTCTCCCCCAGTGCTTTTTTTACCTCAGGTGGCATATAATTTTCATCGTGTTTTGCTAAAATTTTTACTGCTTTAAAATAATTTCTATCCTCTAAAAATCCTTCTGCTACAACACCTTTATTTTCTGAAAATAAATTTGGTACCGATCCTGAATAACTAACATTAATTTCATTTTTAAAATCTGTAATTATAAAATTAACTTTTTCTGAATTAATACTTATAGATTTATCTTTTACCATACCACCAACTCTGATTTTTTTAGTTTCAATAATTTTTAAATCTTTAACATCAGTTGGGGAAAGAAAAAAAACTACATCTTTTTCCAAAGATTTCAAAATTAAAAAAACAATTAATATTGCTGATAAAACAATTGTTAATAAAAATAATATTCTTAATTTAACTTTTTTTACCATTGAAGTAGTTTAAGTTAAATTTTTGTGATTATGGTTCTTAGTAGTATTTCTTTATTTATTTTTTGATCTTTAGCCAAAGCAATTTTTTCTTCACTTAAAGAGCCAAATTTAATAATATATTTCCTTTGTTCTTTCAATAGTTGAAGTTTCGTTAATAAATATAATGAAATCAAACTCGTGAGGGTAAAAAAGAATGCAGACCAAACATATATACCATACCCGCTCATTGAAATTATTTCATTGATCATAATCTATCTAATCCTTTATTTTTAATCCTTATCATTTCCGTATTAAATTTCATCAAAAAAATCAATAAGGAGAATAGGGCAAATGCCGCAGTCATTATAAATAATGGTATTAACATAGAAGAATGAATGGTTGTATCATTTAAAATTTTTACAGACGGACCTTGATGCAACGTATTCCACCAATTAACAGAAAACTTTATTATTGGAATATTAATTGCACCTAAAATCGCGATTAAAGAACTTATTTTTATTGCTTTGTCATTATTTTCTATGACTTTCCATGACAACAAAAACATTAAGTAGAATAAAGCTAAAATCAACATAGAGGTTATTCTTGCGTCCCATGCCCACCAAGTTCCCCATGTTGGTTTTCCCCATATTGATCCTGTCACTAAAGCAATTATACTAAAAATAAATCCTGACGGTGCTAAGCTTTTTGATATTAAAAAAAAATTTTTGTTTTTAAAAATAAATGTGCTGATAGATAAAAAAGCTATAGCAGAGAATGTGCCTAAAGCCATCCAAGCAGCTGGAACGTGAACATACATTATTCTAACTGAGTGACTTTGTTTATAATCCTCTGGTGATAAAATCAAAGCTTCTGTAAGACCAATTGTTAAAACAAGTACGAATAAAACAAATATATATTTTGTTAGCTTTGAGGAAATTTCAAATATTTTTCCTAACTTTAAAAATTTAAACATGATGAGATTATATATATTATGAAAAAAAAAAATTTAAATTGTTATTTAAAAATATTCTGATCAAGAATGCTGAGGGAGATAATAATAAGGGAAACGATGCATTCCTGATCAGAATATAATCAATTTATATTAACGTTATGTCTAATATTTGCGTTAAATGTGTTTAAAAAGTGATCTTTATTTAATTAGACTGCTTAAAGTAGGTTGAACCTTTTTTACCTGAAAATATTTCATTAATAAGGGGATGTTTTATTGGTTCCTCAGAGTCGTCATTAAGCAAATTCTGCTCAGAAACATATGCCTCATATGTTATTTCGTCGTTTTCAGCTAACAAATGATAAAACGGTTGATCTTTCCTTGGTCTAACATTTTTTGGAATAGATTGGTACCACTCTTCAGAATTATTGAACTCAAAATCCACATCATAAATAACTCCTCTAAAATCAAAATGTTTATGCTTAACTACGTCTCCAATGGAAAATTTAGCTTTTTGAATTGGCATTAATATAAATATGGGTATTTAAAAAAAAAAATCAATAAAAAAATATAAAACTTTTATTAATATGTTAATATCTAAATGTGAATAAATCTTTTGTTAAATTTGTCACAGATTTTGGACCTTTAGTTGTATTCTTCTTTTTTTACTATAACAGTGAAAAAAATCTAAAAATTGCAATTCCTCCTTTTATTATAGCAACTGTAATTTCTTTAATAGTTGCATGGATTGTAGAAAAAAAGATACCAATTGTTCCATTAATTAGTGGAATCTTAATAACTTTATTTGGTGGATTAACCATTTACTTTGATAATGTAGTTTTTATTTATATTAAACCTACAATTATTAATATTCTATTTGGTTTAACTTTACTTTTTGGTAAGTTTTTTACTGACGAACCTCTTTTAAAAAAACTAATGGGAAAATCTATATCAATAAATCATGAAGGCTGGGAATTATTAAACAAAAGGTGGATGTATTTCTTTTTCTTCGTTGCTATTTTAAACGAGATAGTGTGGAGAACACAATCTGAAGAATTTTGGGTTAATTTCAAAGTTTGGGGTTTATTACCAATAACATTTATATTTACAGCTTTTCAAATTCCTTTGATAAGCAAACATAAAATTAATGAATAGAAATTTAAAATTAGTTGTCAATAATTCAAAAAAAAAGAAAGAAAGAAAATATTTTTTTGAAAGAGATGAGCTAAAAGTTATTTTAAATTTATATGCTCAAATGGTATCTAGCGGATCTTGGAGAGACTATGGGCTAACAATATCAAGCGGACAGATTGGTTTTAATATCTTTAAAAATGCTACAGAAAACGCAATGTACAAAATATGCAAAAACTTTAAACCAATTAGTAAAAATCTAAAATATATAGTGACCGACTCTAGAGGTAAAATTATTAAAAATTCTAGTAATTTAGATAATATGTTGAAAAATACTAATTGGAAAAAATTAACTGGTTAATTATCTTCTTTGACCGAAAAGTCTCAAAAGCATTATAAAAAGATTTATGAAGTCTAAGTATAGAGTTAAAGCTCCCATAACAGCTTTTTTACCAATTACTTCTCCACTGTCAGAAGCTGCATACATATTTTTAATTTTCTGAGTATCGTAAGCAGTTAATCCAACAAAAATTAATACTCCTAAAATTGAAATTACAAAATACATCATCGAAGATTTAAGAAAAATATTTACTAATGAAGCAATAATAATTCCAATTAAGCCCATAAATAAAAAAGATCCAAGCTTAGTAAGGTCTCTTTTTGTTGTGTATCCGTATAAACTCATCGCACCAAATGTTGCTGAAGTAATAAAAAATACTCTAGCTACACTAGCTCCAGTATAAACTAGCAAAATCCAAGACAACGATAATCCCATTAGAGCTGCGAAAATCCAAAAAACTGTTTGTGCTTTAGCAGAACTCATCTTATTTATTCCAAAACTCATATAAAAGACGATACCAAGGGGTGCTAGCATTACTATCCATTTTAGACCTGAGAAAAATAAAGCATTTCCAAAACTAGTGAATCCTGTGATTCCTCCATTTACGTCGGTTATTACAGAAGTCTTAAAAGACAGAAGTGCAATAATTCCTGTTAGCAAAACTCCAGTTGCCATATAATTATATACCTTAAGCATATAAGATCTTAGGCCCTCATCCCACACTACAGCTTTCTTAGCAGTTGTTGATTGAAAAATATTTTGTCTGTTAAAATCCATAGGTTATATATAGTAATTTTTTTATAAATTTTCAAGAAGTCAAAATTAATACTAAATTTATATGAATTATAAAAAACTAGGAAATACTGACTTAAATGTAAGTACAATATGTCTCGGCACAATGACTTGGGGTGAGCAAAATACTCAAGATGAGGCTTTTGAACAAATGAATTATGCTTTAAGTAAAGGAGTAAACTTTTGGGACACAGCCGAACTATACTCAATACCTCCTAAACCGGAAACTTTCGGTCATACAGAATTAATTATTGGAAATTGGTTTAAAGAAACAAAAAAAAGAAATGAAGTAATTTTAGCTACAAAAGTTTGTGGTCCTATGAGATCGTATGTTAGAGGTGGAGGAAACCAGTATGGAATAAAAAATATTACAGAAGCATTAGAGGGAAGTCTAAAGAGATTACAAACTGATTACATTGATCTTTATCAACTACACTGGCCTGAAAGAAATACCAATATGTTTGGTAGACTTGGATATGAACATAAAGATGATGAGAACTGGAATAAATTTGAAGATATATTAGAAAATTTAAATAAATTTATTGATGCTGGTAAAATACGATACATTGGTTTATCAAATGAAACACCATGGGGAACTAGTAAATTTCTAGAAATTTCAAAAGAGAAAAATCTTCCAAGAATGATGTCAGTACAGAATCCTTATAATCTATTAAACAGAACATATGAAGTTGGTTTAGCTGAAATTTCTATTCGAGATAAAATAGGACTGTTAGTGTACTCTCCTTTAGCAATTGGATATTTATCAGGAAAATATAGAAATAATCAAATTCCCAAAAAATCAAGATTAGATCATGATAATAATTTTTGGACTAGATATGATAAACCAAATACAAAAAAGGCTATCGAAGCTTATTATAATATAGCAAAAAAAAATAATATAGATATGGCTCAAATGTCTTTAAAGTTTTGCGAAATTCAGCCATTTGTAACTAGTGTGATTATTGGTGCAACCACAATGGAGCAGTTGAAAACTGATATAGAAAGTGTAAATGTAAAATTGAGCGATGAAATTATTAAAGAAATTAACGAGGTTCAAAAAATATATCCAAATCCATGCCCATAATTAAAAATTTAATATTAATATTATTTTCATTATTAATCACTAGTTTTGCAAATGCAGAGGAAATAAAAAAAATTTTGAAAATTAAAGATTGGGAAACTTATGTCGTAAAAAACGATAAAGGTAAAATTTGTTTTGCGCAGTCTACTCCTATCTTACAGGCTCCTAAAACAAATCCTAGAGAAGCTAGACTTTTTGTAACTTTTAGACCTAATGAAAAAATTTCCGATGAAGTCAGTATTACGTCTGGATATGATTATAATAAAAAAAATTCAATAATGGCAAAATCAGGAAAATATAAATATAAATTTGATATATCTCAAGATAACTTTGCCTGGATAGCAAATAATGCAAAAGAAAAAAAAATGATAAAAACTATGAAAAGAGGATCAAGAATTATGGTTACTGGATATAATCAAAAAGGCTCACAAACAATTGATCATTATTCTCTATTAGGATTTACAAAAGCATACAATTCTGCAAAAAAAAATTGTAGTTAATAAAATAAATGAAATTTAAAAAAAGAATTGTTCTCGCTTACTCGGGAGGTTTAGATACATCCGTAATTTTAAAATGGTTACAGGAAAATTATCATGCAGAAGTAATTGCTTATACCGCAGATATTGGCCAAAAACTTAATAAAAAAGAAATATATAAAAATGCAAAAAAATTGGGTGTTAAAAAAATTATAATAGAAGATCTTAAAAATATTTTTGTTAAAGATTATGTTTTCCCTATGATAAGAGGTCATGCACTGTATGAAGGAGTTTATTTACTTGGAACCTCAATTGCTAGGCCTTTAATTGCTAAAAGACAAATATTAATTGCTAAAAAAATTAAAGCTTTTGCTGTATCACATGGATCTACAGGCAAAGGAAATGATCAAGTAAGGTTTGAATTAGGTTATCATTATTTTGGTCCAAGAATCAAAGTCATAGCTCCATGGAGAGAATGGAAATTAAATTCTAGAACTGATTTAATTAATTATGCGAAAAAAAATAATATTTCTGTTCCTCAAGATAAAAAGGGAGCGCCACCTTTTTCTGTTGATGATAATTTATTTCATACATCCACAGAGGGAAAAATTTTAGAAAACCCAAAAAAACCTGCACCAGAGTTTATTTTTGTAAGGTCTATTTCTCCTGAAAAATCACCTAATAAAAAAACATTTGTGAATATTGGTTTTAAAAATGGAGATCCCATAAGTGTGAATGGGAAAAATTTGTCACCTGGAAATCTTTTGAAAAAATTAAACATTATTGCTGGAAAAAATGGAATCGGTAGGGTTGATTTGGTCGAAAATAGATTCATCGGAATAAAATCTAGAGGTGTTTATGAAACACCAGGAGGCACAGTATTAATGATAGCTCATAGAGCAATTGAGTCGGTTACACTAGATAAAAAAACAATGCATAAAAAAGATCAAGTTATGTCTCGTTACGCTGAATTAATCTACAACGGATATTGGTATTCAAAAGAGAGATATAAAATCCAAAAAATTATCGATTTAAAAAAAAAAAAAGTAAATGGGTTAATAAAACTAAAATTATACAAAGGAAATATAACAATTGTTTCTAGACAGACAAAAAGTCGAGCTTATTCAATAAAAAAGGTTTCATTTGAAGAGAATAAAACTTTTAATAAGTCAAATGTTGAAAGATTTATTAATTTTCATAAAAAAAAACTATAGATTTCATTTAAAATTGTTGCGTCAACAAGTGCTAGTTTTTAGTAAAAAATAATGTATATAAATATACATATTTTTTATGGAAAATATTACGAAAAACTTACAGCTAGGTCTTTTAACAATAATTTTAGTAAGCACTGTCATCGCAGTAGGGATAGAAATAAAAACTATGTATGTAAATCAATCTGTTACATTGGCTGATCTTCTTTTAATGTTTCTTTATTTAGAAGTATTGGCAATGGTTAGAGTTTTTTGGAGTCAACAATCTATAAGTATTACTTTGCCATTGTTAATTGCAATAACTGCTCTGTCACGATTTATTATTTTACAAGGAAAAGAAATGGATCCCTCTGGATTAGTTTATGAAGCAGTTGCAATAGCTTTAATCGCATCTGCAATTGTAATTTTAAGACTAAGGCACAGCGATAAACTTGGGATTAAACCTAGAAATAAAAGAAAATAAACTATTTCTGAAGTCTTTTAAAACACTCAATGGTGTTTTTAAGTAAGCAAGCTATAGTCATAGGTCCGACGCCACCAGGCACAGGAGTTAAAGCTTTCGCAACTTTTGAAACTTCTTCAAATGAAACATCTCCTACAATACCTCTATCAGTTTTATTAATTCCAACATCAATAACTATTGCACCCTTTTTTACCCAGTCACCTTTAACAAGCTCAGGTATTCCAACTGCTGCAACTAAAATATCACCCTTTGAACACTCATCTTTAAGATCTTTTGTTTTAGAATGTGTGATTGTAACTGTACAATTTTCTTTAAGAAGAAGTTGTGTCATTGGTTTTCCATTTAGGTTTGACCTTCCAATAACAACAGCTTTTTTCCCATTTAAATTTGGTTCGATTTTTTTAATTAGCAAATAACACCCTAAAGGTGTACACGGAACTGAACTCTCATATCCTGATGACAAGTTTCCAACATTCATGGGATGAAATCCGTCAACATCTTTACTTGGTAAAATTGTTTCAATTACTTTTTGCTTGTCAATATGTTTTGGTAAAGGAAGTTGAACTAAAATACCTGAAATACTCTGATCATTATTAAGTTCCTTGATTTTATTTAAAACTGTTTTTTCATCAACTGTTTCTGGATATCTGAGTACTTCAGATTTTAAACCTACTTCAATAGCAGATTTTTCTTTATTTTTTACGTAAATTTTACTTGGAGCTAATTCACCTATTAAAATAACAGTTAACCCTGGAACTTTATTATATTTAGATTTAAGTTGTAAAACTTCTTTCTTTAACTCCTCTCTAAGTTCAGCTGCTGCTTTTTTTCCATCAATTAAAATCATAAATTAAGCTAAAATATTATTGGTGCTATGTATAGTTTCATACACATTTCTATAAACCAAATCAACAAAAGCAGTATTACTGGTGATATATCGAGATTGCCAAGATTAGGTAAAAAACGTCTTATTTTATTTAAAATTGGATCTGTTAATCGATAAGTTAATTCTAAAATAGAGTATACAAATCTATTTTGTGTGTTTAAAATATTAAATGCAACGAGCCAACTTATTACAACATTGGCAATTACAATGTAAGAATAAAGTTTTAAGATTTGTAAGGCTAGATAAAAAATTGCTATCATTTTTTTTCTACATAAATAGACTGGCTTGGAAAAGCAAATGAAGCTTTATTTTGTTCAACTATTTGCTTAATTGAAATAGCAAGTCTCTCTTTTACAGCTAGCCATTCTTCCCAATCATCTGTTTTTGTGAAACAGCGTATATACATATCTATTGAACTATCTGCAAATTTATCTACTCTTACCGCATAGCCAAGCTCTGGTTTATAATCTTCGTTTCCTTTTATATAAGCTTCAATTTCGTTTCTTATTGATTTGAGCTGATCAACAGTGGTATCATATTGTAAATTTATTACCCAACTAACTAGCCAATTTGTAGTTTGACTAATATTAATTACAGCATTCTCAGCGAATTGAAAATTTGGAATAATTGCAATTGATTTATCAAATTTACGAATAACAGTAGATCTAAAACCAATTTTTTCAACAATCCCCTCAATTATATCTTCTACAAGTATCCAGTCACCAATTTTGAATCTCTTTTCTACTAAAACCAATATTCCAGAAATTAAGTTTTTAAATAAATCCTGGGCTCCAAGCGCAACGGCAACACCAAATAAACCTAATCCTGCTATTATTGGACCTATTTTTATTCCCCAAAGCTCAAGCACAGCCGCAAGACCTAAAATAAAAATTAAAATCTTTAAAGATTTAATAATCCAGCCTATTAGTTCTCTGGTAAGAACTTTTCCTAAACCACTTAGAATATATGATATTGGTTCTACTATTTGATGCATAATCCAAAAAATAAAAATAGTTATTAAGGTTCTATTTATTGTATCTACTACTGCTCTAGTATCTTCCGAAAAAGACATATAATAACTTGCAATAAAAAAACCTAAAACTATTGGAACAAATCTTGCTGGACCTTCCATAGCATGAACAAATGTATCATCCAGCTTGTTGCTAGTTTTTTTTGCTATAATGTCTAATCTTTTTATAATTATTTTACTTATGATACCTCTAAAAATTAGAAATATTAGAAATATTCCAATACCAATTAAAATTTGAAATATATCAACTCCTAAAATTCCTTTATTCCAAACGGACAAGAAAAGTATTTTAAAATTGTTAAAAATTTCCATATTTAAATTTTATATAGCAAAAATTCCTCTTCACCAGGACTAAAAATAAAAATTTTTTTCCATTTAATTTCATTCAATACAGCTGAGGTTTTTTCACTTATGCACATCAAATTAGTATCCATCCAAAGATGATTTAAGTTATAATTCTTTATTAAATTTAAAAAACTCAAGGCACTATTTTGAGAATACACATATACTATATTTGGCATCTTTAACTTTATTTTTTTTACGAAATCTTCATTTAATTTCTCAACATGGTTGATTTTGTAAGTTATTAATCTTTTGACCTCATAACCTTCCGAAATAAGTTTTTTATCTAATTCACTGGAAACAATTTCTCCACTAACATAAAGTAATTTTCCATCTGATGAGTTAAAATTCTGTAAAATAAGTTCTTTTAAATTATTTACATTTCCTTCAGCAGAAAATGTATTTTGGAAACCAGAATTTCTCGCTTTTTTTTCTGTGGCATTTCCAACACAAAAACAATTAATTTTTTTGTTAATTTTTTTTAAATTTAAATATTTTATAGCATTACTACTTGTAAAAATTATACCTTTAAAATCTTCAAAATTTATTTCTTCATATTTTTTTTTTTTTGCAAAAATTAGTGGCATATGTGAAACCTCATGACCTAATATTTGAAATTTTAATATTAAATCCTGACAATCCTCTAAAGGCCTAGTAAATAAAATATGCATTGTTATTTTTTATATGAGTCATTAGATTTTTTTTTAAGTATTGTACCAACTTCTTTGCCAAGTTTTGCAGCTAAACTAAGTTCTTTTGAAGATTTTATATAGAACCTTTTTTTTCCATCTAAAGAAAATAACTCTGCTTCTAAAACTGCTTTGTTGGATTCAATTTTTGCAAAAACTCCAATTGGTGTTTCACAATCTCCTTCCAAAACTTTTAATACGTTTCTTTCAGCTTGAACACAATAATGTGTTTCTTTATGATTTACTTTTTCAAGTAAATTAATAATGAATGTATCATTTTTTCTACATTGCAAGGCTACTACACCTTGTCCTGCGCTAGGAATAATTTCCGAAACCGAGAAAACATTTGATATGTTCTCATTAAGATCTAAAGATTTAATCCCCGCATAAGCTAATATAATAGCATCAAATAAATTTTTTTTTAGTTTTTCAATTCTTGTTTCTACATTTCCTCTTATAAGTTTATATTTTAAATCACTTCTAAGTCTTTTTAATTGAAATTCTCTCCTAAATGAAGATGTTCCAACCGTTGAGCCAGTTTTAATTTTTTTGAAATCTAAATTATCTTTACTAATTAAAATCTCTCGTGGGTCATTTCTTTTCAAAAAAGAGTTAGTAATTAAACCTTCTGTTTCTTTTGAAGGAAGATCTTTAAGAGCATGAACAGCAATATCAATTTTTTTATTTATCAGCTCTTCCTCAATTAATTTACAAAAGAGTCCTTTTCCTCCTGTATCTGAAAGTCTTACATCTTGTATTAAATCTCCTTTTGTAGTTATTTTTTTAATTTCAATATTAATATCATTAAAAAATTTTTTTATTTCAGTTTTAGCTCTTTCAGCATAAATTAATGCTAGTTTGCTACTACGAGAACCAATAATAATTTTTTTGCTTTTCATAAAAAATGTTTATAATCAGTATCTTACATTGAGATTGTCTAATTTATAAAAAAATATTTAATGAAAAATAAACCCACAATTTTAGGAATAGAAACAAGCTGTGACGAGACTGCAGCCTCAATAATTCAAGAAAATGATGCTGGAGGTATAAAAATTTTATCTAATGTGGTTTCAAGTCAATTTGATATTCATAAAGAATTCGGCGGAATTGTACCGGAACTTGCGGCTAGATCCCATGCTGAAAAAATTGACCTAATAACAAAAAAGGCAATTATTGAAAGTAAAATAGAATTAAAAAATATTGATGCAGTTGCTGCAACAGCTGGTCCAGGACTTATAGTATGTTTGTCAGTTGGTCTTAATTTTGGAAAAGCTATTTCTGCATCTTTAAAAAAACCATTCATCGCAGTTAATCATCTTGAAGGGCACGCTTTAAGTCCAAAAATAAATTCAAAACTTGATTATCCATATTTACTTCTTTTAATTTCTGGCGGTCATAGTCAGTTTCTTAGTGTTGAAAAGTTAGGAAAATATAAAAGACTAGGAACAACAATTGATGATGCGCTCGGTGAAGCATTTGATAAAACTGCAAAACTTCTTGGAATTGATTTCCCTGGAGGTCCAAAAATTGAAGAGTATGCACAAAAAGGAGATCCAAATAAATTTTATTTGCCTAAACCAATAATTAATAGGGGTGGATGTAATTTATCTTTTGCAGGTCTTAAAACTGCAGTGTTAAAAATTTCAAAAGAAATTACAACAAAAAAAGAAAAATTTGATCTTGCTGCGTCTTTTCAAAAAACTATCGAAGAAATATTATATACTAAAACAAAAGTTGCTTTCAAAGAATTTAAAAAAATGAATAAAAGTGGAAATAGATTTGTTGTTGCTGGAGGAGTTGCTGCAAATAAAAAAATAAGAAAAGTTTTAGAAAAACTTTGTTATGAAGAAAATTTTAAATCAATTTTTCCTCCTCTCAATTTGTGTGGAGATAATGCAGCCATGATTGCAATGGTTGGTTTAGAAAAATTCAAAAAAAAACAATTTAACAAATTAGATTATCCAGCAAACCCCAGATGGGCATTAGATAAAAATGCAGTTTTTCTAAAAGGTGCCGGTGTTAAGTTATAATGAAGTACTGGTTACTTAAATCTGAGCCTGATGTTTGGTCTATATACCAACAAAAAAATGAAGGTATAAAAGGAACTACTTGGGACGGCGTAAGGAATTATCAAGCTGCAAATAATTTAAAAAAAATGAAAATAGGAGATCTTTGTTTCTTCTATCACTCTAATATTGGTAAAGAGATAGTGGGAATAACAGAGGTGATAAAAGAGTCATTTATTGATCCATCTGATAAAAATGGAAGATTCGTTGCAGTAAAAGTCAAATTTAGAAGTTTATTAAAAAAACCAGTCACACTAGAAAATATTAAAAAAAATAAAGACCTTAAGCATCTATCCCTTATAAAACAGAGTAGATTATCAGTAATGGAGATAGATTATAAAAGCTGGAAAATCATTAATAAGATGGGTAATATTTAAAAAAATTCATGACCAAAAAATCTAAAAATAAGAAAAAAAATAAAAAAAAATTAAAAGATAATAAAAAAATAGAAACCAGTAGTGACTTAGTTATCAAGACAAAAAATGACTGGATTAAAAGAGCCTTAGTTAATAAATCAGCTTATGAAACTAAATATAAAAAGTCGATAAAAAATAATGATGAATTTTGGAAAAAAGAAGGAAAGAGAATTACTTGGATTAAGCCTTACAAAAAAATTAAAAATGTAAAATATAGCAAAGAGGAAGTGTATATAAAATGGTATGAGGATGGAACTTTAAATGCATCCGAAAACTGTATTGATAGACATCTAAAGGACAAAAAAGATAAAACTGCAATAATATGGGTTGGCGATGATCCTAAAGATTCTAAGAAAATTTCTTACAAACAATTACACAAAGAAGTTTCAAAAGTTGCTAATGGACTTAAACATCTAGGTGTAAAGAAAGGTGACCGAGTAACGATTTATCTAACGATGATTCCTGAACTAGCTTTTACAATGCTAGCATGTGCTAGAATAGGAGCTATTCATTCAATTATATTTGGTGGTTTTTCAGCTGACTCTATAGCTGGAAGAATTGATGATTGCAAGTCTGATTATGTAATTACCGCAGATGAAGGAGTAAGAGGAGGAAAACTTATCTCTCTTAAAGATATTACTGATGAAGCTCTTTCAAAGTGTAGAGATATAAAAAAGTGTATCGTGGTTAAAAGAACTGGAAATTATATAAACTGGAATAATCAAAGAGATGTTTGGTATGATGACATGATCAAAAATGTTTCAGCAAATTGTGAACCTGAGGAAATGAATGCAGAAGATCCATTATTCATCCTTTATACTTCTGGGTCAACTGGAAAGCCGAAAGGGGTTTTGCACACTACTGGAGGATACATGGTATATGCATCTATGACACATCAATATATTTTTAATTATAAGCCAAAAGATATTTATTGGTGTACTGCAGATATAGGATGGGTAACCGGTCACAGTTATATAATATATGGACCTCTTGCTAATGGAGCAACAACTATAATGTTTGAGGGTATACCCACTTATCCTGATAGTTCAAGGTGGTGGCAAATTGTTGATAAACATAAAGTTAATATATTTTATACAGCTCCAACAGCCATAAGAGCTCTCATGAGAGAAGGAAATGAACCAGTCAAAAAAACTTCAAGAAAGACTTTAAAACTTTTAGGAACCGTTGGGGAACCAATAAATCCTGAAGCTTGGATGTGGTATTTCAAAACTGTAGGAAATTCTAAATGTCCAATTGTTGATACTTGGTGGCAAACTGAAACTGGAGGAATATTAATTAGTCCACAAACTGGTGCAATAAACTTGAAACCGGGATCTGCAACTAAGCCTTTTTACGGAATTAAACCAGTTATTGTTGATGAGAAAGGAGAAATATTAAAAGGAGAGTGTAAAGGGAGACTCTGTATAGCTCAATCATGGCCAGGTCAAATGAGAACTGTTTATGGAGATCATAAAAGATTTATTGATACTTATTTTTCTCAATTTGATGGTAAATATTTTACAGGCGATGGATGTAGAAGAGACAAAGATGGTTACTATTGGATTACTGGTAGGGTAGATGACGTAATTATTGTATCTGGACATAATCTAGGTACAGCAGAAATTGAAAGTGCTTTTGTTGCTCATCCAAAGGTCGCAGAGGCTGCGGTTGTCGGTTATCCACATGATATTAAAGGAAACGGCCTATATTGTTACGTTACTTTAAATGCCAATGAAAAAGAAAATTTAGATCTTGAAAGAGAATTAAAGCTTTGGGTGAGAAAACAAATTGGACCTTTGGCAACACCTGACCTAATACATTTTTCACCTGGACTACCTAAAACTAGGTCTGGAAAAATAATGAGAAGAATTTTGAGAAAAATTGCAGCAAATGAGCATGATCAGTTGGGTGATACGACAACATTAGCAGATCCTAGTGTTGTTGATAGTTTAGTGCAAAATAGAAAAAATACTTAAAATTTAATTAATTTTATAAATTCATCCTTAATATTATCCCACTTAAGTATCATTGAATTTAGAACTATTTTCCTATCTAAAATTTTAAGTTCTTCAGCAATGGGCGCCCACTCATATAAAGACAAAGCACTATCATTAAATGGTAAGGACTTGAAGTAAGTTTTCCAATCTATTTTTTGTAAGCGTTCATCAAAAGATTTTTTTCCTTTTTCAGTTACATCTATAGGCATTCCATTAGACATTTCATCATCTAGAATAGCTTCATAAATCTTTTTTGCATTTTCAACCTCTTGATAATTAAAAAAAACATTTAGATATGAGAAAACAAAAAAAGTAAGATCCTGTAATGCGACTGAATAGATATTCCACTTAGCTTTATTAATCGATTCTAACAATACCTCGTTATCAAAATGTAAAACATATCTTGTGCCCATTCTTGTTTTTAAATAACCATACAAAGTTACTTGGGATACCCATGCTGATTTTTTTTGAATAAATTCCTTTACATCACTAATATTTTTGATTTTTTTCTTAGGTATAAATGCTTTAAATAATGCAAGCAGATAAACCTTAAAATCCTCTAGCTTAATATCTTTTAAGTTAAATCTATACTTTAGTGCCATTTTCTAGTTCAGGTTGTTTTATATTTAATAATCTTAGCTAATACTAGGATTTTAAGGGTTTCAATATTAATTTTTATAAGTATGCTCACGTCTTTTAACCTATAGGGAGGATTAAAAATGTCAAAACAAGCACAACACTGGGAAAAAACTAGAAATCACCTATTCATTACTTTGGCGATCTGGTTTATTTTCTCAATTGGCATCTTTTTCTTCGGAGCCGAAATGGAAGCATCTAATTTTAGACCGTTAGGATATCCATTGTCATATTATATGACATGTCAAGGGTCTCTTGGAATTTTCGTAATACTAATTTTTTGGTTTGCAAATAGACAAGAAAAAATAGATGAAGAATTTGGTTATACTGAAAGAGAGGGTGACTAAATATGATTAAAGGAAAATTTATAGATAACCTGCCAAAAGTTTATGGAATTTATACAGGAGGATTCCTTGTATTTATAATCTTAATGGCAATAGCAGAACAAGCAGGTATGTCAGCGAAATTAATAGGTATTTTCTTCGTTGCATTTACTGTTTTAATTTATGCTTTCATTGGTTGGTTATCTCGAACTATGCAAGCAGATGCGTATTACGTAGCCGGAAGACAAGTTCCAACTGTTTTTAACGGAATGGCAACAGCAGCAGACTGGATGTCTGGTGCTTCATTCGTTGCAATGGCAGGAGGAATTTATTTTAAAGGTTATGGTTATATGGCTCTGTTAGTAGGATGGACAGGTGGATATGTACTAGTTGCATCGCTTTTAGCACCTTACTTAAGAAAGTTTGGATGTTACACAGTGCCAGACTTTATTGGTACTAGATACGGTGGAAACTTAGCTAGATTATCTGCAGTTATAGTCTTAACAGTTGCTTCATTTACTTACGTAACAGCACAAATCAATGCAACAGGAACAATTGCTTCTGTAGCATTAGATATTCCATTTGGAGTTGCGGTTTATGTTGGTTTAGCAAGTATTTTGATGTGCTCAATGCTTGGAGGTATGAGAGCAGTTACATGGACGCAGGTTGCACAATATATTGTGCTAATCATAGCATACTTATTACCTGTATTCTGGATAAGCAATAAAATGGGTGCCGGTTTCTTTCCGCACTTTATGCTAGCTGATGAAGTGGCTAGAATTGCTGAACTGGAAAGCAATTTTGGTTTAGGTACAATTAAAAACTCTGCGGCTGATTTAGCTTCAGTGCCGAAAGGATTAGCTGGTATAACTAAAGCACATTCTGAAGTTAACACTACACCTTGGAAATTTATTTCATTAGCGGTTTGTATGATGGCTGGAACAGCTTCATTACCACACGTAATGATGAGATATTTTACCACTCCAAGTGTAAAAACTGCTAGAAGATCAGTAGGTTGGTCGTTATTCTTTATATTCCTACTTTATTCTTCAGCACCGATGTTAGCTACATTATCAAAACTATCGTTGATGGATCCCAATCTAGCAACTGGAATTATTGGTAAATCAATAGCAGATGTGCAAGCATTAGACTGGTACCAAAACTGGAACCAAGCAAACTTAATGTTTGTAAGCGACTTTAACGGAAATGGAACACTCGAATTAAATGAGTTTTTCATGGGTGGTAAAGCTGTAGTATTGGCCACTCCAGAGATTGCCGGATTACCATATGTAATTTCAGGACTCGTAGCTGCTGGAGGTATGGCTGCTGCCATGTCAACTGCGGACGGTTTGGTTCTTGCGATTTCAAACGCACTGTCTCATGACATTTACTATAAAATCATCAATCCTAAAGCTGAAACAGCAAAAAGACTAATTGTTGCAAGGATATTATTATTCTTAATTGGTTTTGCTGGAGCATCTATTGCGGCTCTTGAGATACAAGGTATCTTAGGTTCGGTTATATGGGCTTTTGACTTTGCAATGTCAGGTTTGTTCTTCCCGCTTGTATTAGGAGTATGGTGGAAGAGAGCAAATGCACCAGGCGCTGTTGCAGGAATGCTTCTAGGTCTAATTTCTGGTACCGCGTATCTGATATGGGTACGAAATGGCGGAGCTGGATTCTGGGGTATAACTCAACTTACATTCGGAATAGTTGGATCGTTGGTTAGTTTAGTATCTATGATTGTTGTTAGTTTAATGACTAAGGCACCAGATGCAGCTACTCAAAGAATGGTTGACGAAGTACGTATACCTAGCGGTAAAACATTACTTAGTAAATCACACTAAATAATTAAAATTTAAGGGGCGATAATTTCGCCCCTTTTTTTTAGTTAAAAAATCATAAATGTCGGCAAATTTTCATCCTTTAGTTTATTTAATTGACTATGTAATGGGTGTGATTATGTGGACATTAATTGGAAGAGTGGCAATGAATATCTTCCAAAGAGAGAATTCTGACTTTTTTTTTATGAAAGTTTTTGTAAAATTCACTGATCCATTAATAAATTTATTCAAGCCATTAACGCCTTCCTTCATAGTAAGACCCATTGTCCCACTTTATGTAGCATGGTTTTTTTTCATGTTTAGATTTTACTTATTTCCTTATTTACTGGGATATTCTGTCATGGGAATGCTGTCTTTTCCTCTAGAAAGTGAAATTGCATCACAAATTTACCAAATTTTTGGTAAAAAATAATTCAAATTAAAAAATAAAATTGATACTAGTTAAGTAATCAATTAATGAAAAAAATAAAAATTTCACCATCAATACTTTCAGCTGACTTTAGTCAATTGGGAAAAGAAATAGAAAGATTAGAAGAGGCGGGAGCTGACATGATACATGTAGATGTAATGGATGGTCATTTTGTTCCGAATTTGACAATTGGCCCACCAGTAATAAAAAGTTTAAGAAAATATACTAATCTTATTTTTGATGTTCACTTAATGATATCTCCTGTTCATAAATACATTAAAGATTTTGCTGATGCTGGTGCTAATCTTATTACAATACATCCAGAAGCTACCGAAAATTTAAAAGAATCATTAGATTTAATAAAAAGTTTAAATAAAAAAGCTGGCGTATCATTAAATCCAGATTCTAAAATTGAATTAATAGAAGAAATTTTAAAGGATATTGATTTAGTTTTAGTAATGAGTGTTTACCCAGGGTTTGGTGGACAAAAATTCATACCTGAAGTCATTAGTAAAATTAAAAAATTAAAAGAAATAAAAGATAAAAGAAATCTTAATTTTGATATTGAAGTTGATGGTGGAATAAATTTTGAAAATAGCAAAAGTGTTATTGACGCTGGAGCAAATATACTTGTCTCTGGAACAACGATTTTTAAAAGTAATGATGGTAATATAAAAAAAAATATTGATACTTTAAAATTTAATTAAACAAAATGATTTTAAAAAATTCATTTAATTATATAAATCAATTTTTTTTTTTCTTTACAAATAAAACCAGAAATTTTTATTTAAATTCAATAATTTATAATAAGAAGATATCGAAAACTGAAAATAAAAGTTTAGAGTATAAACCAAGTCCTGGGATAACTGATTGTATTATAAAATATAATAAAAAAAAAAATAAAATTGAGGATTTTTCTTTAGAATCAATATGGGCTAACGAAAATATCAAAAAAAAAGATTATGAAAAATTACATAATTTTTTTTGGCTTTTCACTTTAGATCTTAAATCCTCTAAAAATATTACCCAATCAATAATTCTTAATTGGATTAAATCTAACAATAAATACAACGTAAAAAACTGGGAGATAGATGTTCTTTCAAAAAGAATAATTGCTTGGATTTCTAATTCAAAATTAACTTATGAAGAAAGTAATGAGTATTACAAGAAAAAGTTTAATAATATAATTCAAAAACAAACTAATCATTTAATAAACGAAATAGAAAGATCAGAAAATCTTGATGATAAGGTTTTGGGTTGTTCGGCAGTAATACTTGTAGGTTTATCTTATCAAAATAATTCTAAATATTTGGAGTTTGGTTTAAATTTTTTAAAAAAAGTAACTAAATATTCTTTAGACTCTGAGGGTTTTCCAAAATCTAGGAATATAAGACAATTAGTTTTTTATTATAAGTATTTTATTTTAATTCGAGAATGGTTAAAAGAATCTCAAAATAATATCCCTGAATATATTGATGAGACTATATACAACTTGGGAAATGCTTATTCATTAATATCTCAAGGCTTAAAACAAAGCGCTTTATTCAATGGAAATTATGATACTAACAACGAAGATTTTGATAACTACCTTTTAAAATTTGGATATAAATTTAAAAATGAAAATCAGGAAATTGGCGGTTATTCAATTCAAAAAAATAAAAAAATTTCACTCGTAATGGACATTGGGCAGAGCCCAGATAAAAAATTTTCTAAAGATTACCAATTGGGAGCTTTATCTTTCGAAATTATATCAAATCAAAATAAAATAATATGCAATTCTGGATATTTTCAAAATCATAAACATAAATTAAATGGATTATCTAAAACTACCGCAAATCATAGCACTTTAATTATCGATAATAGTTCCTCATGTAAGTTACAAAAAGTTGGAAGTAAAAGCTCAGTTGTTGAACAAAGTTTAAAAATTTTAAATAAGTCAAGTGTTTTCGAGAAAAATTACTGGAATATAGTTGCTTCACACAATGGTTATCTAAAAAAATATGGAATTATCCATGAACGAAAAATAGAATTTTATCCTGAAAAGAATAAATTTATTGGAACAGATATTATTATTAAAAAAAAAAATTATAAAAAAGTTAATTTTGAAATACGTTTTCATTTATTACCGACTTCAAAGGTAATGAAAACACAAGACAAAAAATCTATTTTTATAGAGGTTGATAAAGAAGGTTGGAAGCTTACAACTGAAAACTATGAAATAAATTTAGAAACAGGCCTATATTTTGGTAAAAAAAATACTTTTGTAGAAAATCAAAATATATTTATTTCTGGAATGACACAAAATGAAAATCAGAATATAAAATGGGTCCTAAATAAAATCTAATGAGAAAAATAAAAAGAGCCATAATTTCATTGTCAAATAAGCAAAATTTGATTTCTATTTTAAAAATTTTAAAGAAATATAAAATAGAAATAATTAGTTCAGGAGGAACTTATAAGGAAATAATAAAACTTAAATATAAGTGCACTGAAATTTCGGACTATACTAATTTTTCAGAAATTCTAGATGGAAGAGTTAAGACGCTACACCCTAAAATACACGCTGGAATTTTAAGTAAGAGAAAAAATAAAAAGCATAAAAAACAATTATTAATAAATAAATTTGAAGAAATTGATTTGGTAATTGTAAACTTTTATCCATTTGAAGAAGCTTTAAAAAAGTCTAAAAATCACTCTAAAATAATTGAAAATATTGATGTAGGTGGACCTACAATGGTTAGAGCTGCTGCAAAAAATTATAACTTTGTTACAGTTATTACAAAAATCGACCAATACTCAAAATTAATCGATGAGCTAAATTTTAATAAAGGAGGTACTTCTTTAAAATTTAGACAAGAAATGTCGGAAGCAGCATTTTTTGAGACAGCTTATTACGATTCTGTGATATCTGAATACTTTAATACTTTGTCATTAAACAAGTTCCCTACAAGAAAAATTTTATATGGAAATTTGATTGAAAAGTTAAGATATGGTGAAAATCCTCATCAATCAGGTGCTTTATACTCGAAAGAGAAAAATTTAAATATTAAACAATTAAGTGGCAAACAACTTAGTTACAATAATTATAATGATATTTTTTCTGCGATAGCTATTACAAAATCTTTACCAAAAAATACTGGAACTGTAATCGTTAAACATGCAAATCCATGTGGTGTTTCAATTAACAAAGATAAGATAAAAAGTTTTAAACAAGCTCTGAATTGTGACCCTATTAGTGCTTTTGGAGGAATTGTTTGTTGTAACTTTAAAATAAATAAAAAACTCGCAACTGAATTGGATAAGACTTTTTTTGAAGTTATTATTGGAAATAAGATAGATAGAGACGCCATCAAAATCCTAAAAAAAAGAAAAAACCTCAGAATAATTGATGCCTTAGGATCCAATATTAAAGATACTCAAAGCGTAATTTCAAATTTTGGTAATTTTTTAATTCAAACAAATGATGATTCTTTTTTTTCAAAAAGGAATTTTAAAATTGTATCAAAAACAAAACCTGACAAAAAAACTTTTAATAGTTTATTATTTGCATTCAATGTTTGTAGATATGTTAAATCAAATGCGATCGTTTTAGCTAACGATACATCAACCGTAGGAATTGGTTCTGGACAACCAAGTAGACTTGACAGTTGTAAAATTGCTATTAATAAAATGAAAAAATTTCAAAAATCTGAAAATAGTAATAAAATAATTGCTGCATCAGATGCTTTTTTTCCTTTTGTAGATAGTATTGAAACTTTAGTTAATTCTGGTGTTTCAGCTGTAATTCAGCCATCTGGATCAAAAAGAGATAAAGATATAATTAATTTTGCAAATCAAACTAAAACTATATTAATTTTTTCTAAAACTAGACACTTTAGGCATTAGGAATTTTATCAATTTTAGCAGCTAATATAAAATCACTCTCTGCCAATCCTTTTATCGCATGGGTAAATATTTTAATTTTTGCATACCCCCATCCAAACCAAATATCAGGATGATGACCTTCAGTTTCTGCAATATTTCCAACTTTATTTATAAATTTTTGACTATTAATAAAATTTTCAAACTTAAATTCTTTAATTAAATAAAAATTTTTAGCCTCGTCTTGCTTAACATCCCATCCATCTACTTTTTTTAAATATTTATGTATCTCATTTATATCAAAAGAAGGAATGCCGCCTTCACATGGAATACATTTTTTTTCAGATAAATCACTCATAAACCTTCCTATTGGAGCGGGCAAAGGGGGTCGAACCCTCGACCTTCTCGTTGGCAACGAGACGCTCTACCACTGAGCTATGCCCGCTTATTTAAAAGTTATTATAGATACAGGTATTTTTTAATGCAAGTAATATTAGAGATATTCTTTTAGCCAATTAAAATCATTTGAAAATTTGAACCCAAGCTTTCTGTAAGGATAAAATCTATTCTCATCATAACTATATATATTGTTTCTTATTTGTATTGTGCTTGCTGTTTTTGACTTAAGATCTTCTCTTTTGTAAAAATTTAATGAATTTTTGTCCCATTTAATATTACAAAAATCAAATATCTCTTTGGCTTTTTTATCGCTATTTTTTGTAAAATCTTCTAATTCTAAATCATAAATATTCCTAGAAAAAATTTTTTTATAAAATTTTATAACTTTTAAATAATTATTTATATAATTTAAAATATCATTATAAGAATTTGCCCATCCTAAATGTATTAAAAACTTTTGATATATGGCTATACTTGTATGAAATAAGTTTCTTTTACAGTGAATAAATTTTGCTTTAGGAAATATATCTAAAATAAGGTCAATATAAAAAAAATTTTCCAAAGATTTATCAATAAAAAAGAAATTTTTCTTTTCATTGAATATAAATAAATTTTCATATTTTTTTTTTATTTGTCTTGAAAAAAAATTAAAATCAATTTTAAATTCAAAATCATTTATTCGAAAATCTTTATTTAATGAATTATTTTTTTGTAATTCTTTCAAAATCGTAGAATTAAAGATATTGCTTTCCCCGCATGAAGGAATATTGTTTTGACTTGAAGATAATATACTCTCAACTAACGTTGAGCCTGTTCTTGGTAAGCCTATAATAAATATTGGATTAAAATTATTATTTTTTTTGGCAATACTAGAATCTATAATATATTTTTTTTTGCTGAAGAATTTTGGTAGTAATGTTTGAAAAAAATAATTTGATTGATGATTAATTTTTGTTTTTGAATTTTCTAAATAATAATACGCTTTGTCTAAAAGATTGATTTCATCTTTAAATTTTCTATTTCTTTTCTCATAAATTGATAAAATAAAATTTCCTATTGCCTTTTGATGATTTGTTACAAGTGGATCATTTGTTATTTCTCTTACTTTTTCAAAATTTTTTTTTTTTAAGATTTTTTCGTCTATATTAACCAAATTAATGTAAGCTAGTAATATATTAGGATTTATAGTTATGATTTTTAAAAAAGCTTCCTTTGCTTCTTCAATTTTCCCTTGTTCGGCTGCAGAAATACCTAATTTAAGCAATGTTTCTATTAAATTAGATTTGTTCATAGTATAATTTATAAAAATAATTATGACAAAAAAAGAAAAATTTCCTGAAAAAATTCCAGTGTTTCCATTATCTAATTTTATTTTTTTTCCAAGTACTAATGTCCCCTTAAATATATTTGAACCTAGATACATTGATATGATTAATGACAGTATGAAAAGTTCACGATTAATTGGGATGGTTCAGCCGAAAAAAAGTATGGATGCCGCTCGAAGTCAACTTTATGATATTGGTTGTTTAGGAAAAATAACTAGCTTTAGTGAAACAGAGGATGGTAGGTATTTAGTTATACTAAATGGTTTATCTAGATTTAAAATAATCGAAGAAATAAAAAACGATAAACTTTATCGTGAATGTAAAATTAGTTTTGAAGACTTTAAAGATGACCTAAATATAAGCAAAGATGAAATAAAATTTTCTGATTTAAAACTTATATTCAAAGATTTTAAAATTTTTTTTGAAAAAAAAGGTTTTTCGATTAATTGGGATGAGCTTGAGAAACAAAGTCTAGAACAAACAATAAACGCTCTTGCAATGGCTTCACCATTTTCTCTTGAAGAAAAGCAAATACTTTTAGAAACAAAAAATTTAAACTTAAGGAAAGATAAGTTAGAGGAAATACTTAAAACTTATGTATTAGATAACTTTGATAATAATACCCTTCAATAAATTATAAGACTAAACCTTGATCTGCATATCTTAAAAAAAATTTATTTAAATTTTTATTTTTATCAATCATTGCAAATAATCTGTTAGAAATATTATTATTTACTTTATTATCAAATTTAAAAAACTCATAAACTAAATCAATAGTTGATGAAAAAACATAGTTGAGATGTTTTGTTTTATTTTCAAATTCTTGAAAGACTGTATTATCCAATGGTAAACCTAAATCTATTTTTTTTTGAATGATTTTAGATAAAACCTTTATGTCTCTCAAATTTATATTAAAACCCTGACCGGCTAATGGATGAACTCTATGAATAACATCACCAAATGCTAAAATATTTTTATAAAAATACTTTCGCAGCAAAGTAAAAGATAAATCAAACTTTTCAATCTCAGAAAAGTTTTTTATTTGATACTTAAAATTATAAAATCTTATTAATTCTAAAACTTTTTTTTTATTAAATTCCTTTTTATTTAAATCTATAGAGAAGACTATAGAAGTTTTAGAATTTGATAGTGGTAAAAAGGCAATTGGTCCAATTTTTGTAAAAATTTGTGAAGCAGTTTTATTGGAAATACTTTTATGTCTAATAATACAAGTAAAAGCTTTACTATCATATTTTTTTCTAATTTTTCTAAAAAATATATTTTTCGAGATTATATTGTTAAAATCACAATTAATTATTAAATCAAAATTTTTTTTAACAACCTTATTTAACAAATAATCTTCTTTAATATGAATTTTTTTATAAAGGTAATTTTTTTTTAAATTATTTTCTAAATGATTAAAAATTTTATCATTTTTGAGCAAAGAAAATAAAGTTTTATTCGAATATTCAAAATTTAATATTTTTTTATCTTTATACTTTTCACTATAAACATCAATTTTTTTAATATCCCAGCTCATATTTTTTTTGAGACTTAAGATTTCTTTATTAAAAAAATCTAAGTTGTTTTTGGTAATTCCAACTGTCCTGGTTATTGTTTTCTTTTTTTTATTAAAAATATAGTTAAAAACTTTAATATTCTTATTGGTTAAGTTTTTGGCCAAACATAGAGCTGTTAAACTATTGCCTATTAAACATACATTCATATTTAAAATTTAATTTTAACAATAAATATTAAATGATACAAAGTGATTAATTTGATTCATTTTATGGAATTTAAAAATATTGCTAAAAATAGCTTTGATTTTATTGTAAATCGTTTAATAGAACTACTGGGCCTTTGCGTCACTTTAGTTGGTTTTTTTCTTTTTTTATCTTTGGTGAGTTATTCTCCAGAAGATCCGAATTTTATATTTACTGAAGAAAAAGAAATTCAAAATATTCTTGGTGTGAAGGGAAGCCTAGTCTCTGATATTTTTTTTCAATCAATTGGACTTAATTCAATTCTTGTAGCAATTACAATTTTTGTAACAGGAATTAATGTTCTCAGAAATAAAAAAACAATAATATTGATAGAAAATTTATTTTTTACTGTTTTATATTGTTTATGTGGATCTTTATTTTTTTCCTTTTTTTATTCTGAATCTTTTTGGTTATCAATTAACGGCAATGGAGGATTTGTAGGAAAATTTTTAGAAAATAGCTTTCTAGTTTCTGCTATAAATTTTTATCCAAATGCTAATTTTTATATTTTGATCGTCATCATTCTTGCTTTGTTTTTATTTAGTATAAATTTTAGTATAAAAAAAATTTTTGCTTTTTTGATAAATTTAAAGAAAATATTTTTTAAAAAAAATAGCGGATTACAAAATAATAACATTGAAAATTTAGAAAATAATTACGGGTCTTCTGAAGCAAACAAAAATCTTAAACAAGAAAATTTTACTTTTACAAAAACAAAAGATATTACTAATTCGAAAAAAAATAATTTTATTTTACCATCAATCGATCTATTAAAATCTAATAACAATAAAGGAAAAAATAAGGATATTAATGCTGGAGGTTTAGATCCCACCTTTTTAGAAAAAATTTTGTTAGATTTTGGTGTTGAGGGTAAGATTAAAAAAATTAGCAGTGGTCCTGTTGTTACTTTAAATGAATTTGAGCCAGCGGCAGGTGTGAAAGTTTCAAAAATAATAAGTTTAGCAGAAGATATCGCAAGAAATACAAGTTCTGAATCGGCTAGAATTTCAACAATACCCGGAAGTAATACAATTGGTATTGAGCTTCCAAATCCATCTAGAGAAAATGTCTATCTTAGTGAAATTATATCTAACAAAGATTTTTTAAAAAAAGAAATAAAATTACCAATTGCGTTAGGTAAAAATATTTCTGGGGCCCCAATAATTGGGGATCTAACCTCTATGCCCCATTTATTAATTGCAGGAACAACAGGATCCGGAAAATCTGTTTGTATAAATACCATAATCTTATCTTTGCTTTACCGACATACACCTGAAAAATGTAAATTTATATTAATCGATCCAAAAAAATTAGAATTATCACCTTACGAAGGTATTCCTCATTTATTGTGCCCTGTTATAACTGAAGCAAAAAGGGCTGCGTCTGTTTTGGGTTGGGTTGCAAAAGAAATGGAAAATAGGTACCGACTTATGACAAAAGTGGGGGTAAGAAATATTGAGGGTTATAACTCCAAACATAAACTTCCAATGCCTTTCATTGTGGTTATTGTAGATGAAATGTCAGATTTAATGCTCGTAGCTGGCAAAGAAATAGAAAATTATATACAAAAATTATCTCAAATGGCAAGGGCAGCGGGTATACATATTATCATGGCAACACAAAGACCAAGTGTCGATGTTATAACCGGAACAATAAAAGCAAATTTTCCGACAAGGATATCTTTTCAAGTTACATCTAAAATAGACTCTAGAACAATTTTAGGTGAACAGGGAGCTGAACAATTGCTTGGTAAAGGTGATATGCTTTTTATGTCTTCCGCCAATAAAATGATTAGAATACATTCACCATTTGTATCTGAGAACGAAATAGAAAAAGTTAATAATTATCTAAGATCTAAAGAAGAACCTGATTATGTAGATGAAATATTGAGCTTTGCAGATGAAAAGGGGAATATTGAGAATAGTTCTGATAACTCTGAAAAAGATGAACTTTATAACATGGCTATAGAGATAATTAAATCTGAAGGAAAAGCGTCAACATCATTTTTACAAAGAAAATTACAAATTGGGTATAATCGTGCTGCAAGAATAATTGATATGATGGAAGATGAGGGCATAGTGAGTAAAGCAAACCATGTTGGTAAAAGAGATGTTCTTTAATGAAAAAGATACTTGTTTTAATTTTTATTTATCTTTTTTCTATAGAACCACTACTAGCTTCAATTAAGGATAATATTTTAATAAATCTTAAAAATACTAATAATATCACATTTAAATTTGAACAGAAAATTAACAATCTTTTAGAACAAGGAGAATGTACAATAAAATATCCTAAAAAGATTTATTGTGCATACGACAATAAGAAAAAAAAGATTATGGTTTCTAATGGACGTACCTTAGTGATAACAAATGAAAAAAAAAGTAATTATTATCTATATCCCCTTAATAAAACACCTTTAGAACTAATATTAGATAAAAACTTTCTGATTAATGAAATTGAGAAACTAGATGGAAGAAACGTGGATAACAAATATTTTAATTTTACTATAATTAATGAAAATAATAAAATTAATATTTTTTTTAATAACAAAAACTATAACTTAATAGGATGGCAAACTGAAGATATTTATCAAAACCTAACCATCACATTTATTTCTAAGATAAAAGTTAATAAAGAAATTAATGATAAAATTTTCGAAATTCCAAAAATGAAAAAGAACTAGGCAATTTTTGCTTTTAATGTCTCAGATTTGAAAATATCCATTCCTCTAGATAAATAATTTTTCAGAGCATTTTTGTGATCCAAAGAACATGTATGTAACCATAAACGAGTTATATTTAATTCAAAGGCTTTTTTAATTGCTTGACTTAAAAGATAGCCACCTAGTTTTTTTCCAAAATAATTTTCTAAAATACCAAAATATGCAATTTCAGCCTCTTCTTTAGCTTTGTGAAAAATTAATTCAAAATAACCAACAATATCATTATTATCTTTCAAGACATATGTTGAGATTTTTTTATCTGATACATAATCTATCCAGTTTTTATTGGACCATTCTAATCTATCTTTCCAAAAATATTTTTTACCAATTTGTTTGTATAGGAATTTGTTTAATTGGAAATCATTTGGATCAACTAAATAAATTGAATAATTGCCCGTCGGTTTTACAACCTCATTTAATTTATTAAGAGATTTGATTTCTAAATAGGTTCTTGATATAATTTCAATCACTGAACCATTCTACCAATTTTTTCGCCACCAAATAAATGAAAATGAAAATGTGGGACTTCTTGGCCTCCGTTTTCACCAATATTTACCAATGCACGGTAACCTTTGCCTTTATCTGTTGATATTTTTAATTTTTGAGCAACTATCTTGATGCCCTTTAATAATCCAACAATTTCCTCTGGAGATGCATTTTCAGAAAAATCATCTAAATCTACATATTTTCCTTTTGGTATTACTAAAGCATGAATTTTCTTTTGAGGATTTATATCATGAAAAGATAAAACAAAATTATCCTCGTATATTTTTTTACAAGGTATTTCTCCTCTTAGTATTTTTGCAAAAATATTATCATCATCATATTTCATTCAATAACCTCAATTTCTTCAATAATACTTAATATTTTATTTCCCTGCAATACTGCCAACACAACAGCGCATTCATAATCCGCATAAGATGTTTCCTCTGCAATTTTTTTCATTTTCAAACATTTTGATCTAGATGGAGTTAATAAATGTTCCTGAAGTTCTCCATCTAGGTACATCATAAGACCAATCGCTTCTCCCTCTTTTTCAAAACCTGCTTGTTCTTCAATCATTGCGACCCTACCTCCAACTCCTATCTCAAAATTTTTAACTGCTATGACTCCTTTGTATATTATAAATACTAAAATAATTAAAAAAATAATTTTTATTTTACTCATAAAAATTTACTTTCATTTTTTATTAAGTTCGATCATTGAATACTTAATTTTTATATTAATATAGTTTGATTATTGTTTTTTTTCTATAAATATTATTTCAGGTAAACTCTTATTATTAAAAATAAAATTTCCTTTTTCTATATTTAAAGTACTTATCATTTTATGTATATTTAATTTTTCTGATTGATCTAGATATTTGCAATAATGATTTCCGGTATCAAAGATTGATTGTACAAACTCGTTAGTTCCATAGTCTAAATTGTCATCATTTAAAGCGGGAACACTTAAATAATGGCAAGTATCTTCAATTACATAAATACCTTTATTTTTAACTTTAGGCAAAAAATAATTTAGCGTTAATATTTGATCTCTTTTGTTATGACTTCCATCATCAATTATAATATCAAATTTAAAGTCTAAATAACTTGAAACCTGATTTAATGTATTTCTATATCGTGTATTTAAATAAAATTTTTTAATTTTTTTTGATGTATATTGAATTTGAAAAGGATTTACATCTAAGCAAAAAATTTCAGGATCATCAAAATATTTTAAAAAAGATGCTGCACTTGCTCCTATTAATGAACCTATTTCTAAAATTTTTATTTCCTTTTTAGATTTATATTTTAAAAAATACTTTTCATAAAGATGAGAGTAATTATGGCCATTTACAACTTTATCCCCAAAAAAAACTTTAGTTCCTTTATCTGAATTAAAGAATATAAATAAATCATCTAAGGATTTATTTTTTAAATGGTCGAATTTTTTATCATCCAAATTTTTTTTAATTGAAAAAAATATTCTTAAAATCTCTAATAAATATTTATATGGATAACCAAAAATTTTCCTAAATACTTTAAAATATTTTTTTTCGTTAATAAATAATTTTAAAATTGTTTTATATGAAAAAATAAATTCATTTAATTTCATCTATTTAAATTTTTTGTGATCTTTTTTTTAATTCATTCATTACTTCATCAATGTCAATATTGTTTGCCTCTAAATAGATTATTAAATGATAAAACACATCTGCCGCTTCATGGATTTTATTTGTATTTTTTTCTACTGATTTAATTAACTCATCGATTTCTTCAAGAACTTTAGCTTTACTCAACGATTTATCTATTAATAATTTGTTGGTGTATGATCCCTCTACTGGATTTTTTTTTCTCTCTCTTGCTAAATTAATCAAATTTTCGAGCATACTAAGCATACTAAATCCTAACAGGAATTCCTTTTGTGTCCAAATATTCCTTTGCTTCTTTAAGAGAATATTTACCATAGTGAAATATTGATGCTGCTAAAACAGCACTGGCATTTCCTAGTTTAATTCCGTCTACTAAATGATCTAAATTACCTGCTCCTCCTGAGGCGATTAATGGTATATTAACTTTTTTAGATATCGTAGATGTTAAATCTATATCAAATCCAACTTGCGTCCCATCTCTGTCCATAGAGGTTACTAAAAGCTCCCCTGCTCCACTATTCTCCATTTTTTTAGCAAATTCTACTGCATCTATTCCAGTATTTTTTCTTCCTCCATGAGTAAAAACTTCCCATTTATTTCTACTTTGTTTTGCGTCTATTGCAACCACAATACATTGAGAACCAAACTTTTTTGAACCTTCAACAACAACATTTGGATCATTAACAGCAGCTGTATTAATTGAAACTTTATCTGCCCCACAGTTAAGTAGTTTACTTATATCATCTAGAACTCTTTCAATGATTGTATGAATACTATCAATATTTCTAATACCACCACCTATCTCAACTTTAAGATCAAATTTACTTACTATATCTTGAATTATATCTAGATTTACTATTTCTCCAGCTAAAGCACCATCTAAGTCAACAACGTGTAAATTCTTAAAACCATGACGTTCATATTTGCCTGCTTGATCAACTGGTGAAGCCTCATATTCAGTTTTATTATTAAAATCCCCTTTAATAAGCCTTACACACTTTCCATTTATTATATCAATTGCGGGAAATACTTTCATTTAATTATTTTTAAATTTTTCTTTTTTTTTTGGTTTTCTTAAAACTATATTGTCTAAGTAAACCGTTTGATCTTGCAAACTTTCCCAGTCAGAGTTCCAGTATCCTATTGTTCTATGCCTGTATATTCCCATTTTCATATACCCGCCTGTACATGTATCAGCCAGAGTCTTTATATTTTTTAGATCAGCAATTACTTGGTTGTTTTTATAAATTTTAAATCTTCCTGTTTCATCCAACTTCCATAAAACATGAAATTTTAAATGTGTCCATTTTCCTTTTAAATCATCAATTTTTCCAATTACAACTGGTTCAGATGAATAAGCAGCTTTACTTGCCCAACTATAAACATGTTCTCCCTTGTATTTAAAATCTTGAAACCAAAAATGACAACAGCTATGGCAGCCTTTGGCTTTATTGTCGGTATGCATTTGTCCTATTATGACCACTGCACCTTTTTCTAAAGGTTTGTAAGTTTCGTCAAAATAAACTGCATATTCATATATATATTCCTTATTTTTTAATTTCATGTTGCCAAGATTTAATTCTTGTCTGCTTCTGTTACCCCTTCCATCACATTGAATTTGAGTTGTTTGCGCTTTTCCCTTTCCACATCCCGCATCCTCTCTATTCACAGTAAATTGGATACTAGTTTTGCCTTCAAAAACAGGAAAACCATCTGATTTTTTAACCTCTTTAATTCTATTTATTTTCTTTTCAGACATGGAAATAAATTGTTTTTTAAATCCTTTAATATCTTTAAACTTTGTTTTGTGCCCATTTGAAAAAGAATGATTACAGTAAACTAAAAATATAATAATTATGCTTACGAGTTTTTTCATTCTACAAATTAATAAAGTTATCAATAATTTTTAGTCCAATTTTATCGCTCTTTTCTGGATGAAATTGCGTTCCAAAGATATTTTCTTTATCAACAGCACAAACAACATTTGAAGAATAATCTGTTGTGGCTGAAATTACAGTTTTATCCTTAGGAATAAATTCATAGCTATGAACAAAATACATATGGGAGTTGTTGTCTATATCCTTAAATATTTTACTTTCCTTGACAATACTTATTTGATTCCAGCCTATATGGGGCAGTTTATAATTTCCATTTTTATTGTCGATTCTTGACACTTTTCCTGAAATCCAACCTAAACCTTTTGTTTCGGTTTCCTCATAGCCTATATCTGAAAACATTTGTAAACCTACACAAATCCCAAGAAGAGGTTTTTTTTTATTAATTGCGAATTCATTCAAACCATCTACAAGACCATTAATATTGTTTATAGCATCCACACAACTCTTAAAAGATCCCTGGCCTGGTAAAACTATTTTGTCACTAGATTTAATCTTATTTAAATCTGAAGTTATTTCTATTTTAACTTTACCTTTAGCAACTTCCTTAAAAGAGTTTATTACGGAGCTAATATTGCCCGAATTATAATCAACGATAGTAACCTTCATTAATTCTTCAATTTTACAAAGAGCCTTTTGTTGACGGGACAGTGTTTTTATTCTTAGGATCTAATTCAAGTGCTGCCCTTAAAGATCTAGCTAATCCTTTATAACAAGATTCAATTATGTGGTGACTATTATCACCATAAATATTTTCAACATGTAAAGTAATCCCAGCAGCCTGTGAGAAGGCTTGAAACCATTCTTTAAATAATTCAGTATCCATTTCCCCAAGTTTTTCTACCTTCAACCTTACATTCCAAATTAAATATGGTCTGTTTGACATATCAATTGCTACCCTTGTCAGCGTTTCATCCATAGGTAATAAGGCGTGTGCATATCTTTTGATTCCAACAAAATTTTTTGATGCTTTTTTTAAGCATTCTCCAATTGCAATACCTGTATCCTCAGTTGTATGATGTAAATCAATATGAGTATCTCCTTTGGCCTTTATACTTAAATCCATTGATGAGTGCTTTGATAGTTGTTCTAACATGTGATTTAGAAAACCGATCCCTGTATCAATTTTGTATTTTCCCTTACCATCGATGTTTAAGTCAACTTTAATTGATGTTTCTTTTGTTTTTCTTGTTATGTTGGCTTTTCGCTTCATAATTTTTATAGGTATATCTTCATTATTTAATTATATCAACATAACTAATAAAGCCCTTGAACTATCAAAAATAATATCCATTTAATGTCTATGACAACAATAGTCTTAGTTAGAAAGAATAAAGATGTTGTGGTTGCTAGCGATGGACAGGTAAGCATGGGTAATACTGTTATTAAAAGCACTGCCAACAAGGTTAGAAAGATTGAGAAAAGAAATGTGATTGCAGGTTTTGCTGGGTCAACCGCAGATGCACTTACTTTATTTGAAAGATTAGAGTCTAAATTAGAAAAACACGCGGGGAATCTAACAAGAGCTGCTGTTGAATTAGCCAAGGATTGGAGAACTGATAAATATTTAAGAAGATTAGAAGCTTTAATGGCAATTGGTGATAAAGAAAAAAGTTTTATAATTTCCGGGACCGGAGATGTTTTAGAACCAGAAGGAGATGTAATCGGTATTGGATCAGGTGGAAATTATGCACTAGCCTCAGCGAAAGTATTAATGGACACAGATTTGAGTGCTGAGGAGATTGCAAAAAAAGCAATAAAAGTCGCCTCTGAAATATGCGTTTTTACAAATAATAAAGTAACTATAGAAAAAATCTAATGGAAAATTCAAATGTCACACCTCTAGTTCAAAAGGGAAAAAATAAAGATGACGATAAATCATATATTAGCTCTTTATCTCCAAGGGAGATAGTTTCTGAGTTAGATAGATTTGTTGTTGGACAAAACAATGCAAAAAGAGCAGTTGCAATAGCGCTAAGGAATAGATGGAGAAGACAGGCTCTTGAGGGTGAGATGAAGGATGAAGTTTTGCCAAAAAACATTTTAATGATTGGACCAACAGGAGTTGGAAAAACTGAAATCTCTAGAAGATTATCAAAACTTGCTGAAGCTCCTTTTGTAAAAGTAGAAGCTACACGTTTTACAGAAGTTGGTTATGTTGGAAGGGACGTTGAGCAAATTGTAAGAGATTTATTGGAGATAGCAATTGCTATGGAAAAGGTTAAAAAAAGAAAAGAAGTATCGACAATTGCTCAAAAAAATGCTGAAGAAAAAGTTCTTGATGCTCTAGTTGGAAACAAAGCAAGTATCGCAACTAGGGAAAGTTTTAGGAAAAGATTAAGGAATGGTGATTTAGACGATAATGAGATTGAAATAGCAGTTAATGAGAGCAACTCAATGCCTTCATTTGAAATACCAGGTATGCCTGGGGCAAATGTTGGAATGATAAACTTGGGTGAAATGCTTGGAAAATCAATGGGTGGTAAACCTAAAAAGAAAAAAATGACCGTTAAAGAGTCCCATGAAATTTTAATCAACGAAGAATCTGATAAACTGATTGAACAAGATAAAATTATTAAGACAGCAAAAAATTCTACAGAAAATAACGGAATAGTTTTTCTTGATGAAATAGATAAAATTTCTGCTCGGACTGACCGCGCTGGTGGAGATGTTTCAAGAGAGGGAGTTCAAAGAGATTTATTGCCTCTAATTGAGGGAACAACTGTTAGTACAAAATACGGGCCAATAAAAACAGATCATATTTTGTTTATAGCTTCTGGCGCTTTTCAGTTAGCAAAACCATCTGATCTCTTGCCTGAACTTCAAGGCCGTCTACCAATCAGGGTTGAGCTTGATGCTTTAACAAGTGAAGATTTTAAAAGAATACTTAAAGAACCAGATAATTCCTTAATTAAACAATATAAGGCCCTTTTAAAAACTGAAAATGTCGAGCTCGAATTTACTGAGGATGGAATAGACACGATTGCAAATTTGGCAACCGAGGTGAATTCTACTGTTGAGAACATTGGCGCAAGAAGACTTCATACAATCATTGAAAGAGTTCTAGATGATATAAGTTTTACTGCAACTGATAATTCAGGAGAGAAAATTAGTATTAATTCAGATTATGTTAAAAAAAATCTAGGAGAACTAGTGAAAGATACTGATCTATCTAAGTTTATTCTTTAAAAGTTTTTAAATAAATGTTGAAGGCTCCACTTCCGCCTTCATTTATATTAGCTTCTTTTATTTCTTTAACAAGTTTCATTAAATCTGGTTTAGATTTAATAAAATTGGGAACAGAGTATTTTAAAATACTTAAATCTTTTGAAACATAAGGGTCATTTTGAGTTTTTGATCTCAAGCCTTTACCAGTAATAACTACTAGTTTTTTAATATTTTGAGACGAGCAATATTTTATATATTCGCTAACGGTTTTGTTTGCTTTTTCTAGAGAAGATCCATGCAAATCAACTGTTTTTATTGATTGTCCTGTAAAATGATTTTTTTTTTCTGCAAAATCTTTATCGTATATTTTATCTTTGCTATTAATAAAACTTTCCCAATCTTTTTTATCTTTTTCTGAAAATTTTTTGCTCAATTAATTTAAAGTATCTACTAGTTGCCAATTAGGATTTTTTGATCGAGTATCTCTTGAAAAAACCCACGTATCGTGAATTTTCTTTATTTTTTTAGGGTCGCCTGAAATAATATTTTTATCTTTATCTTTGATACAAGTAATAACTTCGCTAACAAAATCAACAGTTACTTTTAAAATTTGATCAATCTTTTTATGCTCTTTTATTGTAGCTGAGTTTACACCAATAAATGTTATTTCAGCATAATGACCTCTTTCACTTCTTTCTTGCAAAGCTAAATTAAATTGATCATGAACTTTTTTGCTTAGAAGCGGCTTGCTTTCTGTAAGCTTATTATCATTATCACTAAAATCTGTAATTATTGTCTCGTATGCAATTTTGGCACCTTTCAAAAAATCATTTTTTGCCGCCTCATCGAACTTATCATTATCGATAACTTTTTTTGCAATATTTTTTGTAAAATCTTCTTTAAACTCTTCTCTTATTTTGCCTTCAAACCCTGTCCTTTTTCCTAATATCCCCCTTAATCTCAAGAAAATAAACCCAGCAATCATTGCTAAAAGTATAATATCGATGTACTCAAAACTGTTATTCATAAACTGATAATATGTACTATGTTGCTTTATTTCAACTAGCAATTTACACTACTGACAAATGAACACACTGTTAATATTAATAATTTCAATACCAATTATTGAAATCTACCTATTTATTAAAATTGGATCACAAATTGGCGCCATAACAACTATTTCTCTTATTTTTTTAACTGCTTTTGTTGGAGTGCTTTATGCAAGATATGAAGGTTTCAATACACTCCGATCCGGCATGTCTCAATTAATTAAAAATGAATTACCGATTTATGAGATAATTTCTGGTGCGGCTCTTGCTTTTGCTGCTTTACTTTTAATTTTACCTGGTTTCGCAACTGATTTTGTAGGTTTGCTAATTATTTTTCCTCCAACACGAAAATTTCTTTTAAAAAAAGTTAGTAAAAACTATTCAAAAAAAGTAAAAGAAAATAAAAATTATATAGAGGGTGAGTCTGAAGATATAGAGGAGGACAATGGCAGAAAATTATAAGATATTATCAGAGTTTATAAAAGATATGTCTAGCGAAACACCTGATGTAGAAACTTACTTATTTGTAAAAGAAAATATATCCAAATATCACCTTACCATAAACATAACGTCTAAAGCTTTAAAAAATCAGATGATAGAGGTTTGTACCACTATGAAATATGAAGATAAAGAAGTAAGTGAAAAAAGATCTTATTTTGAAATAAATTATGCAACTATAATTAAAGTAAACGAAGGAACCAATGATAAAAAAATTTTAGAGAAGATATTGCTATGTGATGTACAAAAAGAAATTTATCCAAGATTAGAGAAAGCACTAATGAATCTGATTCATGATTGTGGCTTTAAGGAAGTACAATTTTCTAAAAAAGTTGATTTCGAGGAACTTTATAAAAGTAAATTTAATTAAAAAAATTTTTTTTTAAACTCTTCTTTAGGAACTTTTGGTGCAAATCCAGTTCTTCTTTAGAAGGTCCAACAATTTTTTTGTAATATAAATGTTTACTCGTTAAGTATATGTTCTCTTTTTTTTCATTTAAGGTATGCAAATTCAAGGTCGGTTCTTTTTGATCTATTAAATTTATATAAACTTTTGAAAGCAATTCACAATCTATTAATGCGGTATGTTGTGCCCTTTTTGAATTATCTATCCTAAACCTTTTACATAATGCATCAAGACTGACTGCTGAACCAGGGAATTTATCTCTTGCTAATTCTAGTGTATCAACGACTTGATTTTTGTTTATTTTATTTTTACCAATTAAAATTAATTCGTTGTTTAAATGACCTAAGTCAAATTCTGCATTATGAATAATTAGTTTTTTATTTTCTATAAAATTTAAAAAATCATCTGCAATGTCTACAAACTTTCTTTTATCAGATAAAAACTCGTCAGTATAACCATGTATTTCCAATGCTTTTTCTGATACTTTTCTTTGAGGGTTTAAATAACAATGAAATTTTTTTGAAGTAGGTATTTGATTATTAAGTTCAATACATCCTATTT
>CACHVT010000007.1 GCA_902583345.1 uncultured Pelagibacteraceae bacterium | reverse complement strand
TCGATATCATTTTCATCAATAACTCCATCATTATTTTCATCTTGTAAATTTCCTTGATCAAGTTTTTCTTTAAGTTGTTGAGTTAATTCATTTTCATCAATTTTTGAAATTTTTACTAAAGTTTCATTTACGGATTTTAATTCTTTTTTTTCTTCCTCTGATTGTTCACGTTGAAAGATTTCTTTTGAATCAGTTACTTCTACTACTTGATCAGTTTTTGTTAAGCTTCTCATTTGACCCTCTGATGAAATTTCAATTTGTCCAACATTACCAAAACTATCTTCTGCAAGAGCTACTTCTGCATCACCATTTGGTTTAATAATTGCATTAAATCTTGTTCCTCTAATACCAAGAGACATATTTGAAACATCTAAAAGCATCTCTCCACTTGCACTTTTTGCAATTGAACCTGATTCAATTATTATTTTTCCTTTACCAACTTTTGCTTTAAATTTTTCTTTTCCACCAGAATTTTCAAACTCGTTGATATTTATAGATGTAAATTCTTTTAATATCATAGTTGTATTATCATTAAATTGAATTGTCGTAGATGAATTCTCTCCAATAAAAATTTCATCATCCAAAAATATTGAATCAAATATACCTAATTCTCTTTCTTCATCCTTTTTATTAATAGAAATTGCATATCCAGACAATTCCGTTATCGATCCAATTTTTGTATTTTCAGAATATGCAGGATTGAAAAACAAGGAAATAAATAAAAAACTCAAAATTAATAAATAATGGATTTTTTTAGATGATATATTAATGTTTAACATATGAAAAAAATAAGCTTTTTTCAGTTTTTAAAGTTAGTTATTATTTTTTTGCTAACATATAACATTTTTGCAATATCCATACTTTATATTCCATTAAGCAATATAAAGAATTCTTTATGGAAATGGACTCCATATAATTATGAACAAATACTCAATTATCCAAATAATATAAAGGAATTATCTCTTTTAAACAAAGCGAATAGATTACAGATTACAAGTTATTTAAATAAAAATATATATAAAGATTATTTAGATATTGATTTTTGGAACTATAAGCAAACTATAGAAATTATTGATCGAGATAATATTAATGACCTGGAAAATAGTTTTTATAAAGCTTATATCTTGTCAAAAAACAATACAAAAATTAACTCAAAATTTAGAGAGTATTTTATTAATAATTATTCTAAATTTTCTAGTGAATACAAAAAAAAAATTTTAGAAAATTTTTAACTAGATAAATTTACTAAGGTACCTAAAAGAATTGCTCCCCAGTATGCCGCTAGACCAACATAAACAACTGATTTCGTATTGATAAACATTTGAAAATTTGGAATTTGCTTAACATAAGTTTTAATGTTTTTTAATTTATTAAGCATAAACAGGAATTATACCTAGTTTGAAATTTTTGCAAGTAGATTTTTAAAAAATTGTAGCCCCAAAAACTTTAATCTGATCTCCTTCTTCTCCCAAAACAAGTCGACCTAAAAAATGACCGGTTATCTTTGTGCTAGTCTGTTTGTATAAAATAGTAACATGCTGCCCTCTCTTAAGGCACCCAAGCGCTTGGCAGTCCTCTGACAAAGATGATATAAGTTCATTACTCGCCCACTGCTTACCAAGTTCGACTTCGTTAGCTCCGTAGAGCATCTGAGAAGAAAAATCTTTTGTAAAACTACCATAATCTTTTATATTTGATGACTTTACTAGGTTGGCCCATATTGGCTCAGCGATTTTTATTATTTCTTCATCTGACTTATCTAGAAGACTCATTAATTACTTATGAGGCTTCTTTTTTTTCTTTTTCGTCATCAATTATATGATAAACAGGTGCCTTCTCCATAGTAAACTTTCCTGTTTTTGGATCTCTTCTAGATAATGTTAAACAATGCCAGTTTTCATCATCGAGCTTCATGTAGTCACCTCGATAGTAATAGCCTGGCCAACGTGTTTCTTTTCTAAAAAGAGTATGCTCGGTTACACACTGAGATGTAAGAGTTCTATGTTTTAGTTCCCACGCCCGCATTAATTGATGATAATCCTCAGCACCCACGTGTTCAAGATCTTCTTGGAGCCAATGTAATAATTCCAAACCTCTTTTTAACGTATTTTCATTTGTCATATAGTTATATGAAATTCCACCTACATACTCGTCCATAATTTTTTGTAGACGTTGAAGTCCTTGTATTGGCGATATATAGCTTGGAGATACTGTTCCTCCAGTAATTTCGTTTCTTCCAACTGTATAATTCTCTAAAGGTTTGAAAATAATCTTTTTAAATTCTTCACACTGTTTATCACTAATTTTTATTTCTTTTGCTTTTTTTTCCTCTATATATTTTACAGCTGCTTTTGCAGCTAAACGTCCTTCAGTAAAAGAACCAGATGAAAACTTATGAGCGCTTCCTCCTACCGTGTCTCCTGCACCAAATAATCCTTGAACCGTTGTCATTCTGTTATAGCCCCAGAAATATTCTGGAGGAGAAATATCTTCAGGTCCACTAACCCATGCTCCAGAACATGTTGCATGTGAGCCCATTACGTAAGGTTCCGATGTAGTTAGTTCTGGATTAGTATATTTTGGATCAATATTTTGAGACGCCCAAACTACTGCTTGTCCAACTGTCATACCAAGAAAATTTTCCCAGCCAACAGTTTCTAAATGTGGATCTTGAAATGCTTCTTTTGTGACCATATGAATTGGTCCACCTCCTGCTATTGTTTCTTGAATAAACGCATGGTTTCTTAAACATGTTGGAGTTGGGTGATGATCAATATATTCACCTACTAGTTCTTTAGTTTGGTTGTACCATTTTTTTTCATAGTTTTCGCCATTAGCATTTTGAGTGTAAGTTTTAAGATGTAAAAAGTACGCGCCAACTGGACCATAGCCATCTTTGAATCTACATAAGACAATTCTATTTTCCATTTGTGTCATTTTAGCTCCAGCGGCTATTGGTAAAGCATAGGCTGACCCGTTACTCCATGGGGCATACCAGGTTCTACCCATTCCTTCTCCCACTGCTCTGGGTTTAAAAATATGTGAGGCGCCGCCTGCTGCTACAATTACAGTTTTTGCACGGAATACATGATAATCTCCCGTTCTCATATTAAAACCAACAGCACCACCTACTCTATTTTCTTTTGTTTCATCCATAAGAAGATGTGTAATCATTATTCTATTGTAAATCTTATCTGCAGATTTTTTTGCAGCTTCAGCTACAATTGGTTTATAACTTTCTCCATGTATCATTATCTGCCATTTACCCTCACGTTGGTAACGACCAGTCTCTTTATTTTTCATCATTGGAAGACCCCATTCATCAAACATATGAACAGTTGAGTCAACATGTCTGGCCATGTCATAACCTAAATCTTCTCTTACAAGACCCATTAAGTCATTTCGAGCATATCGAACATGATCTTCGGGTTGGTTTTCTCCCCACTGCATTCCCATGTAACAGTTGATTGCATACAAACCTTGTGCGACAGCTCCACTTCTATCAATATTCGCTTTTTCAACACAAACTATTTTTAAGTCTCTTCCCCAGTGTCTCGCTTCAAAAGTGGCACCTGTTCCAGCCATACCACCACCAACAATAAGTATGTCACAATCTTCAAAAATAGTTTTTTTTGCCATTAGTAGTAAACACCTTTTTTAAATGCACTCTTTTCAACTTTTGGTAATTCTTTGTTAGTATTTAAACCCTTAGGTTCATTATATAAAATTTGTGAATTAATTTCACCTTGATTTGGTTTATCTGCATCTGCGAGTTTTGGAATAAATTTACCCCAAGGCTTCGTTGTAATTGGAGATACGAAGTCTTTTACTGTTCCGTTCCTAAATTTAATTTTCCAAGAAATCGTTCCTTTTTCTTCTTCACGTCTAACTCTTACACTGTGTCCCATTGGGGCAAAATCAGCATATCCACGCACATCAATAGCATGATTTGGACATGCTTTAACACATGAGTAACACTCCCAACAAAAATTTGGTTCTATATTTTTTGCACGTCTAATAGTTTCATCTATGTGCATAATGTCTGATGGACAAATATCAACACAGTGACCACAGCCATCGCATCGTGTCATATAAACAAAAGTTGACATAATTTATTTTTTCCCTTTCAAATTCATTTAATAATGTTTTGGATTCTCTCTAGTTATACCTAATCCAAATTGTTTTGGGGCATCTGCTTCAGGTGGCAAATTGTCTCTAGAACCATCAGCATCTGCAAGGTTTTTTTGAATAGCTGCACCAGGTTTATAAAACATATGAGCAAATTTTGACCAATATACACCTCCAAATAAAACTAGGTTAGAAATTATGAATAAAACTAAAAAAACTTTATCATCCCATCTCTCATTTAAATCTAAAAATTGCAAATATGACCAAATTAATCCAAAGAAAGATGAAGCAATAAGAGCTAAAACAAACAAGTCTGCTTTTATGACTCTGTACCAAGGTTGCGCTTCAGAATAAACATCTACTCTTAAAAAAAACCAAAACCATCCACCACCAATTACTGTCATCAAAGCTCCTAGATGCCAAATGATTGGCCAAAAAGTTGGTGTGCTTGAAGAGGGATTAGAATAACAAAAAATCATTATTACAGACCCGATCCAAAATAAAATTGTACCATACATTCCAAGTAAATGCGCAGCCCTTCTTTTTCCTGTGCCAAGTTCTGACGTGGTAGCGATATCACTAATTATAGTTTTTGAAATTACAGAAATTCTTTCACCTGATGTAAGAGATTTTGTAGCAGATAATTTTGCTTTCTTTGCATTATCAAAAAAGTATTTTACATTTTTTTTATGAATTATATCTAAAAGCGTACCAATAACTATTAAGACCAACATTAAAATAACAAAAGTTTGCATAAAAATAGGAGAAACAGTTTCAGCTAAAATCTCAAATGGATTTATTGATATCATCATGATTTTTATACCCTTTAGATGAAAGTTTTTAGTATAGATGACAAAATAGATCAACCGTTATATCGTGGACAGTTCGTAACAGCTTTTTGATAAATTTTGGATAAAATTCTATAATTTTTTAACGTTTTTCTTTTCCAATAAGGTTTTTTAATGGAATTTACTGAAACTACACCTTTGCCAGATCCAATAACTATAATTTCATCATAATCAGCAAGTGAGTCGATAAATATATTTTTTTTAATTATTTTTTTTAATTTTTTAGAAAAAAATTTAAGAGTTGTACCTTTATAAAAACTTTGAATAGGTGAGTATATTTTATTTTTTTTAACAAATAAAAGATTAGAGGTCCCAGTTTCTAAAAGTTTATTATTTTTGTATAAGGCTATATCTGATTTTGTTTTATCCATTTTTTTTAGATAATTTAATATTTTTTTATACTTTAAATTTTTATATTCAGGATCAATCCTTTTATAGTTTATTAATTTTAGACTAAAATTTGATTTTGGCTTATGTCTTTTTCGCAAAGAGATAGATATCATTTTATTATTAGCGGCAACTCTAAATAAATGATCATATTTTTTTTTTGGATTTATATTTTTTTTTATCAATTTAAGAATATTTAGTTGAATATTTTTTTTTTTAATTTTATAAATTCTTAAAGATTCAAACAAATTGTTGATATGACTCTTGAAAAACAAAATTTTTGGTGGTTGACCAAAAATTCTCATTGTAGTAAAAACTCCATAAGAGTTCCAGAGATCATTAAATTTTATTTCTTTAAGATCTTTATGTCGATAAGATTTTTTTAATAATAGTGTTGCCATTTTCTGTTAAAAAAGATTCAGGATGAAATTGAAAGCCAAAAACATTGTTATCTAAATCTTCAATTGCCATTGGTATGTTAGTTTTATTACATCTCATACTTATTTTTATACTGTTTGATATATAAGGTTCAAATAATTTGAGAGAATGATATCTCCCGACTTTGAATAATTTATTTTTTTTAAACAAATTACTTTCTTTTGTAACTTTTATCACTGATTGGTAACCGTGAAAAATATTTTTTTGCTGTATAATTTCCCCATTTTCATTGAATAGTATTTGCTGATATCCTAAACAAATTCCTATAATTTTTTTTTTACCTTTATATTTTTTATAAATTTTAGATGTCAGTGGATAATCTTTTGGAGATCCTGGACCAGGTGATAAAACTATTGTATCGGCGTTATTAAGTTTTTTATGATTGATTTCAAAATAGTTAGAACAATAAACTTTATCAAACTTTGAAAATTGATGGACAACGTTCCAGGTGAAGGAGTCTTGGTGATCAACAATATATATCATTTATACAAATCCAATAATGATTTGGCTTTAATAAAGTTTTCATTAAATTCTTTTTTAGCCGTGCTGTCTAATATAACTCCTGATGCAGCAGATATTTCTGAAATATTCTTATAGTTTAAAATTGATCTTATAATTATATTAAATTTCATATCTTCATTGTATTTTATATAGCCAAAACTACCTGTGAAAATATTTCTATCCTCTTTTTCTTGTTTGTTTAAGAGTTCGAGAGTTCTAACCTTTGGACATCCTATAACGGATCCACCTGGCATCATTGATTTTATAATATCTTTAATATTTGTTTTTCTTTTTAGCTTACCCTGTATTGAAGTTATGTAATGATAAAGATGTTTATACTCTTCTACATATTTTTTCTTTAGTATTTTTACTGTTCCTGGCTTACATATTTTCGATAGGTCGCTTCTTTCCATGTCAACTATCATATTATGCTCCTTATTTTCTTTTTCATTATTTTTAAAAAATTTTTCTGCATAATTTTTTTTAATTTTTTTAGTTTTTTTTAAAGTTCCTGCAATCGGTTTTGTAATTATTTTAGATCCATTCCTGTCAATAAGAGTTTCGGGAGAGCAACTAACAATAGAAAAATTTTTATCTCTAATCATAAAAGATTCTGGGGAAGAATTTGTCTTCATTAACTTCCAGAAAAAATTTACAGCATTTATTTTTGATTTATTTTTATATTTTGTACAAATTTTAATTTGGTAAGTTTCTCCTTTTCTTATTTTTTTTGAAAAATAGTCAAATATTTTCTTATATTTTGTATAATTCATATTCATTTTAAAAGGGCTTAAAATTTGAGTCTTGTTGAAATAATTGTTGAAATTATATTTTTTTAATGATGAAATTATTTTTATATCCTTTCTTATCTTTATTAATGTTTCTGGTTTATAAAAAATACCTCTATAAAAATTTAGTTTTTTTTGATTTTTAATTTTAATTTCCAGTAAATTACAAAGAATTTCATATCCAAAAAAACCTATCAAAAGATCTGTATCTCTTTTAAATTTTTTATTTTTAAATATATTGAAGAAATTATTGATATTTTTTTTTGTTAATATGATTTTTTTAGAAAAATCAGTATATAAATTATAACCATCCTTTACTTTGTAAATAATTAGTGGTTTTTCTGAATTATATAACTTTTCTAAGAATGGGCTAAATTTAATTTTATGCGAGTTGAGTTCTTTCAATTGCTTTCTCTTTTATTGGTAAGTGTATTAAACCTGCAAATACAGATAATGCAATTGCCAAATACCACGCATAATCATAAGATCCATACATATCATAAAATAATCCTCCTAAATACGCGCCAAAAAAAGATCCTATTTGATGACTTAAAAAAACAAGTCCATATAGCAATCCAAGATATTTGGTTCCAAATATATGTGCAACTATTCCGCTCGTTGCTGGGACTGTTGATAGCCATAAAAAGCCAAAACTAGCACCAAAAATAATTGAACCTAATGTGCTAGGAGGAGTAAAAATAAAGAGACAAATTGAAACTCCTCTTAAGAGATATATTCCACTTAAAATAATCTTTTTACTCATCTTAGTAGATAAGTAGCCACTTAATAATGAGCCTATTATATTAAAAAAACCTATCAAAGATAAAATCATTGCCGCTGTCCAATCATCTAAACCTCTATCGATTACATACTTGGGCACATGCGTTCCTACCAATGTAATATGAAATCCACAAACAAAAAAACCTGAGGTTAGCAAAACATAACTTTTATTTTTAAAAGCTTCTTTAAGAGCATCTAAAGTAGTTTGTTCATAAGATTTTTCTACTGTTTGTGATAAATTTGGCGATCTAACAAAGAATGCTATAATAAGCCCAATTGATAGAAAAATCATAAAAATAAAAAGTGTATCTACCCACCCGTTGTTCATTAATGAATAATTTGTGAACAATGGTGACAAAAAATATCCAAATGAACCAACGGCTGTTACGAGACTCATTGCTATTGTTCTGTTAGATAATGGAAAATGTTTACCCACTATAGACATCGGAATACTTATCGCGGTACCACCACAACCTATTCCAATTAAAACTCCTAAGCTAATTTGAAAGTAAATTCCAGTATTTGGTCCAGCATATAAAAAATAAACACCTAAAATGTAAAAGATAAAAGCAATACAAATAGCTTTATGTCCTCCATATCTGTCAGCAATTGCACCGAATATAGGTCCTGATAAACCCCAGCCTAACATTTGAATTCCTATTGCTAAACCAAACTCTGTATTGGATATGCCTAAATCTAAGTTAAAATCCATAAAAAACATTCCAAAAACTTGCCTAACACTTAAAGATATTAAAACAACTAAGCAGGCTGCAATAAGAGTTGTTAAAGCAGCATTATTTCTTATAAATTTTTCAGATTTCATTTAATAAATCTCAAAGATATTTTTAAATCTTTGATTAAATCCTTAGGATCTTCAAGTCCAATATGAAGTCTAACTAGATGTTCGTCTTTAGAGAGTTTTAAATAATTTCTGTTTCCCAATTCTCTAAATTCTTGATGTAACGCTAGACTTTCAAAGCCGCCCCAACTATATCCATAACCAAAAAGCTTTAAAGAATTTACAAATTTTCTTACAGAATTTTTATTTTTTGCTTTAATTTTCAGTCCCATCAAACCACTTGCACCGGAATAATATTTTTTCCACATATTAAAATTGTATGAGCCCTTTTTGAAGGGATATAAAAGATTAACTTTTTTATGACGGGATAAAAATAATGCAACTTTTTTTGCATTTTCCTCATGTTTGTCTAAACGAACATCTAATGTCCTTAATCCTCTTATTATAAGGTATGCATCATCTGGGCCCAGTCTTAGACCACTAATCTTACTTGCATTTTCAACATATTTAAAAACTCTTTTATTAACAGCTAAACTTCCACCCATAACATCTGAATGACCCGAATAATACTTTGTTGCAGACACGATTGACATATCAAATCCTAATTTAATAGGCTTAAGGTAATATGGCGTTCCCCATGTATTATCTATTACAGAAAATATTTTATTTTTTTTTGCAATTGAAACTATTTTTGATAAATCCTGAAATTCAAAAGAATTACTTCCAGGATTTTCAACATAAATTAATCTTGTTTTTTTGGTAATATTTTTTTTTAAGGTATTTAAATCGCGAGGATTATAAAAAACTGTTTTTATGTTAAATGATTTTAAAAAATTTTGAGTTAAAAGCCTTGTTGGTGAATATACTGGGTCTGCTGCAATAATCTCATCTCCTGGACGTACAATACTAAAAATTGATAAAAAAATAGAACCAAAGCCAGTTGGAGTTAGAAATACATGATAACATTCCTCCATTTTTTTTAACATTTGTTGTAAAATAAAAGTTGTGGATGTTCCTTGTCTTCCATATTCAAAGTGGCCTCCTATGGGATTTTTTTTACCCTTATACTGAGTCTTTCTAAGCTCATTCATAGATTTAAATATAATTGTTGATGCTCTAACAACAGGTGGGTTTACTGACTGATTATAATAATCTTTTGCTGTATGTTTAAGAAAGGTTTTAAATGATTTTGACATAAAAAATTTGATATGTATTTATGACAATGCTATATCCAACAAATAAGTCAATAAAATTATAAAATTGAGGTAATTATGGGATATCCAAAAAAGCACAGAGGCCGAAGGAAAATGGGCTCTAAAAAAAGAAGAGCAAGAAAAAAAAATAAGAAAAAATAATTTCTTTAAATAATGGACAATATAGCTAAAGCTAAATCCATAAGTATTTGGATTTTCATTATCCCTTTTGTTGCTGTGAATACATGTCTCGTATTAATAACTCAATTTCATGGACTTTTTCCAAATCCTACACACGTAATTCATAATACATTTCCCTATATCGATGGAGGAGCATCAATAAGTAGAACGGCAAGAGTATTCCCAACATATTTAGTTTTTAAACCATCAATGATATTTACCTCATTTTTGCTAATTAAATACTGGCTCTACAACAAAGAAATAATCAAATCTTTAGAAGAAAATCATAAAAATATAAAGTTATTTGTTTTTTTTGGAGTGAGTTCTGCAATTTTTCTTATATTGCATTCAATATTTTTGGGAATTAAATTTGATAACGATTTATATAAACTATTTCGTAGAATAATATTGCTATGCTTTATAATATTTGAAATAACAGCGCAGTTTTATTTAGTAATAACCATTTATTCATTAAAAGAAAAAATATTTAAATTTATTAATGAAAAAATTCTTAAAGCTAAATTGGTTTTAGTTTCCTTATTAATTATAGTTGCAATAATTAGTGTTCCAATAATAAGTATGCCTGGAAATACATTTTTAAAACATGCATTAGAATGGGATTATTTTTTGGGAGTGATAACATTTTATTTGTTAACTTTTTTTATGTGGAAAAAATAATAAATCTATTTATTTTTTAATCCATCCACCACCAAGGACTTTATAACCATATTGATCCTTAGAATAAAAGACACAAGCTTGTCCTGGAGAGATACCATATTCATCTTCTTTTAAAGATAAAATAGCATCATTATTACTCTTAATTACTATATTTGATTTTAACAATTTGCCTGTGGATCTTACCTTAACAAAAATTTCATTTTTGAGCTCATTGCAATCTACCAATAGATTCAGGTCTTTTAATTTAATTTCCTTTCTAATTAAATCATCTTTATATCCTACAATAATTTCGTTATTATCTGCATTAATTTCAACAACATATAATGGGTCCTTTGCAGCTAACTTTATTCCTTTTCTTTGTCCAATGGTAAAATTTACAATACCATCATGAACGCCAACAACTTTTCCATTGATATCTTTTATATTTCCCTTTTTGAACGCTTCTGGTCTTAGTTTTTGAATTACTGACACATAATCACCGTTTGGAACAAAACAAATATCTTGACTATCTGACTTGTCAGCTACATTTAAATCTAATTTTTTTGCTATTTCTCTAGTTTCAGATTTTAAAATAGTACCAAGAGGAAATCTTAAATAATTTAATTGATCTCTAGTTGTATTAAATAAAAAATAACTTTGGTCGCGATTTTCATCAATCGCTCTATACATATTTGTTATATTATTTTTTGTTATACTTTTAACATAATGTCCTGTTATTAATGCATCTGCATTTAAATTCTTAGACTCATTAAATAAATCGTTAAACTTTACAGTTTTATTACACTGTACACATGGTATTGGCGTTTCTCCTTTAAGATAACTTTCAACAAAGTTATCAACTACTCCCTCTTTAAATTTGCTTTGATAAAATAAAATTTTATGTTTTATATCCAATTTATGTGCAACTCTTTTTGCGTCCATAACATCTTGACCTGAACAACACTGCTTAGAATTCTCTACTTCTTTACTATTATCGTATAATTTTAAAGTTACACCTATAACATTGTAACCATCTTTTTTCATGATGCCTGCAACTGTTGATGAATCTACCCCACCTGACATTGCCACTACTACAGTAGTGTCTTTAGGTTTTTTATTTAATCCTATAGAATTAACTTTTAAAGTCATATTGATGGTATTTATACTCATTTCCATTATAAATTAAATTAAATGATTTTAGAATTTGAACCAGGTGACAAAGTTATTAACCCAGATCATAAAGAATGGGGAATTGGGCAGGTTCAGTCTATAATTCACGAAAAAGTTACAGTAAATTTCGAAAATATTGGCAAAATTGTAATAAATGCAAATAATATAAAATTAGAAAAGATAAATAATGGATAACCTAGATCTAAAAACACTTACAGATGAATTGATTGATGTATTTATTTCTGCAGGAGAAAGATCGATTAAACTAAGAAACGAAGGTCTTAAAAAAGAGATAAAATCCGATAATACTCCTGTTACTAATGGAGATATTGAAGTTAATAATATATTAACCGATAAAATTAAAAATATTACTCCTAAAATACCAATTGTTTCTGAGGAAAGTTCATCTAATAAAAAAAATATTGAAATGGATAACTTTTGGTTAATTGATCCAATAGATGGAACTTCTGATTATATAAGTAATAAAGATGAATTTACCTTAAATGCAGCTTTAATTATAAATAGAAAACCTGAACTTGGAATAATATATGCACCTGCAAAAAAAAGATTATTTTATTCATATGGCTTTGGATTTAGTTACGAAACAACTAATAAAAAAGTAATAAAACTTAATTGCGAAAAAAAAACAAAAAAAGATGAAGTAAAAGCTGTTTCATATTCTCAAAATCTTAAACCCGAGATTGCAGAACTTCATAAAAAATTTGGAGTAACCAATCATGTAAAAATGAAAAGTTCATTAAAATTTTGTGTTATTGCTTCTAGCGAATTTGATTTATATGTTGCCGAGCCTAGAGCATCAGAGTGGGATATTGCTGCTGGACATGCAATATTAAAGAATGCTGGAGGTATCATCACTGATTTTAATGGTAAAGAAATTATCTATGGAAAAAAGGACTTCAAAAATCCAAGTTTAATTTTAAAAAGGAGTAAGCAACTTTAATTTATGGATGAAAAGTTAAGAATAATCTTGATAATTATAACCTCGGTAAGTATTTTTGGTTTAATTGTTTTTGTATTTGTTAAAAACTATATTAAAAATAAAATTCAGTTTTATTTAGAAGAAAAAAATAAAAATAAAAAATCATAATAAATTTATGATTTTTAAATATTCACCTTTATCGAGATCCATTACTTTTTTTGATGTTTCAAAATCAAAACCACTTCTCGCCAATATTGATATATCTTTTTTATAAAATAAGGGTCTATTATCATCAGGACGCGACGGTCCAATTCTTTTTTTTTTGCAGATTTTTATAGCAGAAAAAAAATCTTGGTTCTCGTTTTCTTCAGTGATTTTATTAATTGTTTCACTAATATATTTATTATTAATTCCTTTAGAAATTAAGTAGTTTCTAATTTTATTAATTGAACTTCCTCTTTGAATAAGGTTTTTTGCTTTTGTATCAGAATAGTATTTATCGCTTATGAATTTATTTTTTTCAAGATCAGTTAGTACAATATCTATTAAGTCAATTAAGTCTTGTTTCTTACTTTTGGTATTAGAAGATTTTAAATATTTTTTTAATAAATAGGTTTTGAGCTGCTGTTTTGAAGGTGAATACTTTTCTAAATAAGAAATTGAGAAATATCTCATCTCCTCAACTGTGGCTTCAAGGTTTTTTTTTTTATTTTTTGTAGGAATCATAGAAAGTTTTAATATAATATATTTTTTAATGATCGAACAAATTTATACATATTTTTCCATAGAAATGATCTATATATGGTTAAATATTGGTGTCCTGCCATTTTGGTTCATTTTAATTTTTTTTCCTAATTTAAGGATATGTAAGATTTTTGCTATATCAATATTCCCAATAATTATCTTTAGCCTGGTTTATGGATACTTATTTTATAAGATCTTTTTGGCTGATTATGATTTTTTAAACAATTTCACTTTGTATTTAAGTTTTTCAAATTTGTTAAATCTTTTTGAAGAAAAATATTTTTTAATTTTGTTTTGGATTCATTTTTTAGCTATTAATCTTTTTTGTGGAAGTTGGATTGTTAATGATTCTCAAAAACTTAATATTCCAAAAGCATTGACCTTTATTCCTTTAATAACAACTTATTTTATAGGACCATTAGGAATTTTTATTTATTGGTTAATAAGGATTTTTTATGCAAAAAAAATTACTCTATATGACTAGGTTTTAGTTTTAAATCCACTTTGCTTCATTAAACCAAAACCACCATCGACATGAGAGACATTTTTATATCCCATTTCGTTAAGTGTTTTTGCTGCTAGGGCAGATCTTCCTCCAGCAGCACAAAATAAAACTAGCTCTTTGTTTAAATCAATTTTATTATTTTGAACATATGCGCTATCAGGGTGAATCGAAAATTCAAGCAATCCTCTAGATATATGAAAAGCATTTTCAATTCTACCTTGTTTTTCAAGTTCAGGTTCGTCTCTTATATCAATCAAATTACATTTATTTTCATTAGACATTTTAAGCGCTTCTGCAGGGGAAATAGTTTTAACAGACTTTAGAGATTCTGCGATGAGAGTTTGTGGTGATTTAATGCTCATAATATTGTAATAAATTATCATAAACAAATAATGAAAAAAAGTATTATAAATAAATTATTTATTAGACTGGCCAGGTTAATAGGATATGAAATCATAGATCAAAATAATTTCAGATCTCCAACCCTTAAAAAAGAGCTTAATGAAGATTTATCATCACTTAACCAAAAATCTATTGTTCTTCCTTTAGGAGAGGTGGAAATTACTAGAAAAGTAAAATCTATACTTCTTTTATTTAGAACTAATAGCAATGTTAATATATGGGATCAAAATAAAAAAAGATTATTTGAAGAACCAAAAATTGAGTATACCCTTAGATCATTAAAATCGCTTATTAAATCAATAAATTTTTGTAAAGAAAAATATCCTTCTCTTAGAATTCAACTAACAATTATTGATGATAATTCAAAAGAAGAAAATTTAAACAAAATAAGAAAAATTATAGAAAATAATGAATTTAAAATAAATATCATAAATTTAAATTATGAAAATTATAAAAAAATAATTATAAATCAAAGTAGTACCGAAACTTTCTCAAATCTTGCAAGTTTACTTTGTTGTTATGAAACGGCAAAAGAAAAAGGAGAAGATTTAGTTTTTTTTATTGAAGACGATTATATACATTTTGTATCGATGCTGGAGGAAATGATTGCCTCTTATGAAAGGATATCTTCACAAATTAATAAAGATATATTTATGTGTCCAAGTGATTATCCATACTTATATATGAGTAATCAAAAAACTAACGTCTTAATAGGAAATAAAAGACATTGGCGCAGTATAGACAAAACTTTATGTACTTTTATGACAAGTAAGAATTATATTAATAAATATTGGGATAATTTCTACAAAACATGTCTAAATAGGAACAATCCTTTTGAGAAATATATTAACGAAATTTATGAGAAAGAACTGTGTGTTTCTCCAATGAAAAGCCTATCTGTTCATTTTACTAACATTAATTCAAGTTATGGTTTATCACCGTTTATAGACTACAAAAAGCTTTGGCTAAATAAAGATTAAATTTAGAAACCCCCTTCACATGAGAATAAATATGAGGAGAAGGGGATTTCTATTTTAGTTATTTAAACTAACTTACTATAACTAATCTCTTATAGCGTAAGCAATTACACCTGTCTCTGTAACGTCTGTACCTTTAGTTTCAGCTTCTTTGCTTAATCTAATACCTATGGTAGTCTTCATAGCCCACCAGACAATTAAAGATATAACAAATACAGTTCCGTTAATTGCTATTACTCCTAAGAGTTGGGTGCCAAAATTTGCTCCAGTATTTGTAATTGGAACTGCTAAAGTTCCCCAAATTCCTGCAAATAAGTGAGCTGGAATTGCGCCAACTACATCATCAATTTTTAAAGCAAACAAAAATTTAGTACCATAAACAACTATAGCTCCTCCAACAGCACCAATTAAGATCGCTGCTAAAGGTGATGGCAATAATGGTTCTGCAGTTATCGCAACAAGACCACCTATTGCACCATTAAGCATTTGAACAACATCTGTTTTTCCAAAGTTTAGCCTAGTTAGTATAGCTGCAGCTAAAACTCCACCACATGCTGCTAAATTTGTATTGATAAAGATTTTTGACACAGCAATAGCATCATTACCTGTGCCCATTGCAAGTTGTGATCCACCATTAAATCCAAACCAACCCAGCCATAAGATAAATACACCAATTGTAACAAGAGGTATAGAAGATGCTGCAAATGGTTTTAGAGGGGCTGCTTCACCTTTTTTTGAAAATCTTCCTAATCTAGGTCCTAAAAGAATTGCACCCGCAAGCGCGGCGGCGCCACCTGTTGAGTGAACTAAAGTCGATCCTGCAAAATCACTAAATCCTGCAGCTGCTAACCAACCGCCACCCCACTGCCAGCCCATAACAAATGGATATAAAAATCCTGTTAAAATTGCTGCAAATAAGAAAAATGGCCATAGTTTAATTCTTTCAGCTAATGTACCTGAAACGATTGAACAAGTTGTTGCACAAAACACCATTTGGAAATACCAATCTGATCCGTCAGCATAACCTGTAGCTATTTTACTGTTATCAGACCATGGTATAAATTTACCGATATAGCCACCTTCAGGTATCCCATAGGCAACATTATAGCCAAACAGCCAAAACATTATCCCAGCAATTGAGAATAATCCGATATTTTTTGCACAAATTACTGACACACTTTTTGATGTAACCATCCCTGACTCTAACATTGCAAATCCCGCAGCCATGAACATGACTAAGAATCCACAAATTAAGAAAAGGAGGGTATTAAATATAAAACCGACTTCAGCAGAGACTGTGGTGTCTGCATAACCGGTGCTCGTCATATTTATTAAAAAAAATAAACTAACAAATATTGGAGCGATAAGTTTTTTTATGTATTTATTCATAAATCTCCCGTTTAAGTTAAAGAGCTCTTATATTTAAATTTAATTGGGAAACTAATGTTGATAAGGGAAAAGAGTTATGCAGTTCTCGCATACACTAACAACCCAGATGTAATTTTACATATGGGTTGTTAGATTATTTTGCTTACTTATTAAATACTTCTTTAAGTGCTTTTGCAGGTAAAAACTTAACTTTTTGAGAAGCTGCGATTTGAATTTGTTCACCTGTTCTAGGATTTCTTCCAATTCGTGCTTTTCTTTTAGCTACTTTATAAGTACCAAAACCAGCAATTTTCACTGAATCGTCAGCTTTTAAAGCGTCCAAAATAGTGTTGGTAATAGTATCAAAAGTACGCTCTGCATCAGCTTTACTTTGATTAAGTGAAGCAGATAATTTAGCTACTAATTGTTTTTTGTTCATTTTTAGCTCCGGTTTTAAGGGTTAATTAACTTATTTGCTATAATTCCTTATAAATCAAGCTTTTTTTTAGTGTCTACAATTTAAAAAAACACTATATATAGTTATTTTGGAAATTATTGTTGATTTGTAAGGGTTTTTAGAATGTTAATAAGTTTAAAATTAAAACAATCCTAAATCTTTTAGATCATTAAATGTAGTGAAAAACATCAGAGATAAGAGCAAAAACATACCGATTCGAAAAAATCCCTCTTGAGTTTTTTGGCTTAATGGTCTTCCTAAAACTTTTTCAAAACCATAAAACATTAAATGACCACCATCTAGAAGTGGAATAGGGAAAAGGTTAATTAATCCTAAACTAACTGAAATATAAGCCATAATACTTAAGAAAGGTAAAATACCAAATTCTGCAACTTGTCCGGTGATTTTTGCAATTCGAATTGGTCCGCCTAATTGTGATGTATCGCCCTTTCCTTTTATTAAAGAGCCTAAATATTTTAACGACGAAATACATACAAAATATACTTCATTTACTGAGTAGTATAAAGATTTCGCTGGACCCAATTTTATGTGATTAACTTCATTATTGAAAGCACCAAGTTGAATTCCTACCATTCTTTTATTTACTTTATTGCCCAAATTATCTTCAGTAAAAACTACATCGGGTTTAACTTTTATTGATATGTTTTGATTAGATCTTGAAACAACAAAATCAATATATTCGTCAGTAGACATTGTTATAAACTTAGAAACCTCCATAATACTCTTTACTTCATTTCCGTCTATAGAAACAATTACGTCGTTTTTTTTAAGTCCTGCAGTCATTGCCGGACTTTCGTTCTGCACTTCGTTAATTACAGCAGGAGTAAAATCTTTACCTACAAAAGTATAAATCGAAAAAAAAATAAATATAGCAAGCAAGAAATTGGCAATTGGTCCTGCGGCCACTATAAGAGCCCTTTGATAAAGAGGCTTTAAAACAAATAATTTTTTTTGATCTTCTAAGCTGTATTTATTTATTATTTTTTCTTGATCTGCCTGGCTAAATACATTTCTATCACCAAAAAATTTTACATATCCGCCTAACGGTATCCAACAAATTTTCCATCTCGTTCCAGATTTATCATTCCAACCAAAAATTTCTTTCCCAAAACCTATTGAAAAATCAGTTACACCAACTCCATATTTTTTAGCGAAATAATAATGACCGTATTCGTGTATGAAAACAACAACAAGTATTAAAATTATAAATGGTAAAATATAATTTAGCATATTAAGTGATTTTAATCATTTTATTTAATTTTCCAAGCTAGTAATGGAAAAAATGTAGCAGACATAAATGACGCAAATAGCAAGGAGTTAGCCAAAAATTGTGGAAATAAATCAATTGGAAACAAAATACCTATTAAAATTGATTTTGAAAAATCAGGACTTGGAAATAAAAATAATCCGGCTATTAATCCAATTAAAATTGAAACATGAGCATTTTTTTCCTTAATACTTTTATCGTAAAAACTGTAAAACAAAGTTAAGACCGCTGAACAACAAAATAAATCTGCTAGTAAAAAAAGATATAAAATACTTAAACCTTTAGACGCAACGAAAAAAGCGATCAAAGATAACAAAACTATTATTACTTTTGATAAATTTAAATAGTTAGTTTTAATTTTAATAATCTGCTTTCCGTCAACAACTATTAGACTCGAAATTGCGTTTATTAAAGTATCAATGCTACTGACAGTTAAAGAAATAGCAAGAACCAGAATAATTATTGATAAAGCAAAAGTCTGCTCTTTAAGTAAAAGATAAAAAAAAGCAAGATCTGGAACAACATTGCTATTTTGAGATACAGCAATTAATCCACTAAATCCCATAATAAAAACGATTGGTATAATTATTATAAATGAAATTATCAGACTATTTTTTAATATTTTATCATTTTTTGCTGCGTAAACTCTTTGCCAATTTCCTTGATGAAATAAATTTGTTGCAGCTACAGCAATAAAAAAAATTAATCCAGCAGTAAAGTTTGGCATATAATTTAAGCTTAATAAGTGTGGTTTATTAAAATTTATGAATTCAAAATTAAATTCGTTGGAATTAAATGAAATAAGATATGAAAAGCTGACTAGTAATAATAAACCAAAAACTGCAAACTGAATATTATCTGTAAAAATTGATGCTCGTAAACCACCATATAAAGTGTAGATAAGTGAACTCATAATAACTATTAAAGCTGTTATCCATAAATCTGTTCCTGAAATATATTTCACTAAAATAGATACAGCTGTTACTTCAGCTATTAAAAAAATTATCATATAAAAAATTGATAGAAATAAAATTAATTTGAATAATTTTTTTCCAAATCTTATTCTTACAACTTCTATTAAAGTTTTGCCTTTTGGATAAAATTTTCTAAATTTTTTTCCAAGATATATAAGTATAAATAATGGAAATGCAGTTCCTAAAGAATATCCAATCACAGCACCAATACCTCCCCACGTTGCGGCTGATGCTGGGCCAAATAATATCCATGCACCCAAAGCTGATGATACTAAGCTACACGTTAACGAAAATGTTTTAACAGATCTATTGGCTACGAGGTAATTAGTTAAACCTTGATATCTTTTTGTATAAATTACTCCTAGGAATACAAAAATAATACTAACTATTAAAATTAGTAAAATTGCTGATGATTGACTTAAAATATTTATTTGTTCCATTTTTTTCCCTTTCTGAATTACCGGACAGGTTCTTAGGGTTTAATCTCAGTCTTTCGACACCCCTTTAATTAAAATTTATAATATTTAACTTTTAAAAGCAAACTAAATGCTCTATGTGAATTGGTTTTTTAATTCCAAACTTATCATTTATTTCATGTTGATGTATGTGGTGTGAATGAACAAAAACTGGAATTAATAAATCGCTACTTGTTTTTAAAGTATATATAAAATTTGAGCCCCTAAATTTTTTATCAGTAACGTCTAGTTTTAAATTACTTCTATCATCGTGTTCTAAATCTTCAGGCTGTATTAAAAGTTTTACATCTGTTCCAATTGGGTAAGGTTTGATAAAATTTCCTGTAATTATACCTAAATCAGAGTTTTCCAAACTTTTAGGACTTGTCACCTTTGCTGGAATTAAAATTCCTCTATTTAAAAAATTTACTACTTCAATAGAATTTGGGAAGTGATAGACATTATAGGGTTTGTCGAATTGTTTTAGTTCTTGGTTTAATATAATTCCACAATAATCACCAAGATAAAATGCCTCATAAGAGTCATGAGTAACTATTATTGCTGTTATTTTTGCATCTTTTATAAGTTGTTTTAATCGAACTTGAATTTCTTCTTTAAAACTTTGATCAACATTTGATAGTGGTTCATCTAATAGTAATAAATCCGGTTCAGAGACAAGAGATCTTGCTAAAGAAGCCCGCTGAGCCTCTCCAGCACTGACTTGATGAGGGTATTTATTTAGTATGTGGGTTATATCCAATAAATTAATTATTTCTTTTAAACTAATTTTTTTTTCTTTCTTTTCCTTATTTCTCTCTGCTCCTAATAATATATTTTTTTCAATAGTATAATGTGGAAACAAGCTATTTTCTTGAAACGCAAGAGAAATATTTCTGTTTTCTGGTTCTATGTTTATTTTTTTTGAAGATAAAGTTTTATTATTTAATTCAATTGAGCCGTTATCTATTTTTTCTAATCCAGCTATTGTTCTCAGAATTGTAGTTTTTCCAATACCTGATGGACCTAGAAGACACACAACATCACCTTCTTTTTTTATTGAAAAAGATACGTTCTTAACTTTATTTTTACCGCCAGCGCTAAAATCAACATTTTTAACTTCAAAAAAATTTTTATTCATTTGTAACTTTCAAAATATATTTTGATGTTATTATAATAAAGAAGCTTGCAATTAAAATTAAAAATAATGAAGGAACTGCTGCAGCCTCTAATAGATCTTCGGATGCTGAAATGTATGCAGTTGTAGCAAAAGTTTCAAAATTAAAAGGTCTTAAAATAAGAGTGATTGGCAATTCTCGTATTATTTCTAATGATATCAAAATTATAATAAATAAAAGTGAATTTCTTAAAAAAGGAATATGAATATTTGTAAAAGTTTTTCTTTTAGAAAAACCAAGTATATATGCACTTTCATCTACCGAAATATTAATTTTTTCGTATCCTGATTTTATACCATTAAAGGCCAAAGAATAAAATCTTACAAAATAAACTAAAACTAATCCAAGAACTGAGCCTATGAATAATTTTTTAATTGATAAAAAACCTAAAGACTTAATTATATTTTCATCAAACCATGCAATAAATGTAATAAAAGCGATAGCCAAAATTATTCCTGGAATTGCATAGCCTGAAATCGATAAGGTAGATAAAATATTTAAAGTTTTATTATTAGAAACTCTATTGCCATAATTAGAAATTAAAGAAAATATTATTAAAACCAAGCTAGATAACAAAACTAAATAAAGTGTGTTTAATAAAAGACCAGTTATTTGTATATCAAGCAAATTTTCTGGAAATTTTATTGTCCAATATAACATTTGACTTAAAGGGAATAAGAAACTCATAAAAAATACAAAAAAACAAAAAATAAATGCTATAAAGGACTTATTTCCAGATAGCTTGAGTTTTTCTTTTTGTTTAAATTCACCTCTAGCATTTAAATGATATTTTGCTTTTCTTCTGGATAATTTTTCTAATATAAACAATGAAAATATAAACAATAATAGAAAAAAGGATATTTGGTTAGCAAAAGCTAAATCATCAAAAGCTATCCATGAATTATAAATACCTGTTGTTAAAGTATTGATAGAAAAAAAATCGACCGCCCCAAACTCAGCTAAGGTTTCCATTGCAACTAATGATAAACCAGCAACAATTGCTGGTCGAGCAGCTGGCAATATTATTTTATAAAAAGACTTAAATTTTGAAAAACCAAGGTTTTTACCCAAATCAATTAAATTCTGTGATTGATATAAAAAAGATGCTCTAGCTAGAATATATACATACACATATAAGGAAAAAGTAATTGATAATATTGCTCCTAACATACCATCAAATTTTGGAATGTATTTATTGTGATTTGCATCACCAAAAATAAAATTTAAAATTGTAAAAGCAGTACCATAATTTTCAAAAAAAGCTGTCAGTGAATAAGCATAAATATAGGGAGGGACTGCAAAAGATAATATTAATGCCCATTTAAAGAAGTCACTACCTGGAAATTTATAAAAGGATACTAGATATGCCGTTCCTGTGCCTAATAAGAATGTAAATAGCAATACTGATATTAATAAAATTAAAGAATTTATAATATATTCTACTAAAAAAGTATTTTTTAAAATTTCATAATAATTAGATGTGCTTTCAAAAAAACTGGTGAAGACAGTAATAATTGGAATTAATACTATGAATGAAATTAAAAGAGATGATAGAAACCAGATATTAATATTTTTAGAAGTCATTTATAAGTGCTCATAACATATTAGATGGGGTAAATCATCTAATTGGGAAGGCTATGAGCACTATTTAGTATAGAGAAAATTACTATTTTAAATTAAAAGGAGAAAGGATGTGTGGCACCTCTTCGTCTTCTAATTCAGATAATTTTCTTCCATTTATTTTTTTATTGATTTTTTTACACTCTGAAGCACATGGATCGCATGCTTTCGTGAGCGATCCATAATCTAATTCAGAAGAATTATTATAATCAATATCAAATAAATTCTTTTTCACTATCTTGCTTATTTCCAACCAGCAGCTGTCATTACCTCTAATGCATCTGCTTGTTTTGCTCCATAGCTAGAAACTTTTGTTTTTAGATCTTGTTTAAAATCTAATCCCAAATTATTAACTACTAATGGATTTGGTGAAACACCATCAATCATAGGAAACTCAAAAGTATTATTAGTAAAGTGCTCTTGAGCTTCTGGTGTTAATAAAAACTCAACAAGCTTAACCGCATTTGCCTTATTAGGCGCGCCCTTAACCATAGCGGCACAACTAATATTCATGTGTGTTCCTCTGTCATTTTGATTAGGGAAAAATGCTTTAACTTTTTTTGCTGCTGCTTGTTGTTCAGCACCTTTTTTTCCTGATAGCATAAGTGCTAAATAGTAAGTATTAGCTACAGCAATGTCAGCTTCACCAGCCGCTACTGCCATAATTTGTGCTCTATCATTACCTTTTGGTGTTCTTGCCATATTTGCAACAACCCCTTTTGCCCATTCAGCTGCAGCTGCTTTTCCATTATTTTTAACTAATGAAGCAACAAGAGATTTATTGTAAATGTTGCTGGATTTTCTTATTACTAATCTGCCTTTCCACTTTGGATCAGCTAAACTTTCGTAAGTTAATCCTGACAGCTCTGCACCACTAACTCTTTCTGGAGCATAATAAACTATTCTTGCTCTTTTAGCTACGCCAACCCAATGTGAAGTTCTAAAGTTTGACGGAACAGCTGCTTTAATTGCTGCAGATGTTAATCCACCTTGTGTCATTCCTTTTGCTTTGAAAGCACCACATCTTCCAGCATCTGCTGTGATGTAAAGATCAGCAGAAGAATCTGCACCCTCTTCAATCATTCTTTTTTCTAAAGCGCCTGCTTTTCCATTAATTAAATTTACTTTAATTCCCGTTTTGTTTGTAAACTTACTATAAAGTTCCGCATCCGCTTTATAATGTCTTGCGTTGAAAACATTTACCTCATTTGCAATCACAAAAGTTGATACAAATAAGGATGAAATTAACGTCAAAATTGATATTTTTTTCATTATTTCCCCTTAATATTTATTCTCTATTTTTAATGAGAATGAGAATTATTATCAGTGAGAATGATTATCAATCTCACACAATGACGCAGGTCCTAAAACTTCCACTCAGATATCTTGCTGTATAAAAAATTCCTAAATGCTTGAACTCTAGCAACGTTTTTAAGTGATTGCGGGTAAACAAAGTGTGCCTCAGTAACGGGGCCCTCTGCTTTAGGAACAACTTTTATAAGATTTCTAGATTGTAATACTAAATAATCTGGAAGAGCGGCTAATCCAACCCCACTTTCGACTGCCAATAAAAGGCCCATAACACTGTTAACTTTCATAATGGATTTTCTCTTTTTGTTATCTTTCATCCCTATTTTTAAAGCCCAATCAGGATTAAAAACTGGAGATGGCGCACCTTTTCCAAAGGATATGAATCTGTGGTTATTAAGATCATTTATAGTTTTTGGCATACCATTTTTTTCTAAGTATTTGCTTGATCCATAAATATGATAATTAATATCCATTAATTTTCTCTGTATATAATTAAGTTGTTTAGGTCTTCTCATAAAAATACCAATATCGGCTTGTCTTGTGCTTAGGTCTAATTCTTTATCATCAAATATAAGCTCTACTTCTATTTCGGGATTAATCTGCATAAATTCTTGAATTCTTGGAGTAAGCCAATGTGTACCAAAACTTCTGACTGTAGTTATAGTTATTTTGCCAGATGGTTTGTTTTTTTGATCCCCTAGTGATGTCTCAACTTCTTTTAATTTACTAATTACTTCATGAGCTGTTTTATAAACATATTCTCCGTTTTCAGTTAAAGTAAGACCCCTAGCATGTCTTTCAAATAATTTTACTTTTAAATCCTCCTCTAGAGATTGAATTTGTCTACTTATAGCTGATTGACTCAAATTAAGATTAACTGTAGCGCTTGTAAAACTGCCAGCTTCAGCAACTGCATGAAATATTTTTAATTTATCCCAGTCCATTACTTATTAACGTTTATGATATATCTTCCAGAGGTTTTTCCTGAAAGCATATTTGGATAAACATTGATTAATTCACCTAAACTAATTTCTTTTATAGACTTTTCAAGTTTATCAAAATCAATTAATTTTGCTGCTTCCCCCCAAATAAACTCTCTTCTTTTAATTGAAGCGTTTACTGAGTCAATTCCCCATAATTTAACTCCTCTAATTATAAAAGGCATAACGGTTGTATTCAATTTTATGCTTGAGGCATTTCCACATGCAGCAACTATTCCACTTGGCTTTATATGAGATAAAACTTTTGAAAGAATATTTCCTCCAACAGTATCTACAGCACCATCATATAGACCTTTGTCTAAAGGCCTAGCTTCATTGTCTAATTCACTTGTTTTTATTATGTTATTTGCCCCTAACGATTTTAAATATTCATAATTGCTTTCTTTTCCAGATACAGCTGTAACATTGCATCCTAATTTATTTAATACCATTACAGCAATACTACCAACTCCTCCAGAAGCACCGGTAACTATTACATCATTGACTTTTTCTCCAAGGAGTAAAATTTCTCTTGTTTGTTTTGTTGTAAATGCACACTGCAAGGCTGTAAAACCTGCGGTACCCAAAACCATTGCTTGCCTTGTTGAAATTGATTCCGGTTTTTTTAATATAAAATCACCATTTACTTTTGCAAATTGCGAATATCCTCCATAAAAGTTTTCACCCACTCTCATTCCAGTACAGATAATTTCATCTCCATCTTTAAATTTTGAATTTCCACTTTCTACTACCTTTCCAGAAAAATCTACGCCTGGTATATGAGGAAACTCTTTAACTAATCTTGCGCCGTTTTTTAATATAAGGGCATCTTTGAAGTTTAAACTTGAGTAATCAACTTTTACAAGAACATCACCATGTTTTAAAAAGTTTTTATCAATTTTTTGAATTTCTCTTGTAAAATTTTCATCTGATTGATTTATGATTAATGCATTAAATTTTTCTGACATAACTTTTATATTAATAATCTAAAGGATAGTTATAAATTTTCAACCAATCTTTGAATAAATATTTATCTTACAGAAGTTTTTTAATTAAATTAATAAAATTGTTATTAAATTTATCTTGGTTAAATAATGGCGATTTAACTGCTAAGCTCCTTAAATTTCCTCTTAAATTTTCAAGTTCATTTAACTTAGAACATATTTTTTCAGCATTATCTAAAAATTCATTTTCATCTTTTGCAATAAAGTTTTCAAGTTTTAAGTTTTTGTTTATGCTAAAACCATATCTTGAGGTAAATGAATTACCAATAATTGTCATTACTGGTACACCCATCCAAACTGCCTCAAAGGTTGTAGTGGCACCATTATAAGGAATGGTATCAAGAGCAATGTCTATTTTATTATAATTTTTAAGATGTTCCTCACGACTTTCTGTTCTCCTCAAAAATTTTATTTTTTCTTTGCTAATGCCTTGGTTTTCAAATTTTTTAATTAAATTTGCTTTACTAGTCTCATGCGCTTCTGATGAGGACTTTAAAATTAATTTAGAATTTATTCTTTTGAGAAGTTTAGACCACAAAACAATCGAATTATCTGATATTTTAGCAAAATTGTTAAATGATCCAAAAGTAACATAACCATTTATTTTTGCAGGTAACACATTAACTTTTATTTGCTCATTTAAAGGTATATGGCAACTCCATATATTTTGTAATCTTAAAACTTTTTCTGAGTAATGCTCTTTATTATATAATACATAAGGGTCGGCAATAATATAATCCATCTCCTTAATTCCAGTTGAATTAGTATAACCTAACCAAGAAATTTGTATCGGAGCGGATCTATATTTAAAAAGTTCTAATCTTGTTCCTCCTGAATAACCAACTAAATCAAATAAAATATCTATTTTATTTTTCCTTATTAAATTTACTGTGGCTATATCGTCTAAATGATGAATATTTTGCCAACTAGAAAAATTTTTTTGAAGCTCTGTTGTTATGTGATCATTAAATTTTGGATTTGTAAAATTAAAAGCAACAGTTTCAAAATTATTTTGATTTAAATTTTTAATTGTTTCTATTAAAAAATTCATAACTGCATGATCTCTGAAGTTTGTAGAAAAAAAACCTATTCTTTTTTTTTTATTTTTTTGATATGAAAGTTTTAACAATTTACTATCTTCAATTTTTTTAATTGAACTTATGTATTTTTTACAGATCTCGCTATATGCTTTTTGTGTATATAAATTTGAATAATTGTATATGTAAACCGAATTGATTAAAATAAATTTTGTAGCGTCATTCTTTTCAATTATTTTATTATAGTAATTTATAGTTTTTTGAATTTCTCCTAAGTGAAAATTAATTCTTGCTAAAAAAAAAACAGTTTTAAAGTCATAATTTACCTTTTCTAAGTAGTTATTGAGTAAAATTATTACTTCATCATAATTTAATGTTTTAAGACTTATTTCTGCTAAGTTATATAATGCATCTATAAAATTATTATCTTTTTTATAAGCTTTTTTAAAAAGTTCTTGTGCTTCTTTTGCTTCTTGAATGGCAGTTTCTTTATTTTTAACTTTTTTCGAAATTTTGCAGGCTCCTAGTAGATTCAATATAAAAGGAATTTCTTGCTCAGTTTTCTCTAGTGAATTTATAAAATTTTCTATCCCATAAAAATCATTACTACTAATTAATTCATCTAATTTTTTTTGTTTTTCTTGTGATAATTCTTTAATCATAAATATGATTATTTAAAACTTATCAATTAAAGTTGATTAATAATAGAATAAAAAAGTTAATAATATTTTATGATTTACTAATGAATCTTAGGTATCTATTTTGAAAACTTAAATCCTCTTTAAATTTACCAAGGTAATAATTTGTTACGGTTGTAGCTTGCTCTTTTTTTATCCCTCTCATTGTCATGCATTGGTGCGTTGAGTCTATTGAAACTGCAACACCTTTTGCATCTAATGAGGTCATTAAAGTATTTGCTATTTGCATAGTAAGCCTTTCTTGAGTTTGAAGTCTTTTTGAAAAAACTTCCACAACTCTGGCTAATTTACTAAGACCAACCACCCGTTCATTGGGAATATAAGCTACATGTGCAACTCCTATAATTGGTGCCATGTGGTGTTCGCAATGACTTTGTACAGATATATTTTTTTGTATAACCATATCATCATAACCATCAACATCTCCAAAAGTCTTTTTCAATATTTTATCAGCGTCTTCTTCGTAACCTTTGAAATATTCTCTAAATGCTTTCATTACTCTTTTGGGTGTTTCAACAAGTCCCTCTCTCGAAGGATCTTCTCCAATCCATTCTAATATTTTAACAAATGCTTCCTCAGCTTCCTTATCAGAAACACTTTTTTTTTTTAATATCTTGCTGTCAAAGTCTTTAACTAATTTCATGAAGGGCTTTTATACAGATAATTTCCCAATTTTAAAATATTTAATATATTTCCTGATATGCTACATATTTACCTAGTTATGTTTAAAAATAGAGAAAATATTAAAGAAATTGAAGAGGGCAAGTTTCTATCACCAAAATTTGATAATGATGGATTAATACCTGTTGTAACAGTTTGCTCCACTACGAAAGATGTACTGATGCACGGGTACATGAATATAGAGGCTTTAAAAAAAACAATTGAAACAAAAGAAGCGCACTATTGGAGTAGATCAAGAAAACAAATTTGGCATAAAGGAAAACATAGTGGCTTTATTCAAAAAGTTATTGAATTAAGGATTGATGATGATCAAGATGCAATTTGGTTAATTGTGGATATCGGAGATGGATCAAGTTGCCATGTCGGATATAGATCATGTTTTTACAGATCAGTACCTCTTGGAAAAATTGATAATGCTAGAAAAATTGAAATGAAATTTGAGGAAAAAGAAAAATCTTTTGATCCAGATAAAGTTTATAAAAATCAACCTAATCCTACAAAAATATAAAAATGGATCTCACAAAGGAAATGAACGTAACAAAACCTTTTGGACCTACTATAGGAGAAATCAAAGTATTTTCTCAATTTGTGAAAGATTTAAATGATTATAGTAATTCAGTTATTAAAGATAAAGAAAAAGCAAAAAATTTAGATGCTGGAAATACATTGGTAGGTGCTGTTACTCAAGAAATTTCATTGGAAAAAGAATTTTTTAATTCAAAAATAAGTCCTTATCTTAGCAATATGATTGCAGCCTACATGTTTAAATCTCGCCCAGATCTAAATATAAAAACTATTGATGAGTTTAAAAAAAAATTATTAATCAACTACAGACAAGCATGGATAGTTAGACAGTTTGAAAATGAATATAACCCTTTACACTTTCATACAGGAAATATTTCTGGTGTTTGCTACACTATGCTTCCAAAAGATTTTGGTAGACCGCCACAAAATAAAGTAGGGACTAATTATAATGGACAGATTCAATTAGCCCATGGTGCAAATATATTTAATTGTAGGGCTCTAGAGGTAATAAAACCTGAGGTTGGAAAATTTATTTTATTTCCAAATTATATGTTACATACAGTTTATCCATTTTATGGACCAGGTGAAAGAAGATCTTTTTCCTTTAACGCTGATATAGCAATTAAAAAATAAATGAGTATTAAGCAAAAAAATGTTTTAGGTGGAGATTTAGAGGAGTGCTCTTTAGATCCATTAACAGGTTGGTTTAGAGACGGATGCTGCAATACAGACGAAAACGATCATGGACTTCATACCGTTTGTGTAAAAGTTAATAATGAATTTTTAACTTGGTGTAAAGAAGCTGGTAATGATTTAGTTACTCCACATCCTGAGTTTAGTTTTCCAGGATTAAAAGATGGCGATAAATGGTGTGTATGTGCCAGTTGGGTTGCAAAGGCAATAGAAGCTGGAAAAGGATGCTCAATATATTTAAAAAGAACACATGAAAATACTCTCAAACTTGTTCCAATTGAAAAATTAAAAAAATTTGCAATAGACTTATCTTAAATTACATATTTCCATATTTTGGTCCACCACCACCTTCGGGAGTTACCCAAGTGATATTTTGAGAAGGTTCTTTAATATCGCAAGTTTTACAATGAATACAATTTTGTGAATTTATAACGAATTTTTTTACGTTATTTTCATTTTGAACCTCATAAACTCCAACAGGACAATATCTTTGTGCTGGCTCGTCGAATTTATCAAGCGTAAAACTGATCGGTAAATCTGGATTTTTTAGTTTTAAATGTACTGGTTGGTTATCCGCGTGGTTTGTTCCAGTTAAATAAACAGAGCTCGTTTTATCAAATGTGAAAACATTATCGGGTTTTGGATAATCTATCTTAGGCATTTCTTTTGCAGATTTTAGAGTTTCATGATCAGCATGTTTGTGTTTTAGAGTAAAAGGTAATTTTCCTCTGAAGAGAATTTGATCAATACCTGTAAAGATTATACCTAAAATTAAACCCCAACTAAAACTTGGTTTTACATTTCTAGCAGCATGCAATTCTTTAAATATCCAACTCTTATTAAATTTTTCTTCATAAATTTGTAAATCTTTTTGTTGATCAAAATGCTCAAATATAGTCTCAGCAGCAATCATTCCACTTTTCATTGCAGTATGAGAACCTTTAATTTTTGGCATATTTAAAGTTCCAGCATCACATCCAACTAATAATGCACCAGGCATAAACATCTTAGGTAAACTTTGTAAACCTCCTTCAATTAATGCTCTTGCTCCATACGAAATTCTTTTTCCACCTTCAATTACTTTTTTAATTGCTGGATGAGTTTTAAATCTTTGAAATTCATCGAATGGGGAAAGATGAGGATTTTTATAATCTAATCCAATGACATAGCCTAAAAAAATTTGCTTGTTCTCAGCATGGTAAATAAAACTCCCTCCATAAGTTTTATTATCTAATGGCCAACCTGCTGTATGCATTACTAGACCTTCTTCATGATTTTTTTCGTTGACTTCCCAAATTTCTTTAAAACCTATTCCATATTGTTGGGGATTTTTTCCTTTATCTAATTCAAATTTTTTTATCAATTCTTTTCCTAAGTGTCCCCTACATCCTTCAGCAAAAACTGTTACTTTGGCATGAAGTTCCATACCAGATTCATAACTATCTTTTTTATTTCCATCTTTATCTAAACCCATATCTTGAGTTACAATTCCTTTAACCGAGCCATCGTCCTTATATAAAATTTCACTAGCTGGAAATCCTGGAAATATTTCTACTCCTAAAGCTTCTGCTTGTTCTGCAAGCCATCTACATAGATTTGCAAGACTTATGATATAATTATTTTTATTATGCTGAACTTTTGGTAACAACCATGTTGGCCAGCTCAATGATTTAGTTTTGCTCAAGAATAAAAATTTTTCATTTGATACTTTTGTTTTAATAGGCGCATTTAATTCTTTCCAATTAGGTAACAATTCGTCCAACGCTCTAGTCTCAAAAACATTGCCTGAAAGTATGTGGGCTCCAATTTCAGATGCTTTTTCTAGAACACAAACGTTTAAATCTGATTTTAGTTGTTTAAGTTTAATCGCAGTTGCCAATCCTGATGGACCCCCACCTACAATTACAACATCATATTCCATTACTTCCCTATTGGACATATTGTTAATTTTTTACAGTATTTGTTATTTTTGTATAGTGTTTAATTTATTCAGCTCTTCAAGAAATTTAGGAAGTGCCTCAAAAAGATCAGCTTCTAAACCGTAATCTGCAACACTAAATATTGGAGCTTCGCCATCTTTATTTATTGCGACAATAATTTTACTCTCTTTCATGCCTGCTAAATGCTGGATTGCGCCTGATATTCCTACTGCAATATATAAATCTGGAACAACTACTTTACCCGTTTGGCCTACCTGATGATCGTTTGTGATATATCCGGCGTCAACTGCAGCTCTTGAGGCTCCAATTGCAGCATTTAATTTATCTGCAACTGCGGTAATTAATTTGAAATTTTCACCACTTTGCATTCCTCTACCACCAGAAATTACAATTCTAGCAGTTCCGAGTTCTGGTCTATCAGATTTAACTTCCTCTCTTTTGACAAATTTAGTTAGAGATGTTGCCTCAGCTGAATCAGCTTTTATAATTTCTGCTAAACCTCCAGAGGTTGAAGCTGGATCAAAAGAAGTTGGTCTGATCGTTATACATTTTTTTTGATCAGTGCTTTTAACGGTTGCGAATGCATTTCCAGCGTAAATTGGTCTTAGAAATGTATCAGAAGATATTACTTTAATAACATCACTAACTTGCGAAGAATCTAATAATGCAGCAACTCTTGGCATCAAATTTTTACCAAATGTATTTGCGGAACAAATAATATGTGAATAATTTTCTGATTGTTTAACAATTACAGGTGTAAAATTTTCAGCTAAATAATTTTCGTAAATTTCATTGTCAATATAGATAACTTTTTTTACATTTGCTGTTTGAGAAATTGATTTAACAACATCATCAGCTTTACATCCTATAACCAAAACATGAAGGTCTTGGTCAATTTGAGATGCCGCTGTTATTGCGTTCAGAGTGAAAGGTTTCACCTCTTTATTATTATGCTCTGCTATTAATAGTGCTGACATTATATTACCTTTGCCTCGTTTTTAAGTTTTTGAACTAATTCCTCAACATTAGCAACTTTAATTCCAGCTTTTCTTTTTGGTGGTTCCTCAACTTTAATTTGTTTGATTCTTTGCTTTGTATCGACTCCCAGATCAGATACATTAATTTGTTCAATTGGTTTCTTTTTTGCCTTCATTATATTTGGTAAAGATGCATATCTAGGTTCATTTAATCTTAAATCACAAGTAACAATCGCTGGTATGTTTACCTCAATAGTTTCTAGTCCTTCGTCTACTTCTCGTGTTACCTCAAGTTTTTTATCTTTTACATCTATTTTAGATGCAAAAGTAGCTTGTGGCCAATTTAATAATGCCGCCAACATTTGTCCTGTTTGATTACAGTCGTCATCAATTGCTTGCTTACCCATAAAAACTAGATCCGGTTTTTCTTTTTCTACTATTTTGTGTAATATTTTAGATACTGCTAACGGTTCAATTATTTCATCAACTTTAACATGAATACCTTTATCCGCTCCAACAGCTAAAGCTTTTCTTACAGTTTCTTGCGCCTTGTCTTCACCTACTGTAACTGCAACTATTTCTTTTGCTTTCCCAGCTTCTTTAATTCTTACTGCCTCTTCAACCGCATTATCATCTGGAGGATTTGTAGACATCTTAACATTATCGGTGACTACGCCTGTACCATCTTCCTTAACTCTGATTTGAACATTATAATCAATAACTCTTTTTACTGCGACTAATATTTTCATTATGCTCTTAACAATTTATTTTCTGAATCGTAAGGACTTTCGTCCAAAATTGTAGCGTCGTGCATTTTACCCAAAATATCAATTTTTAATTTTTGACCAGTTGTCGCAATCTCGGGTTTAACCATTCCTAATGCAATTGATTTGTTTAGTCTAAAACCAAAATCGCCCCCTGTTGCTCTTCCAACAACTTTTCCATTTTCATAAATAGGATTATTTCCTAGTACATCTGCATCAGTTACATTATGTACCTCCATTGTAACTAACTTATTATTGAAACCTTTTTCTCTCCACTTATTAAGTGCATTTAAACCTATGAAATTTCCTTTATTAGGATGGACAAATCTATTTAAACCAGATTCATATGGAGAATATTCAATAGATAGTTCAGTTCCAACTAATTTATAAGATTTTTCTACTCTTAAAGAATTCATAGCTCTTATACCAAAAGGTTTGATACCTAAATCTTTGCCAGCCTCCATTAGTTTATCAAATATATGATTTTGATATTCGATATGGTGATGTAATTCCCATCCTAATTCTCCAACAAAATTTACTCTCATAGCGTTAACAGGAGCATTTCCAATATCAACATTTTTTGAGCTTAACCATTTAAAATTTTCATTTGAAAAATCATCTTTAGAAACTCTTTGCATTAACTCTCTTGCTTTTGGACCAGAGACAACAAGTACTCCCATACTATTTGTCAAATTTTCAAATTGCACACTCCCATCTTTTGGCATCCATTTTTGTATCCAATCATGATCAAGTCTTTGAAATGCACCAGCAGACACAAGGTAAAAACTATCTTTTGCCTCTCTCATTATAGTGAATTCTGAATGAACTCCACCTTTAGTGTTAAGCGCGTGACATAGATTAATTCTACCTATTTTTTTCGGAAGTTTATTTGCAACTAAATAATCTAAAAATTCCTCAGCTTTTGGTCCTTTAATTCTGCATTTCGCAAATGCTGACATATCAAGTAGACCTACGTTTTCTTTAACATTTTTACATTCTTTCTCAACAGCTTTAAACCATTTTGATCTTCTAAATGACCAATCATCTTTTTGTTCCATTCCGTCTATTGCAAAAAAGTTAGGTCTTTCCCACCCAAATTTTTGTCCAAAAACTGCTCCTAATTTTTTCATTCTATCATAACAAGGAGCTGTTCTTAGTGGTCTTCCAGCCTCCCTTTCTTCATCAGGGTAATGAATAATAAACACATTTCTATATGCTTCTTCATTTTTTTCTTTTAAATATGATTTAGAGCAGTAGTCGCCATATCTTCTTGGCTCCACTCCAAGCATATCTACTGTTGGTTCTCCATCTATAATCCATTCTGCTAGCTGCCATCCGGCTCCACCTGCTGCAGTAATTCCAAAACTATGTCCTTCATTTATCCAAAAGTTTTTTAACCCCCATGCTGGTCCAACAATTGGGTTTCCATCTGGAGTATAACAAATTGCTCCATTGTAAACTTTTTTTACTCCAACTTCTCCAAATGCTGGAACACGATGTATTGCCCCTTCGATGTGAGGCGCAAGTCTTTCTAAATCCTCTTGAAACAATTCATACTCTGAATCTTTTGATGGTCCATCTACATAACAACAGGGTGCACCATCTTCGTAAGGACCTAATATTAAACCTCCAGCTTCTTCTCTCATATACCATCGACTATCACTATCTCTTAGAACGCCCATTTCTGGAAGACCATCTTTTTTTCTCTTTTGAATTTCGGGATGAGGTTCAGTTACGATATATTGATGTTCAACTGGTATAACTGGTATTTCAAGTCCAACCATTTTTCCTGTTTGTCTTGCAAAGTTTCCTGAACAAGAAACAACATGCTCGCATTCTATTGTTCCTTTATCTGTTTCTACAACCCAACCATCTTTAGTTTGTTTAATTCCAACTACTGTTGTATTTCTGTAAATTTCTGCACCTCTGTTTCTTGCGCCTGTTGCGAGTGCTTGAGTCAAGTCAGCTGGCTGTATATAACCATCTTCTGGATGTTGAATAGCGCCAATTAAATCTGTTGTATTACATAATGGCCAAATTTCTTTTACTTGATCCGGAGTCAAAAATTTATATTTTACTCCAATAGTTTGAGCAACACCCGCATACTGGTGATACTCATCCATTCTATCTTTTGTACTCGCTAATCTTATATTTGATACAACGCTGAAACCAACATTTTTTCCTGTTTCTTCTTCCAAAGTTTTATAAAAATTTACTGCATACTGATGAAGCTGACCTACTGAATAGCTCATATTAAATAAAGGGAGCAATCCAGCAGCGTGCCAAGTTGAACCTGAGGTTAATTCTTTTCTTTCAACTAAAACAACATCTGACCACCCTTTTTTTGCTAGATGATAAAGCATACTTACCCCGACGACACCGCCACCAACAACAACTACTTTTGCTTTAGATTTCATTATGAGATTTCTACTAAATTTTTAATATTTAAGAAACATAATTTTAATAATCATCATCGTCACGCCAATCCATTCTATATAACAAATAAGCGGCTATAGTAACAGATACGGTTCCTGCAATCATACCTAAATTAATACCCATGTCTTTTCCAAAAAAATACCAACCTACTTGTGTCGTTCCTATTGGTGGAACACAGAGTATTGCCATCAAAATTGGAATTCTATAATAAAAAGGTGGTTTTTTCATTATATTGCTGAACCATAAGGCACAGGTTGCGAAACAGAAGTCGTCAGCCAACAATCTTTCAATGGACCTTCTTTATCGTATTTTTCTACTTGCCATTTAAATTTAAAATATTTTTTTTCAAAGTCTAAAACTATTACTTCAAAAGTTGCAACATTGTCTGAAATAAATCTTTCAGTAATTTTATGTTCCATATGATTCAATAACATTGAATAAGAGTTACCTTTAATCATTTTTTTAAATTTTTCTAATGGTCCTGTATATTTTTGATTATTTGGGTGCGCAAATTCCCAAGTTTGCTTGATACCATTATCTTGATCAGGATAATTATTTTTCATTAGGCTTGTTAATTGAATTTTAACTACTTTATAAGGTTCAATATTGCTATTTGGTTTAATTAATTCAGCTTTAAGATTAGAAATAAAAAAGAAAGACAAGATTAAAGTAAAAATAAATAAATATTTTTTCATAAACGAACAAAACTATTTTTGGTAGCCATTATATGTTTTTTTTCATTTTTTTCCTGAAACAAAATGTCCTGTGTTATTTCAGACAAATTCCAATGACCTTTATCAATTTCACCTTCTAGCTGACCTACATTCCAGGCAGATATGCCTATAACTACCAAACTTTTACTTGGACCTTTTTTTTTTGCGATATCTAATAATGCTTTATAATCATTTGAAATAGAAATTTTTTCATAATTTTTAGTATTATTATTTTCATAATCTTTCGAATGAATAATTAAAATTTTATTATTATCCAAAGGACCACCCCAATAAATTGGCACTTTATAATTTAATAAATCTTTTTTTATACTTTGATCATCTAGATTTTTTATCAAAGAACCAATGGTAACAGTTCCTAATGGTTTATTTACAACAATACCTATCGCTCCCTTTTCATCATGATCAAGCATTACCACTACAGTTTTTTTAAATCTGGTATCTTTAAGTTTTTTTGTAGCTACTATAAAAAAATTTTCTGTTGTTTCGTAATATTTTCCTTTTAAATAATTATCTGGAAATTGATAATATTTTGGTAAATCTATTGGATTTACAGAATTATTAAAATTAAAAATAAATATTAAAATTAATAAAATTTTTTTCATATATTTAGAGCTGTTTTTTTAACAACCTCTAAAAATTTTTTTCTTTTTTCTGGACTGACAAATGGAACAGCAAAAAATCTTTTGTAAACAACGTCACTTATTCCACAAATATTAAAGACTCCTCTCCTTAATCTTTTAGTTGGCATATTTAAAAAAAAAGTTCTAATTGCAAATTGTGGAGATCCATATGTGCAAAAAACAACAGCTTTCTTACCTTTTAAATTACCTATTGGATAACCATAATTACCAAATATTTTTTTAAATCTAAATGCCCAAGGTGGCGCAAGAACTTTATCAATCCATCCTTCTACAATTGCAGGCATTCTAAAATTCCAAATAGGCGCTATGAGTACTATAACATCTGATTTTTCAATTCTTTTTTGATAATCTATAACCATAGAGTCAGGTTTTTCACCAGAAAATACAGGATTAAATTTTTCTTTATAAAGATCAACGCAATCAACTTTGTTTCCCTTTTCCTCAGAAGTTTTAACAAATGTATTTTTTATAGCTGCATTAAAAGATTGATCATTGTAGTGACCATATACAATAAAAATTTTTTTCATTAATTTCTTAAAACTGGAAAAACTGGATTAGATTTTTCAAAAATTTTTTGATATTCCTGTTTTATACATTTATCAGATACATATTGCATTTTGGAATTGGCTGAAATTTTTTCTGCTTCATCACTGTGAAGACCGTATTGTAACCAAAAAACTTTGGATCCGATTTTTGCGGCTTTTTTTGCAATATCTGGTGCTTCCTTTGATGGACGAAATACATCTACGATATCGATTGGCTCTTTAATTTCTTCTAAATCCTTTATCACAACTTCTCCATTTATAATTTCTCCTTCAGCAAATGGATTTACTGGTATTACTTTGTAGCCAAAATCTTGCATATATTTCATTACAACATTGGCGGGTTTTCTTTTTAAATTTTTTGGATCTTCTCCTTTTTTCTCTGAACTAACTCCAACCATTGCAATAGTTTTTGAATTTTCTAAAATTTTTTTTATTTCATTATTGCTCATTTATTTATTTTTCCATTTGGGTTTCCTTTTTTCTAAAAAGGCAGATATTCCTTCATGAGCATCTCTAGACATCATATTTAAAGTCATCATCTTGCTTGTATACAAATATGCTTTCCTTAATGGCATTTCTAATTGTTTATAGAAAGCTTGTTTTCCAATTTTTATAGTTAGGTTTGACTTAGAAGCAATTGTTTTTGCTACCTTTAAAACTTCATTATTTAATTTTGATTTTGAATAATAATTATTAATTAAACCTATTTCTTTAGCATAGTTAGCTTTTATAGGTTCACCAGTTAAAAGCATTTTCATCATTCTCTTCCTATGTATTTTTCTACTAACTGCAACCATTGGTGTACTGCAAAATAATCCTATATTAACGCCGGGTGTTGCAAACATTGCATCCTTTGTACTGTAGGCTAAATCACAACTAGCTGCTAATTGACATCCGGCGGCATAAGCTGCTCCATGTACTTTTGCAATAACTGGTTTTCTACCTTCAACTATTTGGATCATTACCTTTGAACAAAGATTAAATAGTTTAAGATATTTTGATCTTACTTTTAACGATCTGACTTCTTTTAAATTGTGACCCGCGCTGAATCCTTTTCCAGCTCCTTCTAAAATAATCACTTTTGTATCATTATCTTTATCTAATTGTTTAAAAATGCTTAAAAGAGATTTTAGAGTTTCAAAGGATAGTGAATTATATGTTTTTGGATCATTTATTGTAACAATTTTGACTCCACTACCTAAATTTTTTACCAAAACCCTCATGTTATTTTACTACATTCATTTTCTAATTTTGTCTTCATATTTTTTTCTTAGCTTTTGAAGCTTTACTAAATATTCATCTCTTATTTTGGACAATGTTTCAACCGATTTACCTTTAGCTTGTTGTCTAGTACCATTAATAACTCTTAGTGAAAGTTTTTTAGAAAGTTTAGGAGCTTTGAGTTTTGTCCAAGGTAATTTTAGCGCAGGTCCAAATTGTTCTAGCATATGTTTCATGCCTGCTTTGCCGCCTGCTAAATGAAACGTTAAAAAAGTACCCATCAATGACCACCTAAGCCCTGGCCCGTCTTCTACAGCTCTATCTAAATCTTTTGTAGTTGCATATCCATCGTTTACAATATGTAATGCTTCTCTCCATAAAGCTTCTTGCAGTCTATCTGAAAGATAACCTGGCAACTCTTTTCTTAGCATAATTGGTTTCATTGATATTGATTTATAAAATTTATAAGCTTTGTTAAGAAATTTTTTTTTTGTTTTTTTTCCAGGTACAATTTCAATTCCTGGTATTAAATAAACGGGATTAAAAGGATGAGCAACTAGGGTTCTGTATTTGTTTTTACATTTAGAATAAATTCTTGAAGGAAGCAAGCCTGATGAGCTTGAAGAAATAATTGCATTAGGTTTTGCATATTTTCCAATATTTTTCATTAACTTAATTTTTAAATTATAGTTTTCTGGTGCACATTCTTGGATTAAATCTACGTCTTTTACACACTCAGATAAAGACGTTACGAACTTAAAATTTTTTATGTTAAGTTTTTTTTTATTAAATAATTTTTTTACAGAAGGCCAAGTAACTTTAATTTCCTTAATAATTTTTTTTTCTATTTTTTTATTATTATCGAAAGCGATTACTTTTTTATTATGAGCAAGAAGTCTAATGATCCAAGCAGAACCAATAACACCACATCCAACTACACCTATTTTTTTAAACATTTAATCAGCTAAACCGTCAGATCTTGGTATGTTTCTCTCTAAATGAATAGGCAATACCTTTCCGTATATAGCTTTGGAATGTTCTGGTGTATTTACCCTCCAAGGATCCATTACATATGCAGGAATACACATGTATCTTGATTTATTACCCTCTATTTTTGTTACTCTATGCATTGTAAATCTTCCTTTAAAAATTTGTAAGTCGCCTGGTTCTAAACTTAATTGTCTAACTCTAGTTCTGTCACCATTTAAAACTTTTTTTACTTCCTCAAAATTTTCTTCACCTGGTTTTCTTATATTTGGACAATATTCAAATACTCCGCCCTTTTCAGGTTTTTGTATCATTAAGCTTAATGTAAATTCACAACTATCAAAATGCCAAGGAAGAATTCCTTCTGGTTCCATTACATTATAAGCGTGACAAGCCAACGGATCTGCCCATCTATAAATTGGATAAACTCCTAAACATGCGGATACAAATTTTAAAAGTTCATCAGTTTCATAAAGATATTTCATCTCTGAATTTTTTGGAAAACAATCTGAATTTAAATATCCGTTATATCTACTCATAAAAGTTCTTTTTGGATGATCCTTAGGTAATTTTGGATTGTCTTCAGCATATAAATAAGGATTTATACTTTCCTTAGACATATAAACCTCATCTAATTGCTTTTCTAATTCTGAATTCATTATTTCTAATGATTTTGGTAAAATAAAATTAGGAATAGTCGAACAACTAAACTGATCTAGTTCTTTCTTGCATCTTTTAATTAAATTTTTAATTATTGGAGAATTTAAGTCATAGATTGGATATTTCTTTAAATCTATAATCGACTTAAGTCTTTCGTTCACTTTAGATCTCCATCCTCTCGCATTTTAGCTCTAATTTTTGTTGCTGAAATTTTTTGTATTTCTTCAGGCATAACTATTTCCTCAATTTTATAACCTACTCCTCTTCCGTAGCAGATATTGGTAATATTAGGCACTAGGATAACTTTAAATCTTCCCTCAAATTCTGGATTTAATCTTTCTTCTATTTTTTTCTTTACTGTTTCAAAATCAAATGGATTGTCATCCACTCCTTGCACATCTCTAATTTGAATACAAACTTGCCCAGTTTTTTTTATAATCTCTTTAAATAAAGCGTAATGACCGTCATGGAATGGTTGCCATCTTCCAAGCATTTGTGCAGTTGGTTTTTTGTTATCCCATTTGTAGCTCATAAGAATTTTAGTTTATTATTTATAAAGAAAATTAAAAGACTTTATTTAGGTTTATACTAGCTTCCTTACTATCACCTAAATTAGTAAAATCATCACTAATATTGAAACTTAAATCATATCCGTTCATACTTTTTTTTATTTCTACTTTTGACATCAAATTTTCAGATCCATTTAATGAAAATGCATACTCTGTATCCTCATGAGGTAGATAACCTAAGGCTATATATAAATTATCTGTATATCCTGTGCTGAAAGCATGGTTTCTTTCGTAAATAATAAAAACACTGTAGTGCTCTGGAAAAATTATATCTATACCAATCTCACCGTTAAGATTATGTAAAGTGCCAGTATGCAATGTATCATTAAACTTAACGCTACCATCCCCAACATAAGTATATTTAAAGTTTGATGAACGATCTAATTCAGCTAAATACTCTAATTTTCCGTGCCTCTTTAAAGTGTATTTATCACTTGATAAATCTTCAACCACTGCCATCGTAGCTCTTAAATTTTTTGTTCTAACATGTTGGTCTTCAACTTCAATAGCTCCTGTTCCTGTTTCTGTATATCCGTTAAGTATTGTATGCCCAAAATCAAATTGTAATGAAGGTATAAGAGTTAATT